>NZ_CP022889.1:0-735000 GCF_002269345.1 Tsuneonella mangrovi
CCGAACGTGGCGAACTCGACCGCGTACGAGGACAACCTGAGCTTCGACGTGCACGTGACGGTGACCGACGGCGATGGCTCGACCGGCAACACCAGCTTCACCGCCACCATCAACGACGATAGCCCGATCGTTTCGGCCACCGTGACTGACGGAGACGCGATTACGATCACGACCCACGATCACGCGACCTTGAACGGCGGCAGCGAAACCGTCACTGCCGATTTCTCGGGAGCGTTCGGGACTGATCCGGCCAACACCAGCTATGGTGCCGATGGTCCGGGGAGCCTGACAACTGCCTATGCGGTGACCGCGACGCTTGGCGACGGGACCGACTCCGGCCTCACCAGCGGCGGTCAGCACATCTATGTATTCGACTATAACGGCACTGTGGTCGGTACGACTTCGGCAGCCGGGACAACGGACACGTCTGCCTGGGTGTTCCAGGTGTCGGTCGACAGTGCCGGAACGGTCTCGATGACCCAGTTCGCTGCGCTCGACCATCCGGCTCCGGGCGTTGACAGCAACTTCGACGCCCAGACCATCGCGCTGCCGACCGACCTGATTTCGCTCACCGCGACCTCGACGATCACCGATGGTGATGGCGACAAGGCGAGCAGCTCGGCCACGCTCGACCTCGGTGGCAACCTGCTGTTTGCAGACGATGGCCCGCACGCGGTTATCAGCGTCGCGAACCTCTCGGTTTCGCTCGATGAGAGCGCCGGTGTCCAGACAGACTCCAACGACGTCGCCGGTTCGCTGGCCGTGTTCGATTCGGTGGCTCAGGTTGGTCACGATGCCGATACGGGCGGTGCGCCTGTCGGCTATGCCCTCAGCACCAGTTCGGTGCTTGGCAATGTGGTCGATTCTACCGGCACGACGTTCGGAGCCGATGGCGGATCGGTTGCCTATAGCCTTTCGACAACCGACGGGACCGACTCAGGCCTTAAGACAACCGACGGTGCCAGCATCCTCCTTTACAACGAAGGCGGAATCATCGTCGGACGGGTAGGCAGCCAGGCGGGCGATGCTGCGTTTGCAGTGGCGATCGATGCCACCACGGGCGCAGTTTCGGTGGTCGAATACCTATCGATCCAACACAACCTCGACGGGCTCAACCCGGATGACTCGGTGTCGATCACCGACAGTGCCATTTCGGCGGTCGTTACCGCGACCGACGGCGACCACGATTACAGCACCGCCTCGGCGCATATCGGCAGTTTGATCACATTCCAGGATTCGGCACCGGTCATGACCGCAGCGTCGGACATCAACATCCAGAATTCGGGCGACTACGCCGCGACCGGCACGTTCGCCTACGATCTGGGTGCTGACGGGGCGCGGACCGACAACAACGTGTTTGCTTCAGTCACCGGCGATGCCACGATCAACGGCGTAGCAGTGCAGAACTACTCGATCACCGAGTCCTCGGAGAATGCGAGTTCCGCGATCTACACCTTCTCGTTCGACTACGCGGTTGGCAACGGCACGATCGATCACGAGACGGGCACACTGACCTTCGACAAGGTCAACGGAACCTACACGGTCGATCTTGATCATGCGATCAAGGCCTATGTCACAGTCGACACGCAGGGCGGTTCGGCGTTCGTCGGTTATCAACTTAATACCAGCACGATCGATACGACCCAGCCGGCTGTTGCCGTGACGACCCTAGTCGCCGAATCCTCGCCCGGTGCACACGACGGGTTCTACGCCCAATTCACCGGCATCGATTCGGGCAACGGTAGCCATGAAACGGTCAGCTATTCATACATAGTGCCGCCTATCAACGATGGTTCAGCAAGCACATGGACTGCAGGCGAGTTGATCTCCGAAGGGACTTCGCTGCAGAACAGTTGGGTTTCGGTGTCGAACGCTTCGAACGGCGTCGGTGGCGACACGATCGGCGGCAACGAAGTCCTGAATTTCGACCTCTACAACTCGAACCCGACCGGGGTCACCGGTAGCCTGGCCACCGCGAGTTCGGATTCGATGTACCTTGCGTTCGACGGCATCGGGAATTCGGAAAACCTGCTGATAATCGTCAAGCTGTGGGAGGACACCAACCACAACGGCTTAATCGATGCCGGCGATACCTTCACGACCAAGGCGATCGCGGTCGATAACGGCGATATCTACCGGTTCGACAACTCGCACTGGGCTGCAACACAAACGGCGCTCGCCGGTTCGCCCTACGAATCTCTCGCCAACGCGATCCATGCCGGGTCGGGCAGCAACAACGACGGCCTCGTGATCATCGAATCGAACGATTTCAATTCGGGCGGTTCGACCTGGCAGATCATCGGCGCGGAGATTGTCAATTCGGCCGATGGTGTGACCGGAACGGCAATCGACCTGAACCGGGCAGTTGGTTCGGGCGGTGGCAGCACCGGTACCGAAGCATTCTCCAATATCTCGGATACTTCGCCGCTCAAGGTGACCAACATCGGATTCAACGTTCCGACCACGAGCGCACAAAATGCCAACCTGACCTTCAACGCAACGATCCAGGATGGCGACAACGATCCACTGACCCAGACGATCCACGCGACAGTGACCTCAGCTGTCGATTCCTCGACGCCGATCGCGCTGTCGGGGTCGGTGACCAGCGTCACGCCGGTCGTGCTCGACCTCAACGGCGACGGGCTGCACTTCCTCGGCACCTCTGCAGGGGTTGCCTACAACTACGGTCACGGCAGCGTGGCGACCGCGTGGGCGGGGCCTGGCGACGGAATCCTCGCAGTCGACCTCAATGGCGACGGCAAGGTCACTTCGGCCGAGGAATTCGTGTTCGGCGGCAATACGATGACCGACCTCCAGGGCATCGCTGCGCGGTACGACAGCAATCACGACGGCGTGCTCGACGCACACGACGCAGCCTATGCCCAGTTCGGCGTGTGGCAGGATGCCAATTCCAACGGAGTCGCCGATCCGGGCGAGTTCCACACGCTGGCCGAACTCGGGATCACGGCTATCTCACTGACCAACGATGGCAATGCCTCGACTGCGGCAGGCGGCGATGTGACCATTCACGGGATGGGCACGTTCACATGGGCCAACGGCAGCACGGGTACGCTGGCCGATGCGTCGTTCGCCACTGCGCTGCGTTCGCAGCAGCGGACCAGCGAAGCGGTCACGACTGCAGCGGTTGCGGCCGGGGTGCTCCATCCGCTTGAGGTGGCTGCGGCCACCTTGCCCGGCGATCACGCCGCACAGCACCTGGCGCTGGCCGACATCGCGATCACAGCGCCGCGGGCGATGGCGATCGAAACGCTGGACTCGACGGCATTGAAGGCCGCCTCGAAGGCATCTTCACTGCTCAACGACACCAACCAGCACGGCAATACGCAGCAGCCGGATCATTCTAGCCATCTGGATACGCATGCCGCCCAGGCTTCGATCCAGGGCGCGACGTCGGGCAGCGAGCATGCGACGATCGCTAGTGGGGCGAGCGCGAGCGATATGGCTGCCGGGATGCACGATATTGCGCCGACCATGGTGCACATGGACGGAATCCAAGGCGCGATGATGGATGCTGTGCTCGGCTTGCAGGGTGCGCAGACCGGGGCTGCTGGCGGCAAGGCGGTTCATGCCGCAGCTGTTCAGGAAGCGCTGGCCGATTTCGCTGGCAACCACGCGGTCGAGGCGATTGTCGATCACTACACTGCTGGCGGAGCTGGCGGCGCGCATGTCGCAGCCCACTCGACGAACTTTGCCGCTCTGCATATCGGGCCGGAGGTGCTGGCAGCAGCGCTCGACGGTCACATATTCGCAGGGATGGCATCGATGGGACCGGGCTCTTTGACGCCCGAAATGATGGACCACCACGCGGCGATCGCGGCGGCGGCTCATGGCTGATTTAGCGTAGGATTCTGAAAGACCGGGGGAAGACATGAAGAACACAACCGCCCAACTGGCTCTGGCCGCTGTGATTGGAGGGGCCGTCTTGGCCGCTCCTGCAGCGGCGCAAGATCTTGCCGGCATGGACCTCAAATCGTTGAAAACGGCGATCCAGCAGCGTTACGATACTGCGCTAGCCGCGACCAACGATCCGGCGTTCATCAACGCGAGCGATTCCCGCTGGACCTGGGCATCCGAAGCAAAGGTCCAGTGCGCAATTGCGCTCGGATACCTTAAGCACAACACGCGCGATGAAGTGAGCATTTCCAAGTGCGAACTGGCTTCGCGCCTGATGACGCAGAAGGCGCCACCACCACCACCGCCGCCGCCTCCACCGCCGCCGAAACCAACCGTTTCGCCGGAAATCTGTGCGCAGAAAATTCCCGGGATCGTATTCTTCGATTTCGACAAGTCGGACGTCACAAGCGATGCCCGCCAGACGATCAAGTTCGTCGCGGAAAACGCCGGTACTTGCGGCTGGAAGGCGTTCGACGTGGTCGGCAATACCGATCGCGCAGGTTCGGATGCGTACAACATGGGCCTGTCGCAGCGGCGCGCCGATGCAGTGGCCGCCGTGATGGCCGAACTGGGCATCCCCTCGAGCGAAATCACAACCGAGGCACGTGGCGAATCCAACCCGCGGGTCCCAACGGCCGACGGGGTGCGCAACCCGCAGAACCGCCGCGTTGAAATCGGCGTAAAGTGAGGGAGGGAAAGATGCGAACCAATACGCTAGCAATTGCCGCCGCCGCCCTCCTTGCCGGGACAGCTACCGCTGCCTACGCGCAGGACGTTGCGACCAATCCCACTGCTGCCGCCACGGTCGACAAGATCGATGCCGGGCAGGTGGTGACGATGCAGGATGCGATCGCCGTGGCGATGCAATCCAATCCGCAGATCATCCAGGCGCAGATGAATACCGAGGCGATCCAGTTCGAGCGTCGCCAGGCGCAAGGGCTTTATGCGCCGCGCGTCGATATCGAGGCGTCCGGAGGAATCCGGCGACTGGAGAACACCACGCGCCGCAACCTCGGCATCGCCAACGATGTGCTGTACCCGCTCGAAGCCGGGATCACCGGCAGCTGGACGGCGATCGATTTCGGCCGCCGGCGGGGTGAAGTGCTCAAGCAGGCCGCGCGCGTCGACGGTGCTTCGTTGCGGGTCGTCGAGCGGTCAGAGTTCGTCGCGCTCCAGGTGGCGCGGCAATACCTCAACGTGCTGCTCCAGCAGCGCGTGGTTGCCGCTTCGATGGACAATGTGAGTTTCCACCAGACACTGGTGGGCGACCTCGGCAAGGGCGTCCAGGAAGGTTCGATCAGCATTGCCGACCAGCAACAGGCCGAAGAGCGGTTGCAGGCCGCGCTGGTGCAGGAAGCGCAGGCCGAGCAGGATCTGGAGAATGCCAAGATCACGCTGCGCGCGCTGACCGGGCTTAATATCGACAATGTCGCGGTGCCACCCGATCTTGCGGCCTCGTTGCCGAGCGATCTCGACACGGCGGTCGGTCTCGCCCGGACCCGGAACCCGCTGGTGCGCGAGTCGCAGGCAGATGTCGACAGCGCCAATGCCGCGGTCGACAAAGCAGTGGCCGAGCAATACCCGACGATCGGCGTCGAGGTGCGCGGCCGCGTAGGTGAGGACATCGACGGTTTCGCTGGCGAAACCAACGATGTGCAGGCTCTCGCGGTGCTGCGCTGGAACGTGTTCGACGGCGGGATCGCAGCCAACAACGTGCAGGAAATGGTCCGCCGCGCGAGCGAGCAGCGCTATATCCTCCACCAACGGATGCGCGAGGCCGAACAGGACGTTCGGACCGCCTGGCTGACGATGAATTCGGAGCGTGACATCGCTGGCAAGCTGGCCCGCCAGAGCGAGGTCGGCGATGACTTGCTGCTCAGCTATCGCAGCCAGTTCAACGTCGGTCGTCGCAGCCTGCTCGATGTTCTCGATGCGCAGAACACCCGCTACAACACCCAGGTCCGCCTGGAGACGGCGAAGTTCTCGCAGCTGTTCGCTCAGTACCAGACGCTCGCGGCGACCAACAATTTCATCGATTCGATGAACATTGCGCCGGGTGCGGGTGCTGGGATGACCGAGCGCGTCGATCACGGTTTCGGTCCGCCGGTTCCGGCTGAACTGCAGCGGCGGTTCAAGCCCAAGGGATAGTCGGGCAGTCCGACGGAAAGAGTGGTCGTGTCGATCGATGGGGAACGCATAGCGGGCGATCTGGCCGACCCGCTGGCCGAGTGCGTAGGCGAGGCCGCCCGGCGGCTCGGCCCGACGTATTCCTCAGCGTTGCTCGACCAACTCCCGCGCGATGTCGATGGACGCTTGCCCGGCCACCAGGCCGAGGCGGCGCTCGAACTGGTGGGGATCAACTTCGAACCGCGAAAGGTTCGCCGCCTGCCGATCAAGGCGAGCGAATATCCGGCGTTGGTTGAACTCTCGCCGGGCGAATTCGTGCTGATCCTCGAAGCGCAGGACCAGGACCTGCTGGTCTGGCGCCCGTTCGGGGCGGGCGAGGCGTGGGTTGCCCGTGGCGAACTGTCGGCCGGTCCGCCGGACCGGTATATCTTCCTTTACGGCGATCCCGACCAGCTGCGCGAGATGGAAGCACCGTGGCATGCCAAGGGGCGCGGGCACTGGTTCTGGAGCGAGCTGCGCAAGGAACGGCGGGCATTCACCCCGGTGCTGGTCGCTTCGGTGGTCATCAACCTGCTGGCGATCGCACTGCCGCTGTTCACCATGAACGTCTATGACCGGGTGATCCCCAACAAGGCGCAGTCGACACTGTGGGTGCTGGCGATCGGGGTGCTGCTGGCATTCGCGCTCGAGTTCTCGCTGCGCCGGGCGCGGACATCGGTGATCGACGAGATTTCCCGTCGGCTCGACCTGAAGCTGTCGCAGAAGATCTTCGGACGCTTGCTGGCAACCCCGCTGGAGAACCGAAGGGGTCACACTGGCGCACTTGCAGCGCGGGTTTCGGAATACAGTTCGGTGCGCGATTTCTTCGCAGCGACGACTGTGACGCTGATCGTCGACAGCATCTTCCTGGTGGTGTTCGTGGCGGTGATCGCGCTGATTGCCGGCTGGCTGGCGCTGGTCCCGCTGACGATCATAGCGATGATGGCGACAGTCGGGTTCTTCCTCCAGCGCAAGGTCGTCGCCGCGGCGCAGGATGCCCAGGCCGACCACGGATTGCAGCAGACCCTGCTGGTCGAATCGATCGCCGGGATGGAAACGCTCAAAAGCCTCGCGGGCGAAGGCGCGATGCTTGGTCGCTGGCGGCGGCTGGCCGAGGTCGGCACGCATTCGCAGGCGCGACTGCGCGATGTGAACGCGCTGGCCGTGGGGATGGCGCAGAGCTTCCAGCAGCTTTCTACCGTGAGCCTCGTCATCGGCGGGTATTACCTTTTTGCGGCAGGCAAGATTTCGATGGGAGCGATCATCGCGATCGTGATGCTCGCGTCGCGCTCGCTCGCGCCGGCGGGCCAGATCGCCTTCCTGCTCACCCGCGGGCGGCAGGCGAAGGAAACGCTCGGGAGTATCGAGCGCCTGTTCGATGACGAAGACGAGCGCCGCAAGGGATCGACCTTGACGCTATCGAAGATCGATGCGCCCACGCTGGTGCTCGAGAACCTCGAGTTCCGCTATCCCAACACCAGCGCCTCGGCGCTCGACGGGATCAACCTGACGATCAAGCCGGGCGAGAAGATTGCCGTGGTCGGTCGGGTCGCGTCGGGCAAGTCGACGCTGGGGCGCGTGCTGTGCGGGATATACCAGCCGACCGACGGAGCGCTGATGGTCGGCGGGATCGACAGCCGCCAGTATCGCCCGCAGCAACTGCGCGAGGCGTTCCGCTTCGTGGGGCAGGATGCGGCGCTGTTTACCGGATCGATCAAGGATAACCTCTCGCTCGGACGGCAAGGGACCGAGGACGAGGCACTGCTTGCTGCGCTGCGCGCAACCGGTGCGGACCTGTTCCTGTCGCGCGATGCAGGTGGCTTCGACCGGCCGGTGGGCGAGGGCGGGCGCAGCCTGTCGGGCGGCCAGCGGGCGTTCCTGTCGCTCAGCCGTGCGCTGGTGACCCCTTGCGAACTGCTGTTCCTCGACGAGCCGACCGGGGCAATGGACAGCCAGACCGAGAAACTTTTCGTCGAGCGCCTGTCCCAGGCCATGACACCTTCACAGACCCTGATCATTTCCACCCACCGTCCGGCCCTGTTTTCGGTCTGCGAGCGCCTGATCGTACTCGACAATGGGCGCGTCGTGGCTGACGGTCCGATTGCCGATGTTATCGGTGCTGCCGAGGCGAATGCCTCGGCCAACGAACGGACGATGCCTTGAGCGAAGAACGCATCACAGTTGGCGTAACTGAGGAGGCGGACCGAAGCGTCGCACTGCGCCGCGTGCGCGGGCGGACTTTGGCGCTGGCCGCAGTTCCATTCGCCGCGCTGGCCGCCTCGTCGTTCGTCCCTGCCGAGCACCCGGCTCAGGCGGCGCTGCCGATCTCGCGCGAAGTGAAGGCTGCGATCGGGGAAATGTCGACCGGCGGAGACCAGGCCATCGTCGTCACCGGCGAAAACGCAGTCGAGCGCAATGCGACGATTCCGCTTACGACAATGCCGCGCGGCCAACTTGCGAGGTTCACGCAAGTCGCGCCGGGCCGAGCGGGGTATGCCACGGCGCTCAAGTGCCTGACGCAGGCGATCTACTACGAAGCCGCCAACGAGCCCGAAAGTGGCAAGCTTGGGGTCGCCCAAGTGGTGCTCAACCGGGTCCGCCATCCGGCCTATCCCAGCTCGGTCTGCGGAGTAGTCTACGAAGGCGCGAACGATCCGGTGTGCCAGTTCAGCTTCACCTGCGACGGATCGCTTCTGCGCGCGCCGCTGCCGCGCCAATGGGCCGAATCAGAGCGGGTGGCGCGAGAGGCGCTTTCGGGAAAGACCGAAGCCGAGGTCGGCGCGGCAACCAACTACCACGCCGATTATGTCGTACCCCGCTGGGCGTTCACGCTCGGCAAGCTCGGCCAGATCGGGCGCCATATCTTCTATCGCTTGCCCGGGCGGCTGGGGGACGCACGCGTATTCACCGAAGCGTGGAGCGGCAATGAACGAATCCCGGCGATCGACTTCGATCGCCTGCGGGTCCGACTGGCTGCGCGTGACGATCAGCCGGGCACAAGCGCAATCGCGCCGGCCGAGCAATATGTCCCGGGCCTGACAGTGATGCCGGACGTCAAGGATCGCCACGCTCCGAGCGATGTCGGCGGGCGGCTCGATACGACCACCGGCTTCCAGCTTGCCATCCCCGATCCGACGCAGGCGAGCGGCAACTACCGACGTGCGTTGGAAGGGCAGGGCGATCAGTCGCAGGTGGCCAACTCACCTACCGTGGCCGAGAAGACCGGGCACGCCCCCGAACTCTCGCTGGCCGCTCCGGCACCGGGAGCGCGCAATTGAACCTTCGTGAGACTTATGCCGGTTGGGATGCCAGTCGCCGACTGATTGCGATCGCCACGGTCGGGTTGTTCCTGATCGTCGTGTGGGGCAGTTTTGCCCAGGTCGATCAGGTAACCCGCGGAATGGGCAAGGTAATTCCGACCAGCAAAGCACAACTCATCCAGCCGGCGGCCCCGGCAGTTGTTTCGGAAATTCTCGTGCGCAACGGTGAGTCGGTCAAGAAAGGCCAGCTGCTGGTGAAGCTCGACGATTCGCAGGCAGCGTCAGAACTCGGCCAGTTACAGACCGAGAACGAGCGGCTGTCGGTGCGCGCCCAGCGCCTTGGACAGGAAGCGGACGGTGGGACGCTCGGCTGCGCGGGCGATCCAGACTGCTCCGAGGAGCGGCAGCTGCAGGAAGTGCGGATGGCGACCGCGCGTTCGAAGCAGGCGGCGCTGGCAGCGGCTGTCGATCAGCGCAAGCGCGATCTTACCGAGGCGCAGGCGACGGTCAGTTCTCTCCAGAACAGCGTCAAGCTCGCTCAAAAGCAGGTCGATATGCTTACCCCGCTCGCCAAGCAGGGCATCGTACCGCAAACCGACTTGCTTTCAGCGCAGCGCGACCTTGTCGACACGCAGGGCCGCCTGGCTGCGGCGCAGCAAGGCTCTGCGCGTGCCTCTGCCGCCATTCGCGAGGCACAGGCCCAGCTCGATTCGGCCAGGCTCGATTTTCGCCAGCAGGCGCTCGACGAGCGCAGCCAGATCCAGACCAAGATCGCGGTCAATGAAGAATCGATCCGCGGAGCCGAAGCGCGCAAGCAGCGCAACGAACTGCGCGCGCCGGTCAATGGCATCGTCAACGACCTGCAGATCACTACGATCGGCGGTTACGTGAATGCGGGCGAGAAGATCATGCAGATCGTGCCGGTGGGCGACAGGCTGCTGGTCGAAGCGCGGGTCGACCCCAAGGACATTGCCTTTATCAAAGTGGGCGATCCGGCAAACGTGAAGGTAACCGCCTACGATTTTTCGATTTTCGGCGGCCTCACCGGCAAGGTCCAGCAGATCAGCGCTGACAGCATCTTCGACGAGACCGAGCGCAAGGCGTACTATTCGGTGGTCGTCGAGACCGACAAGTCATACCTTGTGCAGGACGGCAAGAAACTGCCGATCGTGCCCGGGATGATCTGCGATGTTGAGATCGTAACCGGTCACCGCTCGATCATGGCGTACCTGCTGATGCCGGTCGAACGGGCCTTCGGGACTGCACTGACCGAACGCTGAGCGGCCCGCTCAATAGCCGTGGAGCCATGCTCCCTTCGATCCGAAACTGAGGATCGGGCGATAATCCTGCGGTTGTGAAGCGTCGAGCAGGGTATCGGTCGCGTTGTCGAGCATCACCCGCCTGCCATCGACTTCGACCATAAGTAACGCGTGGTCGGCATGGCGTACGTTGTCGCGTGCGATCGTCAGGATCATGTCGTCGCGAGAGATGCCCATTTTCGCCAACAGCTGCATCTTGGCGATCGCGATGTCCTCGCAATCGCCTTCGCGCAGCTTTAGGGTCTCGCGTGCGCCCGCCCAGTAGTCGGCCTTGCCGTAGAGCTGCGAGTCCTCGACGTAGCGGATATGGTGGTTCACCCACGCATTGATCGCGCGCACGTTGGCGAGCCTGTCGGCGTCGGCGTTGCCGCGGCTCATGGCCGGAAGCCCGAGTCGGCTGACGTTGCCGAGGGTTTCGGATTCAACGCGTGCCCAGCTGCGGTCGAACTGCGTCTTGCCGATCGGGATCCGGCGAGAACCCAGGATCAGGTCGCTGGTCACCGCTTGCGGCCGCACCGAGGCGGTGAACGGGTTCGGCGCGATCTTCGACGGCGAAAGGATCGCAATCGGCGTCATGCCCGGCAAGAGAGCCGGTGAAGTCAGGATCGGCTGCAGCAGCTGCCGCGGCAGCAGCGATTTGGAGCTGAAGGTCGGGCCGATGCCGGTGCCGCACACGAATTGCGCGGGATTGGAAAAGCCTGCAGCAGCTGGTGCCAGCACCGGGACCTGTGCGAGCGCTGTGGTGCCGGTGGATGACAGGATCGGGTTGCTGCTGGCACCCTGGGCAGCGCGAATTCGCTCGAGCGCGCTCATCTTGCCGCCAAGAAGTGCCTCGGCCTTGGTCTGCATCGGGACGAGCGCGGGAGGTGCAGCACTGGCGAAAGTCGGTCCGCAACCGGCGGCCTCGGGGGTCACCAGAGCCGCCGATAGCGGGAGCGGCATCGCGGCCACATTCGCCGACAGGCCGAACGCCGCCGCGAGCGCAGCCGCACTGCAAGCAAGGCGGACCATGGAGGCCGGGGAGGGGGCATGTGCCGACATGCTCCCGGTTTTGACGCAAGAGCCTCAAGACAGGCTTTCGCGGTAGAGTTAACGGGTTTTAGCCATAACTCCTGTTGCTCAGCGGGAATCCCTCCATGCCCGGAATGCGGCGTATGCGGGTTGGTCGATCTCCAGCTTGGCGATCGTGGAGGCGATGAGATGCGCCAGCAGGGCCGGGTCCTCAGCGGCGATTGAGCCGTTACCGATCGCGACGCAAAGGTCGCTCGTCAGGTCGGCTTCCACCCCCTCCTTGCCCAGCAACGTGGTTAAGCGGGCGCGGGAGTCTTCCTCCAGCGCTGGCCCCTGCTCGAGTTCGCGCTGCGCGATCCCGAGCGCGTTGGCTGCCACCTTCTGCGGGAAGCCCGGAGCAAGACCGTTCTCCAGCGCATTTCGCGCTTCGCCGATCAGCAAGTGGGCGGGCGGGTCATCGAACATTCCATGCCTCGTGGTCGGGAGCGAGCAGCCGCATCAGGTCGAATTCGGTCTCTGACGCGCGGCGGGCGATCACGCCGCCTTCGACGCTGCGGCTGCCATCCATGAAGGCTTGCGCCACGCCCGAACACATCACGCCCCAGTTCATCGTCTGGAATACCTCCCACGCGTGGAGCTCGGCGCGGTCAACTGGCGCACCGCCAGCGGATTCATAACCAGCTATCAGGTCCTCGCGCGTCCCAAACCCGCCGACCGGCAGGTCGGGCCGCTGGAACCGCCAGCTGGTGACGCACGGCCACGCGAGGTCGTAGACCGGCGGGCCGATGAACGAGAGCTCCCAGTCGAGTACCGCGCGCAACCCCTCGGGGGCGATCACGAGGTTGCCGTTGCGGAAGTCGCCGTGGAGCAGGACGTGCTGCTTCTCGTTGGGAAGGTTATCCTTAAGCCAGCGCAATGCCAGCTCGAACACCGGGCGGTCCTGCCCAGTATCGCGATAACGCTGCTCGAGCGCAGCAAGCGCGTCAGTAGCGCCCTGTTCGCGCAAGCCGAGCGAACGGAAATCGGTGGCGGCATGGAGCTTGGCCAGAACCTCTCCGCAGCGCCGCGCAAGTCCGGCGCGCGCATCGGCCAGCTCGGGCAGTTTGAGCACTCGCACACCCACAGTTTCGCCGTCGATCCGCTCCATCGCGTAACCGTCCCCGGCAGGCGATCCGTCTGGCAGTGTGAAGAAGACCTGCGGCACGGGCACGCCCAGCTTCGCGGCAAGGCGCACCAGCCGCGCTTCCGACGAGACGCTCGACAGGCCCTGCGACGAGAATCGCTTGGCGGGCGGCTGTCGGCGCAGGACCATTCGCTGCGACGCACCGTCGGCGAGTTGCAGTTCGAACGCCCACATTTCCTTGCTTGCGCCGCCTGAGAGACGCTTGAGGCCCGACAAGCTATCGACAGCCAGACCGCCGGTATCGCGCGCGGCATCGAGGATCGCCTCGCCCAGCGTCGCTTCGTCGGTTGTCGGTTCAATCATGCGATGAATTTCTCTCCACCCGGGAACCGATAAGCGAAATTCACGCGGTCCGTCGACCCGCAAACGTCGGCAACGAAGTTCGCGTTGCGACAAGCCTTGATCAAGCGAAGCCATCGCACCACAGTGGGCCCCGGTTTCAATCACGAACTTTCCAGGGGGCCCGATTCTCGCCGCGCCAACCTGTCAGGAGGCGCTCCAGCATGGACATGAGGTCAGGCTTGCAACCGGAGACGATGGAGGTTTCGTTCACGGTCAACGGCGAGGAGCGGTCGCTGGCGCTCGATACGCGCACCACGCTGCTCGATGCGCTGCGCGAACATTTGCAGCTCACCGGGACCAAGAAGGGCTGCGATCACGGCCAGTGCGGGGCCTGCACGGTGATCGTCAACGGGCAACGGATCAATTCCTGCCTCTCGCTGGCGGTGATGCACGAAGGCGATGAAGTAACCACGATCGAAGGGCTGGGCACGCCTGATGCGCTGCACCCGATGCAGGCGGCGTTCGTGAAGCACGATGCATTCCAGTGCGGCTATTGCACACCGGGCCAGATCTGTTCGGCAGTGTCGGTGCTCAAGGAAATCGCCGACGGGGTGCCGAGCCATGTGACGGGTGACCTCGAAGGGCAGCTGCAAGTCAGCGACATCGAAGTCCGCGAACGGATGAGCGGGAACCTGTGCCGCTGCGGGGCCTATTCTAACATCCATGAAGCGATCGCCGAAGTCGCCGGAGCAGGCGCATGAGGCCATTCACGTATGAGCGCGCTGCCTCGCCCGAAGCGGCGGCGAAAGCTGCTGCTGCCGATGGGGCAAAACTGATCGCGGGCGGGACCAACCTGCTCGACCTGATGAAGCTGCAAATAGAAGCGCCCTCGCACCTCGTCGATGTCGGGCACCTTGGCCTCGACACGATAGAGGACACGGCGGACGGCGGGGTGCGGATCGGCGCGATGGTGACCAACACCGCGCTTGCGGCGCATCCGCGGATCAGGCGCGAATATGGTGTGCTCAGCCGCGCGATTGTGGCCGGGGCGAGCGGCCAACTCCGCAACCGTGCGACCACCGGCGGTAACCTTCTCCAGCGCACCCGTTGCCCGTATTTCTACGACGACGCATTGCCGTGCAACAAGCGAGACCCCGGCGCGGGATGCAGTGCGATCGGCGGGGTCACGCGCTCGTTGGGCGTGATCGGCGTCAGCGACGCGTGCATCGCGACCCACCCGAGCGACATGGCGGTGGCATTGCGGGTGCTCGATGCGATGGTCGAGACAATCTCGCCGGATGGGGCGACGCGTTCGATCCCCATCGCCGACCTGCATTGCCTGCCCGGCGATACACCGCACGTCGAAAACGTGCTCGAGCCCGGCGAGATGATTACAGGCGTGGTGCTGCCCAGGCCCATCGGCGGTTCACACTTCTACCACAAGGTCCGCGACCGCGCGTCGTATGCCTTCGCGCTCGTATCGGTCGCGGCGGTGATCCAGTCTGACGGGCCGGCTCGCATCGCCGTGGGCGGGATTGCGCCCAAGCCGTGGCGTGTAGAGGCAGCGGAGCCGCTGCTCGCACAAGGGGCGAGGGCATTTTCCGCCAAGCTGCTCGAAGGTGCGCGCCCGACCGAAGACAACCGCTTCAAACTGGCGCTGGTCGAGCGAACCATTGCCCTGTTGCTCGATAAGGCGAGGAGTTGATCGCATGAAATTCGACCAACCCGCCGCGATCAACCCAATCGACCAGGGCCGCGTGATCGGCAAGGCGACCGCGCGCATCGATGGTCCGCTCAAGGTCACCGGCACCGCGCCTTATGCCGCAGAGCGCCACGATGTTGCGCCAAACCAGGCCTACGGCTGGATCGTCGGTGCGGGCATCGCCAAGGGCAGGCTGACGAGCCTCGACACTGTGGAGGCCAAAGAGGCGCCGGGTGTGCTGGCAGTGCTCTCCACGCTCGATCACGTCCCGCTGCCGCTCTACGGCACCAACACCGCCAACCTGTTTGGCGGCGCGACAATCGAACACTACCATCAGGCGATTGCGCTGGTGGTGGCCGAGACGTTTGAACAGGCGTGCGGCGCAGCCAAGCTGATCCGTGCGGAATACGAGCGCGCTGACGGCCTGTATGATCTCGATACTGCTCCGTCCGTCCCGACACCGAAGGATGGCGAGGGCACGCGCGACATGGATTTCGGCGATTTCGCCGCGGCGTGGGATGCTTCGCCGGTCCGGTTCGAAGGCGACTACGTCACCCGCGACGAAAGCCACGCGATGATGGAACCGTTCGCTTCGATCGCTGCGTGGGAAGGCGACAAGCTGACAGTCTGGACCACCAACCAACTGATCGAATGGTCGAGGAAGGCGGCGGCACGCACACTCGGAATCGATCGGGACGACATTCGGCTCGATTCGCCGTTCGTAGGCGGTGGGTTCGGCGGCAAGCTGTTCATCCGCGCCGAATTTGTCCTCGCAGCACTAGGAGCGAAGGAAATCGGTCGCCCGGTCAAGGTCGCGATGCAGCGCCCGCTGATGATCAACAACAGCACCCATCGCCCGGCCACGCGGCAGACGATCAAGCTGGGCGCTGACGAGAATGGCAAGCTAAAGGCGATCTCGCACAGCGTGCTGTCGGGCAACCTGCCCGGGGGAAGCCCGGAAGGCGCGGAGGCTTCTTCCAAGCTGTTTTACGGTGCGGATGCAATCGAGATCCGCTCGCGCCTCGCGACGCTCGACCTGCCCGAAGGCAACGCGATGCGGGCTCCGGGCGAAGCGCCGGGGCTGATGGCGTTCGAAGTCGCGATGGACGAACTGGCCGAGCAACTCGATATCGATCCGGTACAGCTGCGGATTGTCAACGACACCCAGGTCGATCCGATGAAGCCGGAACGCAAGTTTACCAGCCGCCTCTACATCGAATGTCTTGAGCGCGGGGCGAAGGCGTTTGGTTGGGATCGGCGCATAGCCAAGCCTGCTTCGGTGCGCGAAGGCGAGTGGCTGATCGGCATGGGAATGGCGGGCGGTATCCGCAACAATTTCCACGTCGCGTCGGGCGCGCGGGTCCGCCTGGCAGGCAACGGCACGGTCACGGTCGAAACCGACATGACCGATATCGGCACCGGCAGCTACACGATCATCGCGCAGACCGCAGCGGAGATGATGGGGCTCGATCTCGACAGGATCACTGTGCGGCTCGGTAGCTCTGACTTTCCGGTTTCGGCCGGTTCGGGCGGGCAATTCGGCGGAAATTGCTCGACCGCCGGGGTCTACGCTGCGTGCGTCATGCTGCGCAGGCAAGTCGCTGAGGCGTTCGGGATGGATCCCGACCTTGCCGAATTCGTCGGCGGCGAAGTGCGGCAAGGTGCGGTGGCGAAGCCTCTGGGACTCGCCGCAGGCAATGGCGAGATCGTTGCCGAGGACACCATCGAGTTCGGCGACCTGGTCGACGAAGAGCAGCAATCGACCTTTGCTGCGCATTTCGTCGAGGCGGCGGTCAACGCCTACACAGGCGAGACGCGTATCCGCCGGATGCTGGCGGTGTGCTCGGCGGGGCGGATTCTCAATCCCTCGGCGGCGCGCAGCCAGATCATCGGTGCGATGACGATGGGCGCCGGCGCGGCGCTGATGGAAGAACTGGCGATCGACCAGCGGTTCGGGATGTTCATCAACCACGACCTCGCCGGATACGAAGTTCCGGTCCACGCCGATATCCCGCACCAGGAGGTGATCTTCCTCGACGACGAGACGCCGCGTTCTTCGCCGATGAAAGCGATGGGGGTGGGCGAGCTCGGCCTGTGCGGTGTCGGCGCGGCGATTGCCAACGCGCAATACAACGCCACCGGGGTGCGGATACGCAACTATCCGCTGACGCTCGACAAGTACCTCGACCGGCTGCCCGCAATCGCCTGATCCGGCCCCTTCACAAGCGGCGTTTGCACGCTATAGGGGCCAGCACCCGATCGCTGCTGGGGCGTAGCCAAGCGGTAAGGCACCGGTTTTTGGTACCGGCATGCGCAGGTTCGAATCCTGCCGCCCCAGCCACAACTTAAAAATAGATATAAATCATAACTTTAAATGACAGAATAGCGCATCTGTGGGCCATGTTTGTGGGCCATAATTGTTCGCCAGAGAACGCGGAGTGTTTCCCGAGAGCCTAAAAGGGAGGAGACTCAAGCCCGCGAATGTCCATTATGGGGTGGAAAGCGGACCTCGGCATAGATAGTAAGTTTCGACGATGGCTGAACCGTGGTCAGACGAAGATCGCTCTAGAATGAGGGCTGAACTTGGCTTCCAAAAATGGGAGGCGATAGGTCATTTCTTTAGCGACGGCGACTACCTCGGCTTCAACCAATCCGACTATCGAGGTGCAATTGCCGAGTATGAGAAAGCATGGGAGCTACTAAGCACTCCATGGCAGCAAGAGACAGGTGGTGCGGATATTCTTGAGGGCATCGCCGATTTTGCGTTGCGCTCAAAAGATCCGGAACTTGCTACCGAAATACTGGGTAGCCTTTTGCATCGCGCCAACCGAATTAACGTAACTTCCTTGCAAGATGCGTGCGACAAAGTTGCACAGTTAGCAGGTCAGCAGCCGCAAGATTGAGCTTTGTCCAAACTTCTGTAATCAGGTCGTTAGCGGAATGTCCGCTCTTGTCGCACCCCAAGGCCTCTTAAATGTCCGCCAGGGGGTGGAAAGCGGACCTAACGCTTCGGGCGCTCCAAGAACTGAAACCATTTCGGCGGGTGCAAGTGAAGCGACAGCATCGCGCTAGGAATGCCGAGAAGCAGGCCTCCAAAGAACAGTAAGACGCCCAATCCGCCGCGGGGTTGATAATGCACAAGTGCTCCCCAGCAAGCGCCAGCAGCGAAAAACAGGGACCATCGTATGAATTCAAGCTGCCGTGTCGTCATTTACAGATGATGGCAGGCCGCGACCTTGTCCGCAATCGGGTCATTCCCAGAATGACGGCTTAGGGGTGGAAAGCGGACTTCGGCGTTAGTTTCCGCGCCACTTTCGTCGAATGCTTAAGAACGCGGCAGGGATACCTGAAGCGAAGGCTATGCAGACTGCCATGTTCACGGACCATATGGGCGCGTCAAATCGAAGCAATCCAAAGACAGCCACACACGAGGTGATCTGAATAGCCCAGAGTGCATTTTCCCAGCGAGCGCGAGTCATGAAGCCAGTCTCGCGATAAATCGTAAAGTCCGCAATCGGGTCGTTAGCGGAATGCTCGCTTTTGTCGCACCCCAAGTCCTCTTAAGTGTCCGCCAGGGATTGGTTAGCGGTCAATTCCACGGCGCATGAAAAGCCGATTAATCGCGTATCGCAAGGCAAATCCGACGACTGCGGTGATCAAGATTGAAGGGACAATTAGCCACCAAATGAGCCCGTGGTTGCACGGCTCATCCGGAACACAATCTCCCAGAGCACTGACTGCAACGGAAAATCCGATCAGCGGTATCCCAACAATGGCAGAAAGCGCACAGCCCCATTTCCCGCCAGCAGTCGCACTGCTTCTATACCCACCATCATCCATCGCATTACGATGCCACAGTAGGTTGAGTCTGCAAAGGGGTCGTTAGGGGCTGGTCCGGTTTTGGATCAAGTTATCATCCAAAGTTCGGCGGAAAAAGCAGGGCCGAGGGAGCTTGAATGGAAGCCCACAGCCCCCTTCAGGCCTCCCTCTAGGCTACCTGCGCGCTCGAGCAATGACGGCTGACGGTCGCAGGTGAGATGTCGAAGTGGCGAGCAGTGGCAGCGATGCTCGCGCCATGCTCCTTCCGCCACCCAGCGACCACCTGCGGGTCTACCTTCTGCGGCCTGCCGAGGCTCGCCTTGCCCCTGTGGGTCTTGCCGGTTTCCTCTAGGGCCTTGCGCGCCCTTGCCCTGCCATCAGCAGTGCGCTCCGCGATCCGGCGCTTCTCCATCTCAGCCACCTGAGCGAGGACGGCGAGGATGAGTTCACCTACACCCCGGCCAATCGGCCCGAGGCCGTGAACGTCCACTGTCACCCCCGCATCGATCAAGCGGCGGACAGTGCCTTGCACGTCCAGCGCATCGCGGCCCAAACGGTCCACAGCGTAGACGCAGACAGTGTCCCCTTCGCGCACGTAGGAGAGCATCTCGGAGAAGCCGGGGCGCTGCGAGGCTAACACACCTCCACTCACTCCCTCGTCGCTAAACTCCCTGTCGAACTGCCCGCCTAGCGCGCTGCGCTGGGCCTCGATGGATTGGTCACTTGTGCTCACCCGGTAGTAGGCAATGCGGCTCATTCGGTATCTCCCTCGAAAGTTATCATGAGAGTATTGAGGGTGTCGCATATGTCAATACCCTATCTTTCGAGGCAAAAGCGCAGGGCGCTCAGCCCCTCTCGCATAAGGTGTAAGTTGTGAGGGATGGGGCAGTGTGGCCCTGTTCGCTTCGCCGCAGATCGGCACCGCTTGGACTCGATTATCCACACGGTTCCGTTTGTAGGATTTTTCCGCTCCCGCAGCTGGTGCAGTCACCTGCCTCCCAACAATGGAGGGAACGAATGACGATTGAGAATGAGATGAGCATGGCCGAGCGGGCAGTTGCTATCCGCGAGAGGCTCGACCGGCTCTTGGAGGGCAGGAGCGGGCCTGCAGCCCCAAGCGGTCGCTACGACGCACACGTCACCGCGATGGAGGAAGAGGCGCTCATGGCGATATTCGGTTAGGAGTACCGCCCCCTTTTGAAACGCACGGCCCGCGCCGCCCTAGCAACTCCTCGGGAACCCATGAGGAGCACTGCTGGACCGGCGCGGGCCGCACTTGGCTGGCGCACCCCTATGGGGGGAACCCGCCGTCGTCCGCTTCGTTCAACCCGCTTCGGATTTTTGCGGCAAAATTAATGATCCTGTGACACCTGTGGGCTTGGATTCCGCGAGCCAGGCTGAACCATTCTCAGAAAGGCCACTAAAGGAGCCATATATGAGTTTCTTCCAGCAACAGCGAATGCGTAGAGCAAGCCAGTGGCTGTGTGTGCCACTTCTCTTGCTTACGACCTCCTGTGAATCACCACTGGTACACGAAGCAAGAGAGGCAGAAGGCGACGGACGAGTTATCAGTAACGACCTCATGAAGCAGATGTACCCGCAGGCCTTTCGCGAAGGAGACCCCCCATATCTTGAGAGGGATTTTGAGGCGGGAGCTGATTTCATCTGCGACAAGATCAAACTCCAATACAACCGCGACATCTGCTCCGAACCCGCAATCGGCTGGCGATGATTTTCGCACCAAAACTAACCGGCCCTGTGGCGGGTCTTTCGCGGTGCAAGAGCATCCTCGATCCACGGCTTGAACTGGGCGAAAGCAGCGAAGCGGTCTCGCTTCTCCTCGTCTAGCTCCCGCGCAATGGCAGCGTAGGGGAACGGCTCGTGGCAATGCAGGTAGGGTGCAGGAGCGATGGTGTGTTCGGGCACACGGATGGTCTCGCCATGCAAGCCCCGGTAAGTCCGGTACCCGTTCATGGGTAAGGGTTCGACATCGGAGCCACCGGAACCTCGTAGGGTTTGCTCGGGTGCTCCCTGAAGTATTCTGCCATGTCATCGATTACCTCTTGGACAAGCTTCTGCATCTCTCGCGATTTGCGGCGCGATGCCTTGGCGCAATCGCGACACTGCGAGGCGAGGCCGTCCGGCTGATTGCGGCTGCGGTAGAAGTTGGCGACGGGGTGGGGAGTGCTGCAGGCGTGGCAGTACTTGTGCCCCGGCGGAACCGGGACGGGGATCGGTTTGTACAATGGAGCCTCCTGTGGGCCACCGTAACGGCGGCCTTCCGGCACATCGGGCCGGGATTGGGCATGTGACCCCGCAAGGCGGCTCCGGGGTATCGGAAAGCCAGCCTTACGGTGTCATTCAGAAGCCTGCGGCGGCGATCAGGACCGCGACCGGGGCATAGGGCGCACCGCATAGAGTGGGCAGTGCGTACAGGTGCATGCAGCGACTTGCTGCTTCCACCGTCCGGGTTCGCATTCGTCGAAGATGCAGTCCCGGCACTTCGCGTCGATTGCCGAGCGAAGCGAGGGGCGGGTGTCGCTCATTCACGACCCCGGTGCCCCTTCAGGGCCACGAGGGAGCCGCTAGTTGCGGCGTGGGTATGCAGATGCATTGGATTTGTCCTTGGCTATAGAGACCAGCGCCAAGGCGGCCTGTATGTCGTCCCACAGGGGCACCGAGGGGTGCTGCTTGGACAGCGCGGCTGGCGCGGCAGTGCTACGCATGGTCTGGTCTCCTAGTTGTCGGTTGGATGGGCTGCGGTCAGTCCTTGCCGCCCATGTCGATCCGGGTCATTCCGGGGATGCACTCCCACACCTTGCGGCGGTGCCGCTCGGCGTAATCGGGAGAACCTGGACGGTTGGGATCGGGGTAGCTGGACTTAGGTCCGCGACGGTCGAAGCGAGGGCGGCGGCGCATCACTGGGTCGGGTCAGGCCGCATGCGAGCAAGCGCCTGCGCCTGCTCCTCGATGTACTTCTCGCGGGTGATCTCGCTTGCCCGCTTCTTGATCGCTTCCCGGTTGGCCTTCTGCTGCTGTTGGCGGTGCAGGAGCGCGGCGGACTCGGCCAAGGCCTTCTCCATGCGCTTGCGCCCTTCGATCCCGAAGGAACCGTCGGGGCCGACCAGAAGCCGTACCTGTCGGTCGATGTCCGCGATGTTGTTGCGGTAGGCTTGGCGCTTGGTCTCGCTCAGCCAATACACAGGCTCAGCGACCAGCTCGCCCGTCGCCGGGTCTTCGGCCTTCGTCACATCGACCACCCGGTCCAATGCCTCTTGGAAGCCGTCTCGCTTCCGGTACAGGTCGCGGACCTGCATGGCGATGTCGGCCTGTTCCTTGTGGAAGGGCAGCGCATCGCGGTGGACGCCGGTCTGGCTGCGGATGGCCCCGCGCTTCTCGCGGACCACCTCTTCGACCAGCTGGCTCTCGTACTTGGCGCGATCTTCCTTCGGCATATTCGGCTTGAGTTCGAGCCGTCGGTAGACCTCGCTCCGCATATCGTCGGGAAGGCCCGATGCCTTGAGCTGGATGGGGCGGACACCGCCAAAGCTGGCAACGTTGCCCGGTACGTCATTGATCGGGTCCATCTTCAGGATTTGATCGGCGTAGGGCAGGTGTTCTGCGGGGATGCTCTCGGAGTTGCCGGAGAGGTTGCCGTAGTTCGTGACAACGCCGCGCATACGGTCGTCGCCGCCAGAGGCAGGGGTAGTGTCTTCAGTCATGGGGTTGCATTCTGCCGAGGCGATGTCCTCGGTCACTTGCGTTGTGGAGGTGCGTCTATCGCAGACGCAGGCGGTCCTTCGGAGCCTTCAAGGGGCACCGAGGGATTTCGTGGGTAGTCGGGAAGGAGGAGGAGCAATCTCGCCCCACACACGTTCCCCTTCTAAGGTTCTGAGGAGAAGGAGTGTTGAAGGGGAACTGAAAGGGAAAACCTGCGGGCACCGCTGGTGCTACGACAGGTTCCCTTTAAGTGTACTACCTTCGATAAATCTCACCCGGTGGGTCTTTCTCCAAGGGTGGGTGTTAATTGACCAGAAGCTGTGAACCCGCGCCCATCCGTTGGTGCTACTGAGGGTTCCCCTTCAGTGTTCTACCTTCGATAATCTGACCGGGGCGGGGGTTCATTCTCCGAGGGTGAGGGTTAATTGACCAGCCGCTGCGAATCCGCGCTCAGACCGTTGGTGCTACTGAGGGTTCCCTACTAGTATTCTACCTTCAATAATCTGACCGGGGCGGAAGAGGTTCCTTTCCCGAGGGTGGGCTATAATTGGCCGCGGCCTATTCAGGCACCGGGAAGGTGACCCCCGGATAGTCGATCAACGCGATGAGATCGGCCTTGCGCTGCATGGTAATCCCATCGGCATTGTAACGCTTGTAGGTGAACCCCCGCTCGTGCCCAAGCACCTGCGCCCACTCGTTCTCAAGCACACCAGCGCGTTCCATGATCTTCGTCACGTTCTTGCGAAACGAATGAAACACCTTGCGACGGTCGTCGAAGCCCTTGCCGATCTTAAAGTTGGAAAAGTCCTTTCCGGCGTCAGCTCCCGGCTTCTTGCCCGGACCCTCGGGATTGAACGACGGCCAGACGCGGTCACCTGCAGCGCCCTTTCGCTCTGCCAGCCACTGCAGCTTTCCATGTAGGGGAACCTGCCTGATACCGGCTGGGCTTTTCGCGTCGATAACGTCGATGAACCGGATACCGTCTTCCTCTTTGATCTGGCCGAAGGTCAATGACGCGATCTCGTCCAGGCGCATGGCGGTGAAGAGCGCGACTTGCATGACTTCCGCTAGATCGGTGCGCTTGGGCGGCGGGGAAAACAGCACCTTCAGCTCGTCAATCGTCCACGGTCGATAAGAAGCGACGTTCTTGCCCGGAGTGAGGCGTTTCCTCATCCCGCTGAATGGGTTCCTGCCGGTGCACCTGTCTCGCTGCTCTCCCCACTTCCACAACTCCTGCAGGGTCGTGACATGGCGGTTTAGAGTCGCGTCTGCGAGGCCCTTGGGGTGATGCCCGTATTCCCGATGAAGCGCCTTCCAAGACATCTCCTTCGCAGCCGGAGAGCGCGCCCAGTGCGGATCGAAGCGCCGCAGCGCGTCCATGAAGCTCGCAGCGTCTACTTGCCGGACTTCCCTCAGTGGACGGTCGGAGATGTAGTCAGCGAAGAGCCGGAACGTGGCCTCCTTCTGTTGGCGCGTGTTGCTCTGCTTTAAACCTGATTGCGTGGACCAGAGTTCGATGTACTCGGCAGCTGTTTCCGAAAAGCTCGGTTCAAGCTCCTTACGGCGGGCAGGGCGCTTGCCCCGCAAGACCGCTGCGGCATCTTGCAGCGCTGCGAGCTTCACCTCTTCTTCGGGTGTCAGCTCCCGCCCCTCAGTCTGCTCTTGCAGCTTGTCCAGCTCGTAGCCCACGCCAAGTTCTCGCGGGTCTTCTTCAGAGGCACCGTGGACATTGAAGTTGCCACCAAGCGCCATGTCCAGCAGCGTCTCGTGCAGTTGGCGGAGTACCTGCCGGGAGGTGTTCGGTTGTGGTGTGCGTGAGGCCCAGTCGGCCCTCAGGGTGATCTCCCACGCATCGGCCTCCAGCCGAGCGGAGCGCCTGTCCAGTGCCTGCATGGTTTTCTGCTCGAACTGCCTCCCATATGAGGCCCTCAGTTCCGCTGGAATCCTTATCTTCGCGCGCCATTTGTTGCCGCGCCTTTGCAGTGCTGCCATGCTGCTTTTGGTCCCCCTGTGGGCCGTGTGTGTGGGCCATCTTTGTGGGCCGGAACCTCCTGATAGGCAAGAGAATATTGGAGGTTCAATGGCTTGTTGTGGGCCAGAGTTCGCCTCCTGCCGCCCCAGCCATTTCACGTCAGTTGCCGAGCGTGCGTGCGTGACCAGTCAGGCGGGCCTGCGATCGACGATCTCGCCGCCCTTGAGAGCAAGCGCGGTGCCGCGCGGCAACGGCTCCCACTCGCCCTGGTCGAGCGGGACGGAGGCGAACAGGATTGTGTCTTCGCTGACCTCGTCGAGGATCGCCCCGTTGCAGCGCCATTCGCGGCCGTGCTCGTGCTTTTCGAAACGCCGGATATTGAGGCCCGGCTCGCGTGGTTCCGTCAGGCCATCGGCAGTCTCGTAGCGCCTCCGGTCGGCATGGACGAACAGGCAATCACCATCGAAAAACAGGAAGTTGGATGAACCGAGCTCGCGCATCTCGGCGGCGAGCCTGGCGAACACATCGAACCGCTCAGCCACTGCAGGCGCACTCCCCAGCGCGTCGAGGCGATCGAGCAGGAGCAGGAAAACCAGTTCGGAATCGGTCTCGCCAACCCGATCTCCGACGACAGCGCTGGCACCTCGGCATCCCTCGATTCCAGGCAGGTCGCCGTTATGCGCGAATGCGTG
Organism: Tsuneonella mangrovi; assembly: GCF_002269345.1. NCBI lineage: Bacteria > Pseudomonadati > Pseudomonadota > Alphaproteobacteria > Sphingomonadales > Erythrobacteraceae > Tsuneonella > Tsuneonella mangrovi. The sequence goes on from NZ_CP022889.1 coordinate 25,042, forward strand.
CAGCCGTCCGCCGCGCACCCTGGTGAACGGGTGGGTGTTGGCGAGCCTGGGCTGGCCGCGCGACGCGCGCCGGACGTGAGCGAGCAGCGTGCGGGTGGGGATCTCGCGCCTCACCACCATTCGCGCGAGCTCGCTGTCCGCCGCCGGGGCAGCCTCGCGGAACACATGCGCGTCGCGATCTTCAGCGAACAAGATTCCCCAGCCGTCGCGGTTGCGGTGCTTCTCGCCGCCTTCGGCGGCAAAGCTGTCCAGCTCGTAGCGGACGATGCCGGGCTTGGCAGAGCTCATCGCGAACAGTTCGCACATCGTGATTGGTTCCCTTCGTCGGCTCAGGCGCTTATCACTTGGATCAACAACCGGCGAATTCACCCGTTCCGGGCGCGCCGGGCAATTTACGCCTCCCATGTGGCGGGCGATGGAATTGGAGAGCCACAATGAGCGCGCCTCCCGAATTGCGCAGCATCCCGGTGGGCATCGACGCGACCGGCACGCGCACCGAATTCGATTCGATGGGCTCGGTCGAGGTGCCAGCGGACCGCTATTGGGGAGCGCAGACCCAGCGTTCCCTCGAACACTTCGCGATTGCCGATGATCGGATGCCGATCGCGGTCTATCGCGCTTACGGTGTGGTCAAGAAGGCCTGCGCGCTGGTCAATGCCGAGCTGGGCGTGCTGGACGGCTGGAAGGCGGATGCAATCGTTGCTGCGTGCGACGAAGTCATTGCCGGGAAGCTCGACGCGCATTTTCCGCTCTACGTGTGGCAGACCGGCTCGGGCACCCAGTCGAACATGAACGTCAACGAGGTCGTTTCCAACCGGGCGATCCAGCTGCTGGGCGGCGCGCTAGGTAGCCAGCAGCCGGTTGCGCCGAATGACGATGTCAACATGAGCCAGTCGTCGAACGACACCTTCCCGACTGCGATGCACATCGCAATCGAGTGCGAGCTGACCGAGCGGTTGCTACCCGAACTCGGCGCGCTGGCCGATTTGATGGAGGCCAAGGCCGGCGATTGGATGGACGTGGTCAAGATCGGCCGCACCCACTTGCAGGATGCTGTCCCGGTCACTGTCGGGCAGGAATGGATGGGCTGGGTCGGCCAGCTGCGCGAAGCTATCCTCGCGGTCGAACAGGCGCGCGAGGGGCTCTACGAACTCGCGCTGGGCGGCACCGCAACAGGAACCGGGCTGAATGCGCCCGAGGGCTTCTCGATGAAGTCTGCCGCGAAGATCGCCGAGTTGACCGGCAGGCCGTTCGTCACCGCACCCAACAAGTTCGCCGCGCAGGGCTCGCTCGATGCGTCGGTGCGTGTCTCTGCGGCACTCAGGGGCGTGGCAGTGGCGGTGATGAAGATCGCCAACGACATACGCTGGCTTGCGTGCGGGCCGCGCTGCGGAATCGGCGAACTGAAGCTGCCCGACAACGAGCCGGGCTCGTCGATCATGCCGGGTAAGGTCAACCCGACGCAGTGCGAGGCGATAGTGATGATCGCGATCCAGGTCATCGGCGAAGACACCGCGACCGCGTTCGCCGGCAGCCAGGGCAATTTCGAATTGAACGCGATGCGGCCGATCGTGGTCAACAACGTGCTCCACTCGATCGCAATCCTTGCCGACGGGTGCGAGAAATTCCGCAAGTACTCGGTCGAAGGGACCCAGCTCGATCGCGAGCGGATCGACGGCTTTGTCGAGAATTCGCTGATGCTGGTGACCGCTCTGGCGCCGCACATCGGCTACCAGGCCGCAGCGCATATTGCGGAAGGGGCGGCGGCCAACGGCACGACCTTGCGCGAGGAAGCGCTCAAGTCGGGGAAAGTCAGCGCGGAAGACTACGACCGGTTCATCCGGCCCGCCGACATGGTTGGGCGAGGGCTTGGCGGCGCGTAGGTGGTTGGATGATCTAGGCGACCGTCGCCGCGCGGTTTTCCGCGATCCAGTTCTCGCAGAATTCGACCGCCTTCATCGCCTTTTCGACTTCGGCAAGCGCGTCACTGTCGGTTTCCTGCGCTGAACGCAGCGCATCGAGATCGAACTCGATCTGCTGCTTGGCTTCAGAAACTGCGCCGGCGAATTCGTCGATCGTGCAGGTCTGCTGTTCGAGCAATTCGAATGCGGATTCGAGCCATTTTTCCACTTCGGCGCTGTAGCCGGAGTAGTCGACCGGTTCCGCAACGGCCGCTTCTGCGGCTGGCGACTCAGCCTCCCCGGGGAGCTCGACTTCAGCGATGCTGACGTATGGTTCGATTTCCTTGAGGCCAGCGTCCTGCAGCCGCTTGAGGCGCTCGGGCGTCATGCTCGGTGCCTCTTCCTCGGGCTCTGCCTGCACGCGCCGACGCAGTCTCGCACGCACGACGAAAGCGGCGAGCACGAGCACCGCCACGATCGCCAATACGATCCCGAGGACATCGAACGACATCGCAATCCTTCTTCCAGCCTTGGCTGGCCCGTGCTCCGGCACGTGACTGCCAAACCGCTGCTTACTGAACGAAAAAGGTTAATTTCGCGTGCGTTGTTGCCGACGAGAGGCGCGATGCGGGGGGCGAGCGGAATCAGTGCAGCCGGCAGATGGTGAAAATGGTCGGGGAGAGAGGATTCGAACCTCCGGCCCCTGCCTCCCGAAGACAGTGCTCTACCAGGCTGAGCTACTCCCCGACCGTGTCGGCCCCGCGCTGGCGATGCCTCACGCGGGTCGAGGCAAGGCGCGCCCTATAGGCAGCGCTGCGCGGGGTGGCAAGCGGGCATTTACCGGTCTAGGGAATTGCCCATGGCCAGCGCTGCGCAAACGACCGATTCTCCCGGCGAGACGCACTACGAACAGCATTACCTTGACCTGATGCGCCATATCTGGCTGCACGGCTCGGAGCGGGTCGATCGCACGGGTGTCGGCACGCGCTCGGTGTTCGGGGCGACCCTGCGATTCGATCTGGCGAACGGCGCGATGCCCTTGCTCACCACCAAGCGCGTCTATTGGAAAACGGCGACGCGCGAGATGCTGTGGTTCCTCACCGGGAACACCAATATCCGCCCGCTGGTCTTGCAAGGGGTCAAGATCTGGAACGAATGGCCGCACGCGAACTATGTCCGCGAGACTGGCGACCAGATCGCGCTCGACGATTTCGTCCAGCGGATCGCTGATGATGAGCAATTTGCCGAGCGGTGGGGCGATCTCGGCCCGGTTTATGGCAAGCAATGGGTCGACTGGCCGACATTCCGCTATCGCAAGGACGGCACTTACGAGCCGGGGCCGGGGATTAACCAGGTTGCCGAAGTTGTCGAATCGCTGAAGGTCAATTCGGGTAGCAGGCGGCACATCATCGAGGGCTGGAACGTCGCCGAGCTTGACCGGATGGCGCTTCCGCCATGCCACAAGACATACCAGTTCCATGTCGCGGACGGGAAGCTGAACTGCCTACTCTACCAGCGCAGCTGCGACGTTGCGCTGGGCTTGCCGTTCAACTTGTGGTCGGGTGCTTTGCTCCAGCGTATGATCGCCCAGCAGGTCGACCTGGAGCCAGGCGAATTCGTGTGGATGGGGGGCGATACCCACCTCTATCTCAATCACGCGCACCTGATCGAAGAGCAGCTTTCGCGGCAGCCGCAGGGCCGTCCGCGGCTTGAGATAACGCGGCGTCCGCAAAGCATTTTCGACTACCGGATCGAGGATTTCGAAGTCTCGAACTACACGCCGCTCGGTGCTATCAAGGCTCCGGTGGCGGTGTAGCGCGGCGCCAACCTTGACCGCTCTCTCCGTTTGAAATAATATGTCGCAATCGTAAAAGATTGCTACTGGCGTCTTCTTACACGGGAGAGCAGCTTATGGCCGACAGGCCGAACGGCACAGGGAACGCGGGGCATAATCGCCCGTCGCTGAGGCTCCATGTGCCAGAACCCAAATTCCGGCCCGGCGACGAGGTCGATTTCTCGCACCTGGCTATCAGCGAAGCGGGCGCGCAGCCGCGCCCCGACGAGACGTGCGATCCGGCGGAGACGAAACCGCTCGTGACCGATCTCGTTCGCGTTCTGGGCGACGACAACAAGGCGCATGGCCCGTGGGACCCGCGGCTCGACGCCGATACCATGCGCACCATGCTCGAGAAGATGGCGCTCACCCGCGCGTTCGATGAGCGGATGTATCGCGGCCAGCGGCAGGGCAAGACCAGCTTCTACATGAAGTGTACCGGTGAAGAGGCGACCAGCGTTGCCGCCGCAATGGCGATGGCGAGCGACGACATGGTATTTCCCAGCTATCGCCAGCAGGGCATACTGATCACCCGCGGCTATCCGCTGGTAGAGATGATCAACCAGATATATTCTAACCGCGGCGACAAGCTGAAGGGCCGCCAGCTGCCGATCATGTATTCGAGCCGGGCACATAGCTTCTTCACCATCAGCGGCAACCTCGCCACGCAGACCCCGCAGGCGGTCGGCTGGGCGATGGCGAGCGCGATGCGCGGCGACAGCCGGATCGCGGCAACCTGGCTGGGCGAGGGCAGCACGGCGGAGGGCGATTTCCACGCCGCGTGCCTGTTCGCAACTGTTTACAACGCGCCGGTGATCCTCAACGTGGTCAACAACCAGTGGGCGATTTCCAGCTTCTCTGGCTTCGCCGGAGGCGAACGGGCGACGTTTGCCTCGCGCGCGGTCGGATATGGCATGGCTGGGCTGCGGGTTGATGGCAACGATCCGCTGGCGGTCTATGCCGCGACCGCCTGGGCGGCCGAGCGCGCACGAGCCAACGCCGGACCGACGTTGATCGAACATTTCACCTATCGCGCTGAGGGACATTCGACCTCGGACGATCCGAGCGCCTATCGCTCAGCGCAGGAGCGGAACGAATGGCCGCTCGGCGATCCGATCATGCGGCTGAAGGACCACTTGATAGCGATCGGCGAATGGGATGAGGAGCGCCAGTCCGCGCTCGACCTCGAATGCGCCGAGAAAGTCAAAGCCGCGACCAAGGACGCGGAAAAGAACGGTATCCTCGGCCACGGCCTTCACCACCCGTTCCACACGATGTTCGAAGACGTGTTCGAAGAGCTGCCGTGGCATCTTGAAGAACAGGCCGACCAGGCGATCCGCGAAAGGAAGATCAAATGGCCTCACGCGTGATCGAGGACGACATTCCGTTCGGGCTGGAGGATGCGCCCGCACGCAACCTCAACATGATCGAGGCGATCAACGACGCGCTCGACATCATGCTGAGCCATGACCCGTCGGTGATCATCATGGGCGAGGATGTGGGCTATTTCGGCGGCGTGTTTCGCTGCACCGCGGGCCTGCAGGAGAAATACGGCAAGACCCGCGTGTTCGATACGCCGATCAACGAATGCGGCATCATCGGTGCGGCTGTGGGGATGGGGGCCTATGGCCTGCGTCCGGTGCCCGAAATCCAGTTCGCCGACTACATTTACCCCGGGCTCGACCAGCTGATCTCCGAAGCGGCACGGCTGCGCTATCGCTCGGCGGGCGAGTTCATCGCCCCGATGACCGTGCGCAGCCCGTTCGGGGGCGGCATCTTTGGCGGACAGACCCACAGCCAGAGCCCTGAGGCGTTGTTCACGCACGTGGCCGGGCTCAAGACCGTAATCCCCAGCACTCCGCACGATGCCAAGGGCCTGCTGATCGCTTCGATCGAGGATGATGATCCGGTGATCTTCTTCGAGCCCAAGCGCATCTACAACGGGCCATTTAACGGGTATTACGACAAGCCCGTCGAGCCGTGGAAGAAGCACCCCGACAGCAAGGTGCCCGAGGGTTACTATTCGATTCCCCTGGGCAAGGCGCGGACGGTGCGCGAAGGCGATGCGATCACGATCCTCGCTTACGGCACGATGGTCCACGTGGTCGATGCAGTCGCGCGCGAGAAGGGCGTCGACGCCGAAATCCTCGACCTGCGCACGCTGGTCCCGCTCGACATCGAAGCGATCGAGGCTTCGGTCGAAAAGACCGGGCGCTGCCTGATCGTACATGAAGCGACCCGCACCAGCGGGTTCGGCGCGGAACTTTCCGCGCTCGTTACCGAACGCTGCTTCTACCACCTCGAAGCCCCGGTCGAACGCGTGACCGGGTTCGACACCCCCTATCCGCACAGCCTCGAATGGGCCTATTTCCCCGGCCCGGTTCGCATCGGCGAAGCAATCGACAAGATACTGGAAGCCTAGGATGGCCCGTTTCACATTCAACCTGCCCGATATCGGCGAAGGCATTGCCGAGGCCGAAATCGTGGCGATGCACGTCAAGCCCGGTGACACGGTCAGCGAAGACCAGCAGATTGCCGACATGATGACCGACAAGGCGACGGTCGAGATGGAAAGCCCCGTCTCGGGCAAGGTCGTCGAGGTCGCCGGCGAAGCGGGCGACGTGATCGCGATCGGCTCGATGCTGGTGGTGATCGAGACCGAAGGCGACGTGCCCGAAGAGGTGCTGGCGGACAATGCCGCTGCCGCCGAGGCCGTGCCGGAACCTGAGCCGGAGCCAATGGTAGAGGAGCCGGTCGAAGAACCTGCGAGCGCGCCGCCGCCAGCAGAACCCGCTCCGCCACCTCCGTCGCCACCCGCGCCCAAAGCTGCACCCACGCCGGTGATGAAAGCGTCGAGCGCAAAGGTCCTTGCTACCCCCGCGGTCCGCAAGCGCGCTGCCGAACTTGGGATCGATCTCGCAGACGTTCGCCCGAACGAGGAAGGCCGCATCCGCCACGCCGATCTCGATGCATTCATTTCGTACGGCGCGCGGACCGGCCATGCCCCGGCTGGCATCACCCGGCCCGACGAAACCATCAAGGTGATCGGCTTGCGCCGCCGGATCGCGGAGAACATGGCTGCCGCCAAGCGCAACATCCCGCACTTCACTTACGTCGAGGAATGCGACGTGACCGAGCTTGAGCGCTTGCGCGCGCAGCTCAACGAAGCACGCGGAGATCGGCCCAAGCTTACGATGCTGCCGCTGCTCATCACCGCGATCTGCAAGACGCTGCCAGCTTTCCCGATGATCAACGCCCGTTATGACGACGAAGCGGGCGTAGTTACCCGGCACGGGTCGGTGCATCTTGGCATGGCGACCCAGACCGACGGCGGCCTGATGGTTCCCGTGATCCGTGACGCGCAACGCCTGAACCTGTGGCAGCTTGCCGCGGAAATCGTGCGGCTGGCCAATGCCGCGCGTGACGGTTCGGCCAAGTCGAACGAGCTTTCCGGTTCGACGCTCACGGTAACCTCGCTCGGGCCCCTCGGCGGGGTTGCAACGACCCCGGTGATCAACCGCCCCGAAGTGGCGATCATCGGCCCCAACCGGATCGTCGAGCGTCCGATGTTCGTGCCTGACGACAACGGCGGCGAACGCATCGAGAAGCGCAAGCTGATGAACATCTCGATTTCGTGCGATCACCGGGTGGTCGATGGATGGGATGCGGCGAGTTTCATCCAGGCGATAAAGAGGCTTATCGAAGCCCCGGCACTGCTGCTGGTTGCTTGACGCACAGGCACTGGACGGGCCCCTCTGACGCAGGGACTTCCGTGCCCAGATGTGGTAAGTCTTGGGTCTGGAAGGAAGCGTTCGAACCGAGCGCAAAATTGCCCGTTCGGGGCGGTTGACAGCCATCGCCACAAGCCTTAGTGGCGCGGCTCCCAAGAGGCGCTGACGCGCAAATGCGCGGGTGTAGCTCAGTTGGTTAGAGTATCGGCCTGTCACGCCGAGGGTCGCGGGTTCAAGTCCCGTCACTCGCGCCACTTGGGACCTTCATCCTGAAGTTGAATTTGAACCGGCCTGGTGATTAACGCCAGTGGCCGGTTTCCATCCATGTCAGGAACCGCCGCAGCGGGGCGATCCACACGATCCCCAACACGACATAGACGATCGTCTGCGCCAGGGTGGGCCATTCGCCAATCAGCGGGGGCACATAGCGGGCGATCGCTGCCGCATATCCGGCCAGCACCACCAGCATCGCCAGTACGCCGAGCGGGATACGCAGGGTCGGTTCGGTTCTCATACAAATGGTCCGTAGAGGCGAGTGGGGGTTACGACGGCAGCGAGCGGTATATCGTGCCCTTCGCGCGGAAGTTCGTCGGCCAGTTGGCAATCCCACGCGAGCCCGATGGTGGTGGCGTCGGGATGGGCGGCCAGCCAGCGGTCGTAGTGCCCGCCGCCTTGCCCTAGCCGGTGACCATCCACAGTGAAGCCGAGCAGCGGCACGAACAGGACGTTCGGCACCAGCATTTCTGCTTCGGGTATCGGTTGCATCAGGCCAAACGGACCGTCTTCAAGGTCGGTTTCGCCGAACGGGTCGGTATGCTCGGCAAATTCCATGTCGGCCTTGCGTGCGGCGAAGCGGGGCAGGGCAATCCGGTGCCCGCGCTCGATGTAGTGCCTCGCGTAGCTCGCTGCGGGCGCTTCCATCGGGGTCGCACGGTACAGGCCGATCGTCGCACCTTCCGGCACCAGTTCGGCCAGCGGACCCGGCGGGGTGCGCAGCAGCAGCGCGCGGGTCACCTCGGGCAGCGCCGCGACGTAGCGTTTGCGCTCGGCGCGCAGGACTTTGCGTAGGGATTGCTTGTCGCTCACGGGGTATCCTTGGCCGCACATCGCGCCAAAGTCGAGTTCGAGTGGCGGAACCACCATGGGTCGGTTGCCCTTGGAAATCCTCTGACGCCTAAGGTGTCAGGTGGGCGCCATGTGCCTCGGGACCGGACCCTATTTCAGATCCCGCATCCCGGACAGGGACGGCTCCCGTGGATTGCTTATAGCCCCAGGGATTTTCTGCTGGTTCGTGCCGGGCAGTCCCGCCGAGGACCATTTAGGAGGTCGCGAGCTTCCCCTCAAGACGGTCCGCGCACAATTCGAGCTGCTCGGCAAATCGCTCGAGCGCTGGGGCCAGGTCGGGATCGACCGCCACTGCGCCGTTGGACGGTGCTGCGGCGTGTGTTGACCGCAGCGCTTCGCTTGCTGTGGCCAGTTCGGCGCGCAATTTCGCTTCGTCGGCATCCTTGTCCGCCAACTGCTGGGTCAGCTGCGTAACCTTGCTCTGGATTTCCTCCATTTCGACCGCTGAGCGCTGCTGAGAGCTTTGCAGCCGGGCCAACTCAGCCTCGAGATCGCTGATCGTGCCCTTGAGCTGGTCGCGGGTACCGTTGGCGGTATCGGCATCGCGCAGCGCCTTGGCGGTGGCTTCCTGAGCAGCTGCCAGGTGTTCGCGCGTTTCCTTGGCTTCGTCGGCCAGCAACAGGCTGGCGAATAGCATGTTCTGGGTGTCGTGCGTACTCAACTGGCCCATCGATCCCAGCTTCTCGTCGACCGCATCGGCAAGTCGGCGGACTCGGTCCTCTTCACCCTCGGCACAGGCCACGCGATAGGCCCTTCCGCCAACCTCGATGGTAACCTCGCTCATCGGTCGATCTCGGCCAACAGCGCGTCGAGGTCTTTCAGCGTATTTGCGACAGTCTCGCGCAACTCCTCGTGCTTGACCACCAATGCGGAAACCGATGGCGTTGCCGGACGCGCTTCGTCGGAGGCCTTGGCAATGCGCGCCAGCGCGGTCTCGATCCGTTGTGTCGCTGCCTCAATCCGCTCCCGGGTCATGCAACGAGGGATACCCGTTTTCCGGCGCGGGCGTAAAGGGTTGCGTACACCTGTTGATAACTCGCGCGAAGGCCCGGAGGGAACGCAGCGTTGGGGAGGGGATAGGTGGGTTTGCTTGACCTTGCACGGCGGGTCCGCAAGAGGGAGGCGCGCAGCGAATCGACCCAACCCAAGTCCCCGGCAGGAGCAGTGCCCATGACCCTCGACCCCGCCCGCCTGGCACCGATGGCGAACGCCATTCGTGCGCTGTCGATGGACGCAGTCCAGGCGGCCAATTCGGGGCATCCGGGAATGCCGATGGGCATGGCGGACGTCGCCACAGTGTTGTGGTCGAAGTATCTCAAGTTCGATCCCGCCGCACCCGACTGGGCTGACCGCGACCGCTTCGTGCTGAGCGCGGGCCACGGCTCGATGCTGATCTACAGCCTGCTCCACCTGAGCGGCTACGCCGCGCCGACGATCGATGATATCCGCAACTTCCGCCAGCTCGGCTCGCCGTGCGCGGGGCACCCGGAGAACTTCCTGCTACCAGGGGTCGAATGCACCACCGGTCCGCTGGGGCAAGGGCTGGCGATGGCGGTCGGCATGGCGATTGCCGAACGGCACCTCAACGCCGTGTTCGGAAATGACCTCGTCGATCACGATACCTGGGTGGTCGCGGGCGACGGATGCCTGATGGAAGGTATCAATCACGAAGCGATCGGGCTGGCGGGCAACCTCAAACTTGGCCACCTCAAGGTGCTGTGGGATTCGAACGCGATCACGATCGACGGATCGACCGAGCTTTCGACCAGTGAGGATATCCCCGCACGCTACCGCGCAACGGGGTGGAACGTGGTCGAATGCGACGGGCACGACTTCGCCGATATCGATCGCGCGCTTGGCGCAGCGAAGGTGGAAACGGGCAAACCGACGCTGGTCGTGTGCCGCACGGTGATTGGCAAGGGCGCGCCCAACAAGCAGGGCACCAGTGCGACCCACGGTGCGCCGCTCGGCGCGGATGAGATCGCAGCAGCGCGACAAGAATTGGGCTGGACCGCCGCTCCCTTCGAAATCCCGGGCGATATTGCGGCCGACTGGCTGGCAACGGGCGAGCGCGGCAAAGCGGTGCATGCCAAGTGGCAGGCGCGCCTCGATGCCTCGTCCGACAAGGCCGAATTCGAGCGGCGAATGGCGGGTGAGCTCAAGGCCGGCGACGAAGCGGGCCAAGTATTCGCGAGTTGGCTGGCCGACGACAAGAAGGTTGCGACCCGCAAGGCATCCGAACTTGCCCTCGATGTGCTGACCCCCTTGCTGCCCGAGATGATCGGCGGCTCGGCTGACCTGACCGGCTCGAACAATACCAAGACCAAGGCGACCGCGCCGCTCACAGCCGAGGACTACGCGGGCCGCTACATCTATTACGGCATTCGCGAGTTCGGGATGGCTGCGGCGATGAACGGAATGGCGCTCCATGGCGGGGTGATCCCTTACGGCGGCACGTTCCTGATCTTCAGCGACTACTGCCGCAACGCAGTGCGCCTTTCGGCCCTGCAGCAGGTCCGCGCGATCTACGTGTTCACGCATGACAGCATCGGGCTTGGCGAGGACGGACCGACCCACCAGCCGGTCGAACAGGTGATGAGCCTGCGGCTGGTGCCCAACCTCAATGTGTTCCGCCCGTGCGACGTGATCGAAACCGCCGAATGCTGGGCGTTGGCGATGGCTGAGGCGAAGACCCCGTCGGTGCTCGCATTGAGCCGCCAGAACCTGCCGCAGCTGCGCCACGAAGGCGAGATGCTCAGCGCCAAGGGTGCCTATCGCCTGCGCGCAGCCAAGGCTGATCGCAAGGTCGTACTGATCGGCACCGGATCGGAAGTGGAACTGGCGTGCAACGTGGCCGTCGCGCTCGAAGAGCGGGGTATCGGAACCGACGTTGTTTCAATGCCTTCGATGGAACTCTTCGCGCGGCAGGATGCTGCGTACCGCGCCGAAATATTGCCCGCCGATGCGCTCAAGGTGTCGATCGAGGCGGGATCGACACTCGGCTGGGAACGCTACACCGGGAGCGACGGCTTGCAAATCGGCCTCGACCGCTTCGGCGCGTCGGCCCCGGCGGATCAGCTGTTCGCCAAGTTCGGGTTCACAGTGGACGCAATCGTCCCGAAAATCATCAGCAAACTCAACGGATAAGCAGGAGCACTTCACATGGCGACCAAGGTTGCGATCAACGGTTTCGGACGTATCGGGCGCCTTGTTGCCCGTGCGTTGCTCGAGCGGACCGACCACGACTTCGAACTCGTTTCGATCAACGACCTGGCTGACACCAAGTCCAACGCGCTGCTGTTCCAGTTTGACAGCACGCACGGCCGCTTCCCCGGGACGGTCGAGACCGACGGCAACGACCTGGTTGTGAACGGAAAGCATATCCATGTGACTGCCGAGCGCGACCCGGGCAATTTGCCGCACGCGGCCAACGGGATCGACATCGTCCTCGAATGCACCGGATTCTTCCAGTCCGACGAAGCCAGCCGTCCGCACCTCGCGGCGGGCGCCAAGCGGGTGCTGATTTCGGCCCCGGCGACCGGCGTTTCGGCGACCGTGGTTTACGGCGTGAACCAGGACATCCTGACCGCCGGAGACGTGATCGTTTCCAACGCCAGCTGCACCACCAACTGCCTTGCTCCGGTGGCCAAGGTGCTCGACGATGCGATCGGGATCGAGCGCGGCTTCATGACCACGATCCACTCCTACACTAACGACCAGCGGATGCTCGACCAGATCCACAAGGACCTGCGCCGGGCGCGCGGTGGTGCGCAGAACATGATCCCGACCACTACTGGCGCTGCGCGCGCGGTTGGCCTCGTGCTGCCGCAGCTCAAGGGCAAGCTCGATGGGTCGTCGGTCCGCGTGCCCACGCCCAACGTCTCGCTGATCGACCTCGTGTTCACGCCCAAGCGCGACACCAGCGCCGATGAAATGAACGCTGCGCTCAAGGCAGCCTCCGAAGGCGCGATGAAGGGCGTGCTGGCCTTTACCGACCAGCCGCTCGTCTCGAGCGACTTCAACCACTTCCCGGCGTCCTCGACGGTCGATTCGCTCGAAACCGCTGTGCTCGAAGGCAAGCTCGCCCGCGTGGTCAGCTGGTACGACAACGAGTGGGGTTTCTCGAACCGGATGATCGACACCGCCGGCGTGATGGCCGGGTTGCTCTGAGGCCAATCGAACATGGCCGCGTTCAAGACCCTCGACGATGTCGGTGATGTAAAAGGCAAGGTCGCGCTGGTGCGCGTCGACCTCAACCTGCCGATGAAGGATGGCCGGGCGACCGACCTGACGCGGGTGGAGGCGAGCGCGCCGACGATCCTCGAACTGGCCGACAAGGGCGCCAAGGTGCTGCTGCTGGCGCACTTTGGCCGCCCCAAGGGGCAGCGACATTCGACGATGAGCACCAGCCTGGTCCAGGGCGATGTGGAGCGCGTGCTCGACCGTGAAATCATGTTCATTCCCGAGTTGTCCGGCCCGGTCGTCGAGCAGGCGATCGGGATCCTGCGCGACGGCGATATCGGCTTGCTGGAAAACACCCGCTTCTGGCCGGGTGAGGAAGCCAACGATCCCGAGTTCACGAAGGCGATTGCCGCAAACGGCGATCTCTACGTCAACGATGCCTTCTCCGCCGCGCACCGTGCCCACGCCAGCACCGAAGGGCTCGCGCACCTGCTGCCCGCCTGCGCCGGCCGAGCGATGGAGAAGGAACTGACCGCGCTCAACGCCGCGCTCGGCAATCCGGAGACACCGGTTGCCGCGGTGGTTGGCGGGGCCAAGGTGTCGTCCAAGCTGGCGGTGCTCGAAAACCTCGTCGGTAAAGTGCAGCACCTGATCATCGGCGGGGGCATGGCCAACACCTTCCTTGCCGCGCGCGGGGTCGATGTCGGCAAGAGCCTGTGCGAGCACGACCTGACCGAAACGGCGATCGCGATCCTTGACAAGGCCGATGAAGCAGGCTGCACCGTCCACTTGCCCTACGACGTGGTGGTGGCGAAAGAATTCGCACCCAACCCGCCGTGCGTGCGGACCTGCAACGTCCACGAAGTCGCTGCCGACGAGATGATCCTCGATATCGGCCCGCTCGCGGTCGAGGCATTGGGCGACGTGCTCAAGACCTGCCGCACGCTGGTGTGGAACGGCCCGCTTGGCGCGTTCGAGACCCCGCCGTTCGACGCTGCTACCGTTGCGCTGGCCAGGACCGCCGCCGCGCTGACCGCCGAGGGTTCGCTGGTTTCGGTCGCTGGCGGCGGCGATACCGTCGCGGCGCTCAACCACGCGGGCGTCGCGGGCGATTTCAGCTACATCTCCACCGCCGGGGGCGCGTTCCTCGAGTGGATGGAGGGCAAGGTCCTGCCGGGCGTGGCGGCGCTCGAGGCATGAGCGAGGAACCGACAGTCATCGGCGCGGGCAGTTCGCTCGCCGATATTCCCGAAGGCGAATGGGCAGGGTGGAAGACCTGGGCGGGCGATGCGTTCGAGCAGCGCGCCGGGCCGTTCTACGAAAGGCGCGAGGCAGATGGCTCGATGGTCGCCGCCTTCCGTGCCGAGCAGCGCCACATGAACGGTGCGGGCTTCATGCACGGCGGCTGCCTGATGACTTTCGCGGATTCGGCTTTATTCACGATCGCGACCGACGAGATGGCCGACAGCCGCGGCGTGACCCTGCAACTGGCCGGAGACTTCCTTGCTTCGGTCAACGTCGGGCAGCTGGTTGAAGCGCGCGGCGAAGTGACTCGCGGCGGCGGCAAGACCGTTTTCGTGCGCGGGATGGTCACTGCAGACGGCGTTCCGGCGCTGACCTTCAACGGCATCATCCGCAAAGTGGGCAAACGCCCCTGACTGCGGTTGCGATCCGCGCGATCCATGGCTAAGGGGCGCGCCACACGGATCGTGCATTCGTATGCACGCAAATTGAGAGACGGGGAACTCGCCGCATGAACCAGCAGGAAATGTCCGACCGGATCGCCAACGGGCAAGGCTTTATCGCTGCGCTCGACCAATCGGGTGGTTCGACCCCCAAGGCGCTGCGCGGCTATGGCATCGCCGACGGCGCGTGGAACGGCGATGACGAGATGTTCGCCGCGATCCACGAAATGCGCACCCGGATCATCGAAAGCCCCTGCTTCGGCAACGGCAAGGTGATCGGCGCGATCCTGTTCGAAAAGACGATGGACGGCATGAGTGGCGGCAAGCCCGTGCCCGCGCGGCTGGCCGAACGCGGCATCGTTCCGTTCATCAAGGTCGACAAGGGGCTGGAGGACGAAGCGAACGGCGTCCAGCTGATGAAGCCCAATCCGGGCCTCGAAGACTTGTGCAACCGCGCCAGGGCGCTCGGCGTATTCGGCACCAAGATGCGCTCGGTGATCAAGTCGGCCAACCCGGTCGGCATCCGCCAGATCGTGGACCAGCAGTTCGCCGAGGGCGCGCGGATCCTGTCGACTGGTCTCGTGCCGATGCTCGAGCCGGAATACGATATCCACGCCGCCGATCGCGCTGAAGGCGAGAAGCTTCTGCTGGCTGACCTCATGAATGGGCTCGACGCCTTGCCTGAAGGCCAGCAGGTGATCTTCAAGCTATCGATCCCGGTCGAGCCGAACCTCTATGCGCCGCTGATCGCGCACCCCAAGGTGCTGCGCGTGGTGGCGCTCTCGGGTGGCTATTCGACCGAGGAAGCGTGCGACAAGCTGGCGCAGAATTGCGGCATGATCGCCAGCTTCAGCCGCGGCCTGCTGCAGGATTTGCGCGCGCAACAGAGCGACGACGAATTCGACGCAACGCTGGGCGGGGCGATGGACCAGATCCACGCCGCATCGGTCGCCTGATCGCGCCTACCGTCCTGTTCAAGGCGGGGTGACGCGCGCGCTGCAAGCGACTACCTAGCCGCGCATGACCGACTGCCAGCTCTACCTAATCTCGCCGCTCGATGTCGGCGGTGCGTTTCCCGACCGGCTCGAACGGGCGCTCGCGGCGGGTGAAGTCGCGGCGTTCCAGTTCCGCGTGAAGGATATCGACGAGCACGCCGCGGCAGCGCTCGCCGGACCGCTGCAGGATATCTGCGCGGCGCGCGACTGCGCGTTTATCGTCAACGACTCGATCTCGCTCGCCAAGCGCCTTCGGGCTGACGGGGTGCACCTGGGGCAGGGCGATGGCGACGTGAAAATGGCGCGCGAAGAACTGGGCCGGGAAGCGCAGATCGGGGTGACCTGCCACGCCAGCCGCCACTTGGCGCTCGAAGCGGGCGAGACGGGCGCGGATTACGTCGCGTTCGGGAGCTTCTTCCCATCGAGCACCAAGGCAAGCGAGCATCGCCCCGATCTTGAGCTGCTCACCTGGTGGCAGGAAATGGTCGAGCTGCCGTGCGTGGCGATCGGCGGGATTGCGCCCGAAAATTGCGGGCCGCTCGTGCAGGCGGGGGCGGACTTCCTCGCCGTGTCGCACGCAGTCTGGGGCGGCGATGAAGCGCAAGCCGTCAAGGACTTCCACCGCGCGATCGCCGAAGCGGCGAAACTGCAAGACGCTGCAGAAGCGGGTTAGGCCCCGAACTGGTCCGTCACGAGCTTGGCGAACGCATCGGCGCGGTGGCTGATGCGGTGCTTCTCCTCCGGGTCGATCTCGGCAAAGGTCTGGTCACGTCCTTGGGGCACGAACACTGGGTCGTAGCCGAAACCCAGCGTCCCGCGCGGCGGCCAGGTCAGGGTGCCGTCGATCCGCCCTTCGTAGATTGCGTGTTCGCCGTCGGGCCATGCCAGCGCCAGCACGCACGAAAACCACGCGTTGCGCGCAACCTCCGGCCCCTTCGCCTGCAACATCCCCTCGACCTTGCCCATCGCCATATACCAGTCGCGGCCCGGCTCGCCTTCGAACCATTGCCGCTCGGCCCAGTCGGCGGTGTAGACCCCGGGTCGGCCGTCGAGCGCTGCAACCGAAAGCCCGCTATCATCTGCAAGCGCTGCAAGCCCTGATGCCTCTGCCGCCGCGCGTGCCTTGATCAGTGCGTTCTCGATGAAGGTGGTGCCGGTTTCAGGCGGCTCCGGCAGGCCGAGCGCCCCGGCGCTGAGACACTTGACCCCATAGGGCGCGAGCAAGGCGGAAATCTCCTTCAGCTTGCCCGCGTTGTGGGTCGCGATCACCAGCGATCCGGAGCCGATGCGGCGGGTCATTTGGTGGCGGCGTCCTGCGCCTTGAACACCTGCCCGCAGCCGATCTGGGCGAGTCGCAGCAGGCGCAGCAGGCCTTCCTCGTCGTAGGTCGCGCCTTCGGCGGTGGCCTGCACTTCGGCGATCTGGCCGCCTTCGATCAGTACGAAGTTAGCGTCGGCATCGGCGCTCGAGTCCTCGGCATAGTCGAGGTCGAGCACGGGGGTACCGTTGAAAATCCCGCAGCTGATCGCTGCGATCTTGCCGGTGATCGGGTCTTCGGCGATCGCGCCGCTTTCCATCAGCTTGTTCACCGCCAGCCGCAGCGCGATCCACGCGCCGCTGATCGAGGCGGTGCGGGTGCCGCCGTCGGCCTGGATTACGTCGCAATCGAGCGTGATCTGGCGCTCGCCGAGCTTCTTCAGATCGACCACGGCGCGTAAGGAACGCCCAATAAGACGCTGAATTTCCTGCGTTCTACCGCTCTGCTTGCCGCGCGCGGCTTCGCGCTGGCCGCGGGTGTGCGTGGCGCGTGGGAGCATCGAGTATTCGCCGGTCACCCAGCCTTCGCCCTTGCCGCGCAGCCACGGCGGAATGCGTTCCTCGACGCTAGCTGTGCACAGCACCCGGGTATCGCCGAAGCTGATCAGGCACGAGCCTTCGGCGTGCTTGGTAAAGTCGGTTTCGATCGCGATGGCGCGCATTTCGTCGGGCGCACGGCCGGAAGGTCGCATGAGTATTCCTTTTGATGAGTCGTCGCACGGGCGTTAGGCGCTTGCCCCTTGAGGCTGCAAGGGCAGGCTTTAGATAAGGGGGGCAATGCCTACGCCGCCGATCTCCGAATTGTCGATCCGCGCCCGCGAGATTTTCCGTCTCGTGGTGGAAGGCTATTTGAGCACCGGACAGCCGGTGGGATCGAAAACGCTCTCCGCATCCGACGCGGTGAACCTCTCGCCCGCCTCGATCCGCTCGGTGCTGGCGGAGCTGGAGGGGCTGGGCCTGCTCGCCGCGCCGCATACCAGCGCGGGGCGGATGCCGACCGAAGGCGGCTTGCGGCTGTTCGTCGACGGGATGATGCAAGTGGCGGAGCCAACGGCGGCCGAGCGCAAAGCGATCGAGCGCCGCCTGTCCGAGCCCGGCCCGATCGAAGCGGCGCTCGAGGCGACCAGTGCGATCCTGTCGGACATTTCCGGGGCTGCCGGGATGGTGATGGTCCCGCGCCGCGAACCGCGCCTTGCGCAGCTGAGCCTCGTGCCGCTCTCGCCCGACCGCGCGCTGGCGGTGCTCGTCGGTGAGGACGGTGCGGTAGAGAACCGGGTTGTCGAATTGCCCGGACCGGCCACCGCATCTGCGCTCGAAGCGGCGAGCAATTACATCACCGCGCGCCTTTCCGGGCGGACCCTTGCCGAAGCGTCCAAGGCGATGCAGGCCGAGCTTGCAGCGGGCCAGAGTCAGCTTGACGCCGCGAGTCGCGACCTCGTCACGCGCGGGCTTGCGGTGTGGAGCGAGGATGCCGCGCGCCGCCCGGTGCTGATCGTGCGCGGTGCGGCAAACCTGCTCGACGAAGCCGCGCTCGACGACATCGAACGGGTGCGCCAATTGCTCGACGACCTCGAAAGCAAGCAATCGGTCGCCGAATTGCTCGAATCCGCCCGCGACGCGCAAGCCGCCCGGATATTCATCGGCAGCGAGAACCGGCTGTTTGCATTGAGCGGTTCGTCGGTTATCGCCTCGCCCTATCGCGACCGCGAGGGCCGGGTGGTCGGCGTGCTCGGGGTGATTGGCCCGACGCGGTTGAATTACGCGCGGGTCGTCCCCATCGTGGACTTCACAGCCCGTTCTCTGGGCAAGCTCATCGGATAGCTGGACGATTTTGGACGATATGCAGAACGACAAGACCAAGCCGCAGGATGCGGAAGTGGAAAAGGAACTCGACGGCGTGCCCGAGGAATTCCTCGACAGGGACGACGCAGCGACGGCGGAGGAGGAGACCTCTTCGCTCGATCTCGCGCTCGGTCGCCTGAAGGACGATCTCGAGGCGGCAAAGCAGGAAGTGCTCTACGCCAAGGCGGAAACGCAGAACGTGCGCCGACGGATGGAGAAGGACATCGCTGACGCGCGCGCCTACGCCGCGACCGGCTTTGCCCGCGACATCCTGAGCGTGGCGGACAACCTTGCCCGCGCAATCGAATCTATCCCGCAGTCGATGCGCGAAGACGACGCGATGAAAGGCCTCGTGGCCGGGATTGAAGCGACCCAGCGCGAAGTCGAGAAGGTGTTTGCCCAGCACGGCATCAGCCGGATCGCTTCCAAGGGCCTGCCGCTCGACCCCAACCAGCACCAGGCGATGATGGAAATCCCCACAACCGAGGCCGAGCCCGGCACCGTGGTGCAGGAAATGCAGAGCGGCTGGATGATCCGCGACCGCTTGCTACGCCCGGCGATGGTCGGGGTGGCGAAGAAGCCGGACTAAATTGGTGACCGAAGGCGAGCCGACCGCTGCGGAAATCAGCAGTTGGCGAATTCAGATTTTCAATGCGGTATCTGCCCTCGGTGATCTGGGCTTCCAACGGGCAACATGGCTCGATCCCGAAATGGAGAATCCGGCTTATTCGTTCGTCGAATTCTTTGAGTGTTTCTATGATGCGTCTTGGGGCAGCTATGATTCAGACAATCGTGATGCGCCAGACGCACCGTTTCGAAAGCACATCAACGACGGTGTTTTGAGTGAAAATGAACGAGATATCTTGTGGTCAGTTCACTTGGCTTTGAAAGAATACAGTGCGGACGATGTTTACGCGCATGCTTTCATTCTGGACGATCCTGTTTGGCAAGGCGTTGTGTCGGTCGCCTCGGTCGCAACCGAGCGGCTGCGCAAGATTTTGACCGATGATCGCGAGATTCATGCTTTGGACAACGTGTTGCCTTCTCCTGAAGTGAAACGTTGGTCCTAATCGTGGACAAGGCAAACTAGCATCGGAATTTCCAAACTCCCTTCCACTCTTCCAGCCACAAACATGAAAAGGGCCGCCTGATGGGGCGGCCCTTTTGCGTTCTCGCGATTAAAGCGGCTTAGGCCACCACCTGCTCGCGGTTTTCGTCGCGGTGCTTCTTGAGGTATTTCATAAACGGCGTACCGCCGGTGCCGACGTCGGGATCGTTGCCCGAGCCGGTGCTCATCTGCTTGTTGATGTAGCTTGCGGCGTATTCGAGATGCCGGGTGCGGAAGCGCGCGGCCTGCTGGACGCAAGCGTTGAACGCATCCTTGAGCGACCGGCTGCCACTTGCCTCGACAAATGTCCGCAGCGTCGATTGTGCGGCAAGGTCTTCGATGAAGCGCCGATGCTGGACCGGGCGATAGTGATGCAGTTCGTCGAGGAACGACTTGAGCGGATCGTCGCTGTGGCCGACCTGGAACAGCGCGTCCATCGCCGGGACGATGCTCGACTGGCTGCCGGTCTGCCCGCGCAGCGCCTGCGGCTTGCCGCCGAGCTTGTCGACGCCTTCATAGACCAGGCCGCCCGCCGGGAACGCCGGGTTGTTCGCCCAGCCGTGGATGTAGGGGCGAACGCGATGGAAGTAGATGTACGGATCGCACCGTTCGCCCATCCGCGCAAAGTGGCCGTAGATCCGCTCCCACGCGGCGTCCATTTCGACCAGCAGGCGCTCGGCTTCGGCCTCGTCGCCATTTTTTGCAATCGTCACCAGCTTGGCTGCGTTGTCGAGCAGCACGCCCGCTTCGGCCTCGATCGCGACGTGGATCATCACGAACCAGTTTTCGTCGTCGCCGCCGACGAAGTTCTGGACCATGGCGATGTTGTCGAGCGTGATGGGGCCCGCCTTGTCGATCCGCGCCCAGTTGTCGAGCACGTAGCCCGAATAGGGCAGCAGCGGTGCCTGGCCGAGCCGGTCGGAGATCGCCACCATCGGGCGAGCAAGGTTGGCGGGAAGGTGCTTGGGCGCGGTCGGTTCGCCCCAGACGTAGCTTTGCACCAGGAAGCTGTAGTGGACCATCGCGGTGCGGACTTCTTCGTCCGGCGCTTCCTTGGCCCATTCCTCCAGCCGAGGATCGGGCAGCTGGTCGAGCCAGTGGCGCACGCGGCCCGATGAGAGCAGGCCGGAGAGGTTTCCGGCGGCTTGGGTCACCGCGTCGAACTGGCTGGGGAGAGTGATCGAGTCGATCTCGTAATGCGAAAGGTAGCCGCGCTCGCGGCTCATACCGTAGTCTTGGAGCTCCATTTTTGTGAACCATTGGCCGGGCGCGGGTTGGGCCGCCCGGACGAGGAGGGTGGTATCAAGTGCAACCGGATTGCTCAAGCCTTGCGAATTATCCGGTCCCCGGGAACCGCACCAGCAGGTTGTAGGCTGCCGGATCGGACACACCGGCAATCTCGACCCCGTTCCGCATCCAGAACGCGTGTTTCACGATCTCGGCCTGTTGTTCGATGCCGTAGCGTTCGAGGCTCCATCCCGGCCGCAGGGCGTAGTCGTAGCGGCAGAACGGGTGGCGATGGAGCGGCAGGTACCATTTGCCGCGCGACTGCGCCTGCCACACGTGCGTCATCTCGTGGATGAACAGACCCTGCGCGCGAAAATCGGCCTTCGCGAAATCGTCGCAATAGGCCTCGCCGCGGGGATGGAAGTGCAGGTGGCCGCACGGTGCCATCGTGATCCGGCGCGGCTGGAGGGGAAACCACTTGCGCCGCCTGATCGTCACCTGTGCGTAGCCGATCGCGGTGCCGAACACACTGCGCGCCAGCTCGATCTCGCCAGCGGTGAGCGCGCGCTCGCCGCCCGCCGGGCAGGTATGCAGGGCGCGCCCGCCTTCGCCCACGTCAGCTTTCGGAACCGGCCGCTTCGACCTTGGCGGGAAAAGTCTGGCTGGTCCCGCCCGAGACGACAATCGTCACTTGCGCGGTGTCGCCGGGCTTCAAGTCCTTGGGCGGGTCCATCACCATCAGGTGCCTGCCGCCGGGCTTGAATTCGAGCTTGGTTCCCTTGCTCATCGGCACGGGCAACATGTCCATCATCTGCATTCTGCCCTGGTACATGCCGTAATCGTGGAACATCGACTTGGTCGCGCCCTTCACCGAACCCCGGCTGAGCGCGAGATTATCGTCGCCTTCATAGTCGAGATTGAAATAGACCGCCGCCGGGTTGCCGGGCACGGCATTGAGCACCATCCGGGCATCACTGACGGTCATCCCGGGAATGCCGGAGGGGGCGGCTACAGGCGCCTTGTCTGCCGACTGACCACATGCCGAGAGCCCCAGAGTGCCGGCCAGCAGCGCGGCTGCGAAAAGCGACTTGTTCATGCGCGATCCTTCCCTGTTCTGTCTTGGCGTGAAACGTAGCGTTCCACGTCCCTTGTGCCAAGGGAAAGCGCTCCTATATCGCGGTCATACTCTGAGCTGCCGAACGGCCCTGCTTGTTTCGAAGGGGGTCAGCTGGCGGTGTCCAACACTAGGAAATGAATAGGGAAACCATGGCCAAAGTTATCGGTATCGACCTCGGCACCACCAACTCGTGCGTTGCCGTGATGGATGGGGGCAAACCCAAAGTCATCGAGAATTCGGAAGGTGCGCGCACCACGCCGTCGATCGTCGCGTTCACCAAGGATGGCGAGCGGCTGATCGGCCAGCCGGCGAAGCGCCAGGCCGTTACCAACCCCGACAACACCGTGTTCGCGGTGAAGCGCCTGATCGGCCGCCGGTTCGACGATCCGGTGACCAAGAAGGATACCGAGCTGGTTCCCTACACCATCGTCAAGGGCAAGAACGGCGATGCGTGGGTCAAGGCCGGAGGCGAAGATTACTCGCCCAGCCAGATCAGCGCGTTCATCCTCCAGAAGATGAAGGAAACCGCCGAGAGCTACCTCGGCGAGACCGTCACCCAGGCGGTGATCACCGTTCCCGCATACTTCAACGACGCCCAGCGCCAGGCGACCAAGGACGCTGGCCAGATCGCCGGCCTCGAAGTGCTGCGTATCATCAACGAGCCGACTGCTGCCGCGCTCGCCTACGGCCTCGAGAAGGAAGACGGCAAGACCATCGCGGTTTACGACCTCGGTGGCGGCACCTTCGACGTCTCGATCCTCGAGATCGGCGACGGCGTGTTCGAAGTGAAGTCAACCAACGGCGACACCTTCCTCGGCGGTGAGGATTTCGACGGCGCGATCGTCGAATACCTCGCGGACGAGTTCAAGAAGAAGGAAAACATGGATCTGAAGACCGACAAGCTCGCTCTTCAGCGTCTCAAGGAAGCCGCCGAAAAGGCCAAGATCGAGCTCAGCTCCAGCCAGCAGACCGAGATCAATCTGCCGTTCATCACCGCGCGCATGGAAGGCGGCGCGACAACCCCGCTGCACCTGGTTGAAACACTGACCCGCTCGAAGCTCGAGCAGCTGGTCGGCGATCTCGTCAAGCGCACGCTCGAACCGTGCAAGAAGGCGCTCGCCGATGCCGGGATCGACAAGGGCGGGGTGGACGAAGTGGTCCTCGTAGGCGGCATGACCCGCATGCCCAAGGTGCGCGAAGTGGTCGAGGAGTTCTTCGGCAAGAAGCCGCACACCGGCGTGAACCCCGATGAAGTCGTGGCGATGGGCGCAGCGATCCAGGCCGGCGTGCTGCAGGGCGACGTCAAGGATGTGCTGCTGCTCGACGTGACCCCGCTCTCGCTCGGTATCGAGACGCTGGGCGGTGTGTTCACCCGCATGATCGACCGCAACACGACGATTCCGACCAAGAAGAGCCAGGTCTACTCGACCGCCGAGGACAACCAGCAGGCGGTGACGATCCGCGTGTTCCAGGGCGAGCGCGAGATGGCGGCAGACAACAAGCTGCTCGGCCAGTTCGACCTCGTCGGCATCCCCCCGGCGCCGCGCGGCGTGCCGCAGATCGAGGTCGTGTTCGACATCGACGCCAACGGCATCGTCAACGTCAGCGCCAAGGACAAGGGCACCGGCAAGGAGCAGCAGATCCGCATCCAGGCTTCGGGAGGTCTGTCCGACGCCGATATTGACCAGATGGTGCAGGACGCCGAGAAGTTCGCCGAGGAAGACAAGAAGCGCAAGGCTGCGGCGGAAGCCCGCAACCAGGCCGACAGCCTCGTCCACGCGACCGAGAAGCAGCTCGAAGAGCATGGCGACAAGGTCAGCGCGGACCTCAAGGGCCAGGTCGAGGCGGCGATCGCCGAAGCCAGGACCGCGCTCGAGGGCGACGACGTCGATGCGATCAACGCCAAGGCGCAGGCGCTGACAGAAGTGGCCATGAAGATGGGCCAGGAAATCTACAGCAAGGAGCAGGCGGCTGCGGCCGATGCGGCTCCGGGTGGAGAAGGCGCAAGCGAGAACGCGGACGACGACGTAGTCGACGCCGAGTTCTCCGAAGTCGACGAAGACGCGAAGAACTGATTGCAGTGATGGATAACCCGACCGCCACCGGTGCAACCAGCGCCGGTGGCGAGTAGGGGGCGGTCGCGATGTCATCAGCCGAAATCGATTTCTACGAACTGCTGCAGGTCAGCCGCGATGCCGATGGCGCGACGATCAAGTCCGCCTATCGCAAGATGGCGATGCAGTATCACCCCGATCGCAATCCGGGTGACACCGAGGCCGAAGCGAAGTTCAAGGCGTGCAGCGCCGCCTACGAAGTCCTGAAAGACCCGCAGAAGCGGGCAGCTTACGATCGCTATGGCCATGCCGCGTTCCAGAACGGCGGGATGGGCGGCGGAGACGGTGCCGGCGGCTTCGGCCAGGCGGATTTCGGCGATATCGGCGACATTTTCGAGACCATCTTCGGATCGGCCTTCGGCGGCGGCGCGCGCCAGCAGCCGCGCCGCGGAGCGGACTTGCGCTACGACATGGACGTGACGCTGGAAGAGGCGTTCCACGGCAAGACCAACCAGATCGAGATCGAGGTCAGCCAGACCTGCGATACCTGCAACGGTTCGGGCGCGACGCCCGGCACCGGCACGCGCGGGTGCAACCTGTGCGGCGGGATGGGCAAGGTCCGCGCGAAGCAGGGCTTCTTCGTGGTCGAGCGTCCGTGCCCCAACTGCCACGGGCGGGGCGAAGTGATCGAAAGCCCGTGCAGCGATTGCCGCGGGGAAGGGCGGGTCGACCGCCCGCAAGCGCTCGACGTCGAAATTCCTCCGGGGGTCGACACGGGCACGCGCATTCGCCTGTCGGGCAAGGGTGAGGCGGGTCCGCGCGGTGCGCCTCCGGGCGATCTCTACATCTTCGTCCATGTGCGCCCGCACGCGGTCTATAGCCGCGAAGGCACCACGCTGGTCACGCGCATCCCGATCAGTTTTACGACCGCGGCGCTGGGCGACAGCCTCGAGATCCCCGATCTCGGTGGCGACAGCCACACCGTGAAGATCCCCGCCGGAATCCAGTCGGGCAAGCAGCTGCGCGTGCGTGGCGGCGGGATGCCAGTGCTGCAAGGGCGCGGTCGCGGCGACCTGGTGGTCGAGATCATGGTCGAGACCCCGACCAAGCTTACCAAGGAGCAGAAGGATCTGCTCGAACAGTTCCGCGCGACCGAGACCGGCGAGGAATGCCCCGAAAGCCGGGGGTTTTTCGACAAGCTGAAGGAAGCGTTCGGCGGATGAGCGCGCGGCGGCCAGCCGTGCTGTTCGTCTGCCTCGGCAACATCTGCCGCTCCCCGCTCGCCGAAGCCGCCTTTCGCCGCGAGGCGGATGCAGCAGGGCTGACGGTCGAAATCGATTCCGCCGGGACCGGCAACTGGCACGTCGGCAATCCACCCGATGCCCGCGCGCAGGAAGTCGCACTCGCCGCAGGGGTGGACATCTCGGGCCTGCGCGCCCGCCAACTCGCCGCTGCCGACTATCGTCGCTTCACCCACATCTTCGCGATGGACGCGCAGAACCTCGCCGACATCCGCGCCCGCGCGCCGCATGATGCGACCGCCGAGATGGCGCTGCTACTCGACCTCGTCCCGGGGCGCGAAGGGGCAAGCGTGCAGGACCCGTACTACGACGGCGAAGAGCAGTTCGAATATGCCTGGGCGGATGTTTCGGCGGCAGCGCGGGAACTGGTGGCGAAGCTGGCCGGGTGAAGCTTTTCCAGCTTGTAGGCTGATGTCCGTTCTCGGAAGGCTTTAGCGAACCCACTAATGTCCGAAATGGGGTGGAAAGCGGACATGAGGGGTTGCTGCTTGAATTCGTGCTCGTAAGCTGATCACATGGAACTGGAATATGTGCATCTAGGCCCGAACAAGGCTCCCCCGCAGCTTCCAACCGGTCCACTTCGAGTGGTTATCGTTTCGGAGACTATGGTTAGTGATGACTGGCGAAACACCATCGCCCGATGGTTGGTGGACGGCGGCTGCCTTTATGCGGTCGCCTGGGGACGAGAGTGCGAAAGGTGGCACGACGCGGTGGACTGGGCAGTGCTTGAAACCTTCGACTATGGCGACATTCCTGACAATAGGTTTGTGATGACGACGTGGCACGCGGAAGAGCCACTCTCAGAAGCGCTATGGTTCGCCGGTAACTGTGCGTCGCATCCGGATGTGGAACTAATGCAAACTGTCCTCCTTCACGTCGCCGATGAAGCCAAGGAGGACGAGATGACCGCGACTTATTCGGCAAGCCAAATCGATGAACAACCCTAATGTCCGCAATTGGGTCGTTAGCGGAAAGTCCGCTTCTCACTCCCGTCCGCACCCGTTAACCCGCTTGAAACCAGACAGGCACAAGCTACCCTTCCTGTTCCCGATATTCTTCGAGGGGGAAGACATGAGGAAATTCCTGATCGCGTTTGCCGTGGTGGCGAGCCTGGGCACATCCGGCTGCGTTGCGGCGCTCGCCGCAGGGGCCGGCGCGACGACGGTCGCCTGCACCAACAAGAAGGTCGATTGCCCGCTCGACTGATCCGGATAGAGGTGCCGCTAAAGCGCCTCCACCTCAGCCCTGATCCGTTCGACAAGGCCTTCGTTCGCCTTCAGCCGCGTCTCCTCCTCGTCGAGGATCGCGAGGAACGCGCGTTTCTTGAATTCGGCGCAGTCGCCCGGGTGGAAGCCATCGACGGTAGAACACACCAGGTCGATCATCCGTTCCGCGCCGTGCAAACGGCCCCACAGGTAGTCGTTTTCGCGATAGGCGCGGGAGAAGAACGCGCCGAAGTTGTAGAATTCGGTGCCGCGCAGCGTTGCCTGCGCGCCGCCCGGGCGGATCGACAGGGCATCGTTCGGGCTGATCCGGTCGACCTTGATTGCGTCGAACTCGGTCAGGCCCTCGTTTCGCATCAGTTGGAGCGTGGCGACATCGTAGAACGGGAACCCGAGATAGGTCAGCAACATTCGGCGGCGTAGCTCGCGCGGCATGTCGCCCAGCGCGGCGCAAAGCATCTCTTCCGCCCGGATGTCGGTTTCGGGCAGCAGCCGATGCTCGCCAAGTGCATCGAGCACCGCCCCGGGGTCTTCCATTACCCGCTCGGCCAGCCTGCCGAAATCGGGCCCGAGCGCGGCGGTGTCTTCGCGCGCGAAATAGAGCGCGAGGATTGCATAGATCGCGCCGCGCGCTTCCTCGAGCGCGTCGTCGGGAATGTCGGGATCCGCTTCCCATTCGCGCGACAGCCGCCGGGCAAGCAGGCGCAGCCGGCGTACGCGAAACGCCAGGTCGTGCGCACGGAAGAACGCGATTGCTTCCGGGGTCGCTCCGCCACCGGCTGCCGACAGTATGTGCAAGCCGCGCTCGTCGAGCTCGTTGGCCAGCCGCTCGATCACCGCTTCAGGTCCGGGCAGCTTGAGCGACGGTGCGGCAGCAAACACCACGTTGCCCAGCGTCTCGACGATCCCCGCGCGCTTGGCCTGCGCGTAGGAACTGAAGGCATAACCTGCCTGCTCGGCCGCGGCTTGCTGGGCCTTGGCGCGCCACCCGGCCAGCCTGCGCGGTGTCGGCCGATCGAAGAACAGCGTCCTGCCGAACAGCTTTTCGACGGTAGTTTCGACTTCGGGCCGTAAGCCCGCCACGATTCGGCGTACGCGGGTCGCTTCGCGCGACTGGGCTTCGATTGCATCGAGGTTGTCGCGGATCGGCTGTTCGCGCGGGATCGTCGATAGCGAGCCGAAGATGGCGGTAAAAAAACCCACCGGACGGTCGATTTCGTCCTCGAGCCCCTCGAACCGGTCGGGGTGGGGATCGATGTAGACGAACCGCCGGTCGACCTCGCGCTGCGCGGGGCGCGCCGGCAGCGCCTCGATCGCGCCTTCGAAGGGTGCGTTGACCAGCACCGACCCGTCGATCAGCGAGACGTGCTCGGCATTTCCCTGGTTCACATGGATCGGCATGACGCGTTCGAGGAACTTCTCGCGTCCCGTCCACTCGCGCCCGGTCTGTGCGGCCAGCGCATCGATCTCGGCCAGTTGCAGCGGCGGGAACGCGCCGGGAAAGCTGGCGGTGGCGCGGGCAGCGAATGTCAGCTCGAGCGGATCGGCGAGCGACCGCCCGGCCTCGTGCGGGGTACGCGACCGGAACGAGACCGGCAATCGGTGCTCGCTCTCTTCGACTTCCTTCGGGCTGTGCAAGTGAAGCAACGAGAGAAACCCGCGGAAATCGGTCGCGGTCACGATCAGGTCGATCGGGTGGCCGGTCGGCAGCAAGGGCGCCTCAGCCCGGGATTGCGCCATCGCTGCAAAGGCATCGCTCAGCAGTCGCGAGAACCCCAGGCCCGAAAACGGCGGCTCGAACCATCGCCCGCGGATCAGGCGCGAAACCTTGCGGCGCACTTCGGTGCGGGTTTCGGGCGCGACGCTTTCCGACACTGCGTTGCCCGGACGGCTGAGCACCCAGCGCACGAACGGCTGGGCCCAGTACTTGGCAAAGCGCCAGCCGGGTAGCGCTTCGGGGGCGACCAGCTTGTCTGTATCGGCCATCTCCAGCCACAGTTCGGTGAGCGGCTCGAGGCTCTGGCCCGAATGGATCGCCTGGGCGAGGAAGATGGCGTTGATCCCGCCCGCGCTCGCACCTGTGAGGATGTCTGGCAGCACCCGCAGTTGCAGGTTATGCTCGCGCTCGAGGTGGTCGAGCATCTCGCGATAGACCCGCTGTACGCCGCTGTGCGTTTCCTTGCCGTGATACGCGCGGCTGGCACGCGCGAGGTGCCAAAGTTCCTTGGTGACGCCGTGCATATAGACCGCCAGGCTGACCCCGCCGTAGCAGACCAATGCGATACGAAGTTCCTTTTGGCGCATGTCGTGTACTGTGGCGGGCAAAACGCGTCGAGGCAATTGCGTTCTG
Source organism: Tsuneonella mangrovi (assembly GCF_002269345.1). Lineage (NCBI taxonomy): Bacteria > Pseudomonadati > Pseudomonadota > Alphaproteobacteria > Sphingomonadales > Erythrobacteraceae > Tsuneonella > Tsuneonella mangrovi. The sequence goes on from NZ_CP022889.1 coordinate 54,034, forward strand.
CAAATGTTCCGTTTAAGCAAGCCGCATGGCGAAAGTGAAGAAGCGTTACGTCTGCCAGGCTTGCGGCTCGGTCAGCCATCGTTGGCAGGGCCAGTGTCCCGACTGCGCGGAATGGAACACGCTGAGCGAAGATGCGCCGGCCACGGTGTTCTCGCAAAAGCACGACCTGTCTAGCGGCGGGCGGCCAGTGATGTTCGAAGCGCTCGACGCCCCGTCGGAGCCGCTGGTGCGTCGCCCGACCGGCCTCGCCGAATTCGACCGTGCGCTGGGCGGCGGGCTGGTTCCCGGTTCGGCGGTGCTGATGGGCGGCGATCCCGGCATCGGCAAGTCGACCTTGTTATTGCAATCGGCGGCCACGGTGGCGAGGACGGGCGCCCAGGCGGTTTACGTCAGCGGGGAAGAAGCTGCCGGTCAGGTGCGCTTGCGGGCATCGCGGCTGGGCCTTGCCGACGCGCCGATCCGGTTGGCGGCGGCGACTTCGGTGCGCGATATCCTGACTACGCTGGCGCAAGGCGAACCGCCCGCACTGCTGGTGATCGATTCGATCCAGACGATGCATTCCGACACCATCGAAGGCGCTCCGGGAACCGTCAGCCAGGTGCGCGGCTGCGCGTTCGAGCTGATACGTTATGCCAAGGAGAACGGCGTTGCGCTGGTGCTGGTCGGCCACGTCACCAAGGACGGCACGATTGCAGGCCCGCGGGTGCTCGAACACATGGTCGACGTGGTGATGAGCTTCGAAGGCGAGCGCAGCCACCAGTATCGTATCCTGCGCGCGCTCAAGAACCGCTTTGGCGCGGTCGACGAAATCGGCGTGTTCGCGATGGCGGGCGATGGGCTGGAAGAGGTTGCCAATCCATCGATGCTATTTCTGTCGGGTCGCGAGGAACCGCTCGCTGGAAGCGCGGTGTTCCCGGCACTTGAGGGAACTCGCCCGGTTCTCGTCGAAATTCAGGCGCTGATCGTGCGCTTGCAATCGGGCGCAACCCCGCGCCGCGCGGTCGTTGGGTGGGACAACGGGCGGCTGGCGATGCTGCTGGCTGTGCTCGAATCGCGTTGCGGGCTCAATTTCAGTTCGGCGGAAGTCTACCTCAATGTGGCGGGCGGCTATCGCTTGTCCGATCCGGCAGCCGACGTCGCGGTGGCGGCGGCGCTGGTCTCCGCGCTGGCCGACAAGCCGCTCGATCGCAATGCGGTGTGGTTCGGTGAAGTTTCGTTGGCCGGGGAAATTCGCCCGGTGGCGCACGGCGGATTGCGCCTGCGCGAAGCGACAAAGCTCGGATTTTCGGTCGGAAATGGTCCCATCGAACGTGCTGGAAATTCACCCGACCTTAACTATGCTGGGCTTAATCAGTTGGCGGATCTCGTTGACCGCGTAATGGGATAGGTTCTACCAGCCGAGCGATCGCAATGACGGGTTTTGACATCATCGTGCTGTGCGTCGTGGGCGTGGCGGCGATTGGCGGCTTCTCGCGCGGGTTCGTGCAGGAAGTGCTATCGCTGGCCGCATGGGGCCTTGCGATCGTTGCGATCCACAACCTCCACACCCCGCTTTACGAAGCCTTGCTGCCCTACGTCGACTCGTCGACCGGGGCCGCGACGCTGGCGTTCGCGCTACTGCTGCTGATTCCCTATGCGGGGATGAAGCTGATTGCCGGGCGGTTGGGCCAGTCGACCCGCATGTCATTCCTCGGCCCGATCGACCGCGTGCTGGGCTTTGGATTCGGCGCGATCAAGGGCGGCATCGTAGTGGTGTGTGCATTTGCCTTGCTGGTGCTGGGATACGACGCGGTGTGGGGCGTGACCGGTCGCCCGGACTGGATCACACAGGCGCGCACATATCCATTGGTCAATTCGAGCGCCGATGCGATGGTCCAGCTGATCGATGCCCGGCGGCAATCGCTGCAGTCGGACGACGCGCACTCTCACGTCCGCGGGCAATGACCGCGCGCAGCGGCGCGAGCCTTTACACTCCCGAACTCCTGGCGTTGGCGGTTTCGCTGGCCGACTATCCGCTCTCGCCCGACCTGCCGTTGACCGGGAGCGCGCGCTCGCGAACATGCGGCAGTACGTTGACGATGGCGCTCGAGTGCGACGCGTCGGGGCGAATAGTACGGCTGGGAATGCAGGTCGCCGCCTGTGCGGTGGGACAAGCTGCTGCGGCGCTGTTCGCGGCAAAAGCGGCAGGCGCGGACCGATCGCACATCGCAGCGACACTGGCCGAATTCGAAAGCTGGCTGGCGGGTGAGGGTGACCTGCCCGACTGGCCCGGGCTTGCGCCGCTCGTTCCCGCCCGCACCTATCCCGCACGTCACGGCGCGATGGTGCTGCCGTGGAAGGCGGCGCTCGATGCGCTTTCCAACCGGCAGCGAGGCAGCTAGACCACCGGCAAAGATCAACCAGGGAGCCGGGTAGCCGATATGCAAGGGAACGCGAGCGCGAGCATTCACGAGCCCAGCGCGAAGGAAATCCGGCTGGTCATCGCCGCTTCGTCGGCGGGTACGATCTTCGAATGGTACGATTTCTTCATCTACGGCACGCTCGCGGCGCTGATCGGCAAGGCGTTCTTCCCGGCGGACAACGAGACGCTTCAGTTGCTGTTGGTGTGGGCCGGGTTCGCGGTCGGGTTCGGTTTTCGCCCGCTCGGCGCGATCCTGTTCGGGTTCCTCGGCGACCGGTTGGGAAGGAAGTACACCTTCCTCGTCACGGTGACCCTGATGGGCATTGCCACCGCCGGGGTCGGCCTGATCCCGACAGCGGCGACGATCGGCCTGGCGGCGCCGATCATCGTGATCGGGCTGCGCATCCTTCAGGGCCTTGCGCTCGGGGGCGAATACGGCGGCGCGGCGATCTACGTGGCCGAGCACGCCCCGCCCGAAAAGCGCGGTCTTTACACCAGTTTCATCCAGGCGAGCGTGGTCGGCGGGTTCGTGCTGTCGATCATCGTCGTGATCGGCAGCCGCTGGCTGATTCCCGCCGAGGATTTTGCCGCGTGGGGCTGGCGCGTTCCGTTCTTGCTTTCGCTGATCCTGCTGGTGATATCGCTGTGGATGCGGCTCAAGCTGAGCGAAAGCCCGGTGTTCCAGGCGATGAAGGAAGCTGGCGAAACAGCGGGCAACCCGTTCGTCGAAAGCTTCACCTATCCCGGCAACAAGAAGCGGATTTTCGTCGCGCTGTTCGGGATCACCGGGGTGTTGACGACGATCTGGTACACCGCGTTCTTCTCCGGCCTGTCGTTCCTGCGCGGGCCGATGCGGGTCGACGAACAGCTGGTCGAAGTGATCATGCTGATCGGTGGCACGATTTCGATGAGCTTCTACGTGATCGTCGGCAAGTGGTCCGACCGGGTTGGCCGCAAGCTGCCGATTGTAATTGGCGCGGCGCTCTCGTTGGTGCTGCTGTTCCCGATATTCTGGGGCATCGGTGCGCTCGCCAATCCGGGGCTCGGCCAGGCGGCACAAAGGGCTCCGGTGGTCGTGTCGGGTCCTGATTGCCACTACGATCCGTTCGCCAACAAGCAGGCCGCCCCATGTGGGCGATTGTTGCAGGACCTGACCGCGCTTGGCGTTCCCTACGATATCGCAGCCAAGCCGGCCGGTTTCACCTCGCAGCAGGCCAAGGGCGCGCTCGATCTGTCGATGCAGGTGGGTTACGCGCTCTATCCGCTCGGCAACGGCGCGAACGGCGTCAACTGGGACGATCCCGCTTCGCACCAGGCGGCGGTGAAGCAGGCGCTGGAAGCGAATGGCTATGACTTCTCGACCCAGCACCCGCCGTTCGTGCGGGTCGTGGGGATCATTGCGCTGATCTGCGCGCTGGGGATGCTCTCGGCACTGACCTATGGTTCGGTCGCGGCGCTGCTGTCGGAGATGTTCCCGCCCCAGATTCGCTACAGCTCGATGTCGATCCCGTACCATATCGGCGCTGGCTACCTTGGCGGGTTCCTGCCGCTGATCGCGGGCTACATCGTCGCGACGACGGGCAATGCCTATTCCGGGCTGTGGTACACCTGGGTCGTGATGGCGTTCGGCCTCGTCGTGGGGCTGTGGGGCATCAAGGGCGGTCCGCCGCGCGATTTCGAGGTGTCGGACCACGAACTGCCGGTTTCGGTCGCCAATCCGTGACAATTCTTCCGCCGCCGACGCTGCGGCTGCGCCTCGACACCGCCGCGCTGGCAGACAACTGGCGCGCGCTCGACCGGCTTTCGGGCGCTGCGCGAGCGGGTGCGGCCGTCAAGGCTGACGGTTACGGACTGGGCGCTGGGCAGGTCGTGCCGGTGCTGGCAGAGGCTGGCGCGCGCGACTTCTTCGTCGCTCACTGGAGCGAGGTGCCGGAGGTGATTGCGCACGTTCCGCCAGAGCGGGTCGCGGTGCTGCACGGGCCATTGCACGACGATGACTGCGCATTTGCGCGCAAGGTTGGCGTTAGGCCGGTCCTGAACAGCCTGGCGCAAGTCGCGCGTTGGCAAGCGAGCGGGGGCGGGACGTGCGACCTGATGGTCGATACCGGGATCAACCGGCTTGGCGTTCCGGTCAGAGCGCTGGGCGACCCGGTGTTCGCCGGACTCGAGATCGATACCCTTATGTCGCACCTCGCGTCGGCGGACGAGGATAGCTCTACAAATGCGCTCCAGCTTGCGCGCTTTGCAGAGGTTTGCGCACAAATGCCCGCGCGTCGCCGGAGCCTGGCCAATAGCGCCGGGATTGCGCTAGGTCCGGACTACGCGTTCGACGTCACCCGGCCCGGCCTGGCACTCTACGGAGGGGTTCCGCGAGCCGAGCTGGCTGGCGAGATCAAGGCCGTCGCCCATCCCGAAGCGGCGATCCTGCAGGTACGCGAACTGAAGGCTGGCGACGGCGTAGGCTATAACCACGCCTTCATCGCACCACGGACGATGCGCGCTGGAGTGGTTTCGCTCGGTTATGCCGACGGTTTCCTGAGGAGCTGGGGCGAAGCGGGTGCATTGAGCCACAAGGGGCGCAGCCTGCCGCTGCTCGGCAAGGTGTCGATGGACATGGTGGTGGTCGATCTCACGCACGCGCCCGAGATTTCCGAAGGCGATTGGCTGTCGGTCCCCTACGATCTTCCCGCTGCCGCTCATACGACCGGGCTCACCCAATACGAATTGCTGACGGTGCTCGGGCGACGATTTCGACGCTAGCCAATCAAGCAGCATTGCAACGCTTTGCTGCACCACAGGCGGTGCAGCATTTGTTGCGCTGCACATGCTGCAAGTGCTAATGCCGGGGTTTCGCAGCACGCTCCGGAGAGGTGAGTCGGAATGTCCAGGAAATCGACCAACGGTGACGACGCGGTCATCATCAAGAAATACGCCAACCGCCGTCTCTATAACACCGCCTCCTCAAGCTACATCACGCTCGACGATCTGTCGCGAATGACTCGCGAAGGGGTGGACTTCAAGGTGCTCGACGCCAAGTCGGGGGAAGACATCACCCATTCGATCCTCACCCAGATCATCATGGAAGAGGAATCGAGCGGTTCCGAACCGCTGCTGCCGATCAGTTTCCTGCGCCAACTCATCACGATGTACGGCAATTCGATGCAGGCGATAATGCCGAGCTATCTCGAAGCGATGATGACCAATTTCAGCGAGAACCAGGCCAAGCTGCGCGAGGCATTCAAGCAAGGTGCGGGCGACAACCCGCTCGCCAAGATGGCCGAAACCAACATGGCAATGATGCGCGCTGCCGCCGAGGCGTTCATTCCCGGCAAGGGCGCGAAAAAGCCGGCAGCCAGCGCTTCCAAGGCAAGCGAGCCGTCTGCCGATGCTAGCGCCGAACTGGCAGAACTGCGCGCGCAGATGGCGGCGATGCAGAAGAAGCTCGACCAGCTCGGCAAGTAATCGGCGCGATTTTCGCCGCGAATAGGCACTGGACCCGCCCCGTCAGGCGCGGCTAGTGCCGCCCGGTCATACCTACCAGCAAAGAACCGCAACCAGTGTCCCAGATTCGCCATGCCCTGTCGGTCAAGCGCGCCGACGATTTCGCCCAGTGGTACCAGGAAGTCATTTCCGCCGCCGACCTTGCAGAAGAGTCGGGGGTTCGCGGATGCATGGTCATCAAACCGTGGGGCTTTGGCATCTGGGAGCGGATCCAGCGCCTGCTCGACGCGCGCATTCGCGATACCGGGCACGACAACTGCTATTTCCCGCTGTTCATTCCGCTCAGGAACTTCGAGCGTGAGGCCGAGCACGTCGAGGGCTTTGCCAAGGAAATGGCGGTCGTCACTCACCACCGGCTGATTGCCGACGGCAAGGGCGGGCTGGTGCCCGATCCCGAAGCCAAACTGGAAGAGCCGCTGGTCGTGCGGCCGACCTCCGAAACGATCATCGGCGATGCGATGGCGCGGTGGATCCAGAGCTGGCGCGACCTGCCGCTCAAGATCAACCAGTGGGCCAACGTGGTGCGCTGGGAAATGCGCACCCGGATGTTCCTGCGCACCAGCGAATTCCTGTGGCAGGAAGGGCATACCGCGCACGAGACCGCCGAGGACGCGAAAGAGCACACCTTGCGGATGCTCGAAGTCTATCGTGCCTGCGCCGAGGAAGACCTCGCGTTGCCCGTTATCGCGGGCGAAAAGCCGGAAAACGAACGCTTCCCCGGGGCGGTGGAGACCTGGTCGATCGAAGCGATGATGCAGGACGGCAAGGCGCTGCAGGCCGGCACCAGCCACTATCTCGGCACCAATTTTGCTGAAGCCAGCGGGATCCGCTTCCAGGATCGCGAAGGCGGCCAGCAGCTGGCGCACACCACCAGCTGGGGCGTTTCGACCCGCATGGTCGGCGGCGTGATCATGACTCATGGCGACGACGACGGGCTGAAGGTCCCGCCCGCGCTCGCTCCGTGGCAGGTGGTGATCCTGCCGATGCTGCGCGACACCGACGAGGATGCCGCGTTGCTCGAATATTGCGAAGGCCTGAAATCGCGCCTCACCGCCCAGCAAACGCTCGGCGAGCCGCTGCGGGTGCTGCTCGACCAGCGGCCCGGCAAGGCGGCGGGCAAGCGGTGGGACTGGGTGCGCAAGGGTGCTCCGGTTATCATAGAGGTCGGTCAGCGCGACATGACCGAAGGCAAGGTCAGCCTTCTGCGCCGCGATGCGCTGTGGGCGGAAAACGGCAAGCCTGCCTTTGCAACGCCTTCGATCGACCAAGTGGGCGAAACGATTCCAACAATGCTCGCCCAGATGCAGCAGTCGATGCTCGAGGGCGCTCGCGAATGGCGCAATGCGCGGATCACGCGCGGGGTAAGCGAATTTGCAGCGCTCGAGGCCGCGTTTGCAGAAGGTGTGAAGAATCCCGGCTGGGTCGAAGTTCAGTGGGCCAGGCCGACGGGCGATGAACTCGACGAAGTGGTCGAACGGCTCAAGGCGCTCAAACTAACCTTCCGCAACGTTCCGCTGGACGCGGAGCCTGCCGATGGGGCATGTATCTTTACTGGAAGGCCTGCGGTCGAGCGCGTGCTGGTGGCGCGCGCCTATTGATCCGGCGGGTCATCCCAACGAAGCGACAAGGGGATCGGTTCATGCTCGGCGCCATCAAGTACCAATTTTCGCACCTGTTCGACTTCACCGGGCGCGATGCCCGCCAGACCTTCTGGTTCTGGATTCTGTTCGTCGTGATCGTGAATATCGTCGTCTCGCTGGCGGTCAGCGTGCCGATGATGGCTAACGCGGTTTCTGTCGGTATCGCGAGCGCGCAGGGGACGGGGCAGGGCCCCGACGAGGCAGCAATAATGCAGAGCATGAGCGGTGCCGTCGGCAATATCGTGCTGGTGTCGCTGGTGCTGGCACTGGTCAATATCGTATTGGTTGCCGCTGCATTCGTCCGCCGTCTGCACGACAGCAACAAATCGGCAGTCTGGGCAGTGGTTGCCGGTGCGCTCTACATTCTGTCGCATTGGCTCGGATACCTTCGAAGTGGCGATGTCGTCGAACTGATGCAGCGCGCGGCATCGGCGGCGGACCCGCAAGCCGCGCTTGCAAGCAATTCTGCGATGGCGTGGGATGGTCTGATCGGATGGATTCCGGTGATCATGCTGGTCGTCTTCGGAGTGATGAATTCGGATCCCGGCCCGAACAAATACGGGGACGAACCGGTCCGCTTCTGACCGTCTGCTGCTTCACGGCAGGGGATGACGCGCACTGGCGATTGGCCTAGGGGCTGAGCGATGCCTCACCGCCGCCAGCCCGGCTTGCCCAGCCGCGAACAGATCCTCGAATTCATCCAGACTTCGCCCACGCCTGCCGGCAAGCGCGAGATCGCCAAAGCGTTCGGGCTCAAGGGACAGGAAAAGATCGCGCTCAAGAAGCGGCTGAAGGACATGGCCGAAGAAGGCCTGATCGACGGCAAGAAGACCGCCTATCACCGGATGGGCGGGGTGCCAAAGGTAACCGTGCTGCGTGTGCTCGAGATCGACGATGGCGAGGCGTTCGCGATTCCAGACGCGTGGAGCCCCGACGATGCCAGCCCGCCGCCGCGCCTGCGAGTGATCGAAGGCAAGGGCAAACGCGCGCGCCAGCCTGCGCTCAAGGTTGGCGATCGTATCCTCGCCCGTACCGAGGAGACCGGGCGTGGCTGGATCGCGCACCCGATGAAGAAGCTGCCCGCGCGCACCGAAGGGCTGATGGGCGTGGTCGAGATCGACAAGGCGGGCAAGGGCTGGCTCGCGCCGGTCGACAAGCGGGTGCGCAATTCTTCCCCCATCGCCGACCTCGGCGAGGCCGAGGCAGGGCAACTGGTGGTGGCCGAGCCCGCGGGCCGCTCGCCGCGCGCCGGAGTCAAAGTGGTCGAAGTGCTCGGCGATCCGCTCGCGCCCAAGGCGTTCAGCCTGATCGCCATCGCCAAATACGGCATCCCGCACGTGTTCCCCGAAGAAGTGCTGGCCGAGGCCGAACTGGCGGCGAAACTGCCGCTCTCGCACGAAAACCGCGAAGACTTGCGCGAATTGCCGATCGTCGCGATCGACCCGGCCGACGCACGCGACCACGACGATGCGATCTGGGCTGAGCCCGATGACGAAGGCGGTTACCGTGCTGTCATCGCGATCGCCGACGTCAGCTTCTACGTCCGCCCGGGCAGCAAGCTCGACCGCGAAGCGAGGAAGCGCGGCAACTCGGTCTATTTCCCCGACCGGGTGGTGCCAATGCTGCCCGAAGTGCTGAGCGCCGATGTCTGCAGCCTCAAAGAGGGGCAGGATCGCGCCGCGATGGCGTGCCACATCCGCATTTCGCCGCAGGGCAAGGTCACCAAATGGCGCTTCACCCGTGCGCTAGTGCGGATTGCCCACAACATCGCTTACGAGGACGCGCAGGCCCTGGTCGATAGCGGGGAGCCGCCCGAATGGCTCGCCAACCTGTGGGGTGCATGGAAGCTGCTTGCCGCTGCCCGTTCCGAGCGCGATCCGTTGGAGCTCGAGCTTCCCGAACGCCGCGTTGTGCTCGACGACCAAGGCAAGATCGCCGAGATTGCGGTGCGCGAGCGGCTCGACGCGCACCGGGTGGTCGAAGATTTCATGATTGCCGCCAATGTCGCTGCGGCCAAGGCGCTCGAAAGCAAGACCGCGCCGGTGGTGTACCGCGTCCATGAGCCGCCGAGCCGCGAGAAGCTGATCGCCTTGCGCGACTACATGAAGACCTTTGGGCACACCCTCTCTCTCGGGCAGGTGATCACGCCGAGCCTGTTCAACCGGATGCTCAAGGACATCGTTGACGAGAGCGAGAAAGCGCAAGTGATGGAGGCGGTGCTGCGCAGCCAGACGCAGGCCTATTACGGGCCGGCGAATGCCGGGCACTTCGGCCTCGCGCTCGGCTCCTACGCGCACTTTACCTCGCCGATCCGCCGCTATGCCGACCTGCTGGTGCATCGCGCGCTGGTCGACGCCTTCCAACTCGAACAACCCAAACCCAAGGGCGACTTGCCACCGACTTCGGGCCTGTCCGACCGCGACCGAGAAGACCTCTCGAAGGTGTCCGACGCGATCAGCCAGGCCGAGCGCCGCGCGATGGAAGCCGAGCGCGATACGATCGACCGCTATGTCGCCGCGTGGCTCGCCGGGCGGGTAGGGGAAGTGTTCGAAACCCGCATAACAGGGGTGCAGGGCTTCGGGTTCTTCGCGACGATCATGGGGATGGGCGGCGACGGACTGGTGCCGGTCTCGACACTGGGTCGCGAGCATTTCCGTTACGACGAAGCTTCGCAGACGCTCACCGGCGAAGCCAGCGGGACCAGCTATGCACCCGGCAACCGGTTGCAGTTGCGATTGGCCGAAGCAAACCCGCTCACCGGCGCCCTCAAGTTCGAGCTGCCCGACGGTGAAGGCCGGATCGAGCCGCGCGGCAATCGCCCCGAACCGCGGCGAAGCGCCAAGCCCAAGGGCAAGTACATACAGGGCCAGCGCGGACGCCCGAAGAACATCCGCCACCAAGGCCGCAAGCGGAAATAGCCCGCCTCAGGCCAGCCGGTCGATATCCTCGTCGGTGAACGTGCCGGGCACGATATAGACCGGGCAGGGCAGGGCGCCCGCCTGGCCGCTGAAATAGGTCACCAGCGGGCCGGGCCCACCTTCGGCGGCGGTGCCGAGCACCAGCGCGGCGACCTCGGCGTGTTCGTCGAGGTACTGGCGGATCACCTTCTGGGTATCGCCTGTGCGCACCGCGATCACCGGCATCTTGCCGATCTCTGCAAACAGGCTACCCGCCGCGCTATGGGCAATCACTTCGGCGCGGTCGAGCGCCTCCTGCTCGATCGTCGCCTGCACACCGCCGAACGCGTTGAAGCTCTCGCGCTGGACCGGCGCGAGGATATGGACGTTGCCGCCGGTCTTCATCGCGCGGCGCGAGGCAAACCGCAGCGCCTTCAGCGCTTCGGGCGTCTCGTCCATGATCACGAGGTAGATCCGCATTCTTGCCCCCTGTCGTTGCGCGCACGGTATCTTCCGAAATCGTATTCAGGGCAAGAACCTTGCTCCATCCAGCGCATTGCGCCAAAGCGACGCTACGTAATCCGCACGTATAGCGAAGGACTGCCCGCTCGTATGCCGACGCCGATCAAGATGCCTGCCCTGTCCCCGACGATGGAGGAGGGAACGCTCGCCAAATGGCTCGTGAAAGAGGGCGATAGCGTCGCTGCCGGCGATATCATGGCCGAAATCGAGACCGACAAGGCGACGATGGAATTCGAAGCGGTCGACGAAGGCACGATCGCCAAGATCGAAATCCCCGAAGGCACCGAAGGGGTCAAGGTCGGCACCGTGATCGCGATGCTGGCGGGAGACGGAGAGGATGCGAGCGACATGGCGGCATCGGCTCCCGCGCCTGCACCTGTACCGGCAAAGGAAGCGACGACACCGGCACCGAGTGCGGCTTCCGCCCCTGCTGCAACGCCTGCGCCTGCCAAGAGCGCTCCGGTTGCCACCGGGGACCGTATCATCGCCTCGCCGCTCGCCAAGCGGATTGCCGAACAGAAAGGTATCGACCTCTCGACCGTGATCGGCTCCGGGCCCAACGGGCGGATCGTCAAGGCAGACCTCGAAGGCGTTGCATCGGGCGCGGCCCCGGCAAAGGCAGCCGAGGGCGCGGCTCCTGCCGCCGCTCCGGCCACGGCCCCCGCTACAGTGCCCGATTTCGGCATTCCTTACGAAGCGGAGAAGCTCAACAACGTCCGCAAGGTCATCGCGCGCCGCCTGACCGAGGCCAAGCAGACCGTGCCGCACATCTACCTCACGGTCGACGTCCAGCTCGACAAGCTGCTCAAGCTGCGCAGCGAACTCAACGCCGCGCTCGAGGCGCAGGGCGTGAAGCTCTCGGTCAACGACCTGCTGATCAAGGCGCTCGCCAAGGCGCTGGTGCAGGTTCCCAAGTGCAACGTCAGCTTTGCGGGCGACGAGCTGCGCAAATTCTCCCGTGCGGATATCTCGGTCGCGGTGGCGGCGCCTTCCGGCCTGATCACCCCGATCATCGTCGATGCCGGGGCGAAAGCGATCAGCACGATCAGCACCGAGATGAAGGAACTGGCCGGCAAGGCGCGCGACGGCAAGTTGCAGCCGCACGAATACCAGGGCGGCACTGCCAGCCTGTCGAACCTCGGAATGTTCGGGATCAAGCAGTTCGAAGCGGTGATCAATCCGCCGCAGGGCATGATCCTGGCGGTCGGTGCGGGCGAGAAGCGGCCGTACATCGTGGATGACGCGCTCGGCGTAGCCACCGTGATGAGCGCCACCGGCAGCTTCGACCACCGCGCGATCGACGGCGCCGATGGGGCCGAGTTGATGAAGGTGTTCAAGGAACTGTGCGAGGCACCGCTGGGGCTGGTGGCTTGAGTTGGTCACTTGCAGCTAGATCGGCAATTGTCGCCTTGATCGCGGCAGTTGCTGCCGGACTACCAATGGCAGTACTTCTGACTTGGGATGTAGACCCGACAATGCGGCTTGGTGTTGCATTCAATTATATCGAGTTCGCGATGGCCGGTTCGTTCCTCATCGGTTTGCCTGTCGCAATAGGTATTTTCTTCGGTTTCAGAGAGTTACCGGACTTTCGGTTTCCGCATTTGTTGCTGCTGGCAAACTTCATCGCAGCCCTCCTAATTTTCATAATTGTTGGGATGTCCGGCGCATTTGGCGCTGTGTTCTTGGGCGTTCCGATTCTTTTCGCAGCCAATGTTTTCGCGATTGCAGGGTGGTTCATGGTGTTCCGCCCATATCAGATGAAGCATGTTGACTGAACGCGACCCCCTCATTCGCATCACCGCGATGCCGACCGATCTCAACCCCTATGGCGGGGTGTTCGGTGGTTGGCTGATGAGCCAGATGGCACTTGGTGCAGGCGCGCTGGCGAGCCGGGTCGGGAAGGGCAAGGCGGTGGTCGTCTCGGCCACCGATTTCGCCTTTCCCGGCGCGATGGCGGTGGGCGACGAGCTCAGCATCTATTGCGACATTCTCGCCACCGGCAACACTTCGCTGACAATCGCTGCCGAGGGCGTCGCCCGTACGCGCAACGGTGAGGCCACTACCCGAGTTGCCAGTGGCCAGTTCAAGTTCGTGCTGCTTGATGAAAACGACCGACCGCGCCCCGTGGGCGAAGCGGCCCCGGAATTGACAAGGACCTGATCGATCATGGCTGATCAATACGACGTAATCGTTCTCGGCTCCGGACCCGGCGGCTATGTCGCGGCGATCCGCTGCGCGCAGCTGGGGCTGAAGACCGCCATCGTCGAACGCGAGAACCTCGGCGGCATCTGCCTCAACTGGGGTTGCATCCCGACCAAGGCGCTGCTGCGCTCGGCGGAGATCCTGCACTACGCGCAGCACGCCAAGGACTATGGCCTCAAGATTGCAGGTAGCATCGAAGCGGACCTGGAGGCGGTGGTGAAGCGCAGCCGCGGCGTCGCCAAGCAGCTCAACCAGGGCGTCACGCACCTGATGAAGAAGAACAAGATTGCGGTGCACATGGGCGAAGGCACGCTGACCGGTCCGACCAGCCTCACCGTGAAGGGTGACCCCGGATCAAGGTCCGGGGCAGGAAAGGGCGAGGAGAAGCTCACCGCCAAGCATATCATCGTTGCCACCGGTGCGCGTGCGCGCGACCTGCCGTTCGCGCCGGCCGACGGCAAGCGCGTGTGGACCTATCGCCATGCGATGACCCCGCCCGAAATGCCCAAGAAGCTGCTGGTGATCGGCAGCGGCGCGATCGGGATTGAATTCGCCAGCTTCTATAACGATATGGGCTGCGAAGTGACCGTGGTCGAAATGCTCGACCGGATCGTGCCGGTGGAAGATGTCGACGTCTCCGCATTCCTCGAAAAGAGCCTCACCAAGCAGGGCATGACAATCATGACCGGCGCGGGCGTGGAAGACATCAAGGTCTCCGCCAGCGGCGTGAAGGCGAAGATCAAGGACAAGGCGGGCAAAGTCTCCGAGAGCGAATTCAGCCACTGCATCGTCGCGATCGGCATCGTCCCGAACACCGAGAATGTCGGGCTGGAAAAGCTGGTCGAAATGGACCGCGGGTTTATCCAGATCGACCCGTACGGCCGCACCAGGTCCAAGGGGCTGTGGGCGATCGGCGATTGCACCCCGGGGCCGTGGCTGGCGCACAAGGCGAGCCACGAGGGTGTCACAACAGCCGAGGCGATCGCCAAGGAGCTGGGCAACAAGGATGTCCACCCGCACCCGCTCGACCGAAACAACATCCCGGGCTGCACCTATTGCCACCCGCAGATCGCCAGTGTGGGCATGACCGAGGCCAAGGCCAAGGAAGCCGGGTACACCGTGAAGGCGGGCACGTTCCCGTTCATCGGCAATGGCAAGGCGATCGCACTGGGAGAAGCGGAAGGCTTCACCAAGACGGTGTTCGACGCGAAGACCGGCGAACTGCTCGGCGCGCACATGGTCGGCGCGGAAGTGACCGAAATGATCCAGGGCTTCGTCGTTGGCAAGACGCTGGAGACGACCGAGGCGGAACTGATGCAGACGGTGTTCCCGCACCCGACGATCAGCGAATCGATGCACGAAAGTGTGCTCGCATCCTACGGACGCGCACTGCACATCTGATCGCGCAGGCGACGCAATTGTTTGCCCGCGCCGCTACGCTATCATGTGAATACGGATCGGAAATGCGAGGAAAGTGGTGGACGCACTAGGGCTCGAACCTAGGACCCGCTGATTAAGAGTCAGCTGCTCTACCAACTGAGCTATGCGTCCACACCGTCGTTTCCGGGCCGGTCTGGCTGGCCCCCGAATCGTCGGGAGAGGCGCATATAGCCGCTCGCGCGCGGATGCCAAGGGGTTTGCCGGGTTTTTGTGCGGAACGCCTCAACCGAGCCCGCGCCGGCCGCTTTTTGCGTTCCACCGGTTGATCATCATCAACGTGCCGATGCAGATCATGTTGGTCATCATCGAGCTGCCGCCGTGGCTCATGAACGGCAGCGGGATGCCGACCACGGGCGCAAGGCCCATCACCATCATCAGGTTGATTGCGACGTAGAAGAACACCGTCGCCACCATCCCGCCCGCGAGCAGCCGGGCGAAGCGGTCTTCCGATGCGAGCGCCACTTTCCAGCCCCATCGCAGGATCAGGAAGAACATCGCGAGGACGAATATCCCGCCGAGGAAACCCCATTCCTCCGCCATCGTCGCGAACACGAAATCGGTGTGCGGTTCGGGCAAGTAGTTGAGATGGCTCTGCGATCCCTGGTCGAACCCCTTGCCGGAAAATCCGCCCGAACCGATCGCGATCTTCGACTGGGTGATGTGGTAGCCATCACCCAGCGGATCGCTCTCCGGATCCATGAAGGTGAACACGCGCTTCTGTTGGTAGGGCTTGAGCCCGAAAAAAAACGCGATCGGGGCGGCAATCAGCCCGGCGATTGCACCTCCGGCGAACCAGCGCATCGGCAATCCGGCGAGGAACATCACCACCACGCCGCCGAAGCCGATCGCCAGCGCCGTGCCGAGGTCGGGCTGGGCGAGCACCAGCAGCATCGGCATGCCGATCAATACGCCCGCCGGGATGATCGAGCGCCAGGTCGGGACCATGCCCGACGGCAGTGAGGCGTAGAACCGCGCGAGCGCCAATACGATCACCGGCTTCATCAGCTCGGACGGCTGGAGCACCAGCGGCCCCAGGTTGATCCATCTTTGGCTGCCGCCGCCGATCGCACCAACCGCCTCGACCGCAACCAGCAGCAGCAGGACGACGACATAGGCCGGGTAGGCGACCAGTTGCACGAAGTCCTTGGGCACGAGCGTCATCACCGAAGCGACCCCGAGGAACACCGCGAACCGGATCAGATGCGACAGGGCATAGGGCTGCAAATGCCCTCCGCCTGCCGAGTAGAGCACCGCTCCGCCGAAGCAGACCAGCGCGATCAGCGGGATCAGCATCTGCCACGGTTGGCGCAGCACGGCGGCAGGGATGATCGAGTTCATTCGCTTGTGCCCGTTGGTGGGGCGGCCGGGGCTGTCGCTCCTGCCTTGGCGGCCTGCGCTTTGGCGACCATCTCCGCGCGGCTTTCTGCATCGACCCGCGAGTTGGCAGGGGGCGCTTCGATCTCCTGGTTCGCCAGTTCGATCCCCGCCTCGCCGACGAATGCGGCATATTCGCGCACCATGCGCTGCTCCGGCGTGCCGCCCCAGCTCTTCTCGAGCGCGTGGAGAGTATCCATTGCAGAGACGGGATCGAACAGGAAGGTCATTACATCCTTGGCGATCGGCGCGGCGGCACGGGCGCCAAAGGTGCCGTGTTCGACCACCACCGCCATCGCGTAGCGCGGCTTGTCGGCCGGTGCGAAACATATGAAAAGAGAGTGATCGCGCGATTTCCAGTCGCCCACGTGGCCTCGGCTGACAAGCTTTTGGACCTGCGCGGTGCCGGTCTTCCCGGCCATCTGGATGCCGCCGATATTGATCCGGGCGCTGCTTGCCGTGCCCGCGCCGTTGACCACGCGGAACATCCCGTCGCGCGTTACCTGGAACTGGTCGGGTGTGAACGGAAGGGTCGGACCGAGCGGCTTGGGGTGCCCGAACAGCAGCGACGGGTTCAGGTCGCGCCCGGTGGCGATCCGCGAGACCATCACCGCAAGTTGTAGCGGCGATACAAGCACATAGCCCTGGCCGATCACGGCGTTGAGCGAATCCGCATCAGTCCATTTCTTGTCGAAGCGGTGCATCTTCCACTCGGAATCGGGTACCGTGCCGTATCGTTGCGAAGTGCCGGGAAGGTCGAATTCGTGCCCCAATCCGAACATCTTCGCGACCGGCGCGATCGCGTCGTATCCGACACGATGCGCCATCGTCCAGAAGTAGGTGTTGCAGCTCTTCTCGATCGCGCCGCGCATATCGAGCGAGCCGTGGACCGCGTCGCAGCGAAAGAACCGGTTGCCGAGGCGATAACCGCCGGGGCAGAAAATGTGCTCGTCGGGCGAAACACCGAGCGATTGCAGTGCCAGCGTCGCCATCGGCTTGACCGTCGATCCGGGGGGGTAGAGGCCGCGCACAGCCTTGTTGAGCAGCGGGATGTGGTCGTTGCTGTTGAGCATCTTCCACCGCAGCCGCCCGATCCCGCCGACGAAACTGTTGGGATCGAACGACGGCATCGATGTCATCGCCAGGATGCCGCCTGTCTCGCAGTCGATCACCACCACTGCGCCCGACTCGAGCCCGGTGCGGCGGGCAGCGAAGTCCTGCAGCGGACCGTCGATAGTCAGCTTGACCGGTTTGCCCTGGATATCTTCGCGGGTTTCGAGTTCGCGCACGATCCGCCCCTGCGCGGTCACTTCGACCCGCCGGGCACCGGGCACGCCGCGTAGCGCTTGCTCGAAATCCTTCTCCAACCCATCCTTTCCGACTTTGAAGCCGGGGGTGATCAGCAGCGGATCGTGGTCCTTTTCGTATTCCTCGGCCGATGCAGGTCCGACGTAACCGATCAGCTGGCCAACCGATGGGCCGGTTGGGTAGTAGCGTGAGAAGCCGCGTTGGGGGATTACTCCCGGCAAGTCGGGCAGCCGGACGCTGACCGCGGCAAACTGGTCATACTTGAGCCCGCTGGCAACTTCGATCGGGGCATAGCCGTGAGTCTTGCCGACCTTGTCGAGCAGGTCCTGTTTCTTGTCGGGACCGAGCGACAACAGCGAGGCGAGCTCGTCGATCTCCTTCTTCGGATCGCGCATCCGGTCAGGGAAGATATCGACCCGGAAATCGGCGCGGTTAGAGGCCAGCGGAGCGCCGTTGCGATCGAGTATCCATCCCCGGCGCGGGGGGACGAGCGTGAGGTTCACCCGGTTACTTTCGGATTCGGTGCGATACTTGGCGTGCTCGAAGATCGACAGGTAGCCGAGCCGTGCCGCAAGGATCACGCCGATCCCCCCCTGGACGCTGGCGATGGCGAAGCTGCGACGGTCGAAGCTGTTGCTCAGCGTGGCCGGGGTCACGATCTCGCGCGCGCGTTTGCGCCACTTGCGCATCAGCCGATCACCCGCACCCGGGTGAGGCGAAGTCTGTCGAGTATCGCGACCATGCGAGCGATAATGGGGAACATCGGGATCGACAGCAAGAGTTGGGGCGCTATCACCGCGAAGGTCACGCCGTCGATCCGACTGCCGGAAACCAGCGCGGATACGATCAGGTAGCCCGCGATGAACACCGTCGCGACCAGCCAGTCCTGCACGAAGGCGCGCCATGGAAACCGCGCTTCGAGCGCTTCGATGCCGATCATCGCGACCGACCACAGCAGGATCGCGCTGCCGAACGGCTGGCCGCTGAAGAGGTCGTTGAATGCGCCGAGGAACACCCCGCACCACACCGGCAACAGGCCGGGACGGACGAGCCGCCAGGCGAGCAGCATCATGAATCCCAACGGCGGAACCAGCGGGATGGCCGAGGCGATCGGGAATTGCGGCACCAGCGATCCAAGCATGATCGTCGCCCAGGGAATCGAATACGCCAGCAGCGGCGAGTGCGTGCGGTTGATCTTGCTGCCGTAGTGGTCGCGGCGGGCGCGGGCGGAGATCGGGTCGATCATTCGTCGGCCACGTTGGCTGCCGGTTCAGCGCCGACTTCGAGGTGGACCGGGGTCTTGGCAGTCTCGACTGCCCTCGGCTGCCAGATCGGTTCGACCGCGACGAAGTCGGTCGCAGCCGGGTCGGCGATGACTCGCGCGATCCCGCCATCGGAAGTAACCGTGTCGAGGATCGCGACCGCGATGCCCGGCTGGTAATACCCACCCGCGCCGCTGGTCACGAACACGTCGCCCGGCTTGAGCGGGTTGAGGCCAAGGTTGATCAAGCGGATCCGCAAACGCCCGTCACCGCGCCCTTCCGCGAATGCGACCACGTTGTCCTTCGTGCGGCGCACCGGAACCACGCTTTCGGTGTCGGCCAGCAGAAGGACCCGGGCGCTATCGGCTCCGGCTTCGAGCACGCGTCCGACGATCCCACGCGGAGAACGAACCGGCATTCCGGGAGTCACCCCTTGGTCCCGCCCCGCCCCGAGATAGGCGAAGCGGCGGGTGCTGGCGGCAGACGATCCGACCAGCCGCGTCACCACCACCGGCGGCAAGTTGCTGTCTTTCAGCTTGAGCAAGGTCTTGAGACGGGAATTTTCCTGCCGGATCGCGTCGGCTTCCTTCAGCCGGATGCGTGCGAGCTCGACTTCCTTCTTCAGTCGGGCGTTCTGGCTGCCTGCCCGCAGGTAACCAGAAATCGCGTCGAACAGCCCCTGGCCGTCGGCCCGCACGGTCGCGCCCGCCTCGCCGGCAGGGGCGACCACGTCACCGGCAACCGAACGCACCCCGTTGAACGATGTGGGGCGCCACAGCGAAATGGCGAGCAGGACAGCGCCCAGCAACGCGCCGACCGTCGCCAGGACATAGCCGGTAAAAAGTCCGTATTGCGCCCTTCGCGAATGCCCCGAGCGCCGTGATGAAGTCGGCGCCATGTCCTCTCAGCTCCTTACGCGGTCATCAAGACGCCGCGGTAGACCGGATCTTCCATCGCGCGCCCCGTACCGATCGCCACGCAGGTCAGCGGATCTTCCGCGATGGTCACCGGCAGGCCGGTCTCTTCGCGCAAGTGATCGTCGAGCCCGCGAATGAGTGCACCGCCACCGGTCAGGACAATGCCCTGGTCGACGATGTCGGCGGCCAGTTCTGGGGCGGTGTTTTCCAGCGCGATGCGCACGCCTTCGACGATCGCGCCGATCGGTTCGGACAGTGCGTCAGCCACGTGACCCTGGTTGATCGTGATCTCCTTGGGAACGCCATTGACCAGGTCGCGCCCCTTGATGGTGATCGTCTCGCCGATCCCGTCCTCGGGCGCCATCGCGACACCGTAGTCCTTCTTGATCCGCTCCGCAGTCGATTCGCCGATCAGAAGGTTGTGGTGCCGGCGGACGTAGCTGACGATCGCTTCGTCCATCTTGTCGCCCCCGGTCCGGACCGAAGTGGTGTAGGCGAGACCGCGGAGCGAGAGCACCGCGACTTCGGTGGTGCCGCCGCCGATATCGACTACCATGCTGCCGACCGGCTCGGTCACCGGCATGTCCGCACCGATTGCGGCGGCCATCGGTTCGAGGATCAGGTAGACCTGGCTTGCACCCGCGTTGCTGGCCGCGTCGCGGATCGCGCGGCGTTCGACCGAGGTCGAGCCCGAAGGAACGCAGATCACAATCTCCGGATAGCGCAGCAGGCTCTTGCGGCCGTGTACCTTGCGGATGAAGTGCTTGATCATTTCCTCGGCGATTTCGATGTCGGCGATCACCCCGTCGCGCAGCGGACGGATGGCCTCGATCGAGTCCGGAGTCTTGCCCATCATCAGCTTGGCATCGTCACCCACCGCCTTGACGCGCTTGATGCCGTTCAGCGTCTCGATGGCTACCACCGACGGCTCGTTAAGGATGATGCCTTGACCTTCGACATAGACCAGCGTGTTCGCTGTCCCGAGGTCGATTGCCATGTTCTGCGAGCCAATTTTGAGCAGATTCGAGAAAAAACCCATAGTGTGCCAAATTCCGTAGGTGTTTCATGCCTTTGCCGCGCCAAGGCACGAACAATGCATCCCGGGTAATACGAGGAATGCGCGACCCTTAGACAAACAGTCAAAAAGGGGCAAAATTTTTGTGCGGTAACCCACGGGTAATCCACACCGCCTGCCTCGAAAAACCCGCCATTGGTCGCTAGAACCCGGTCGATGCCGCAAATTCGCCGCCTGCCAGACGAACTCGTCAACCGGATTGCCGCAGGCGAAGTGGTCGAGCGACCCGCCGCTGCGCTCAAGGAGCTGGTCGAGAACGCGATCGATGCCGGCGCGCGCACTATCGCGGTTTCGCTGGTCGAAGGCGGGTTAGACCGGATCGAAGTGATCGACGATGGGTGCGGGATGACGCCCGATGAAATGGCGCTTGCGCTCGAACGCCATGCTACGTCGAAACTGCCCGACGATGCGATCGAACAGGTCGCGACACTGGGCTTTCGCGGCGAAGCTTTGCCTTCGATTGCCAGTGTTGCCCGCTTCACGCTCGAAAGCCGTCCGAAGGGCGCTGTGCAGGGCTGGCGCAAGGTCGTCGATCATGGTGCGCAGGTGGAAGACGGACCGGCCGCGCTGCCGCCGGGCACCCGGGTCCGGGTCGAACACCTGTTCGCCAAGGTTCCCGCACGGCGCAAGTTCCTGCGCACGCCGCGCAGCGAATACGCCGCTTGCCTCGATGTCGTGCGGCGGCTGGCGATGGCGCGGCCCGATGTTGGGTTCTCGCTCGAGCACGGCGGGCGACGGATCCTTGCGCTGCAGCCGGGGCAGGGCCTGGTCGAGCGGGTCGCGCAAGTCGTCGCACGCGAGTTGAAAGACAACGGCGTGCCGATCGATCTCGAACGACCCAGCGGCTCGGGCGCTATGCGGCTCGGCGGGATCGCGGGCCTGCCGACCTTCAACCGCGGGGTCGCCGACCACCAGTACCTGTTCGTCAACGGTCGCCCGGTGAAAGACCGGCTGCTGGTCGGTGCGGTGCGCGGTGCCTATGCCGATATGCTCGCGCGCGATCGCCACGCGGTGCTGGCACTGTTCCTCGAGCTGCCGCCCGAGGAAGTCGATGTGAATGTCCACCCGGCCAAGACAGAGGTCCGCTTTCGTGATCCGAATGGGGTGCGTGGATTTATCGTTTCGGGCCTGCGTCTCGCGCTGTCGGCTGGCGACCGGCGCAGCGCGCAGGCACCCGATGCGGCGGCAATGGGCCGCTGGCAATCGGAACCGGTAGGACCCGACCCGGCACCGGCGCTGGCATCCATCTTCACCGGGCGCGATTGGTCAGGTTCGACAACGGGTGTGCGCGAAGCCTCGCAAGCATGGCGCGGCCAGGTAGCGAACGTGATGACTGCGCCGAACGACGCCGCGCCTGCGGGCCGGGCGGAAGAAGCGGCGCAGCTCCCCGAGAACTTTTCGGATTACCCGCTCGGCATCGCGCGCGGACAGGTCGCGGAGACCTATATCGTGGCCGAGGCGGAAGACGGGCTGGTGATCGTCGACCAGCACGCTGCGCACGAGCGGTTGGTGCTCGAACGGCTCCGTGCCGCCGGTGCTGACGAAGCAGTCGCCCGCGCGCAAGCGCTGCTTATCCCCGAAGTGGTCGAACTCGACGAGCCCGATTGCGACCGGCTCGAAGGCGCGATCGACAAGCTTGCGGGCATGGGTCTCGCGATCGAGCGGTTCGGCCCAGGCGCGATGCTGGTACGCAGCCTGCCGCACGCGCTCGCCAAGGCCGATCCGCACAAGCTGCTCGCCGACATTGCCGATGACCTCGCCAAGCACGGCGAAGCACTGCTGCTCGGCGAAAAGCTCGACCTCGTGCTGGCGACGATGGCGTGCCATGGTTCGGTTCGCGCTGGCCGGGTGCTGACCGTCGCTGAAATGAATGCCCTGCTGCGCGAGATGGAGCGGACCCCGCGTTCAGGCCAGTGCAATCACGGCAGGCCGACATGGGTCAAACTGTCGATGGGTGATGTCGAGAAACTGTTCGGGAGGCACTGATGCGTGGCATTGCGGTGGCGATCTGTCTGTTCGCGCTGGCGGGTTGCGGGCAGGGCCTGACCCAGGCTGAGCGGCAAGCGCAAGATGCCAAAGACGTCGCCGAAGTGAAGGCAGCCAACACACCTCCTCCCAAGATGATCACCCCGCAGGCGATCCTCTACCCCGATATCGAGAAGGCCGGGATCTATGGCGCATCGTGCGGCTTCGTGCCCGATGGCGGGGGGCTGCGGGCAATCGCCATCGCGATGGAAGACCAGGGCTACATGAAGATCGATGGCGAGATGGTGATCTTCGCTGCCGACAAGGGCAGCCGCCAGCTGCCCGGCGCTGCGCGCGAGCATTATGACGCGCACGATTACGGTTTCACGCTCGATATTGCGGAAAACCAGAGCTCGGGCACCGATCCGGAATCGCACAACTATCCGGCCGTTTTCGTGCTGCGCGACGGACAGGGCCGCTCGGTCTTTGAAGCGCAAGGCATGGCGCAATGCGGATCATAGAAGCGAAGTAAGCCAAGTTCGAAACAGGCGATCGCCCTAAATCCGGGTTAACCCGCGATCCGCGTCGTCCAATCCGCAAATGCATACCAGGTTTCGGTGTGAGAGATCGGGATCTTGAGGACCAGCGTCGCAACCGCCACGACGAGCGCAATGGTCCACGCCGGGTGGACCGACCCGCGTCGGCGCTTGTCGGCGATCATTCCGGCCACAACCAGCAGCTGAAGCAGTAGGCCGACGACTGTGGGCATGGCTTCGGGAGGGAGGGGAGCCGTTCCCGGGCGTAGCCCCGGGGCAAATCCTGCGGCCATCAGGAAGGCGAACCGCGCAGCCGCCGCATCGATCAGCGAAATCGTACCTGCCAACATCAGCCGCTTGTGCAATTCGGGGCAGTTCACGCAGGCGATCGCTGCGCCGGTAAAGATAGCGAAGAGGGTCATCGCCGATAGTGGTGTCGTCAGGAAAGCGCGGGCTTCGTTACCGCCGCCCTGAGCGAGCCGGTGGGACAGGCTCGAAATCGCGGTAACGTAGCCGATCACCACGACCAACGATGCGAAAGAAATGCCCGCCAGCCCCCAACTGCGGTGGCTGCGCATCCTGCCTTGCGAGCCGAGCCATGCCTGCATGATCAGGAAGAGCACCCAAGCCGTGCTGAGCACTCCATGTATCTGCAGCAGTGGCGGACCGTTGAAGGTGCCTGCCGGAAGCTGCAGCCAGTAGGTTGGCGCGAACCCTATGATGGCAATCGCCGCGCATGCCACCGCCAGCCAGAGATATTCACGACTTCGCAAACCTGCGCCCCGGTTCGTGCTTTCGGACCGGCCTATGCGTTCGTCGGACTCTGTTGCCATTCCGGTCACCTCCGCCAAGCAAGAACGCGCCCACATTCGGTCATCCGCCAACGGGAAAGGTTGCGAGCGCAATCGCCGAAAAATCAATGCAGGCCGTAAACCTCCGTGCTTAGGTACTTGATGCCGGTATCGCACATCAGGGTCACCACGGTCGCATCCGGTCCAAGGCGTTCGGCCAGCTTGAGGGCGGCCACAACGTTCGCTCCCGACGATGCGCCACCGAACAAGCCTTCCTCCCGCGCGAGGCGTCGAGCCATGGACATTGCATCGGCGACCGGAACGGGAATGATCTCGTCGACGATGTCCGGTCTCCAAAGCGGCACAACGAATCCCATACCGATCCCTTCGATGTGGTTGTCGCCCGACGGGCCGCCCGAAAGTACTGCTGACTCGGCAGGCTCGACCGCCACGATCCTGATGTCGCTTGTATGTCGGCGCAGCGATTCTGCCGTACCACGCAGCGATCCGCTCGTTCCGACCGCTTGGACAAATGCGGTTACATTGCCGCCGGTTTGTTCCCAGATCTCGTCGCCAAGCTTGGCATAGCCCTTCAATACGTCGGTATTGTTGAACTGATCGGCCCAGAAATGGCCCGGCTTCAGGCTGAGTTGACGCGAAGTCTCGATGAGTTTTTCGACAAGTTCTGAAGTGATGTTCTTGTTGTCGCTTTTGATGAGCTGGAGCTCGGCTCCCAGCGCACGCATGTGATCGAGCTTTTCCGAACTGAATGCGTCGGACGAGACCAGCAGGCATTTGTAGCCGAGCGCGATGGCAACGCTGGCAAGCGAGGTCCCCGTGCTACCGCTGGTGCATTCGACGATCGTGTCGCCCGGTTCGAGCCGTCCATCCTCAGCGGCACAACGGATGATGGCCAGCGCCGCACGGTCCTTCATGCTGCCCGTCGGATTGGCTGCTTCGAGCTTGACCAGAACCCGCGCGTGGTGTGGCGAAACAACCTTGCGGAGCTGGATAAGCGGCGTGTTGCCGATCAGTTCGATTACGCTCTGATGCATTGACGCCGTCCCCCAGGAAGGTCGATGCCGTTGCAGGTCGACTTAGTTCCGGGATCGAAATGTTGCAAGAAATGTCGCGCGCGCCGACCGGCGGCGTCCCCACCCGACGCGAACCTCGGCTTGAGCGATTCAGCCGCCGAGCGCGTATTCCTCCGCGGTCACCGGATCGCCGTTTGGCGTGCGCAGCGACAGCGCTCCGCTGATCCAGACGACCGACAGAAACAGGATCACCAGCGCCAGGCCGACCAAGAGGACGTAGCGCATTACGCCCGGCGTATCGGCACCGCGCGCTTCGGAGGTTTCAATGTGGACTTCATCGCCGTTTCTAAACATCAATCGTCTCCCACGCGATGTTTTGAACGGTCTCCCTTTTACCAGAAACGGCGGGATCGGACAATCGAGACAGACCTGTCTGCCTGTCTGCCGCTAATCCTCTATCGGCGCCCCGGGATCGCGCACCGCGATCAGGCCGTTGGCGATCATCGTCATTACCGGTTCGCCATGCTGGTTGAACACGGTGTTGCGCGACTTCATGATGCCCATCTCGCGGCGCGACTTGCTGCGGCGCTTTTCGAGCAGCTCGCTCTCCACCCGCAGGGTGTCGCCGGGATAGACCGGCTTGAGCCAGTACAGCTCATCCATTCCCGGAGAGCCGAGCCCGGCCTGCCGGTTTTCCTTCATGTTCGCGACCATCATCGCCATGGTCATTGCGCAGGTATGCCAGCCGCTGGCGGAGATACGCCCGAAATGGGTCTTGGCGGCGGCTTCGTCGCTCAGGTGGAACGGTTGCGGATCGTATTTGGCTGCAAATTCGAGAACCTCTTCGCGGGTCACTTCGTAGTGGCCGTAGGAGCTCTTCCTGCCGACGACGAGATCTTCGTAATAATCCATATTCCCCCTGCTCGATCCATTCATTGCAACAAGTAAGCGAATACCGTCCACGCCGAACCTGACGTTATTGTAAGGCTCCCGTTCAATGCGTCAGACGTTGAACTTGAACAGCATCACGTCGCCGTCCTGCACGAGGTATTCCTTGCCTTCCTGGCGCAGCTTGCCCGCTTCGCGCGCACCGCTTTCACCGCCGAGCGCGACGTAGTCGTCGTAGGCGATGGTTTCCGCGCGGATGAAGCCGCGTTCGAAATCGGTGTGTATCTCGCCGGCCGCCTGCGGTGCCTTGGCGCCCGCAGGGAAAGTCCACGCGCGCGCTTCCTTGGGGCCGACGGTGAAGAAGGTCTGCAGGCCAAGCAGCGTATAGCCCGCCCGGATCACGCGGCTGAGGCCGCTTTCGGTGAGGCCCAGTTCGGCGAGGTATTCGGCGCGCTCCTCGGTATCCATCGCCACCAGCTCGCTTTCGATCGCGGCGGAGACGACCACTGCCTGCGCGCCTTCGGCAGCGGCCTTTTCGAACACCTTGGCGGACAGCTCATTGCCGTTGGCGGCATCTTCTTCCGCCACGTTGCACACGTAGAGCACCGGCTTGGCTGTAAGCAGCTGCGCATTGCGGAAGATGTGCGCCTCCTCGTCGTCTTTCGGCTCGGTCAACCGCGCAGGCTTGCCTTCGCGCAGCAGGTCGAGCGCCTGGCCCAGCACGCTGGCGGTCAGCTTGGCTTCCTTATCGCCCGCGGTTGCCTTCTTGGCCGCGGCGGGGACGCGCTTTTCGAGGCTCTCGAGGTCGGCCAGCATCAGCTCGGTCTCGACCACTTCGGCGTCCGCAATCGGATCGACCTTGTTGGCGACGTGCTGGATGTCGTCGTCTTCGAAGCAGCGTAGTACGTGGACGATCGCATCGACCTCGCGGATATTGCCGAGGAACTGGTTGCCGAGGCCTTCGCCCTTGCTCGCGCCTTTCACGAGGCCGGCGATGTCGACGAACGCGAGCTGGGTTGGCACGATCTTGGCGCTGCCACCGATCTTGGCGATCGTGTCGAGCCGCGCATCGGGCACCGCGACCTGGCCCACGTTGGGCTCGATCGTGCAGAACGGATAGTTCGCCGCCTGCGCCGCCTGCGTCTCGGTCAGCGCGTTGAACAGGGTGGACTTGCCGACATTGGGCAGCCCGACGATTCCGCAACGGAAACCCATGAATTACTCCGGATGGTAGGTGTGGCGCGCCCGATAGGCGGGTAGCGCGCGAAAAGCTAGGGGCTTGGGGCTTCTGCGGATGGTCGACGATCGAACGGCGACCCGGCGGGGGCGGAACGCTATCCGCAGCTTTGAAGGATGTGACTTTTGGCGAAATCGCGTGCGATCATAGCGGTTTGCGTGCGTTGATGGATTGCGCGGTGTGACTTTCCAGAATTGAGAAGTCCACACATGGCGCGGGCCGGGAAGGCAGATGTGCGCGAAGAATGATGGCGTGCCGGTCATGCCGGGCAGGGTGGCCGATTTACCCCGTGTAGGACAGGGCGAAGTTGCTGGCCGAATTCTGTCCTGTGTGGTGACCGAGGGCGCCGAAAGCGGACATTCCGCTAACGACCCGAATGCGGACATTGAAGGGACTCTTAGATTGAAGCATCGCCAATCAGACACCCAATCCTCCCGATGTCTCGAACGGCTCACTCGGCCTCCGCGCTCCTAGCAACCCGCGTCCAAGCATTGCGACTGCCCTCAGGCAAGACCGCATTTTTCACGCCATAGGACTTAGAACCAAAGGTCGTCGCATTCTGCTTCAGCCTAGCTAATCAGTGTCTCGGAATGGGCCAATTGGATGGCAAATCCGGCCGACCAATTGTCAATTGCTGTTCTGCCGATAAGACTGAAGGAATCAGAATGAGGTGGGGACGTTGAGTTGGAGCCAGTAGTTCCTTCGACGGATGTGAAGCTCGTAGTTCGGAAGACAATCGTTCGATTGGTTCTTTCGAGCTTTCTAATGCTCTTTGTCGAACTCGCGCTAATTCGATGGCTCGGCGCGAACATCGTTCACCTTTCCTACTTTTCAAATTTTGTTCTTCTGGGTTCGTTTCTCGGCGTTGGGGCCGGATTCCTGATCAGCCGAAAGGAGTGGTCGATTTGGCCATTCTCACTTCCAATCTTGTCGATCCTTGTGATCTCAGTTTTGCTGTTCCCCGTTTCGATCGAACGGGCCGGCTCCGATGTTATCTACTTTACTTCGCTTGAGGTCAGTGGGCCGCCCGCGTGGCTCGCTCTGCCGGTTGTATTCGTGCTGGTCGCGACCATCATTGCTGGCCCTGCCGAAATAGTCGGGCGTTGCTTCGGCGAGCTGCCACCACTCTCTGCCTATCGATATGATTTGATCGGCTCCCTTCTTGGCATCGGCGCGTTCACCGCGCTCAGCTTCCTGCAAGCGCCGTCGATTGCATGGGGCTTGATTGCCATCGTTTTCTATCAAGTCCTGGCAACGAAGGGCCGACGAGTTGTGAACCTCGCATGGAGCGCGTTTCTTGCCATTGCCCTATGCGTTGAAACATTCACCCCCGGTGTGAGTTGGTCGCCCTACTACAAGATAACCACCTATCGCTCTGACCGCGATGCTCCGGGTTTTCTGCTCATAAAGGCGAATGGCGTTCCGCACCAATTGATGGCGCCCGCTAGCTGGAAGGTAAAACAGGGAGAGCGCATCTACGAAGCTCCATATCTACGTTTGCCGACCAACAAACTGGATGACGTTCTGATTATTGGCGCTGGTTCAGGATCAGACGTTGCGATCGCTCTTCAGGAACATGCGAAGCGTATTGATGCAGTCGATATTGATCCTCGAATTTTGCAGATCGGTACCAATCAGAATATTGACCGCCCATACGCCAACCCCAACGTCACCAAGCACGTCAATGACGGTCGCGCCTTTTTGGAAAGTACTAACCGCAAATATGACCTGATCCTATTTGCACTGCCGGACTCGCTTACACTCGTCAGTGGCGCCTCTCAGATCCGACTTGAATCGTTCCTATTCACGAAACAGGCAATCGAGTCCGTTCGGCGACATCTGAAGCCTGATGGCGCTTTTGCGATGTACAACTACTATCGCGAAACGTGGCTCATAGATCGCCTGGCTGGCACTGTTGCCAAAGTCTTCGGCCATTCCCCGTGCGTCGACACATTTGCAGGCGCACAAGCGACGATAAGTGTTGCAATGAAGCAATCCGCGCAGCGGTGTCAGTTGTCATGGAACCCAGCTTCGACAGGGTCGATTATCGAGCCAGCGACGGATGACGCACCTTTCCTTTATTTTCGAGGTGATGATTTTCCTCCGCTCTATACCATAACCCTTCTCGGCATCCTGATTACGTCGCTCGTCGTCGTACGTTCACTAGGCGGTCCTCTGAAGGGGATGCGTCCTTATGCCGACCTGTTCTTCATGGGGGCAGCGTTTCTCCTCCTTGAGACTAAGAATATTGCGACCTTTGCCTTGCTCTTTGGCACGACTTGGTTCGTCAATGCATTGGTCTTCACAGGTGTCTTGCTAATCGTGCTTGCCGCTGTGGAGACAACGAGGCGGCTAAGAACCCCGCCACTTCCCGTTGTTTATGCCGCGATCGCCGCTTCATTGGCTACGGCGTGGATAATCCACCCGGAATGGTTGCTACCATTGCCATTCTTACCGCGCCTTGCTGCGGCTACCCTGCTAGCATTCATGCCAATCTACTTGGCCAACGTCGCTTTCTCGAAGCGCTTCCAGGAAACTGCAGATTCTCAATCGGCCTTTGCCATCAACCTGCTAGGAACGATCGTGGGAGGGTGTCTTGAATATTGCGCTTTGTATTTGGGTTACAACAACTTGTTGATCGTAACCGGACTACTTTATCTGATCGCGTTTCTGTTGGTTCCTCGCCAAATGGCAAAAGTTGCCTGACTTCAGACCACAGGCGCTATTGCTTTCAGATATCGCATACCACCCTAGACGATTTGTCCGCTTTCCACCCCAAACGTGACCTAGCTGACAGTCAGCTCGTCACCTAAAAGCGGCTGGTCAGGTAACGACCCGGAAGCGGACGTTAGCCTTTTACAACGTCGCCCCGGGCTTGACCCGGGGTCCCGCTTCCCTTTTTCCTGGATTCATGGACAGGGAAAATCGGGGTGGCTGGGTCTACATCATGACCGACCGCTATCGCGGCACATTGTATGTCGGCGTGACGTCCGACCTTGCGTCTCGCATTCACCAACACCGGACCGGGACCGGCTCCGATTTTTGCGCGCGCTACCGTCTGACGCGACTGGTGTGGGCCGAGTTCGGCGAATCCATCACCGAGTGCATCACGCACGAAAAGCGCATCAAGAGATGGCACAGGGCGTGGAAGATCGAGATGATCGAACGCGCCAATCCTTCGTGGGACGACTTGTTCGATAGCCTTGTCTGAAGGAACAGCGGGACCCCGGGTCGAGCCCGGGGCGACGAAAGTGGCAGGCTAGTCCGCCTTCCGCCCCAAAGCAGAATTCCTCGCCTAATCCTGCTGCCTCAGTGCCACGTCGCTCATGAAGCGCGCATCGTCGCCTTTCGCCAGCTGATCCGCCTCCGCGCCGATCGCACCGAGCATATCGGCAAGGTCGTCCATTTCCGCCTTGGCGTAGTTTCCAAGGACGTAGCCAGTCACCCGGTCCTTGTGCCCGGGATGGCCAATGCCGATCCGCACGCGGCGAAAGGCTCCCCTGAGCCCTGTCGAAGGGTCGGGGCCCCCAAGTCCGGCAACGTGCTGATCGATGCTCCGCAGCCCGTTGTGCCCCGCCAGCCCGCCGCCAGTGCGGACCTTGACCTTGAACGGAGCGAGGTCGAGCTCGTCGTGGAACACCGTCAACGCGTCGGGCTCCAGCTTGTAGAACCGCATTGCTTCGCTGACCGATCGGCCGCTTTCGTTCATGTAGGTCGCAGGCTTTAGCAGCAGGATCTTCTCCCCGCCGATGCGGCCTTCCTGCACCCAGCCGGAGAACTTCTTCTGCACCGGGCCGAACCCGTGCATATCGGCGATCACATCCACGGCCATGAAGCCGACGTTGTGCCGGTGCATCGCGTATTCCGGTCCGGGATTGCCGAGGCCTGTCCAGATCTGCATCGGCGCCTCCTATGCGTCGCGGGTGCAAATGAAAAGCGCCGACCCTTTCGCAAGGGCCGGCGCCAATCGGTTCCGTAGGCCGGAAGGGCGTGTTCGGATTACTCCTCGCCGCCTTCTTCCTCTTCGCCTTCGTCGCTGGCTTGCGCGGAAGCGGGCACGTCAGCAGCGGCCACTTCTTCGCCTTCCTCGCTCTCGCTCTTCTTGAGCGCGGACGGAGCGACCAGCGTGGCGATGGTGAAGTCGCGATCGGTAATCGCGCTCTCGCTGCCTTCAGGCAGCTTCACTTCGCTGATGTGGATCGAATCGCCGACGTCCTTGCCGGTCACGTCGATCTCGATTTCGCCGGGGATCTTGTCCGCATCGCAGACGAGGTCCAGCTCGTGGCGAACCACGTTGAGCACGCCGCCCTTCTTGAGGCCGGGGCTGGCTTCTTCGTTGGTGAACACCACGGGCACCTGCACTTCGACCTTCGCGCCCTTGGCGAGGCGGAGGAAGTCTACGTGGACCGGGCGGTCGGTCACCGGATGGAAAGCGACATCCTTGGGCAGGGTGCGGACGGCCTTGCCGCCGACATCGATCATCACGATCGAGTTCATGAAGTGGCCGGTGTCGAGCTGGCGAACCAGCTCCTTGGCCTCGACGTGGATTGCCACAGGGTCTTCCTTGCCGCCATAAATCACGGCGGGGACACGGCCTTCGCGACGCAGTGCCCGGGAGGCTCCCTTGCCAGCCCGGTCGCGCGTCTCGGCCGGCAGGGTCAGAGCGTCGCTCATCGTACAGTGCCTTTCGAAATGCGTTTGATACTATTCGGTCCGCCACGCCTCCAGGGATGACCATGACGCCGAAGCGCGCGCCATTAGGGGCATGGGCCGCAAAAGGCAAGGCCCGAGGGCAGGGAAGGGAGGCTTAGTGGACTCCGGCAGCGACGCCGAGCCGTTCGAACACCGTTTCGTGGAGCAATTGCTCGAATTCGAGCCCGGCCTTGCCGTTTTCGACCCACAGGACCTCGGCAGCGAGCGATTCGAGCCCGTCGAAGCGCACGAACAGGCTGTCGCCCGGCTTGAGCGAGCAGGTCCGGCAATCGAGCATGCATCCGGCAAGCGACAGGTCGAGTACTTCGAAATCGATCTTCGATCCGGTCCTGGTGCGGCATTTCGCTCTCATCTTCCGCATCCTTTCAAGGTTTGCTTCCGAGGCGTCTCCCGATGCCGAATATCGTCCTAACTGCCTAAGGCCCTCCTTCGAGGCAGCGTTAGTTTCATTCTTCGAGGTATCCTGAAGCGGCCGGTAACCTTCTGGCTTCACGCTTCTCGGTCGAGCGTCTCCAATGCCGTCGCCAGCGAATCGACGTCGGCGAACGAATTGAACAGCGCGGGCGTGATCCTGACGCACGCCCCCGAGGCGAGGTCGGTCCGGTGGACGGAAAAGATGCCGAACCGCTTGAGCAGCGTCGCGGCGAGCGCCTTGTTGTCCTCCACCGAGGTCTTTCCGCGCACCCGGAACGAAGTGATCCCCACGTGCATCCGCGGATCGTCGGGCGTCATTACTTCCATGCTGGCGAGCTTGCGCGCGCGGGCCACCCACCGGTCGCGCAATGCCCGCAGGCGCGCTTCGCGCAGCGGACCGCCGATGCTCGCCTGGAACGCCAGCGCTTGCGGGACCGTGAGTTGCGTCGCGAAATCGACCGTGCCGGTGTGCAACCGCGTCTCGATGCTGTCAGGATTGCGCGGGGCCTCGGCGATGTCATGATCGATCGCGGGCAATCGGCTGCGACGGATATACATGATCCCTACGCCCAGCGGGGCGCCGATCCACTTATGCAGGTTGATGCCGACGAAATCGGCATCGAGATCGGGCAAGGTAAAGTTCGCCTGCCCCAGGCTGTGCGCGGCGTCGACGATCGCATCGATCCCGCGTTCGCGCGCCATGGCGACGATTTCGCGCACCGGGATCATCAGGCCGGTCCGGTGGCTGATATGGGTCAACAGGACGAGGCGGATGGTGGGATCGGCATCGAACGCCTCACGGTAGGCCGCGAGGACATTGTCGTGGCTTGCCGGTTCGGGCAGCGCGATCTTGGTGACCTTCGCCCCGCGCTTCGCCATCGACGAGACAAGGCTTTCCTGCATCGAATCGTAGTCGAGGTCGGCGTAGAGCGCGGTCTCGCCCGGCTTGATCCGGTTGTAGTTGCCGATCAGCGCCTTCAACGCTTCGGTAGCATTGCGGGTGAACAGGATCTCGTCCGGATCGACCTTCAGGAAGTCGGCGACCGCGTCGCGCGATTTCTCGAGGTCCGCACCCATCCCGCGCCGCGCGTAATAGCTGTTGTCGCGGTTCACCCGGTCGATGTGCACCTTGTAGGCATCGAGCACCGGGCGCGCCATCATTCCCCAATTGCCGTTCTCGAGCTGGATGATCTCCCGGGTGACGTCGTAATGCGAGGCGACCTGCGCCCAGTATGCCTCGTCGAGCACTTGCTGCATGATCGTACCTCCGGCGGGTGTCGCCGCAAAAGTTCGTGGCGCCAGCGTACTTGCTCCCGCCGCAGCCATCGCGGTCGTAAGGGCCGACCTGCGGCTCATGTTCGGGCCCTGGCGAGTTGTCTTGTCCGACATCGTTCACTCCACCCGCGTCACGCGGAAACCCTTCGCCCGCAGCAGTTCAGGCAAGCCGGCGGGCGGGGCAAGATGCGCCGCACCAACCGCGACCAGAGGCATCTTGCCGGAATCGAGCGCTAGCGCGATCGTGTCGGCCCAGCGCTTGTTGCGGTCGGTCAACAGGGCTTTCTTGAGGTCGGGATCCGCCAGCATCCCGGTGTCGCCTTCCTTCGAGATCGCCACCATGTCGCCCTTGAGCCACAGCCTCTCGAGCTTGGCGGTATCTTCGGTGTTCATCGTGTCGTCTTCGAGCACCGCGCCGAGCAGGTCCTCCTGGTCCTTCTCGGGCAGCTGATCGAAGATCGCGAACTGGCCTTCGATCCCTTCGAGCTCGACCACGTCGCGCGCGCGGAAATCGCGGATCAGTGCCTTGTCGACCCCATTCTCCCCGGTCGACTTGTCGGCCAACTGCGCGAGCATCAGCGCCGCGCCCCAGGTCTCGATCGCCTTGAAGTCGGCTTCGCGATAGCCGCCCTTGGCGAGCAGCGCCTGCAGCTTGCCGCGCAGCCGCTCGGGCACCCGCTGGCTCAGCGGTGGAAGGCCGTCGGTATGCGACATGCGGGTGAAAGTAGCCGAGAGTTTCACGGTGTCGTCGAGATCCTTGACTTCGACGATCAATTCTCCGGCATCGACGATCACCTTGTCGAGCCTGGGGGTGCGCCACTCGGTATCCCGCGGCAGCGCGTGGATCGTGCCGAACAGCCAGCCGACCGTCTTGCCGGTGCCGTCGGCCACTTGCCACAGCGCGGGCGATGGGGCCGGCTGGGCCGGTTCATGCGACTTCTGGCTGCATGCCGCGAGCGCGATGGCGAGCAGGGCGATCGCGAGCTTGCGGATCATTGGACGCGCTCCACCTTGATGCCCATCGCGGCGAGATCGTCCTGCACGCTGCCCTTGCCCGCGAGATGTCCCGCGCCGACCGCCAGGAACACCGTACCCGGCTTGTCGAGCCGCTGCTTGATCCAGCTGGCCCAGTTGCGGTTGCGCTGGTAGAGTAGCTGGTCGAGCAATTGCGGCTCGTCGATGTCTTCGTTCATCAGCTTGGCAAGGCCATCGGCATCGCCTGCCAGCCAGTCGGCGATCATCGCGTCGAGCTGGGCCTTGATGTCGTCTTGCCCGTCGATCGTCTTCATCAGGAAATCGATCTGCGTCGCTTGCGGAAGGGTGTCGAACAGCGAGAGCTGGTAGTCGACCGTCTCGAGCGCGCCGCGCGCCTTGTCAGGGCCAGCCTCGGCCTGCAGCTTCTTTTCTACCCCGTTGGCACTGGCGATCCCCTGCTTGGCGAGCGGGATCATCGTGAACAGCAGCGTGGCATACCACGGTTCGAACCGGTCGAATGCGGCGACCGGCAACCCGAGGTCGGTCATTGCGGCATCGTATTTCGTGCGCTGCTCGTCGCTCAGCAGGCCACGCAAGGATTGCCCCTCAGGCAGCACGCCCTTTGCCATGACAATGTCCTTCACCTTCGCGGTGTCGTCCGGCGTCATCGCAATTTCGGTCACCAGCGTGTCGGACGACTGGAGCGCCGGAGCAATCTTTCCGCGTAGCCAGTCGACGCCCTTGGGCAGCGCGTGGACCGTGCCGAACAGGAAGATCGTGGTGTCCTCGTCCCTCACTTCCCACAACGCGGGGCCGGGCGGCAGCGACGGAGTGGCAGCGGTAACTGCGGTTGCGACAGATGCATCCGGCTGTGCCTGTTCCGCGAAGGCCGGCAGGCCCGAAAGCAGCAGTGAAACCGAAGCGATGGTGGCTGTCGCAGCGCGACGGAGCGAACGGGAAACGACCATGCACCTGCTTTGGGGCGCTGCACGGCTGTGTCAAGCGATCCGCGCCCCATTGACCGGTTGCGGGCCATGCGCCATGGGCCGCGCCCATGAATGCCGTGCCTGCCCGCGACCCGAAGACCAGCTTCCAGGACATGATCCTGGCGCTCCACGATTTCTGGAGCGCGCAGGGCTGCGTGATCCTCCAGCCGTACGACATGCGGATGGGTGCGGGCACGTTCCACACCGCCACCACGCTGCGCGCGCTGGGTCCGGAGCCGTGGAATGCCGCCTTCGTCCAGCCGTGCCGCCGCCCGACCGACGGGCGCTATGGCGAGAACCCCAACCGGTTGCAACACTATTACCAGTACCAAGTGATCCTCAAGCCGAGCCCGCCCGACCTGCAGGAGCTCTATCTCAAGAGCCTCGAAGTGATCGGGATCGATCCGCTGAAGCACGATATCCGCTTCGTCGAAGACGACTGGGAAAGCCCGACGCTGGGCGCGTGGGGCCTCGGCTGGGAAGTCTGGTGCGACGGGATGGAAGTGACCCAGTTCACTTATTTCCAGCAGATGGGCGGGTTCGACTGCAAGCCGGTTGCGGGCGAGCTGACCTACGGCCTCGAACGCCTCGCGATGTATATCCAGGGCGTCGACTGGGTCTACGATCTCGATTTCAACGGCCGCGGGGTAACCTACGGCGAAGTATTCCTCGAAAACGAGAAGCAGATGTCGAAGTGGAACTTCGAGGTCGCCGACACCGATGCGCTGTTCGACCTGTTCAACAAGGCCGAGGCGGAGTGTCAAAACTGCCTCGCCAACGACGTGCCTATCGCCGCCTACGAGCAGGCGATCGAGGCGAGCCACGTGTTCAACCTGCTGCAGGCGCGCGGGGTGATCTCCGTGCAGGAACGCGCCAGCTACATGGGCCGCGTACGTGATCTCGCGCGTGGTTCGTGCGAGGCCTACATGGCCAAGGAGAAGGACCGCTGGGCGCGCGACTTCGACGGGTGGACGGCATGATGGGCATCCTGACCCAACCGTTCGTGTCGAGCGCAGTCGAGACACGTCAGCACCAGCACCTCTCGACTACGCTCGAGGCGAACGGGGAGGCAGTGCGATGAGCGACTTCCTCCTTGAGCTGCGCTGCGAGGAAATCCCTGCGCGGATGCAGGCCGGTGCCCGCGCCGACCTGGAGCGGCTGTTCCGCGCCGAGATGGCCGCAGCAGGTCTGGCGGTCGAGAACATACGCGTATGGTCTACCCCACGGCGACTTGCGCTGGTGGTCTACGACGATCTGCCCGAAACGACCGAAGCGGTCAGCGAAGAGGCCAAGGGGCCACCCGAAGGCGCGCCCGATGCCGCGATCGACGGGTTCTGCCGCAAGAACGGCGTCACCCGCGACCAGCTGACCTTGCGCGACGTGAAAGGCCGAAACACCTATTTCGCGGTGATCGAAAAGCCGGGTAGGGCGGTGAAGGACGTCCTCGCCGAGTCGATCCCGGCGATTATCCGCGCATTCCCGTGGCCCAAGTCGATGCGTTGGGGTGCAGCCTCGATCAGCACCGAGAGCTTGCGCTGGGTGCGCCCGCTTTCGGGAATCGTGGCGCTGTTCAATGGCGAAGTGGTCGCGTGCGAAATCGACGGTATTCGCTCGGGTCGCGAAACACTGGGGCACCGGTTCCACCATACGGGCCCGATCGCGATTGAAAGCGCGCACACCTATGCGTCGCAGCTGCTCGATGCGCGGGTGATCGTCGAACACACCAAGCGCGAAGCTCTGATCCGTCAGGGCGCGGCTGAAGCTGCCTCCGCCGCCGGGCTGACGCTGGTCGCGGACGAGGGGCTGGTGATCGAGAACGCCGGGCTGACCGAATACCCTGTCCCGCTGCTGGGCCGGTTCGACGAGGCGTTCCTCGACGTGTCGCCCGAGGTCATCCAGCTTACCGCGCGGGTGAACCAGAAGTATTTCGTGTGCGAGGGCGCGGACGGCAAGCTCGCCAACGCGTTCGTGTGCACCGCCAATATCGAGGCGGCGGACGGCGGCGCGGCGATTGTCGACGGCAACCGAAAGGTCCTCGCCGCGCGGCTTTCCGATGCGCGGTTCTTTTGGGAACTCGACCAGAAGACCATGCTCGAAGAGCACGCGAAGAAGCTGGAGCGGATCACCTTCCACGAGAAGCTCGGCACCGTCGCCGACAAGGTTGATCGGGTGGCGAAGCTGGCGAGGTGGCTGGTCGAATCCGATATCGTCGTCCCAGCGAAAGCTGGGACCGCTGTCGGCTCGGACAAGCAACCGATCCCAGCTTCCGCTGGGATGACGAAAGAGGAACTGGCCGACCTCGCCGAACAGGCAGCGCGCCTCGCCAAGGCGGACCTCGTCACCGAGATGGTCGGCGAATTCCCCGAGCTGCAGGGCGTGATGGGCGGCTACTACGCCCGCGCCGAGGGGCTGCCCGATGCCGTCGCCGACGCGATCCGCGATCACTACAAGCCGGTCGGGCAGGGCGACGAAGTGCCCACCGCGCCGGTGACGGTGGCGGTGTCGCTGGCGGACAAGCTAGATACGCTTTCCGCCTTCTATTTTGCGGGCGAAAAGCCAACCGGCTCTAAAGATCCCTTCGCTCTCCGCAGGGCAGCGCTGGGCGTCATTAGACTGACTAGCGAAAACGCATTGCGACTTCCTCTGCAGGCCCTGCTGGAAGCCGCAATCGGCCCGCTGAGCATTTCCGCTGCGCGTGCGGCTTTCAGCGGGCAACCGCTCCTCGACATTCTTTCGAAAGGTTTTCCGTCAGCGATGGCCCTTGGTCGCGCCAAAGATGACGGAACACACGACATTTCGATTGATGGTGTGAACTTGGAAGGTGTTCCGTCCAAATTTGTTCAACCATTGGTCGACTGGATAGAGCGCTCGTCAAACAATGCGAGTTGGCGGGAGGAACTCCTCGACTTCTTCGCCGACCGCCTGAAAGTCCAGCAGCGCGAAGCGGGTGTCCGCCACGACCTGATCGACGCGGTGTTCGCGCTTGGTGGCGAGGACGATCTCGTTCGCCTGCTCGCCCGCGTCCACGCGTTGCAGGCATTCATGGAAACCGAAGACGGCGCGAACCTGCTCGCGGGCTACAAGCGCGCGGCCAATATCCTCAAGAAGGAAGGGTGGGAGAACGCGACCGACCGGATCGCCCGCACCGGCGACGAGGACCCGATGGAGAACGTCGACGATCCGCAGATGCGCGCGATCTATGCAGCGCGGGCCGAGAATGCGCTTTCTTACACACCCGAACCTGCCGAAAAGGCGCTGATCGACGCGCTCGATGCCGCCGAACCGAAGGCGGCTGCGGCGATCGAGGCAGAAGACTTCGCCGCCGCGATGGCCGCGCTCGCATCCTTGCGCGCACCGATCGACCGGTTCTTCGATGAAGTGACGGTAAACGCCGATGAAGAAAACAAGCGCCAAAGCCGCCTCGCGCTCCTTGCGCGGTTCCGTGCTGCAGTGCACAACGTGGCCGACTTCTCCCGCATCGAGGGGTAGCGAAACAATACTCAGGACCGTGTTCCATGTGTTCCACGGTTCAGGCAGGACGGAACTGAGATGAACAACACGGTCTACCCCTTCGGCGGCGACGCCCCGCATTCCGATCCGCGGCAGAAGGACAAGACCGTCACCGGCGGCAAGGGCGCGAACCTGGCGGAAATGGCCAGCATCGGCCTGCCGGTGCCCCCGGGTTTCACCATCACCACCGAGGAGTGCGTCCGCTACCTCACCGAGGGCAGCGATTTCAGCGACGCGCTGCGCGCCGATGTCGCCAAGGCGCTGGCGCATATCGAGAAGGCGGTGGGCAAGCGCTTCGGCGATGCGGCCGATCCGCTGCTGGTCTCGGTCCGTTCGGGCGCGCGGGTGTCGATGCCCGGCATGATGGACACCGTGCTCAACCTCGGCCTCAACGATGCGACGGTGGAAGGGCTGGCGGCAACCAGCGAAGACCCGCGGTTTGCGTGGGACAGCTATCGCCGGTTTATCCAGATGTATTCCGACGTGGTGCTCGGCCTCGATCACGGGCTGTTCGAGGAAGCGCTCGAGATCGCCAAAGAAGACAAGGGTTTCTACGCCGATACCGAGATGGAAGCGGAGGACTGGCAGGCACTGGTCGCCGAATACAAGGGTATCGTCGAACAGGAGCAGGGCAGCCCGTTCCCGCAGGACGTGACCGAGCAGCTGTGGGGCGCGATCCGCGCGGTGTTCGACAGCTGGGACAGCGACCGGGCGAAGGTCTATCGCCGCTTGAACGATATTCCCGGCGACTGGGGCACCGCAGTCAACGTGCAGGCGATGGTGTTCGGCAACATGGGCGATACCAGCGCCACCGGCGTCGCCTTCACTCGCGATCCGGCGACCGGCGAGCGCGCCTACTACGGCGAATGGCTGGTCAACGCGCAGGGCGAAGACGTTGTCGCGGGCATCCGCACGCCGCAGTATCTCACCAGGGCTGCACGCGAGGCTGCCGGGGCCAAGCCGCTCAGTATGGAAGAGGCGATGCCCGATGCCTACGGCCAGCTGGCCGAGGTGTTCGACCTGCTCGAGAAGCACTACCGCGACATGCAGGACATCGAGTTTACCGTCGAACGCGGCAAGCTCTGGATGCTCCAGACGCGCAGCGGCAAGCGCACCGCCAAGGCTGCGCTCAAGATGGCGGTCGAAATGGCGGGCGAGGGCCTGATCGACGAGGAAACCGCAGTGTTGCGGGTCGATCCGATGGCGCTCGACCAGTTGCTCCACCCGACGCTCGATCCGGATGCGGCGCGCGACGTGCTGACCACCGGCCTGCCTGCCTCGCCCGGCGCGGCGAGCGGCAAGATCGTGCTCGATGCCGATACGGCGGAAGCGTGGGCGGCGCGCAGCGAGAAAGTGATCCTCGTGCGGGTCGAGACTTCGCCGGAGGACATCCACGGAATGCACGCGGCGCAAGGCATCCTCACCGCGCGCGGCGGCATGACGTCCCACGCGGCGGTGGTCGCACGCGGGATGGGTCGCTGCTGTGTGTCGGGCGCATCGGCGGTATCGATCGACCTCAAGACCCGCACGCTGCGGATCGGCGGGCGCGAGCTGGCCGAAGGCGACACGATCACGCTCGACGGCGGTAATGGGCAAGTGATGGCGGGGGAAGTCCCGACGATCGAGCCCGAGCTGGCGGGCGATTTCGGCACGATCATGGAATGGGCCGACCGGCATCGCCGGATGAAAGTGCGCACCAACGCGGAGACCCCGGCGGACTGCGCGATGGCGGTGCAATTCGGTGCCGAGGGCATCGGCCTGTGCCGGACGGAGCACATGTTCTTCGATGCCAGCCGCATCAGCGCGGTGCGCCAGATGATCCTCGCCGAAGACGAAGCCGGGCGGCGCAAGGCACTGGCCAAGCTGCTTCCCGAACAGCGCGCCGATTTCCGCGCGATCTTCGAAGTCATGGCGGGCCTGCCGTGCACCATCCGCCTG
This sequence comes from Tsuneonella mangrovi, assembly GCF_002269345.1. Lineage (NCBI taxonomy): Bacteria > Pseudomonadati > Pseudomonadota > Alphaproteobacteria > Sphingomonadales > Erythrobacteraceae > Tsuneonella > Tsuneonella mangrovi. The sequence goes on from NZ_CP022889.1 coordinate 94,835, forward strand.
CTCGACCCGCCGCTGCACGAGTTCCTGCCGACCGGCGATGCCGAGTTCGAGGAACTGGCCGATGCGACCGGATACGGCGTCGATCACTTGCGGCGCCGGGCGGAAGAGCTCCACGAATTCAACCCGATGCTGGGCCATCGCGGGTGCCGACTGGGGATCACCTACCCCGAGATCTACGAAATGCAGGCGCGCGCGATCTTCGAAGCGGCGTGCGAAGTGGCCGAAGCGAGCGGTGAATCGCCGGTGCCCGAAGTCATGATCCCACTGGTGAGCACCAAGCGCGAACTCGAACTGATGAAGGCGCTGGTCGACAAGGTTGCGGGCGAAGTGTTCGCCGAGAAGGGCCGGACGCTCGACTATCTCGTCGGCACGATGATCGAACTGCCGCGCGCCGCACTGATGGCGGGCGAGATCGCCAGGGAAGCGAAGTTCTTCTCGTTCGGCACCAACGACCTGACGCAGACGACGCTGGGCGTTTCCCGCGATGACGCCGGGCGGTTCCTCGGCACATATGTCGACAAGGGCATCTTCGCGCGCGATCCGTTCGTAAGCCTCGATGTTGAAGGGGTCGGGCAGCTGGTGCAGATGGCGGCCGAGCGGGGCCGGGCAACCTTGCCTGCGATCAAGCTCGGCATATGCGGCGAACATGGCGGCGATCCGGCGAGCATCGCGTTTTGCGAGGAAGTCGGGCTCGACTACGTCAGCGCCTCGCCCTATCGCGTGCCGATCGCAAGGCTGGCAGCAGCGCAAGCAGCCCTGGCGCGAAAAGCCTAGTTTTTCCAGCCGGTCAGGGTCAGAACCTCGAGCGTTTCGACCACCTTCCCGGCGCTGTCTGCGCCATCGAGGAAGGCCGCGCGGGCCCGCTCCAGCCCGGACTTGGTGAGCGGTGGGGCGCTGTCCGCCAAGGTGCTGGTGAGGCCCTGCGCGCGCAGGTCCGCGACCAGCGTGTCGAGCGAGGAATAGCGCAGCCGCAGCGTCCAGCTGTCGGACACCTGGCGGGAGAAACCGGCCCGTTGCAGCAGTGCCGCCCCGGCTTGCGCATCGACTGCGGGGTGGAGCCGGGCAGCGGGTCGCTCGGCATCAGCCGCGAGCAGCGCGGAGCGCAAGCGCGGCAGGCTGCCGGCACCGATCATGCTGGCGATCGCGATCCCGCCGGCCCTGAGCGCGCCGCGCAAGTGGATCAGCGCGCCGGGCAAGTCGTTGACCGTTGCCAGCGTGCCGAGGCTGGCAATCAGGTCGAACTCGCCCACCGGCCACGGCTTCTCGTGATCGAGCGCCTGTGCGTCGGTCACTACGACCCGCGCGCCCTTCGCTTCGAGCGCAGCGGCGAGCCGATTGGCCCCGGCACCCACCGCGAGCGCGCGACGCGGAGCAAGGCGCATGAAGTCGATCCGCTCGAGGGTATCCTCGACCAGCGATTCGGCGAGCCAGTCGGCTGCATCGGGCCGGCCCTGGAGTGCCCGCGCCCGCGCTGCCCGCGCTTCGCGCCGGGTCGGGCTGAATATCGTCGGCGGCCCGTTGGTCATGGCGGGCCTCGTGCGCCTGACATCGGCGCGATGCAAGTGCTAAGGACCGCGTGAATGAACAGGCTTGTCCGTCACTTGCGCGATGGAGTCGCTCCGCTGGTGGACCTCGTCTATCCGCCGCGCTGCCCGCTATGCGGGTGCGCGATTGCCAGCCAGTCGGGTCTTTGCGCTGATTGCTGGAGCGAGTTGCGCATCCCGGGCGAGCCGGCGTGTGCAACCTGCCAGCGCCCGCTTGAAGGTACGGCGGCGCAAGACGGCGCGGTTTGCGCAGTGTGCCTTGCCAAGCCGCCCAAGCACGACGGGATTGCTGCCGGAACGCTCTATAGCGATGGCTCGCGCAAGCTGGTGCTGTCGTTAAAGCACGGCCGGCGGATCGCACTCGCACCGCTGATGGCGCGGCTGATCGCTGCTCGCCTGCCGCAACTGGAGGGAGAGTGGATCGTCGTCCCGGTCCCGCTCCATCGCTGGAGACTATGGTCGCGCGGATTCAACCAAGCCGCACTGTTGGCCCGCGAAATCGCCCGACTCAAGGGTGCGAAATTGGTCGTTGATGGATTGTTGCGGACGAAGCGAACGCCGATGCTGGGCGGGCTCGGAAAGCGCGCGCGTGCTCGCGTTCTGGCGGGTGCGCTGGCAGCCCATCCGCAGCGGCTGGCCGAGATAGAGGGAGCGCAAGTGATCCTCGTGGACGATGTCCTGACCAGCGGCGCAACCAGCGATGCCTGCGTCGGGACGCTCAAGCGGGCAGGAGCAACGAAAGTGATCGTGGCGTGCTTTGCCCGGGTACTCGACGAAGTCGACGGCCATGCACCGGTGCCCCAAACGGAAACGCCCGGGGCGTTAACCCCGGGCGTACCGTGACGAAATTCTCGGGACCCGCCTTGCGGCTATGGCAACCACCCCCTTTTGGCTGCCTGGGTCCGATCCCTCATCGTCCACCGGTGCGTCGCGTCTAGCGCGTGGCGCCGATCCGGCGGTTCCCTGAACCTGGCGCTCTACTGGCACCGGCGTTCCGGTTTGCGGCCTTCCCTAAAGGCTGCGCAGGCTCATTCCCATTTTTGCCCGGGAGAGGGTAGCGGGAACACGCATCGGCGTGGATTTTGGGGATTATCTGTGGTTATCCTGCAACAAGCGGCTTGCCCGGCTTGCATGCCACATTCGCCATCGGAAGGACTTCAAGCGTGACCAGCACCCACGATCATCAGCGCGAAGCGGGGGCCGAATTCATGCCGAAGTTCGATGCGGCGGGGTTGCTCAGCGCGGTCGTTGTCGATGCGGTGAGCAAGGATGTCTTGATGGTTGCCTTCATGGATGCCGAGGCGCTTGCTGCGACGCGTGAAACGGGGTTCGCCCACTTCCACTCGCGCTCGCGTGGGAAACTCTGGAAGAAGGGCGAGAGCTCGGGCAACGTGCTCAAGGTCGAGCGGATCAGGGTCGATTGCGACCAGGATGCACTGGTGCTCGAATGCACCGCCGCCGGGCCGGCTTGCCATACGGGTGCGACGAGCTGCTTCTATCGGATACTCGAGGATGGCGCTCTCCAACACGTCAAGACTTGACGCAAACGTAAACCTCTGCAATCAAGGGACATGGCCCAGACCGCTTCCGAACCGTCGCGCAAACATTCCGGTGCCCACCTTGAGCGACCCGACGAACTGGGGCGCGACCAGTTCTCGATTTCCGACCTGACCGAGGAATTCGACTGCACCGCGCGGGCGCTGCGTTTTTACGAGGATGAAGGCCTGATCGCCCCGCGGCGCGTGGGCCTCGCCCGTATCTATTCGAAGCGCGACCGGGCCCGGCTCGCGTGGATCATGCGTGCCAAGAACGTCGGCTTCAGCCTGTCCGAAATTCGCGAGATGATCGACCTGTACGACCTTGGCGATGGCCGTGCGGAGCAGCGCCGGGTCACGATCGAGAAATGCCGCGCGCACGTTGCCAAGCTCAAGCGGCAGCGTGCCGATATCGATTCGGCGATCACTGACTTGACCGACTTCATTGCCCAGGTCGAGCAGGTGATCGACGAGGGCTGAGTGCCCTAAACCGTCCAGTCCAAGGATCAGACATGCCAACTTATACCGCCCCCACGCGCGACACGCGCTTCGTCGTCAATGAAGTCCTCGATCTGCCGAGCTATGGCAACTTGCCGGGGTTCGAGAGCGCGAGTGCGGACATCATCGACACGGTGATCGACGAATGCGGCAAGTTCGCCGCGCAGGTGCTCCAGCCGATCAACCAGTCGGGCGACGAAGAAGGCTGCACTCGCCACCCGGATGGTTCGGTCACTACGCCCAAGGGCTTCAAGGAAGCATTCGAACGATATCGCGATGCCGGCTGGGGCACGATCTCGCTGCCCGAGGAATTCGGCGGACAGGGCATGCCGCACGTTCTCGGCTTCGTGGTCGAGGAATTCGTTTCGTCCGCAAACCAGGCCTTCGGGATGTATCCGGGCCTGACCAACGGCGCGGTGAACGCGATTTTCGCCAGTGCGAACGAAGAGCTCAAGGCGAAGTACTTGCCCAACATGATCGCCAACAAGTGGCTCGGCACGATGAACCTGACCGAACCGCAGTGCGGCACCGACCTGGGCCTGATCCGCACCAAGGCCGAGCCGCAAGCGGACGGCAGTTACCTGGTGACCGGCACCAAGATTTTCATTTCTGCCGGTGAGCACGACCTGACCGAGAACATCATTCACCTGGTCCTCGCCAAGACCCCGGGCGCGCCCGATTCGAGCAAAGGCATCAGCCTGTTCATTGTGCCCAAGGTGCTGGTCAACGAGGACGGTTCGCTGGGCGAGCGCAATGCGGTCCAGTGCGGCTCGATCGAACACAAGATGGGCATCCACGCCAACGCCACCTGCGTGATGAACTACGACGGGGCGAAAGGCTGGATGGTCGGCGAGGAGAACAAGGGCCTCGCGGCGATGTTCGTGATGATGAACGCGGCGCGGCTCGGTGTGGGCATCCAGGGCCTGTCGCAAGCCGAAGTCGCTTACCAGAACGCAGTGGCCTACGCGAAGGACCGGCGGCAGGGACGTGCACTGACCGGACCGGAAGATCCCGAAGCCAAGGCCGATCCGATCCTCGTCCATCCCGACGTGCGGCGGATGCTGATGGACGGCAAGGCGTTCACCGAAGGAATGCGCGCGCTGTACCTGTGGGGCGCGTTGCTCGAAGACCTGACTCACAAGTCCCAGAGCGAGGAAGAGCGCGCCGAAGCCGACATGCTGCTCGGCCTCATGACCCCGGTGATAAAGGGTTACGGCACCGACAAGGGCTACGACGTCGCGACAAACATGCAGCAGGTCTTTGGCGGCCATGGCTACATCGACGAATGGGGCATGGGCCAGTTCGTGCGCGATGCCCGGATCACGATGATCTACGAAGGCACCAACGGGGTGCAGGCGATGGACCTGTGCGGCCGGAAACTGGCCAGCAAGGGCGGCGCGGCGATTCAGAAGTTCTTCGCACTGTGCGACGAGGAAGTGGCCGCTGTGAAGCAGGTCGAAGGGCTCGCGCCGCTGGCCGAAGCGTTCGACAAGGCGCTGGGCCAGCAGAAGGCCGCGACGATGTGGTTCATGCAGAACGCGATGGCCAACCCCAACAACCTCGGGGCGGGCGCGCATCACTACATGCACATCATGGGCATTGTGACGCTGGGCCTGATGTGGCTGCGGATGGCGAAAGTCGCTGCGGCCAAGCTGGCCGGGGGCACCGATGACAAGGCATTCTACGAAGCCAAGCTGACCACGGCGCGCTATTTCATGGATCGGTTTGCGCCCGATGCGGGCGCGCTGCGCCGCAAGATCGAAGCCGGATCGGATTCGATGATGGCGCTGGACGCAGACGCGTTCGATACGGCTGCGTAGGGAGGAAATCGGCCTGCGGGGTCGCCCGGAAGGCAACCCCGCAAACCGTTTGGCCTAGGCGGCCTGCTTGCCGAGGGCGTGGACGTCGGCCGCGCCGAGCAGCTGCCCGCCGATACCCCAGTCACCCTGTTCGACTTCCATGATTCGAACCCAGGTCACCGGGCGCATCGCTTCACCTTCGACCGAAACCATCGCTTCGGTGACCTGCGAAATCAGGTCCTTCTTCTGGTCCGGGGTGAAAACGTCCTTGATTACGTCGATCGTTACGAGAGGCATTTCAATTCTCCTGTCTGGTCATTCCATCGGGTGCTTCCGATGACCTCTTGCTACGCCGCTCGTTCCGGCCATGCTTGACGGCGACGTGAATTTGCCTGACCTTTTCGTGAAGAATTTGGGGAGGTGGGGACCGATTGACCGATTTCGGCGCCGCTCTGTATCGATTCGACGGATTCGCGCTCGACAGCGCAAAGTTCGAGTTGCGCCGTGACGGCGAGCAGATTGCCGTCGAACCCCAGGTCCTTTCGTTGCTCATGCTGCTGGTGGCCAACCAGGACCGGATGGTCTCGCGTGACGAGATCGTCGATGTCGTGTGGGACGGCCGGATCGTTTCGGAATCGGCGATTTCGGCCCGGATCAAGTCGGCCCGCAAAGCAATTGGTGACGACGGCACGCGTCAGGCGCTGATCCGCACGATCCACGGGCGCGGGTTCAGGTTCGTGGGACAGGCCGTCGTCGATGCCGCGTCTGGCACAATGACTCCGGTCCGCATCGCCGCGCCTCAATCGGAGGAGGTTCCTGCGGCAATGGATCAGGCCGATAGTCGCCCTTCGATCGCGGTGCTCCCGTTCGACATCCTCGGCGATGCCGGCTCGCATGCCATCGTGGCCGACGCCTTGCCGGCCGATATCATCATGGACCTCTCGCGGATGCATTGGCTGATGGTTATCGCGCGTGGGTCGAGCTTTCGTTTTCGTGGCGGGGAAGTGGGTCCGAACGAGATCGGGCGGCGGCTTGGGGTGCGCTATTGCCTGAGCGGCACGCTCGAGTTGGCAGGGGTGGAACTGATCATCAGCGTTGCGCTGGTCGAAACCGCCACCCGCAACACGATCTGGTCCGAGCAATACCGTGCACCATTGGCGGAAGTGCAACAGATGCGGGCGGTGATCGAGGAGAGCGTTGTAGCTGCCCTTGCAGTGCAAATTCCGCAAAACGAAGTCCGGCGCGCGCGAACGCGGCCAGCGTCGGAGCTCGATGCGTGGGCGAGTTTCCACCTTGGCCTCGATCACATGTACCGCTTCAACCAAACCGACAACGCGCGCGCTGCGGAGCTGTTCGAGCAGTCGCTGGCGCGCGATCCATATTTCTCGGGCGCTTTCGCCGGCCTTTCGTTTACTCACTTCCAGAACGCATTCATGCGTTATCGCGAAGAGCCGCGGGCGGAAATCGAACACGCGCGGCAGTTGGCCCAGCGAGCGGTCGAGACCGACCGGCTCGACCCCTTTGCGCATTACAACATGGGGCGGTGCCTGTGGCTGGAAGGGAACCTGGAAGAGAGCATGAGCCTGTTCGATCAGGCGACCAGCCTTAGCCCCAACTTCGCGCAAGGGGTCTATAATCGCGGTCTCGTCGGGACGATCGCCGGGCACGCGGAGGCAGCCGACCGCGATCTCGAGACTGCCTTGCGACTGAGCCCGATCGATCCGTTGTCCTATGCCATGGTCTCGAGCCGGGCGCTGACGCACATCCAGTTCGGCGACTATGCGAAAGCTGCCGAATTCGGCGTGCGCGCTGCGACTATGCCGGGCGCGCACAAGCACATCGAGCTGATCGCTGCCTTCGCTTGCCACCTGGCCGGGCGAACTGGCGATGCACGGCAATGGCTCGAGCGAGCGCGCAAAAAGGATCCCGGCATTGGGGCGGACGCTTTCTTCAATGCATTTCCTTACGCGCAGACCGCATCGCGCGAACTGATCGAGAGGGCGCTAAGCGATCTCGGCGTGTGAGCGTCAGAACAGCCGAAGCTGCCCGCCGACCGATGGCGGCCTGAACTGCGAGCAATCGAGCGTGAACCGCTCCTTGCCGATTCCGGCACGCTTGCACGCGATGCGAAAGCGGGCGCGGAACAGGTCTGCCCACACGCCGCTCGGCTTCATGCGGGAAAAGAAGTCCGGATCGTTGTCGCGGCCCTGGCGGATTGAACGCACGATGCTCATCACCTTGCTCGCACGATCGGGGAAGTGAACGTCGAGCCATTCGCGGAACAGCGGCGAGACCTCGTGCGGCAGGCGCAGCGCGATCCATCCCGCCGAGCGGACGCCCAGCGCTGCCGCGCGCTGGACGATCTCTTCCATGAACGGGTCGGTGATTGCGGGAATAACCGGCGCAGCCGAGCAGTGCGCGGGGATGCCCACCTCGACCAGTTTTCCGAGCGCCGCGAGCCGCTTGGCGGGAGCTGCGGCGCGCGGTTCGAGCTTGCCCGATAGCACCGGATCGAGCGTCGTGACGGAGATCGCCACCGCGACAAGGTTGCGCTCGGCCAACTGCGCCAACAGGTCGAGATCATCGAGCACTCGGTCCGATTTGGTGGTGATCGTTACCGGATGGCGCGCATCGAGACATACCTCGAGCACTTGCCGCGTGATGCGATAGCGCCGCTCGATCGGCTGGTAGGGATCGGTATTGGTTCCCATCGCGATCGGCTTGGGCCGATATCGGGGCCGTGCCAGCGTTTCGCGCAGCAGCCTTGCGGCATCGGGCTTGGCGAACAGCTTGGTCTCGAAATCGAGCCCTGGCGACAGGTCGTGATAGGCATGGGTGGGCCGGGCGAAGCAATAGATGCAGCCATGCTCGCATCCGCGATAGGCATTGATCGAGCGGTCGAACGGGATGTCGGGCGAACCGTTGAACGAAAGGATCGTCTTCGGGTGCTCTTCCGTGACGGTCGTGCGCAGCTTGACCGGCGGGCCGTCCAGCATTTCCATGTAGTCGCGCCAGTCGCCTTCCATCTCGCGATCCGCTAGTCCGAATCGCTGCGGCACCTGCCCGGACTGCGCTCCGCGGCCCCTAACAGGTGAACTGGGAAGGGGTGGTTTGTCTCGCTGCTCCTTCGATTGGAACATACGGGGAACACACCGAGTCGGGAAGTGATTTACCGTTTCTTGCGGCAGGGACTCGACATAGCGGTGCGATAATCCCTTTCGAAACAATCGCGCAGTCCTTGCAGCACGCCGATCTGGCGCCGGGCGAAGGCGTCGTCGGGGTGCTTGCGGAGGCCCGATTGAGCGAATTCGATGCCTTGTCGGTCATGATCGAAAAACGCGAGAACCCCGCGCAGGTAAATGTTCCACACCTCGGCATGGGGATCGTCACTGCCGGGCGTACGAAACGCCTGTGCGGCGAGTTTTCTGGCCTGCTTCGTCCGCCCGATAAATGCCAACAGTTGCGCCCGGTGAAGGGTGCCAATGCCTTTGGCGCGAGCGTTGGGAAACCCGGGCCCGTTCTCCAGCCAATCGTCGTAGGCCGCTAGTGCAGCGCTAGGACAACCTTTTTCGGCGAGTCCGCGGAAGCTGCCGGCTTGTTCACCAACTTGGTCGAATTCATTCCATTGCAGAGCCCGCGCCTCGTCCTGTTCGGCGAGACTTACACGGCATTTCTCTCCGGAGTCGATCGCCGCAATGTTGGCAGCGGACTGTTGTCCTGCGATCGCAAGAGCTGGCGAAGCCAGAATGCCAAGTGCGAAGAGAGCGACCGCCCTCATCGATTACTTCTCCATGAGGCGCGGCATCAGTTCGACGAAATTGCACGGGCGATTACGGCTGTCGAGCTGCTCGGCGAGGATCCCGTCCCACCCGTCCTTCACCGCGCCGTTCGATCCCGGCAGGGCGAAAATGTAGGTCCCGCGCGCGACCACTGCGAGCGCGCGGCTTTGCACGGTGCTGGTGCCGATGGTCTTGTAGCTGAGCCAGCGGAACAGTTCTCCGAAGCCAGGGATTTCCTTATCCTTGATCCGTTCGAGCGCTTCGGGTGTCACGTCGCGCCCGGTTAGCCCGGTGCCGCCGGTGCTGACAATCGCGTCGATTTCGGGATCGTCGATCCAGTTATCGAGCCGGGTCACGAGCGTATCGGCATCGTCTTTCTCGATCGCGCGCGCAGCGAGGCGGTGACCTGCGGCCTTTACGCGCTCTGCCAGGATGTCGCCGCTGGTATCGTTTGCCCCAGTCCGGGTGTCGGACACGGTCAGAACCGCGATGTTGATGGGCTTGAACGTACGGTCGGGGTCGATCGCCATCAGATCAGGGTCGCACCGAAACCGGAGCGTCGTTTACCGACAGCCGAACCGCGCCGGTTCCTGAAAGTTCAGGGAAGGTCGGCCACATGCCCTGCGCCAGCGCCTTGCGGCTGTCCGATGCGCCGCCTGCCTGCCGCTCGTACATCCAGTAGTTTCGCATCACGATTGCGACATAGGAACGGGTTTCCCAGTACGGGATGCTTTCCATGTAAAGTAGCGGATCGCCCTCGTCGTTGACCTGCGTATTCCACCGGGTGACCGGGGTCAGGCCGGCGTTGTAGGCGGCCATGATCTTGGGCAGCAGCCCGCCGGTGGCCGGAGCATCACGCAACATCTCGAGGTTTTCCTGCCCGAACGCGAGGTTGGTGCCGGGATCGCTCAGGTTGACGTAGCTGGCACTCATGTTGAGCCGCGGGGCGTGTTCACGCACTGTGATCGGAGTGATCTGCATCAATCCGCGCGCCTGCGCCGGACTGACTGCCGAGGTGCGGAAGTTCGATTCCTGCAGCGCGTGGGCATAGGCGAGGGCCGGATCGACCTGCCAGCCGTTGACCGGTTTCCAGCGCGGGGCCGGGAAGCGCAACGCACGTTCGGCTTTCGCGCCAATCGGGACATTGTGCGCCATCCACAGTTGCGTGGAGGGCAGGCCGAGCTCGCGGGCAAGGCGGCTCAAAGAATCGTATTCGGAAGGATCGCCGATCTTGGCTTCGTAACGCAGCACCGTGTCGGCATCGTCATCGCGGCCGATTTCCGACAGCGCGACTGCGGTGCGCACGTTGGGCACTTCGCGCAGGCGCTTCCAGTCAGTGAGGTCGAAATCCGGCCCGCGATCTTCGCGCGGCAGGCGCTCGCCGAGTTGTTCGCGGGCGAGCATCCCGTAGAGCGTTTCGTCGAGCTGGGCGGCACCGCGCAATTGCTCGGCGGCCTTCTCCGGCTGGCGGCTGCGGATAAGGGCGCGGCTTGCCCAGTAATAGGCGGCAGCCGTTAGCTCGGGGTTTTGCGAGCTAAGAGACGCGTTCCGGAACGAATCGGCGGCCTGGCCGAACTCGTTGAGGCGCCAGGCTGCAAGGCCCGCAGCCCAGTATCCTTCGGCGACCCATGCGCCCGCGCCGTTGACCGGCACCGTCTGCGCCATTGCTAGTGCCTGCGCGTCCTGGTTCTCAATATAATACGACCACGCAACGCGCTGGCGCCATTCGGCGCGCGCTTCGGGCGAGAGGTTGGCGTCGATCCCGTCGAGCAGAACCCGGGCGCCGTCAGGATCGTCAGCGACGATCTTCTGCTTGATCGCATTGGCGATCGAATCCGGCATGGTGCCGTCATCGACGCTGCGCGGCAGGGTACGCTTGGGGGCGTAGGACTGGCTCACCAGCATCTGCTGGCTGGGCAGGTCCGGTGGATTTTCGAGGCCGCGCTTGAGCCCGAGCTGGATGATCTGGTCGGCCTGCGGCAGGTCGACGCCGTTCGCCAGCCATGCCTGGATCTGGTCGAGATCAACCTTGGGGCTCTTGGGGTCGAGGTAGTATTCAGCGCGGGCGAAGTGGTGCAGCGGGCCGTCGGGCCGATCTGCGAACATCTGCTGGACGGTTGGCCAGTCCTCGCTGTCGATCGCGGCGAACAGCGTCTTGTACCAGTCCTTGTCCGAATTGCTCAGCAGTTCGGGGACGTTGGTGGAATTGGCGCGGTTGCGGAAGTATTCGGCGGCGCTCGAGTTGGCGAGGGCGGGTGACGACACCGCCAGGAACGCAAGCGTGCCCGCAATCGCGAATGCCATTTGACCCCGAGAAAACCCCCGAACCATCGATCCCTATCCGTCCGTCCAATCCAGCCAGCGTTGCCAGAGCCTCGCCCGTGTGGCTGCATTTGCCAGCAGCCGCTCCGGGCCGACTTCGGCCATCGCCGGAACCCTGACCCCTTCATGGTTAAAATTCCGTAAGGCGGCAGGGCCTTGCGCCGGATCGTGCCCGCAAAGCGGCAGGATGTTGCGTCCGAGGACAAGGATTCGTTTTGGAGCGCCCAGAGCGACATGGTGCGCCAGCAGCTCGCCCATTCTGCCAGCAGCCAGTGCACGCCAGTCGGGCAGGGGCGTATGGCGCGGCAGGACGGCCACGAACGAGGCGTTTTCGGCAGCGATTCCGGCAGCGGCCAGGAATCCCGCCAGCAGCTTGCCTTGCGGACCGGTTAGCAACTGCTCGCGGTCCTGCTCTTCGGGCTGTGCGACGATTATCATCAGCTCCGCGCCGCTGTTCCCGCGCGAGGCGATTCGCGGCGCCAGTCCGCCGTCGTCGAGACTTGGCTCGGTGAGCCACCATTGGCGGAACGCGGCAAGATCGCTCGGCCAGCCTTCTTTCGCACCGCCGATTTGCGGTCTCTCTGGGGTCGACTGCGCATCGCCGTTTTCGTGCGTGGCGACCGCCGTGGCTGGAGCCGCCTCGGGTTCACTCTCCACATCCGCCAGCCAGCCGCTCGCTTCGTCGGAAAAGTCCGCATCGACGCCTGCTTCGCGCCACCAGTCGAGCGCGGCGGCTACCTGTCGGTTCAGGGAGAGGGATGTCTTGCCGGTCATGGGATATTCGCGTGCAGGTCTTGACCTGCCCCGCGCGGGCAATCAAGCACGTCGGTAGATTTTGCGCGGGAATAGACAGGGAAGAGCGAAGCCGATGGTCGAACGTGAATCGATGCCGTGTGACGTGGTGATCGTCGGGGGCGGGCCGGCTGGCCTTGCTGCCGCGATCCGCCTCAAGCAGCTCAACGACAGCCTCGAAGTGGTGGTCCTCGAAAAAGGCTCGGAGATCGGCGCGCACATCCTGTCAGGCGCGGTGGTCGATCCCAAGGCGATCGATGAGCTGCTGCCGGAATGGCGCGAACAGGGCTGCCCGATGGCGGAAACCCCGGTGACCGACAACTGGCACTGGGTGCTGACCAAAAGCGGGCATTACGCGCTGCCGCACATCATGATGCCGCCTTTCATGTCGAACCACGGCACCTACACCGGCAGCCTCGGCAATATGTGCCGCTGGCTTGCTGAACAGGCCGAAGCGCTGGGCGTGATGGTGTTCCCGGGCTTTCCTGCCGCCGAAGTGCTGGTGGGCGAGGATGGCGCGGTCGGCGGGGTCATCACGCAGGACATGGGCGTTGCCGCAGACGGTTCGCACAAGGGCGATTTCCAGCCGGGGATGGAGATCCACGCGAAATACACGCTGTTTGCCGAAGGTGCGCGCGGAAACCTCACCAAGCGGATGAAGGCCAAGTTCGACCTCGAGGCCGATTGCCAGCCGCAGGTCTATGGCCTCGGCATCAAGGAGCTGTGGGATATCGACCCGGACAAGCACGTGCCGGGCCGGGTGATCCACACCCAGGGTTGGCCGCTGTCGGAAAGCGAAAGCTGGGGCGGCGGGTTCCTCTACCACCAGGCCGGCGGGCAGGTCGCGCTCGGATTTGTCACCGCGCTCGACTACAAGAACCCGTGGGTCAGCCCGTTCCAGGAATTCCAGCGCTGGAAGCAGCACCCCGCGATCCGCGAATACCTCGAAGGTGGCAAGCGCGTGGCTTACGGCGCGCGCGTGATCAACGAAGGCGGCTGGCAGTCGGTGCCCAAGCTGGCGTTCCCCGGCGGTGTGCTGATCGGGTGTGCGGCGGGCTTCGTCAACGTCCCGCGCATCAAGGGCAGCCACACCGCGATGAAGAGCGGGATGCTCGCTGCCGAAGCGGTCGCTGCTGCGATCGCGCGCGGAGAGGAAAAGACCGAGCTGATGGACTACGACGCAGCCGTGCGCGACAGCTGGATCGCGACCGAGCTCAAGAAAGTCCAGAACGCGCAGCCTGCGGTCGCCAAGTACGGCGGCACGCTCGGCACGGTGCTGGCAGGCGCGGATATGTGGATGCGCCAGCTCAAGATCGGCCTGCCGATCGCCATGAAGCACGAGCCGGACTACGAACTGACCGGGCGCGCGGACCTGTTCCCCAAGATCGACTATCCCAAGCCCGATGGCGAGATCAGCTTCGATCGACTGACTTCGGTCAGCTTCAGCTACACCAACCATGCCGAAGACCAGCCCTGCCACCTGATCGTGAAGGACATGGAGCTCCAGAAGAGCAGCGAACTGGGCGTCTATGGCGGACCATCCAACCGCTATTGTCCGGCCGGCGTCTACGAATGGCTGGAAGACGAAGCGACCGGGGCGATGAAGTTCCAGATCAACTCGCAGAACTGCGTCCACTGCAAGACCTGCGACATCAAGGATCCCAACCAGAATATCACCTGGACCACGCCGGAGGGTGGCGGCGGGCCGAACTATCCGAATATGTAAGGCGCGAGGTCGCTTCATGGTCGGATCCACCGCATATAATCGGCTGATGCATGAATTGTGCGCTGTCAGAGGCTGGTGCGGGGGAATCGTCGACCGCGAACCTTCACATGTCGACGATTTCATTCCTGATTCCGGTGAAGTGACCGCAAATGAATTCATCGATTGGTTGTTTAAGGCAGAGGGTTATGAACCATCGCATGAGCCTCCCGAGCGGGTTGCAGCTTTCCGAACGGAATTCTTTGCTCTCTTCGTCCAAGTGATGGGCGCTGCCCAAGTCGATGCTACTCAGCTAAAGTGGGACCTCGATGATCCCAAACTCAATCGGGATTGAGGCGACTACACTCAAAGCTATGCGCGAAACCGCCTACGCCAAGATCAATCTCGCGCTGCATGTCCGGCGGCGGCGCGAGGACGGGTATCACGAGATCGAGACGCTGTTCGCGTTCGTGAACAAGGGCGACACGCTGCGCGCCGACTCGTCGCGCTATGACAGGGTGCGGGTTTCCGGCGAATTCGCGGGCGCGCTGACCGATCCGATCGACAATATCGTGATGCGCGCGCTCACCGTTCTGCCGCGGTTCGAGGGGATGGAAATCTCGCTCGAAAAGAACTTGCCGGTCGCCGCCGGGCTGGGCGGCGGATCGGCGGATGCGGCGGCGGTGTTCCGCATGATCGAACTCGCCCACGGCCTGCCCGATGACTGGCAAGCGCGGGCCGCTAAGCTCGGCGCGGACGTGCCCGCCTGCGTTGCCAGCCGGATGTGCCTTGGCCACGGGACCGGAACCGAATTGGCGAGCGTTGAGAATGACTTGCAAGGCACACCTGTCATCCTTGTGAACCCGCGCGTGCCGCTGGCCACCGGTCCGGTGTTTGCGGGTTGGGACGGTCAGGATCGCGGGCCGTTGCCCGAAGGCCCGGCCTCGAAGATCGCTGCCGAAGGGCGCAACGATCTCGAAGCATCGGCGATCGATTTGTGCCCTGCGATCGCCGATGTGCTAGAGGTGCTCGGCGGAACGGATGCCTTCGTCAGCCGTATGTCCGGTTCGGGGGCAACCTGTTTCGCCCTTTTCCGCAGTCGCGAAGCGCAGAGCGCGGCAGCGGACTTCCTTGCCCGGACCCGGCCCGACTGGTGGTGCTTGAGCGGAGAATTGCGCGCGTGAACGAATGGCAACCGTACCGGCAAGTCGGCCTCAGTGACGAGCCGCGCAAGGGCGGCATCGTCTGCGTCGCCGACCACGCATCCAACTTCGTGCCCGATGACATTCCGCTCGGCATTCCGCCGAATCTGCTCGATTCGCATATTGCGGTCGATATCGGGGTCGAGGGCGTGGCCGAACGAATGGCGCGTCGCCACCATATCCCGGCGCACCTTGCCTGCGTCAGCCGCCTGGTGTGCGATTTCAACCGCGAGGAAGACCATGCGGGGGTCGTCCCGACCACCAGCGACGGGCACCTGGTCCCGGGCAATATCGGGGCCGATCTCGAAATGCGACTGGGGCGATTCCATCGCCCCTACCACCAGGCTTGCAGCAAGTTCATCGCGGCCCTGCAGCCGCGGCTGGTCATCTCGCTGCATTCGTTCACGCCCAAGCTGGAAACCAAGCCTGATGAGGACCGCCCGTGGGAAGTCGGGGTGCTCTATAACGAGGACGATCGCGCTGCGCGTCACGCGATCCGGCTGCTTTCCCAGCAAGGGCTGACCGTGGGCGACAACCAGCCCTATTCGGGGCGCGAGCTCAACGGATCGATGGACCGGCACGCCGAGGCCGAGGGCGTCCCCTACCTGACGTTCGAAATCCGCAACGACCAGATTCGCACCGAAGCGGGGCAGGCGCGCTGGGCGGCGATGATCGCCGATATCGCCGGGCGCGTCTCGGTAATGGTCGAACTCGCCTGATCCTGCTAGCGGCGCGGCTGTAGCGGCCTAAAGAAATTCGCGTTAGACCCTCGCTGCTTCGCCGCGCAGGGCGACGGCACCCGAGTTTGCTGACCGAGTTTGAGACCATGCCCGATTATCGCTCCCGCACATCGACCCACGGCCGCAACATGGCCGGCGCCCGCGGCCTGTGGCGCGCGACCGGCATGAGGGATGATGACTTCGGCAAGCCGATCATCGCGGTGGTCAATTCGTTCACCCAGTTCGTGCCGGGTCACGTCCACCTCAAGGACCTGGGCCAGATGGTCGCGCGCGAGATCGAGGCGGCGGGCGGCGTCGCGAAGGAATTCAACACCATCGCGGTCGATGACGGTATCGCGATGGGGCACGACGGGATGCTCTATTCGCTGCCCAGTCGCGACCTGATCGCCGACAGCGTGGAATACATGGTCAACGCGCACTGCGCCGATGCGATGGTGTGCATTTCGAACTGCGACAAGATCACGCCGGGGATGCTGATGGCCGCGCTGCGGCTCAATATCCCGGCGGTATTCGTCTCGGGCGGACCGATGGAAGCGGGCAAGGTCGTGGTGAAAGGCAAGGAAGTCGCGCTCGACCTGGTCGATGCGATGGTTGCCGCTGCCGACGAAGCCTATTCGGACGAGGAAGTCGCCAGCATCGAACGCTCGGCGTGCCCGACCTGCGGTTCGTGCAGCGGCATGTTCACCGCGAACTCGATGAACTGCCTGACCGAAGCACTTGGCCTGTCGTTGCCCGGCAATGGTTCGACGCTTGCGACCCATGCCGACCGCCAGCGCCTGTTCGAGCGTGCGGGCAAGCTCTCGGTCGAGATGTGCCGCCGGTATTACGAGGAAGGTGACGAAAGCGTCCTGCCGCGCTCGGTCGCCAGCTTCGCCGCGTTCGAGAACGCGATGAGCCTCGATATCGCGATGGGCGGATCGACCAACACTGTGCTTCACTTGCTCGCCGCTGCGCATGAAGCGGGCGTCGATTTCACGATGGCCGATATCGACCGGTTGAGCCGCAAGGTGCCGTGCCTGTGCAAGGTCGCCCCCGCGAAAAGCGACGTGCATATGGAAGACGTCCACCGGGCGGGCGGGATCATGGCGATCCTCGGTGAGCTCGACCGGGCGGACCTGATCAACACCGCGCTGCCGACCGTTCACAGCCCGACGATGGCCGACGCGCTCGACGCGTGGGACGTTGCCCGCACCAACAACCCGGCGGTGCAGGAGTTCTTCCGTGCCGCGCCGGGCGGAGTGCCGACCCAGACCGCGTTCAGCCAGGACAAGCGGTGGGACGAGCTCGATCTCGATCGGCAGGGCGGGGTGATCCGCAGCGCCAAATACGCCTTCAGCCAGGATGGCGGGCTTGCGGTGCTGTTCGGCAACCTGGCCGAAGACGGCTGCATCGTGAAGACCGCCGGGGTCGACGATTCGATCCTCAAGTTCTCGGGCCCTGCAAAGGTCTACGAGAGCCAGGATGCTGCGGTCGCTGCGATCCTCACCGACCAGGTGCAGGAAGGCGACGTAGTCGTGATCCGCTATGAAGGGCCGCGCGGCGGGCCGGGAATGCAGGAAATGCTCTACCCGACCAGCTACCTCAAATCGAAGGGGCTGGGGAAAGCCTGCGCGCTGATTACCGACGGGCGCTTTTCCGGCGGCACATCGGGCCTGTCGATCGGCCACGTCTCGCCCGAAGCGGCGGAAGGCGGGGCGATCGCGCTGGTCGAGGATGGCGATACGATCGAGATCGATATCCCGGGCCGCAAGATCGACCTGGCGATCCCGGAAGCCGAACTGGCCGAACGTCGGGCACGGATGGAAGCAAGCGGAGATGGTGCATGGCAACCCGCCAAGCCGCGCCCGCGCAAGGTGTCCGATGCGCTCAAGGCCTATGCCGCGATGACCACCAGTGCCGCGCGCGGCGCGGTGCGCGATGTGAGCCAACTCGTCCGCAAATGATCCGTTCGCTCGCCGCGCTAGGGCTCGTGGCCCTGTTGGCCGCCTGCAACCGGGGCGATCCGCAGCCGCAAGCGGAACCCGGCGCAAAGCGTATTGAGTGCGCCTTGGGGCCGGGCAGCACGTTCTCTCCCGCCTGCCTGGTCGAAAAGACCGAAGGCGAACAGGGACCGGAATTTGTCGTTCGCCATCCCGATGGCAGCTTTCGCCGCCTTCGCATCGCCCCGGATCGTAGCGGGATGATGGCGATTTCGGGCGCGGCAGATGCGGTCAACGAGCTGGTGGGCAATCCCAAGGTGCTGCAAGTGACCGTGGGCGACGATCGTTATCGTTTCCCGGCAGACCTCGATGCCGGCAAGTGACCAGGTCCTCACCGCAGCGCAAATGCGCGCGGGCGAGGAGGTGCTGGTCGCGCAAGGAATTTCGGTCGACGAACTGATGCAGCGCGCCGGGCAGGGTGCCGCCGATTGGGTCTGGCGCGTCGCGATGGGCGGCGCGGTGACGGTGCTGTGCGGCCCCGGCAACAACGGCGGCGACGGCTACATGATTGCCGAGACTCTGCGGGCGCGCGGGCTGGAGGTGAAGGTTGTCGCGCCGATCGAACCGAAGACCGACGCTGCGCGCAATGCGAGAGCGGCGTGGCAGGGTGAAGTTGTTGAAGGTGCCGACAGTGTGCACGGCGCGGTGTTCGTCGATTGCCTGTTCGGCTCGGGGCTCACGCGACCCTTGTCGAGCGAGCACGCGAAGTTGATAGCCCAGCTGGCGTCCAACCACCGCCATTTCGTTGCGGTCGACCTGCCGAGCGGGGTGGCGACCGATGACGGCACCTTGCTCGGCGAAGTCGTACATTGCGACCTGACGCTAGCGCTTGGCGCATGGAAACCGGCGCATTTCCTGATGCCTGCCCTCGAACGTCTCGGAGGGGTTCGGCTGGTCGATATCGGCGTCGAGCCGGTTGCCGGTGCTGCTCACGTCGTTCCGCGCCCTGTGCTGGCTTCACCCGACCGCGCGGCACACAAGTATTCGCGCGGCCTGTTGGGTGTGGTTGGAGGAGCGATGCCCGGTGCTGCGATGCTCGCGTGCAAGGCTGCGATGCGCGCGGGGGCAGGCTATGTAAAATTGTTCGCGAACGAACCAGTGGTTGGCGCACCCGATGCGCTGGTGACAGTGAGCGATCCCCTTGAACCGGCGCTGGCGGACAAGCGGCTCTCCGCTTTGCTGGTCGGACCGGGCTTGGGCCGGAGCGAAGCCGCGCGCGGGCGGCTGGCTGCGGTACTGGAGGCGCGGGTTCCGGCGGTGCTTGATGCTGATGCGCTGCACCTGCTCGACGAAGACCTGCTCGAAGGGGTCGATACCTCGCGGTTGCTTGTTACGCCCCACACTGGCGAACTGGCGAAGCTGTGCGAAACCTTCAGGATTGCCGAACCGACCAAGCGCAGCATGGCCCAGGGTTTGGCAGAGGCCACGGGTCTTACCGTGCTCGCGAAGGGACCGGACAATCTGTTGGTGGCGCGTGATGGCCGGACGGCGTTCTTCCCGCCCGCTTCGAGCTGGCTGGCCAATGCGGGAACCGGCGATGTCCTCGCCGGAATCGCGGCAAGTCGTCTGTCCACTGGGCGCGACCCGTTCGGCGCTGCCGGCGAAGCGGTCTGGCTGCATACCGAGGCTGCGCGGATCGCTGGCCCTGCGTTGATGGCAGACGACCTTGCCGCCGCCGTTTCTGCCGCCTACGCGCGCTTCCTGTGAGCGAACCTGAAACGATTATCCGCGTAGCTGCGCGCGGCGACGGCGTGACCGCGAACGGTCGGCATGTGCCGTTTGCCGCACCGGGCGACATTGTATTGCCCGATGGTTCGGTGCAGCCGGGGCCGCATCACGCCAACCCGCCGTGCCGCCATTTCGGACGCTGCGGCGGATGCCAGTTGCAACACCTCGACGAAGAGGCGCTCGCCGATTTCGTCCGCGACCGCGTGCTTCACGCCGCGCGCGGGCAGGGTATCGAACCGCAAGTGCTCGCCCCGGTGCATCTCTCGCCGCCCCGCAGCCGCCGCAGGGCCAGCCTGTTGGCAATTAACGGCGGCGGCAAGCCGCTGATCGGGTTTCGCGAAGGTGGATCGCACAAGGTCGTCGGCCTTGCCGAATGCCATGTGCTGCACCCTGAATTGTTCGCGTTGCTTGAACCGCTCCGCACGCTGCTGACAACGCTGGGTAAACGCTACGCGGTCGAAATAGAGCTGACCCTGGCCGACCAGGGGATCGATTGCGGCTTGAAGAACTTCGCGATGGAAGGGCTCGAAGCGACCGAAGCGACGCTCGGCTTCGCGCGCGAATACGGGCTGGCGCGGCTGTCAGTCGATTTGGGCTTCGGCGCGGAGAGTGTTTGGGAACCCGAGCCGGTTACCGTGACACTGGGCGAAGTGCCAATTGCGCTGCCCTCGGGCGCATTCCTGCAGGCCACCGCCGATGGCGAAGCGGCGCTGTCCTCCGCCGCGCGCGAGTGGCTCGGCGCGTGCAGCCATGCGGCCGACTTGTTCTCCGGTCTCGGGACATTTGCATTCGGCATCGGCACGCAGGTTTCCGCGTACGAGGCCGCGCGCGACGCGCATCTGGCATGCCGCGCGGCGGCGAGCAGGGCGCGTAGGCCCGTAACGGCGATCCACCGCGACCTGTTCCGCAACCCGCTGAGGCCTGACGAACTGGCGAGCTTCGACGGCGTCCTGCTCGATCCGCCACGGGCCGGTGCGCGCGAGCAAGTGGCACAGATCGCCGCAAGCGAGGTCGGTCGTGTGGCCTACATCAGCTGCAATCCTGCGAGCTGGGCGAAGGATGCCGCGAAATTGGTCGAAGCGGGGTTCAGGCTGGCCGAACTGCGCCCCGTCGGCCAGTTCCGGTGGTCGACGCACGTCGAACTGGCCAGCCTGTTCCTGCGCTAGCCTTTGAGCGCGGCGATGATCTGTTGGTCGAGGAATTCGCGCGCGCGCGGCTCGACCCATGCGTGGGTGGCCCGATCGCAGCGGGCAATGCGCGGATCGTCGCGATCCCAGCTTTCGGCAAAGGCCTGCGCGGTGCGGTCGGAAGTCGCAAGGAGGATTTGCACCGGGCCGTCGTACTCGGCCAGACCAGCGGCCATTTCTCCCGCCAGCGTGGTAGGCGCCGACTTGGCCTTGCTCGCCTGGCGGAGCCCCTTGGCCAGTTTTCCGAGGTTCACACCGCCTGTAACAAGCCGCAATATTTCCTTGGGATCCTTGAGTTTTTCCATATAGCGCGCGCGAACCGCGGATGGGGGAGGCGTGTCGTCCGCATCATCGATGGTCCACGGATTGGAGAGGATCAGCGCATCGCACCCCGCGCCGCTTGCCAGCATCAGCGCGCTGGCCGCATCGCAATTGCCGAAGCCCACCACCCGATCGACCGTCGGGGCGATGGCCTTGAATGCCGCCAGCGCCGCTTCGATATCGCGCTTGCTGCGCCGGAAGCCGCGATTTTCGCCGCCACTGTCACCCACACCGCGCCGGTCGAAACGGAACACGGGAAAGCCCGCTGCGGCTATCCGCGCGGCCAGTGCCGCCTGCCCGCTGAATGCACCCGAGCGGACTTCGTTGCCACCGGTCACGAGCAGTAGCCCGGTGGTGCCCTTGGCTGCATCGAGCGTGCCCGCGAGCATCGAATCGACGCACTCGAAGGTCATGTGCAGCCGGGTCATTGTTCGTCACCCATGCCGATGGCGAGGATCGCCGCAAGGGCGTCGGCTTGCTCGGGATCTTCGTCGGGCTCGGCGCGCAACCACAGGCCGGGCCCGCCGAGATCGGACTGCGCGATGGCCGCGAGTTGGCTTGATGGTTCGGCCGTTTCGAGCTCGCGAAACATCGCTGCGCCGAGCTTCCACCCGGCCAGTTCGATGCCCTGTTCGCGACCGATCGCCTGCAGGTCCTCGGTTTTCTCAGGCCTTCCCGCTTCCTTCGAAGCGATTGTCCGCGCACGCAGCATCGCTCGCAACGCCTGTCTGCCGCCTGTCGGTGCCCATGCCCATCCGGGCAAATCTGCCGGAGCGAGGACCGCGCCCGCGCGCGCCGTCAGGAGATGGGTTGCTTTGAAATGCTTTGCCGCCGCTGCTGTCGCCTTGCGCCAATCGGCAACGGTCTGGCTATCGAGCTGCGCGGTGCTCTCGTTGCAACCCGGCAGGTCGGGCAGGATCGTATCGATCTCCGACATGTCGAGGCGGCGCATGACTTCGGCGGTCTGGCGGCGCAGCTTGTTCGCTTCGTCGAACCATGCGGGCAGGACCAGCAGCCGCCGCTCGCGCCCGCGATCGAACGCCATCGCCATTTCGGTGTGCTCGCTGTCGCCCTCGAGCGGGCAAGGCCAGCTGACGAGAGTGAACGGTGTCACGCTTCGCCGGCTTTGGCCTCGGCAAAGGCGAGCAGCCCGCCGTAGGTTTCGAGCATTTCGCCATCGACATCGTCGTCGTCGATCATGATATCGAGCCGGTCCTCCATCTCGGTGAGGAGGCCTGCAACAGCCATCGAATCGAGCTCGGGCAAATGGCCGAACAGGCCGCTGTCGGCGTCGAATTCGGCGACTTGGGCAGCATCGAGCCCCAGGACATCGGCAAGGATCGAACGCAGCTGCGTATCGATCGCGCTGCGAACCTGTGCCGGATTGTGCTCGTCAGACATTCAGAATTGCCCCTTAACCAAACGCGCGCCGCCCTAGCTTTGGCGGACACCCGGCGCAAGTTCGAGAACCTTTCGCTTGGCAAAGGGCAACCATGCCTTGGGCTGGGCGGGGTCGAGGCAATCGAGCATGAAGCGCGGGCGGACCGCTTCCATCCAATCCGCCTTGTAGCGGTCGTTACCGGTTCCGAAATCGATCCAGTCGACCCTGTCGAGGTCGATCGCGCGTTCAAACAATGCCGCGCTTAGCGTGGTCCCGGCGGATAGTGGCTTCATGCTTTCGAGGTGCGCCAGCTTATGAATGTAGGCGACGCCGTTTTCGACGGTCCAGAATTGGGCCGCAACCGGTTGTCCTTCGTGGCGCGCGATGCCGAGCCGGATGCGGCCTGCAGCACCTTCATCTTCGGCGAAGCGGCGCAGCAAGGCCGGATCGCCTTCCTCGGGCTTCCAGCTTTCGGCGTAGATGTCTTCATAGGCGTGCCAGGCGTCGGGATCGAACCGGTCGAGGATTTCGACCTCGACCTTCTTGGCCTTGCGCTTGAGGGTTGTCCGCATCTTGCCCGGACGAGCGGCCCAATATTCGGCAAAGCTGCGCCCGCCGACTTCGAGCACGTGGTTGTGATCGCACTGGGTCCGTGAAACGGACCACCGAGCAGCGCGGAAGGCGGTTTCGAGCCGGGTGGCCGATCCGTCTTCGTCGGGAACCGGCCATAGCGTCACGCGGTGGCTGCGCGTCTTGAGGTCGCGGGCGATTTCGGCGAGCAGGCGCTCTCCGTCAGGGCTATCGGCGGCCAGCTGGCGCCAAGTGAACGAATACCAGTTGCGCAGCGGTTCGAGCCGCCCGTTCGCCTCGGTCAGCGCGAGCGCGGCCATGTCGCTGCCATCCTGCGCCAGCGCGACAAGCGGGCGCTTCCCTGCATTGGCCAGCAACGCGAACCATTCGGGCCGGTCGAAGGGGCCCACTTGGTTTGCGCGTGTCCCTTGCAAGACGTTAACCGTGTCGTGATAGCTGGCAGCGATCACAGCGTTTGTTCCCCTTGGAGTACTCATGCCTTCTGCGCTCGATTCGCGACCCCGGCCGCTCGATCACCTCGCTGAGCGCGGTGAAGCGAATGCGTCGGCGCTGGTCTTGCGCGACCGCGTGCTTAACCATCAGGACTTAAGAACCCGTGTCGGCCAGTTGGCTGCATGGTTGCTCGAGCACGCCAGCAAGGGCGACCGGGTGGCGAGCTGGGCCGCCAAGGGCGAAGCAACCTGCCTCTTGCCGCTGGCCTGTGCGCGGGCCGGGATCGTCCACGTGCCGATCAATCCGCTGCTAAAGCGAATGCAGGTCGCGCATATCCTTTCCGACAGCGGCGCGGTGATGCTGATCGCCAACAATGCGCGGCTGAAGGGACTCGAGCATGGCGACGTTCCTTCGGGATGCGCGGTCGGTGCTGAAGAAGATCTATGGGCGCAGGTCGATGAATGCGAACCGCTCGGCCCGTCGGACCACGATCCGGAGGAATTGGCGGCGATCCTCTACACATCCGGTTCGACCGGGCGACCCAAGGGCGTGATGCTGAGCCACACCAACATGTGGCTCGGTGCGGTCAGCGTCGCGAGCTATCTCGGGATCGAACCTGACGATGTAGTGCTGGCGGTGCAGCCGCTCAGCTTCGATTACGGCCAGAACCAGCTGCTTTCGACATGGTACGCTGGAGGCAGCGTGGTGCCGCTCGATTACCTCCTTCCGCGCGACGTGACCAAGGCCTGCGCGAAGCATGGCGTGACCACGCTGGCGTGCGTACCGCCGCTGTGGGTCCAGCTGACCGAGATCGAGTGGCCCCAAGAGGCAGTCGCGTCGATGCGGCGGCTGACCAACACCGGCGGTGCCTTGACGGTCGGCCTGGTGAAGGATCTGCGCCGCATCTTCCCGGATGCGCGCCTGTTCCCGATGTACGGGCTGACCGAAGCGTTTCGTTCAACCTATCTCGATCCTTCGCTTGTCGACAGTCATCCGACATCGATCGGCAAGGCGATCCCGTTTGCGGAAATCCTTGTGATCGATGACCAGGGCAACGTTGCTGCACCGGATGAGGAAGGCGAACTGGTCCACTGTGGCCCGCTGGTCGCGCACGGTTACTGGCAGGATGCCGAACGCACCGCGGAACGCTTTAAACCAGCTCCTGCAGCCTCGACCTATGGCGGCACGGCTGTGTGGTCGGGCGACCGGGTCAGGCGCGATGCACAAGGGCTGCTCCATTTTGTCGGGCGGCGCGATTCGATGATCAAGAGCGCGGGCAACCGCATCAGTCCGCAGGAAGTCGAAGACGCGGCGATCGCGACCGGGCTGGTTGTCGAGGCGGTGGCGGTGGGTAAACCCGATCCCAAGCTCGGCCATGCGGTGTGCCTCGCGGTGCGTCCGGCGGAAGGGTATTCCGAAGAGGCGTTGAAGAAGGCGTTGGCGCAGGCATTGCCGAATTTCATGCAGCCGCGGTTCTATCGTGCTTATGATGCAATTCCACGCAACCCGAATGGCAAGCTCGATCGCAATGCCATCACGCAGGAGTTCGCCCGGTGAAGCCGCTTGGACCGATCCCTGACGGTTACACAGCGATCGATGGCGAACTGGCCGTTGGCGGTATTGCCGCGAGCGAACTCGTCGATGAAGCAGGTGGCACCCCGCTGTTCGTTTATTCGCGCGAACTGCTCGATCGCCGCATGGCCGAACTGCGCTCCGCAATGCCCGAGCGACTTGCGATCCACTACGCGGTGAAGGCGAACCCGTTCGGGCCGGTGCTCGAACATATGGCCGGGCTGGTCGACGGGTTCGACATTGCGTCGGGCGGCGAGCTGGCGATGGTAACCAAAGCCGGGATCGATCCGACGCTGGTCAGTTTTGCCGGCCCAGGCAAGCGAGACGAGGAGCTTGAAGCGGCGATCTCCGCCGGGGTAACGCTCAACTGCGAGTCCGAAAGCGAAGCGCACCGCGCAATCGCCATTGCCGAGCGCTTGGGTGTGACGCCGCGTCTGGCGATCCGGGTCAATCCCGACTTCGAACTACGCGGATCGGGCATGAAGATGGGTGGCGGTGCCAAGCCGTTCGGCCTTGACGCCGAGCGCGTTCCTGCGTTGGCAAAGGAAATCATCGCTGCCGGAGCCGACTGGCGCGGCCTGCACATCTTCACCGGCAGCCAGGCACTGGACGCTGAAGCGATTGCCGAAACGCAGGGCAACGTGCTCGACCTTGCAGCAAAGCTCGCGAAGGAAATCGGCGCTGCACTGCCCAAGCTCAACATGGGCGGCGGCCTCGGGATTCCCTATTTTGCCAACGATGTGCCGGTCGACCTTGATCTCGTGGGTGAACGTTTGGCGGCGCGTTTTGCCGAACTACCTGATTCGCTTGTGGAAACCCGACTATGTATCGAGCTTGGCCGGTTCCTTGTCGGCGAGGCGGGGGTCTATTTGTGCCGGGTAGTCGACCGTAAGGTCAGTCACGGCGAGACTTACCTGATCACCGACGGCGGACTGCATCACCAGCTCGCCGCATCGGGCAACTTCGGGACAGTCGTGCGACGAAATTACCCCGTTGCGATCGCCAGCCACTTCGATGCCGAGGGCAGCGAAGAAGTGCACGTTGTCGGGTGCCTTTGCACCCCGCTCGACCGGCTGGCCGACAAGGCGATGTTGCCCCGCGCCGAAGTGGGCGATCTGGTGGCGGTATTCTGTGCCGGTGCATACGGCGCGAGCGCGAGCCCGGCGATGTTCCTCGGGCAAGGTCCGGCGCGCGAAATCCTCGTTTAACCATTGCTTTAAGGCTGTCCCGCGTTGGGACTGCCATCAACGAGGCAACTTCTGCCTAACGGTATATTCACCAATTTCCGCGACATGACAGCTTGATACCGCAGGTGCGGGGGATCCGGGTCGCGCCCGGCCACCGCGCGCACGCCTGCGGACTGCTCAAGGATGTACATCGATGTCGAAGTCTCGAATGCCCGCAATCCTTGCCAGCTGCGCTGTCGCGTCGCTGGCCCTGGCCGGTTGTGCCACGACCAACGCAGGCCAGCTTCCACCCGCTTCGTTCGTCGCGATGCAGGAAGGGCCGGGCGAGGATTACGTGATCGGGCCGCTCGACGAATTGACGATCAATGTCTGGCGCAATCCCGAGCTCAGCGCGCAAAACATCCAGGTCCGTCCCGATGGCCGGATCACCACTCCGCTGGTCAACGACATGCCGGCGGTGGGCAAGACCCCGGCAATGCTGGCGCAGGACATTCGCCTGCAACTGTCGCAATACGTCCAGGACCCGCTGGTCAGTGTGATCGTCACGAAGTTCGCGGGCACATTCAGCCAGCAGATCCGCGTGATCGGCGCGACCGAGAAGCCGGCCAGCATTCCCTATCGCGCGAACATGACAGTGCTCGACGCGATGATCGCGGTCGGCGGCCTCAGTGAATACGCGGCGGGCAACAAGGCCAAGCTGGTCCGGTTCGACAAGCAGACCGGCAAACAGCGCGAATACAAGCTGCACCTGGGTGACCTGCTCAAGAAGGGCGACACCAAGGCCAACGTGATGCTCCAGCCGGGCGATGTGATCATCATCCCCGAAAGCATGTTCTGACGAAGGGTCGGCAAGCCAGATGAACGAAGTCTTCGAAGAACTCCGGGCAGCGGCCTACTCCGCCTGGCACCGCAAGTGGCTGGTGCTGGCGGTAGCGTGGGGCGTGTGCGTGCTGGGCTGGATGGCCGTGGCGATGGTGCCCAACAAGTACGAATCTAGCGCGCGGATCTACGTCCAGCTCGACGACGTTCTGACCGACCAGCTCAACATCGCCAACGGCGGCAAGGACCAGATTGCCCGTGTCCGGCAGACCTTGGCAAGCGCGGTGAACCTCGAAAAGGTCATTCGCGGGACAGGGCTGGGTAACGGCATCGTCTCGCAGGAGCAGATGGACCGGGCGGTCAAGTCGCTGGCTCAAGACGTCAAGATCGTTAGCCAGGAAGACAACCTGTTCACGATATCCGCCGATGTGGGCAAAGGCAGCCTGTCGGATGCCGACAACGCAAAGCTCAGTCGCGACGTCGTCCAGAAGCTGATCGACATCTTCCGCGAAGAAAATATCGCCGGCAACCGCGGCGAAGTGGCCGACACGTTGGTGTTCCTCGACCAGCAGCTCGACCAGCGCAAGAACGATCTCGATGCAGCCGAGCAGAAGCTTTCCAAGTTCGAGGCCGAACACCCTGAACTGATCGGTGGAAGCACGGCGATTTCGGGGCGCATCGCCGCCACGCAAGACCAGTTGCGCGGGGTCGACGCGGATCTCGCCGCAGCGCAGAGTTCGCTTGCCGCGATCACTGGCCAGCTCGCCTCGACGCCGCGAACTCTCGCGATCGGGGCCGACGGTAGCGGCAGCGCACTGGCACAGGCGCAAGGACAGCTTGCCGCGATGCAGGCGCGCGGCCTGACCGACAGTCATCCCGACGTGATCGCGATGAAGAAGCAGATCGCGCTGCTCCAGCGCGCGGGCGGCGGCGCTGCGGGCGGGATACCGAACCCGGCCTATTCATCGCTGGTTGCGACCAAGGCCGAGCGCGAAGCGAACGTCCAGGCGCTCTTGTCGCGAAAGGTCGCTTTGCAATCCGACCTCTCGAAGTCGCTGGCAGATCAGTCGACCGAGCCGACGGTTTCGGCCGAGGCCAACCGGATCAGCCGCGATTACGACGTGCTCAAGAAGCAATACGATAGCCTCTTGCAGGACCGCGAGGAAATGCGCCTGCGCGGCCAGGTCGAAAGCGAACGAGCGAGCTTCAAGTTCGACGTGGTCGATCCGCCTACAATGCCGCTCAAGCCCGCTTCGCCAAACCGTCCGCTGCTGCTCTTCGGCGTGCTGATCGTCGGGTTGGGCGCAGGCGTCGGTGCCGCATTCGCGCTCGGCCAGCTTCGGTCGACCTTTGCCACCGCAAACGGGCTCGAACGCGGGTTGGACCTGCCTGTGATCGGGACGATTTCCGAGAGTTTGAGCGAGGGCGCAAAGCTATTGAACGCCAAGCGGATGAAGCTCTTTTACGCCGGGAGCGGATCGCTGTTCGGCCTGTTCTTGGTGCTGCTGACGGTCGAATTCGTCCAGCGCGGCATGGTGGCGTGAGGAGATTGCGATGACCGACCAGAGCAATATCCCTGTCCCCGGTGAAGGCGAGGAAGAGCGGGCAAGCTCGTTGTTCGAGCGTGCCAGCGGTGCGTTCGGCTTTGACGCGTTCCGACCGTCCCCGGTTCCCGGCAAGCTGGCAGAACCACCGATGAAGCGCGCGCGCATGGTCAAGAAGGCCGAAGCAGCCCAGGAAGCGCCTTATGCCGCACCGGTCGAAGACAGCTTCGAAGCAGTGACGACGAATGTTCCTGCCACGGTGCCGTCGGCACCGGTAGTGATCGAAGGGCCTGCCTCGGCGGTCAAATTCGCGGGCGAGAAGCATCCGGTCGATCGCAAGCGGCTCAAGGAACGCGGCATGATCGTGCCCGACGGCAAGGTAAGTTCGCTGCTCGAGGAATTCCGCATCGTGAAGCGCCAGCTGATCGCCTCTGCCGACCAAATCGGTACTGCGCGCTCGCGCCGCATCCTGGTGTGCTCACCGCTTCCGGGCGAAGGCAAGACCTTCACGTCGGTCAACCTCGCGATCGCGATGGCGAGCGAGCGCGACGGCGAAGTGCTGCTGGTCGATGCCGATTTTGCCAAGCCGTCGGTGCTTTCGACGCTCGGCCTGCCCAAGGGACCTGGCCTTCTCGACGCACTTTCCGATCCGTCGCTCAAGGTCGAGGACCTGGTGATCGGGACTGATATTCCGGGCTTGTGGATTCTTCCCGCGGGCAATCAGACCGACGCAGACAGCGAATGGCTGGCGAGCGCCCGCACGGCCGAAGTGCTCGACCGGCTGACCGCCGGCGCGCCGCACCGAATGGTGATCTTCGACAGTCCGCCTGCGCTCGCCGCGTCACCTGCCGCCGATCTTGCCAAACACGTCGGGCAAGCACTCCTCGTCGCCCGTGCGGACCAGACCGGCCGCAGTGCGCTTGAGGATGCGGTCCAGCTGCTCGGCGCGTGCCCGGACATCAAGCTCCTGCTCAATGCTGCCACTTTCAGCCCGAGCGGTCGGCGCTTCGGGACATATTACGGGTACGAAGGGTAAGCCGATGAAACGCAACGCCCTCTATCTAGCGAGTGCGATCAGCGCAGTGGCTTTTGCCGCGCCGGCGATCGCGCAATCCGCGCCCGAAACGCGTGAACATCGCGCCGGGCCCGTGCAGATTGCGCCCTACATTGAAGCGAGCCAGGTGATCTCCAGCCAGATTTCGCCGGGCAACGAGACCGTCACTTATACGCAAGTGGCTGCCGGCGTCGATGCGACGGTTACCGGACGCAACAACGGCGGTTCGGCGTCGATCCGTTACGAACGCACCTTCGGCTACGACAATCAGGTGTCAGATAGCTCGACGCTCAGCGGCGTCGTGCGCGGTTATGGCTCGATCGTTCCGCAGGCAGTAACCTTCGAAGCGGGCGGCCTTGCCGCACGGACGCGGATCAACGGTAACGGCACTTCCTCGCTGGCCATCAGCGGGAGCAATGTCGCCGAAAGCAAGGTCTACGCGGCCTACGCTGGGCCGAACGTCCACGCCCAGCTCGGCGACGCACAGGTCAATGCCAACTATCGCCTCGGTTACGCGCGGGTCGACGCGCCGAACGCTACGCCGGTTGCGCCTGGCGCGCAGCCGACCCAGGTGTTCGAGGACAGTTGGGCGCAAAGTGCCAACCTCCATGTCGGAACCCGTCCGGGCGAACCGCTTCCGGTCGGTGTCGGCGCTGGCGTAGGCTACAACCGCGAAGATATTTCCAACCTCGACCAGCGGCTGGAGGATTTCCACACGCGCGGCGACGTGACCGTGCCGGTTTCGCCGAACGTCGCGCTGGTCGGCGGCGCAGGGTACGAGAAGGTCCAGGTGTCGAGCCGCGATGCGCTGCGCGACGCCAATGGCAACCCGGTGGTCGATTCCGCCGGCCGGTTCGTGACCGACAAAAGCGCACCACGCCAGATCGCCTACGATACCTCGGGCCTGATCTGGGACGTGGGCGTGATGTGGCGTCCGTCGCCGCGCACGTCGCTGGAAGCGCACGTCGGTCGCCGCTACGATTCGACCACTTACTACAGCAGCTTTGCGTGGGCACCGAGCCGTCGCAGCGCACTCAATATTGCCGCGTATGACGGGATCACCGGGTTCGGCGGCCAGTTGACGACTGCGCTGGCGGCGCTGCCGACCGACTTCACCGCCAATCGCAATGCGGTGACTGGTGACCTCACCGGATGCGTTGCCAGCCTCCAGGGCGGCAGCTGCCTCACCGGTGCGCTCGGTTCGATCCGTTCGGCGGTGTTCCGCGGACGCGGGATCGCCGCGACCTACGCCGAGCAGGTGGGCCGCATGAGCGCCGGCGTGGGTGCGGGCTATGATCGTCGCACCTTCATTGCTGCACCGGGGACTGTCCTGGCTGTGGCCAATGGCGTGATCGACGAGAGCTATTGGGCATCGGCTTTTGCATCGGGCCAGATCGACCGTCGGTCGAGCTTTGCAGTCAACGCGCACGTGAACTGGCTCAAGAGCGGCTTCGCCAACGGCGGCGACGCCACGATTTACGGCGCTTCCGCAGCGTACCGCCGATACCTGTTGCAAGGACTTTCGGCGAACGCCGGGGTCGCGCTCGACCGCATCGACAGCGACGTTGTCGGCGAAAGTATTAGCAACGCGGCGGCCCGCCTCGGCCTGCGCTACGATTTCTGATTCACGGGGGACGAAGAGCGATGTTCGACGACTTTTACAAGCTGACGGCGCGACCGTTCCAGCTGACGCCCGATCCGGATTTCTATTTCGAGAGTGCGACGCACCGCAAGGCGCTGTCGTATCTCGGCTACGGGATGGCTCAGGGGGAAGGCTTCATCGTCATCACCGGCGAGGTCGGCGCGGGTAAATCCACGCTGGTCGCGCACCTGATGAAGAAGATCGACCCGGCGCAGATGACCGTCGGCCAGATCGTCACCAGCAATCTCGACGGCGAGGAAATGGTCCACGTTGCTGCGCAGGCCTTCGGGATCGAGGTTGACGGCCACGACAAGGCCGCAGCGCTGGGGGCGATCGAGAATTTCCTGCATGAGGAAGCGCGCGCGGGACGTCGTTGCCTGCTGATCGTGGACGAATCGCAAAACCTCAGCGTGGAAGCGCTCGAGGAGCTGCGGATGCTGTCGAATTTCCAGCTCGGCTCGCACCCGTTGTTGCAGACGCTGCTGCTCGGCCAGCCCGAGTTCAAGCAGGTCCTCGCCCAGCACAGCGAACTCGAGCAGCTGCGCCAGCGGGTGATCGCCGCGCACCACCTCGAAGCGATGGGTGCTGCCGAAATCCAGCCGTATATCGAGCACCGTCTCGAATGCGTCGGCTGGGAAGGCAACCCGGCGTTCGATCAGCGGGTGTTCGCTGAGCTTCACGAAGCAACCGGCGGTATCCCGCGTCGGGTGAACCAGGTGATGACCCGGTTGATGCTGCTCGGCGCGGTCGAACAGCGTACCCGGATCGATTCGGCGATGCTCTCTGCGGTGCTCAAGGAAATGGAGCACGATTCGACCTTCCCCGAAGCGATGCCCAAGCCGCTGCCGAAAATCGACGTGGCGCCGACGCCCGGCCCGATCAAGCACGCGGTCTATCCCTCGGCCGCGCCCAAGCCGAGGGTCGAAGAGCTGCTGGCAACTCGCGACGGACAGATCGCCCAGCTGCAGCAGGCGATTGCAGAACTTAGCGACGCGCGGACCAACGGTCCGAGCATCCCGACCGATTGGTTCGACCGGGTGGCAGAGCTCGAGCGCCGCATTTCCGAGCAGGACAAGGCAGTGCGCGAAGTGCTGTCGATGCTGATCGAATGGTTCGAGGAAGAGATGGAGCGCAAGGCGGCGTGACGCAAATGGGATCCATGGCCCGGCTGACGATCCCCCGCCGGCGCATAGCCAACGGGCTGTCGGTCGATGTCGAGGATTGGTTCCAGGTCGGTGCGTTCGAGAACGTGATCGAACGCGATTCGTGGGAGGCACTGCCCAACCGCGTGTCCGACAACGTCTTGCGCATCCTTGACCTGTTTGCCGAGGCCAACGTTAAGGCGACGTTCTTCACGCTTGGATGGGTGGCGCGTCGCAATGCCGGATTGATGCGCCGGATCGTCAATGCGGGCCACGAGATGGCGAGCCACGGATGGGATCACGCACGCGTCTTCACTCTGGGTCCGAAGGCATTCGCGGAAGATCTCGAACGCGCGCGGATGACGCTGGAAGATGCGACCGGGGTGCAGGTGATCGGTTACCGCGCGCCGAGCTTCTCGATCGACCAGCGTACGCCGTGGGCGTACGATGTTCTGGCCGAACAGGGCTACGCCTACTCCTCGTCGGTCGCGCCGATCGTCCACGATCATTACGGCTGGCGTAACGCTCCGCGTTTTGCCTTCCAGCCGCTGGCGCATAGCCCATTGATCGAGATCCCGGTGACCACCGCTATCCTTGGCGGGAAGCGGGTCGCTGCCGGTGGCGGCGGGTTCTTCCGCGTACTCCCATATGCGTTCAGCCGCTGGGCGATCCGGCAGGTCAATCGGGCCGAGCGACGCCCTGCCGTATTCTATTTCCACCCGTGGGAGATCGATCCCGACCAGCCTCGGGTGCCCGATGCGCCGCTGCGCTCGCGTTTCCGCCACTACACAAACCTCGACAAGATGGCCGGCAAGCTGACCGAACTCATCCATGACTTCGACTGGTGCCGGATGGATCAGGTCGCCCATCGCGAAGCGATCCGCGCCGAGCGGCTCGCGGCGTGAACGCGCCGTTTCCCCTGTGCCGCGAAGCGCTGTCGCTGGTCGATCTCGCCGATCCCGGTGAGGTAGGCCGGATCGAAGCCTTCGTGGCGGAAATGGGCGGTAGCCTGTTTCATCGTCCCGCATGGATTCGCGCGGTGGAGCAGGGCACCGGGCAACGCGCGCACGGCATTGTGGCCGAACGAGGCGGCGCGATCACCGGCTGGCTGCCGCTGACCGAAGTGCATTCTCTCTTGTTTCCTCGGGCGCTGGTCTCGAGCGGGTTTGGAGTTGGCGGCGGACCGCTCGCAGCAAATGAATTGACCAAGCTTCGGCTGTGCGAAGCTGCAGCCGAACTGGCGCAGCGCCTGGCGTGTGCTTCTGTCGAACTCAGGAGCGGCACCGCGCCTGATGACTGGATCGTGCGCTCCGACAGCCACGCCAATTTCAGCGGCGAGCTGGTCGATGACGACGATGCCCAACTGCTCGCAATCCCGCGAAAGCAGCGTGCGGAAGTGCGCAAGGGCCTGCAGCACGATTTCGGCGTAAGTGTCGGCGGCGATCGCTATCATCGCTCAGCGCAATACGCACTCTACGCGGAAAGCGTCCGCAACCTAGGTACGCCGGTGTTCCCCAGGTCGCTGTTCGACGCGATGCTCGATGCATTCGGCGACGATGCCGACATCCTGCTGGTGAGCGACCACGGCGCGCCGCAAGCTGCCGTGCTGACCTTCTATCATTGCGGCGTTGCGATGCCCTATTGGGGCGGCGGCAACTGGCTTGCCCGCGCAACCCGCGCCAACGAACGGATGTATTACGAGCTGATGCTCCATGCGCGCCGCAAGGGCTGCTCCCGGTTCGACTTCGGTCGCTCGAAGCTCGGCAGCGGTGCGTTCGCCTACAAGAAAAACTGGGGCTTCGAGCCCGAGCCGCTGGCCTATGCGACTTGGACCGCGCCCGATCTGCAGGCGCGGGACGTCGACCCCACCAGCGATGCCTATTCGGCGAAGATCGCGCTGTGGAAGAAGCTTCCGCTGGCCATTTCGAACCGGATCGGACCGGTTATTGCGCGCGGGCTTGCCTGATGGGCGAGACGCTCTTCCTTGCCCATCGCATCCCGTTCCCGCCCGACCGGGGGGACAAGATTCGTTCGCATCATTTGCTGAAAGGATTGGCAGCGATTGGACCGGTCCATGTCGGCACGCTGGGAGAGACCGAGGCCGATTTTGCCGCCGAACCGGCGCTGGCGGAAATTGCGGCCAGCTATTGCCTTGCGCAGCGCCAGTTGAACCTGCCGTTTGCCGGGCTCAAGGCGCTGGCGCGCAACGTGCCGGTCAGCCTCGCTGCTTTCGACAGCCCGACGCTGGGCGATTGGGTCAGCCACACACTCGCTACCCGACCGATAGATTGCGTGTTCGTGTTCTCGGGGCAGATGGGCCAGTATGTCCCGGCAGACTACTCGGGCCGCCTGATCGTCGACCTGTGCGATGTCGATAGCGCCAAGTTTGCCGCCTACGCTGCTGGCGGTAATGGCCCCCGCGCATGGATCGATGCGCGCGAAGCGCGGCTGCTGGCCGAAGAGGAGCGCAAGCTGGCGCACCGGGCCGATGCAACCCTGTTGATTACCGATGAGGAAGCGCAATTGCTTCGCCGTCGCATCGGCGCGACACCGGCCAATGTCCTGACCCTGCCAAACGGGATTGATACCGCGCTCTACGATCCGCTGGCCGTTGTGCCGCATCCGGCGCTGGTCGACGGGCCGGGGCCACACATCGTGTTCACCGGTCAGATGGACTACCAGCCCAACGTTGCTGCGGCTCTGCGAACGATCGATCGGCTCCTCCCGTCGATCCGTCGTGAGTTGCCCGGGGCGACATTCCATGTCGTGGGCCGTGCTCCTGTGGCCGAACTGGTCGAGCGGGATGGCGATCAAGGGGTCCGGGTCTGGGGCGAAGTGCCCGACGTTCGCCCGTTCCTCGCTGCTGCCGACCTCGTTGTCGCGCCGCTGGCGATCGCGCGCGGGGTACAGAACAAGGTGCTCGAAGCGATGGCGATGGCCCGCCCGGTGCTGGTCACGCCTGAGGCTGCGACCGGCATAGACACAACAGACGGCGAACACTTGGCAGTTGAAAGCGACGATGCGGCATTGGCTTCGCGCGCCTGTGCAATCCTGCAGGACGGCCCGCGCGCATTGGCGATGGGGGCCGCAGCGCGCCGCTTCGTTGTCGAACAAAAGGGCTGGGATACCGCGCTGGCACAGTTGCCCGAACTGGTAGGCCGTTCCGCAACGGAACCGACCCGTGATGCCGCCTGAGGCCATCTTTCGCCGGATGCCGCGCGTCGGACTTCCCGATATCGCGCAAGCGTGGCGCACGCCGCTGGCCAACCTTTTGCTCGCGTGGCTGGCGCTGATCGCGCTCACCGCGCGCGACTGGGCCGCGATGGCGCACCAGTGGTGGAACATCTCGACCTACAACCATGTGCTGTTCGTACCGCCGATCATCGTGTGGGTGGTGTGGCAGCGAAAGG
Organism: Tsuneonella mangrovi; assembly: GCF_002269345.1. Taxonomy (NCBI): domain Bacteria; kingdom Pseudomonadati; phylum Pseudomonadota; class Alphaproteobacteria; order Sphingomonadales; family Erythrobacteraceae; genus Tsuneonella; species Tsuneonella mangrovi. The sequence continues at coordinate 130,737 of NZ_CP022889.1, forward strand.
GCGACCTGGCGAAGCTCACGCCCGGCGCGTGGTGGCCGGGCCTTTTTGCGCTCGGCGGTGCGCTGTTCGGTTGGTTGATCGGCACGCTCGCCGGTTTCGATATCGTGAGCCAGCTGGGTGCGGTGCTGGCGCTGATTGCCGCAGCGCTGACAATCCTCGGACCGCGTGCGTCTATGGGGCTGGCATTCCCACTCGCCTACATGGTGTTCCTCGTCCCGTTCGGTGACGAGCTGATCCCGACGCTGCAGATGGTCACCGCCAAGGTAGTGATCTGGCTGGTCCACCTCACCGGGATGCAGGCGCAAATCGAAGGTGTGTTCATCGATACGCCCGCCGGATTGTTCGAAGTCGCCGAAGCATGCTCGGGGGTCATGTTCCTCATTGCAATGCTCGCGCTGGCAGTTCTGGTAGCGAATACCTGTTTCGTGTCGTGGAAGCGGCGGGCCGGGTTCATCGCGGTCGCGCTGGTCTTGCCGATTGTCGCAAACGGCGTGCGCGCGTGGGGAACGATTGCGATTGCCCAGTGGCAGGGCATCGAATTTGCCGCCGGGTTCGATCATATCTTCTACGGATGGATCTTCTTCGCCGTGATCGTCGCCGCGCTGCTGGGCGGCGCGTGGCGCTGGTTCGACCGCGAACCCGACGATCCTGGGATCGACGCTGGAAAGATCAACGCCTCGGTGTTGCTGGGTAAGCTCGCTCTTCTGCGTATCGACCGCCGGGTGGCAGTGATCGCCGTGTTCGCGCTCGCGCTCGGCTTTGGGGGGTGGGCGCTGGCTTCGGAGCGGGGCAAGGCTTCCCTTCCGGCTTCACTGCCTGCTCCGGTCGCAGTCGGCTGGCAACAGGTGCAGGGCGAGCGGCCTGACTGGGCTCCGCGCGCCGCTGGTGCCGATCGGCGTGTGCAAGCCCACTATCACGACGTCCGAGGGCGCGGGGTCGACGTGTCGCTGGCGGTTTACGCCGAACAAGGGCCTGACCACGATGCCGCGGCCGAGGGCGAAGGCGCCTTGCCGCCCGACACCGACTGGCGTTGGCTCGAACCGGGCGCTTCGTCACCTGGCTGGAAGGCGGAATGGCTGTACAACAAGGGTGTGCGCCGATTGGCGCGGACGACCTATCGCATCGGCGATCTCTCGACCGGGAGCGCCCTGCGTTTCAAGCTGGCGACGATGATCGACAGGCTGTTGTTGCGAGACCGACCGGCGATGGTTCTGATCGTATCGGCGGAAGGTCCCGAGGCGAATTCCACGCTTGACGATTTTGACACCGCCCTCGGCAATTCCGCGCAAGTGATGGACCGCGCAGCGGGCCTCAGGTAAGCGCCGCATCATGTGCGGGATCGCGGGTATCTTCCATTGCGGCACACCCAAGCCGGTCGATCCGGCGCGGGTAGAGCGGATGTGCGATGCGTTGGTCCATCGCGGCCCCGATGGCAGCGGCGTGTGGACCGCACCGGGCGTCGGACTGGGCCATCGGCGGCTCTCGATCATCGACCTCGAAGGCTCCCCGCAGCCGATGCTTTCGGCAGACGGGCGCGCGGTGATCGTTTTCAACGGCGAAATCTACAATTACCGCGAATTGCGCCGCGAGCTCGCAGCGAGCGGAGCAGTCTTCCGCACCGATGGCGACACCGAAGTGATCCTCGCCGCATACCAGAAATGGGGCGTCGATTGCCTTTCGCGCCTCAACGGCATGTTCGCCTTCGCGCTTTACGATCTTGGCCGGCACGCGCTGTTCCTCGCGCGCGACCGCTTCGGCGTGAAGCCGCTGTTCACTGCAATGCTGAGCGATGGCAGCCTCGCGTTCGCGTCGGAGCTCAAGGGGCTGCTGGCGCACCCGCTGCTGCGCCGCAAGGTCGATCCGCTGGCGATCGAGGACTACCTTGCGTGGGGCTATGTGCCCGATCACCGTTCGATGCTGCAAGGTGTCGAGAAGCTTCCTGCCGGGCACTACCGGGTGTTGCGCCACGACGCACCGCCTGACCCGCCGGTGCAGTGGTGGGATATCTCGTTCGCAGACCGCGCACGGGGCAAGGCAGCAGATCTCGAGGCGGAATTGCTGTTCCACTTGCGCGAAGCGGTTTCGAGCCGGATGGTGGCCGACGTTCCGCTGGGAGCGTTCCTGTCCGGAGGGGTGGATAGCTCGAGCGTCGTCGCGCTGATGGCCGAAACCAGCGCTTCTCCGGTGCAGACCTGCTCGATCGGTTTCGATGTCGCCGCGCTCGACGAAACTTCTTATGCCAGGACGATTGCCGAGCGCTTCGCGACCGACCATCGCGAGCGGATCGTCGATCCAGATGATTTCGCTGCCATCGGAACGCTCGCGGCAATGTTCGACGAGCCGTTCGCCGATGCTTCGGCGTTGCCGACCTGGCGCGTGTGCCAGCTGGCGCGCGAGACTGTCACTGTCGCGTTGTCGGGCGATGGGGCGGACGAAGCGTTTGCCGGCTACCGCCGCCAGATGTTCCAGGCCCGCGAAGAGCAGGCGCGGATGGTGCTTCCCCAAAGCTTGCGTAGGCCGGTCTTCGGATTGCTCGGGCGGCTTTGGCCCAAGGCGGACTGGGCTCCGCGACCCCTGCGCGCGAAGACGACCTTCCAGTCGCTCGCCGCAAGCGGGGAAGAGGGCTACGCACGCGCGCTTTCGGTGATCCCGGCAGATTTGCGGCATACGCTTTATTCAGCCGACTTGCGCCGTGAGTTGGGCGAATACCGCGCCGAGCAGCCGCTGATCGATCTCATGCGGCGGGCTCCGGCCCAAACAGGACTCGACCGGGCGCAATATGCAGACCTCAAGTTCTGGTTACCCGGAGATATCCTGACCAAGGTCGACCGCACGAGCATGGCTGTGAGCCTCGAGGCGCGTGAGCCGCTGCTCGATCACCGGTTGGTCGAATTTGCCGCGCGCCTGCCGCAGGCGCTGCGGATCAGGGGCGGGCAGGGCAAGTGGCTGCTCAAGCACTCGATGGAGCGCTACCTGCCGAGCGAAGTGCTCTATCGGCCCAAACAGGGCTTTGTGACTCCCATCGCGCAGTGGCTGCGCGGGCCGCTTGCGGCGGAGGCAAGGGCGATCGGGCGCAGCGCCGCGCTTGCGCGCACCGGATGGTTCGACGGCGACCGGATAGCCGACCTTGCAGAAGCGCATATCGGCGGTCGAAGCGATCACGGGAGGGTTCTGTGGCAGCTTCTCATGCTGGACAAATCGCTGGAAAAGCTCGGGTTAGGCTGTTGAAACCCTGTGGATAACCTCAATCGGCGCGGTGTTACCCGAAAGCCACTTTTTCGCAGGGCGGCCTAAATACCTCTTAACAGGGAATTGTTTTTTATAGTTAATAATTCGTTTGCGTAATTTCCTCCGGTTCGCTTACACTGCTTGCGATCGCAAGGCTTTGGACCTTTCGCGAGGGGGACGCATGGACAGTTACGAGGACAGGGTCGGGCGGGTCGATTCCGCCTTTCCACTGACAGGTAACCAGGGCGAATATCTCGCCGACCCCAGTTCAGAATGCGCGGTTCCCGAAGGGCTCCTGCGGCTCAAGGAACTCGAATGCCTTTATCAGGCCGAAAGCGAGACCTTGTGGACTTACATGGCCCCGGTCGGCCGCCCCAGCTTCACGTCCCCGATGCTCGGCGATTTCGAGAACTGGCAGAAATACATCAGCCAGGATTTCGGCCCCGGCAAGGTGCCGCTCAAGTTCCTCGTGCTCGGCAGCCGATCGCCGGGCGTGTTCTGTTTCGGCGGTGACTTGGCGCTGTTCCAGCGCCTGATCCGCGACGAGGACCGCGACGGGTTGGTGCGATACGGGCACCGCTGTTGCGCAATCCTCCATCGCAACCTCCACGCACTCGAAATCCCGATGCTGACTATTGGGCTCGTCGAAGGCGCGGCGCTCGGCGGCGGGTTCGAGGCGCTGCTCAGTTTCGACTATATCATCGCCGATCGTGATGCGACCTTCGGCTTGCCCGAAGTGCTATTTGGCCTGTTTCCGGGGATGGGCGCACACGCGTTGCTTTCGCGCAAGCTTGGTACCGCGATGGCGGAACGGATTATCCAGTCGAACGAGACTTATTCCGCCCAGCAGATGTACGAACTTGGCATTGTTCATCATTTGGCCGAACCGGGCGAAGGACTTGCTGCCGCGCAGGAATTTATCAAGCGCTCGACGCGCCGCCATGCCGGGCTGGTCGCCGAGCGCAAGGCGATGCGGATGGCATCACCGCTTGCACTCGACGAACTCAATCGCATCACCGAGCTGTGGGCCGATGCGGCCCTGCAACTGCGCGAGCAGGACCTGAAGGTGATGAACCGCTTGGCGGCCGCGCAAACGCGGCTCGCGCAGGCGGCCTGATCGCTAGAGCGTATCGACAAGCACCAGTTCAGCGCCGTCGATCGCTTCGACTTCGATCTCGTTTTCGCCTGTAATCGCCGCTCCGTCGCGAGCCGACAACAGTGCGCCGTTTACTCGCACGTTGCCATCCACCGGCACGAGGTACTGATGGCGAGCGGGATCGGCGGTGTAGGTCGCGGTCTGGCCCGCCTCGAGCGTCGCAGCCATGACCTTGGCGTCCGCCCTAATCGGTAGGGCATCGTCGACATCGGGTGCGCCGCTTGCCAGCACGACCCATTCGCCGCTTCGGTCATGGCGTGGAAACGCGCGCGTGCCCCAGCTCGGTTGCTCGCCTGCGCGGTCGGGCAAGATCCACAGCTGGAACAGCGTCGTATCCTCGTCTTCGAGGTTGTATTCTGCGTGGGTAATTCCGGTCCCGGCACTCATCACCTGCACGTCGCCAGCGACGGTGCGGCCCTCGTTCCCGAGCGAATCCCGGTGCGAGATTGCGCCCGAGTGGACGAATGTGACGATTTCCATGTTGCTATGAGGGTGCGGCGGGAAGCCGCTCTTGGCGGCGATCCGGTCGTCGTTCCATACGCGCAGCCGCCCCCAGCCCATGCGATCGGGGTCGTGGTAGTCGGAAAACGAAAAGTGGTAACAGGTATCGAGCCACCCGTGATTGCGATGCGCAAGGGCAGCATGAGGCCTGATATCGATCATGTCGGTAATCCACCTCGGCGGGGCTATCTGTCCGCCGGAATGCCAGCGATGTGGTAGCGGTGGTTCAGCGTTTCAAGCCGAGGTCAGTCGCTGCCCACTGCGACGTAGCGCCGCTCGCCGCTTTCCGGATGGAACCAGACTTCCAGCCATTGGCCGGTTTCTTCGTCGCGGAACTTCTCTCCCGTGCGTTGCCACCCCGGTCCGGGGCGGGGATCGGAACGGCCCCGGCGGTAGCGTTGCTCGAACACCAGGCCAATCAACAGCAGGCATCCCAAAACGATCAGTGCAGTCCCGCTTCCCAACGGCCGCAGCAACAACCCGCCGACCACCATCAGTCCGGCAAACCCCAAACCGACGTTGCGGGCTGTGGGGCTCATGCGCGTGCGAGTCGTACGGCGGTGCCGTAGGCGACCACTTCGTTCATCGACTGGCCGATTTCGCCCGAATCGAAACGCATCATCACCACGGCATCGGCACCCATCGCGGTCGCGTTCTGCACCAGGCGGTCGATCGCGTGGCGTCGCGTATCTTCGACCAGCGAAGTGTATTCGTGGATTTCGCCGCCGACGATGGAGCGCAGCCCGGCCATTACATTGCCACCAAGCCCGCGGCTGCGAACGACAACGCCAAATACCTGGCCGAGACATTCGGTCGTGCGGAATCCCGGAACGGCTTCGGTTGTGGTAACGATCATCGATGCGCTCCAATGCTTGTTTGGGAGCGAATTTCTGCGCCGATTGCGGAGCTTTGTCAAAGCCGCCCGGTATCGCCCCGCTCAGGCCTTTCCGTGTCCATGCGCGAGGTATTCCGCGCTCTGCATTTCCTCCAACCGGCTGACAGTGCGCTGGAACTCGAAGCTCCCGGTGCCCTTGGGGTAGAGCTCCGCGGGCTCTGCGGCCGCGGCAGCAAACAGGATCACGTTATTTTCGTAGAGCGCATCGGCCAGCTTGGTGAAGCGTAGCGCCTGGTCGCGGTTGTCCGGTCCGATCACCGGGATGCCGACCACGATTACGGTGTGGTAGGCGTGGGCAATCGCGAGGTAATCCGCCGCTCCTCGGTTTTCTCCGCACAACCGCTTGAAGCTGAACACCGCGACGCCCTTGAAGCTCTTGGGCACGTGCAGCGATCGCCCCCCGCCGAGGTCGAGCTCGGCGCTGGGCACGTGGGCGGCATCTTCGGGCTTGTAGTCGGTCAGGCGGAAAAACGCTTCACGCACTTGTGCGGTTGCCGCCTCGCCCAGCGGCGTGTGCCAGGTGTCGATCCCGCCGAGGCGATCGAGACGGTAGTCGACCGGGCCATCGAGTTCGATCACGTCCATTTCGGCCTCGACAAGGTCGATGAAGGGCAGGAACAGCGAGCGGTTGAGTCCGTCCTTGTAAAGATCGCGGGGAGGGCGGTTACTGGTGGTGACGACCGTGACCCCTTCGTCGCGGATCAGCGCGGTGAACAGTCGGCTCATGATCGCGGCATCGGCGGTGTTGGTGACGACCATTTCGTCGAACGCAAGGCAGCGAATGTCACGCGCCAGGGCGGCAGCGACCGGAGCGATCGGATCGCCAATCTCCTTCGCCCGCTCGGCCCGGATCATCCCGTCGACTTCGAGCATGAAGGCGTGAAAATGGACCCGGCGCTTGGCTTCGATCGCCAGCGTTTCGACGAACAGGTCCATCAGCATCGACTTGCCCCGGCCTACGCCGCCCCACATGTAGAGCCCGCGGATCGGGTTTGCCTTCTTGCCGAACAATCTCCCGACCAGGCCGCCGCCGTCAGGAGAGCCGGACTCGAGCCTGGTCTGCAGCGATTGGAGCGCTTCGGCTGCTGCACGCTGGTCGGGGTCGGGGCGCAATTCCGCAGCAGCGATCAGCGCCTCGTAGCGCGCAATCAGGCCGCTCATCTTGCGGAGCGCGGCTTCATTTTGCGAACGATGCCCGAGAACGAGGCAACCGCATCATCCTCTTGCACGACATCGCCGCGAACGAACACCAGACTGCCGGTTTCGCGCACGATCTCGCACACCGCATCGAGCGGCCGCTTTGGGTCTCCGCCTCCGACGAATTGGGTCGACAACTCGATCGTCACCGAAGGTCCGGCGTTGCCCGTTCCGATCGTATGCATCGTGGTGAACAGCGAAATGTCGATCAGCGAAAGCGTCACTGCGCCGTGGATGATCCCCTGCAGGTTCTCATGTCGCCGCTCGGGAAACATTCGCAACCGGCTGCGCCCGTCGTCGTCTACCCGGGTGATGAGCTTGCCCATCACCGCACCGTTGAAGATCGTCGGGTCTTTCAGGTTCCAGTGCCGCCAGCCCGGGTTTTCCGGATCGGGACTGTGATCGAATACGTCGTCGCGATGGGACACAGGCGTCAGATTTGCCGTTCGGCCTGCATTTTCTTGATTTCGGCAATCGCCCGGGCAGGGGAGAGGCCTTTCGGGCAAACGTTCGAGCAGTTCATGATCGTGTGGCAACGATAGAGGCGGAACGGATCCTCGAGATCGTCGAGCCGTTCGCCAGTCATCTCGTCGCGGCTGTCGGCCAGCCAGCGATACGCCTGGAGGAGAATCGCCGGGCCGAGGAACTTGTCCGCATTCCACCAATAGCTGGGGCAGCTGGTCGAGCAGCAGGCACACAGGATGCATTCGTAGAGCCCGTCGAGCTTGTCGCGCTGCTCGGGGCTTTGCAGCCGTTCCTTGCCGCTCGGGGTCGGGCTGACGGTCTGCAGCCACGGGCGGATCGAGGCATATTGGGCGTAGAAGTGAGTGAAATCGGGCACCAGGTCCTTCACCACTTCCATGTGCGGCAACGGAGTGATGCGGATTTCACCCTTGAGGTCTTCGATCGCGGTGGTGCAGGCGAGCCCGTTGCGCCCGTTGAGGTTCATCGCGCATGACCCGCAAATCCCCTCGCGACACGAACGGCGGAAGGTCAGCGTCGGATCGATCTCGTTCTTGATCTTGAGCAGTGCGTCGAGAACCATCGGCCCGCAGTTGTCGAGGTCGATCTCGAACGTATCGTAGCGCGGATTGTCGCCACTATCGGGGTCGTAGCGGTAAACTTTGAACTTCTTGACCCTGCTTGCCCCCTCGGCGGTGTGCTTGTGGCCCTTGCCGGAAATCTTCGAATTCTTGGGGAGGGTGAAGGTCGCCATCGCTTCCGATCCTGCTGCTTGCTTGCGGGGCCTATCTATAGGGTTCTGCGCCAAGGGCAAGCGGCGAGCCGCCGCCGTCGCTCCCAAAGCCTTGACAGGAGCCGCAAGCGAACATCATTCTCCCGCTGTCGGGCAAGCAGGGGGTGAGGGCTGCCGATGTCGATGCGCGAATTCTACGAGAAGCACATTCTTTCGCGGTTGATTACGTGTGCTTGCGCGCAACCGGGGATCATGGACTTGCGCGAACAAGTCGTTCCGCTGGCTGACGGCGACGTGCTGGAAATCGGTTGCGGCGGCGGGCTCAACCAGAAGTTCTACGATCACAGCAAGATCACCCGGTTTGCCGGGATTGATCCGAATCCGGCGCTCCTCGAGGGCGCACGGTCGAGGGTGAAGGCGCAAGGTTGGGATGCGCTGATCCGCGAAGGGGTGGGTGAAGCGATACCGTTTCCCGATTCATCATTCGATACAGTGGTTTGCACTTATACCCTATGCTCGGTCAACGATCAGGCACAGGTCATTTCGGAGATGCGCCGCGTGCTCAAGCCGGGCGGCAAACTGCTGTTTCTCGAACATGGTTCGGCACCCGATCCGGGGCCGCGCAAGTGGCAAGCGCGGATCGAACCGATCTGGCGGCCGATGATGGGCAACTGTCACCTGACGCGCCAGGTCGGCGCCGCCTTGCGTGGGGGCGGGCTGTCGGTCGAGCCGCTTGGTCAAGGCTACCTCGAGCGCGCGCCAAAATTCGCCGGGTGGATGGAATGGGGTGTGGCGCGAAAGTCGGGCGCTTGACGTCGCGCTGTCGCGACTGAGCGACAATGCAAAAGGCCCCGAACCTCGCGGGGAGGTCCGGGGCCTGATCTTTTGCCGGTTGGCGTCGGGCTATTCTCCGAACGTGCGTTGCCACCAGCCGCGCCGCGTCGCGCCGTCCGCTTCCTCGGGCGTAGCTGCTTCGGGGGCAGTTTCCGCCTTCTCGGCAATGTCGCCATCCTGGTCATTGGCGGCAGCTTCTTCCGCCTTTGGCTCGGCCTTCTTGCGGCGGGTCCGCTTGGGCTTGGCCGGTGCGGCTTCCTCAGTTTCGGCGTCAGGCTCAGGCGCGGCTGCGTCGGCCTTTTTGCGACGGGGCTTGCGCTTGGGCTTTTCCGCCGGAGCCACGTCCGTGTCTTCGGTTGATTCAGCGGCGGCTTCGGTCGTTTCAGCGGCGGCTTGTTCAACGTCGGCCTTGGGCTCCGCCTTCTTGCGGCGGGGCTTGCGCTTGGGTTTTTCCGTAGCCTCCGGCTCGACAGGCTCCGAGTTGGCGCTTTCCGTCGGCTCTTCTTCAGGCTGGTCTGTGGATTCGGGAGCGCTGTCGTCACCCTCGGTTTCGGGTGTCGCTTCGTCTGCGCCCTGGCCCTCTTCGCGACCGCCACGTCCACGGCGGCGACGGCCGCCACGGCGGCGGCGTTTCTTCGGTCGATCCTCATCGTCGCCGACTGACTGGTCGGCATCAGCATCCGAGCTGTCTTCGTCCGCTTCGTCCGAGGCGTCGTCGGAGGTTTGCGCATCGCCTTCGGAGCCTGCGCGTTTGCGACCGCGTCCACCACGGCGACGCCGGCGCTTCTTACGCGGACGATCGTCCTCGTCGGTCTCGTCGTCAGCGTCGAGTTCGTCGTCTTCGATGACAGTCGAATCGTCTTCCTCTTCGTCGACAATCGGTTCGAATTGCGGCGCTGCAGACGGGCGCGGGCCCGAGCTGCCCACACGCATCTTTGCGCCTTCGTCTTCACCCTCTGGAATGACTTCGACCGATACCCCGTAGCGGGCTTCGATCTCGGCGAGGTCCGCACGTTTGGCGTTGAGCAGGTAGATTGCTGCTTCGGTCGAGGCATAAAGGCTTATGATCGTGCCCTTGCCCTTGGCCGCCTCGTCCTCGATCAGGCGGAGTGCCGAGAGGCCCGCGCTCGACGCGGTGCGGACCAGGCCGGTCCCGTCACAGTGCGGGCATTCGCGGGTTGTCGCCTCGAGTACGCCGGTGCGTAGGCGCTGGCGGCTCATCTCCATCAGGCCGAAACCCGATATACGGCCAACCTGGATACGCGCCCGGTCATTCTTGAGCGCTTCCTTCATTGCGCGCTCGACCTTGCGGATGTTTCCGCTGCGCTCCATGTCGATGAAGTCAATCACCACCAAGCCAGCCATGTCGCGCAAGCGCAGCTGACGGGCGATTTCCTTGGCCGCTTCGAGGTTGGTCGACAGCGCGGTCGCTTCGATGCCGTGTTCCTTGGTCGAGCGACCTGAGTTGATGTCGATCGAAACCAGCGCTTCGGTCGGGTTGATCACCAGGTAGCCACCGCTCTTGAGCTGCACTTCCGGCTCGTACATCGCCCGCAGCTGGTCTTCCGCGCCGTAGCGCTGGAATAGCGGGACCGGGTCCGAATAAGCCTTCACCCGCCGTGCGTGGCTGGGCATCAGCAGCTTCATGAACTCCTTGGCGGAGCGATAGCCTTCCTCGCCCTCGACCACGACTTCCTCGATCTCGCGGTTATAGATGTCGCGGATTGCGCGCTTGATGAGGTCCGAATCCGAATGGATCATCTTCGGCGCGGAACTGGAGAGCGTCTTTTCTCGGATCTCATCCCACAGGCGGGCGAGGTAGTCGAAGTCGCGCTTGATCTCGGTCTTGGTCCGGCTGAGACCGGCCGTCCGCACGATCAGCCCCATCGTTTTGGGTAGCGAGAGGTCTGAAACGATCGTTTTCAAGCGCTTGCGGTCGCTTGCCGAGTTGATCTTGCGCGAAATGCCGCCGCCATGGCTCGAATTGGGCATCAGCACGCAATAACGGCCCGCGAGGCTGAGATAGGTCGTCAGCGCGGCGCCCTTGTTGCCACGTTCTTCCTTCACGACCTGGACAAGAAGCACCTGGCGGCGCTGGATGACGTCCTGGATCTTGTAGCGACGGCGAAGCGCAAGGCGTTTGGCGCGCACTTCGTCGACTTCCTTGGCACGGGCGCGCTTCGCACCGTTCCCGCGACCCTGCCGTCGGCCGCGTCCACGGCCGCGACCACGCGAGGAGGTTTCTTCGTCTTCGTCATCGCCATTGTCTTCGTCGTCGTCCGACTCGTCCGACTCGTCGTCGCCCTGGAGTTGGCCTTCCTCGATCGTCGCGACGTCGTCCTTTTCGGAGGTGTCGATTTCTTCGACTCCGTCCTCGGCGATTTCCTCGACCAGCGATTCGCCGGTTTCATCGTCGGCGTCGTATTCGTCGCCGGGAGCATTGCCTTCTTCTTCATCCTGCGCGCGCAGGGCGGCTTCTTCCTCTGCGGCGGCGGCTTCTTCGGCAAGCAGGCGCTCGCGGTCTTCTTTGGGGATCTGGTAGTAGTCAGGGTGGATTTCGCTGAATGCGAGGAACCCGTGCCGATTGCCGCCGAAATCGACGAATGCCGCCTGCAGCGATGGTTCTACCCGAGTGACCTTGGCAAGGTAGATATTGCCCTTGATCTGTTTGTGATCGGACGATTCGAAATCAAATTCTTCGATCCGATTGCCATTGAGCACCGCCACCCGGGTTTCTTCCGGATGGCGCGCGTCGATTAGCATGCGCGTTGCCATTATGAATTCTCCGAACGCGACCGGGCGGGGCATGGCAGACTTGCCATGCGCGGCTGCGGATGCGCGTTGTTGTGGGATCGCCGCTGGGGACAATTCGTCCGGCGGCGGATACGAAACCGGTCACGTGCCGCGTGGCAGCGCGCCGGAATGATGTGTCTGCAATGTCTGATCTGCACGATTGGTGTGCGGCCCGGCCCGCGGCCATCGCGCCGTCGCCCGAGGGCGATATCGGCGAATGCGGGGAAGGCATAATCATCTACTGCGTCAACCTGGTTGGTTACCGGACAATGTGCCCGATGGTAGGCCCGGACCTGCAATTCGCCAGCAGCCTGAATCTCCATCCAAAGCCTGCTGCGCGGATCGCGTGGTCCGATCGCGCAAACTGCTAGCATCGAGGGATTAACGGAGCAACCATATTGCGCTCGCACGCACGATGCCCTTTATCGGACCAACGATGTCGCTCCGCGTTCAGCTGTGGATGATCTTCCTGGCCCCCGTCGTGCTGATGGCGGGGCTCTATGCGTTCGGTCTTACGCTTCCGGTTCCGGCGCTGGGCCGCGGCTACGTTGTAAGGCTTGTGCTGCCGCCGCCCGGGGAGCCGGCCGACTTGCCCAAGGTCTACGGACCGAGCGACAAATCGCGTCCGCTGGTGGTGATCGATGCCGGACATGGCGGGTTCGATCCCGGTGCGACCGGTGGGGGCATCGAGGAAAAGGCGATCACGCTCGGGCTCGCCAAGGCGCTGCGCGACGAACTTGTGCGTGAAGGCGGAATCCGGGTGGCACTGACCCGCAGCGACGACCGGTTTCTCGTGCTCGAAGAGCGTTTCGCGATCGCCCGTGCGCTCGGCGCGCAACTGTTCCTGTCGATCCACGCGGATAGCGCCGGCAACCTCGACAATGTTTCGGGCGCGAGCATCTACACGCTGTCAAACAAAGCCTCTAGCGAGGCCGCGGCCCGGTTCGCGACGCGTGAAAACAGTGCCGACGTGGTAAACGGCGTGCCGCTAACCGGCCAGCAGGACGGGGTCAGCACGATCCTGGTCGAGCTGGCGCAGCGCCAGACCCAGGCCGACAGCAACGAGTTTGCAAACCTGATCCTGCGCGAAGGCAAGGGAATCCTGAAATTCCATTCGCAACCCAAACGATCGGCGGCGCTGGCGGTCCTGCGGTCGCCAGATGTTCCTTCGGTGCTCTACGAAGCCGGGTTCGTCACTAACCCGCAGGACGCTCACGAGCTGCTTTCGAACGAAGGGCGAGAACGCTTTGCGAAAGTCATGGCAAAGGCGATCCGGATCTATTTCGCGCGTCAGTCCGGGGAGGCGGGATGATTGGTTCTGGCATAGCCGGAACCAGATGCTAAGACCCACACGAAATGGCCGAAACCTCGACCCTCGAGCACATCCGATACCGTATCCGCCGCGACGCACAGGGCGTTGCCGCCTGGTTCATGCGCAACTGGCGCGAGCGCCGCCTGTTTCGCTGGCTCAGCGTTTTGGCCGGGGCAGGGCTTCTCGCCTTTCTGGCCATGTGGATCGCGCTGACTCGCAATCTGCCCGACGCAAGTTCGCTGCTCGACTACCAGCCTCCGCTGCCGACCGTAGTGCGCGGGATCGACGGGCAGATCGTTCATTCGTATGCCCGCGAGCGACGCGTCCAGCTGCAGTATTCGGACTTCCCGCCCAAGCTGATCGAAGCGTTCATCTCCGCCGAAGACAAGACGTTCTTCACCCATGGCGGGGTCGATATCACCGGCACGCTGGGGGCGGTGATCGACTACCTTAATCCGTTTCGCACCAAGCGCTCGGTCGGGGGGTCGACGATTACCCAGCAGGTCGCCAAGAACATCCTGCTGGGCGATGAATATTCTGTCACTCGCAAGCTGAAGGAAATGATCCTCGCGCGCCGGATCGAAGGCGCGTTGACGAAAGAACAGATCCTTACGCTGTACCTCAACGAAATCCCGCTGGGTCGGCGAAGCTTCGGCGTGCAGGCTGCGTCGCGGGCTTACTTCGACAAGGATGTGGGCGACCTCAATCTCGACCAGATGGCCTTCCTTGCTATCCTGCCTAAGGCGCCCGAACGCTATGGTAGGGCGAAGTTTCGCGACATGGCCGTGGCCCGCAGAAACTTCGTGCTCGACCAGATGCAGCGAAACGGTTTCATCACCGCCGAACAGGCCAGTAAAGCGGAAGCCGCGCCGATCAATCTAGCGACCACGACCACCAACCTGGACAAGGTCGATGCCGGCTACTTTTTCGAAGAAGTGCGCAAGCAACTGATCGCCAAGTTCGGCGAGACGGCAGCAGATGGGAAGAACAGCGTCTATGCTGGAGGGCTTTGGGTGCGTACCTCGCTCGATCCGGAATTGCAGACGGCTGCCCGAAGCGCCCTGCGCAACGGTATCCTGCGATACAGTGCTGGGAAAGCCTGGCCCGGAGCGCTCGCTAAGATTGACCTGTCAAAGGGTGACTGGCGATCGCAGCTGGCGTCATCGCCTCTGGGCATCGACTATCAAAACTGGCGGATAGGCGTCGTCACCGCGCGAAGCGGATCGCAAGGCACGATCGGATTCTCCGATGGCTCGACTGGGCCGCTTACCGGGATGCCCGATGCACTAAAGGCGGGAGATGTCATCGCGGTGCAGCCGTCCGGTGGAGCATTTGCCGTGCGCACGATTCCGTCGGTTTCTGGTGGTTTCCTTGTCGAGCAACCGCACACGGGCCGGATTCTTGCGATGCAAGGAGGTTTCGACTCACGCCTGTCGAACTTCAACCGCGCAACGCAGGCCTATCGCCAGCCTGGCTCGACCATCAAGCCGTTCGTGTACGCTGCCGCGCTCGACGACGGGATGACGCCCGCAAGCGAAGTGCCCGACCAGCCGTTCTGCTACTATCAAGGCGCGGCCCTGGGCGAGAAATGCTTCAAGAACTTCGGCGGGGAAGGCGGTGGAGGCATCCACACGATGCGCTGGGGTCTCGAGCAAAGCCGCAACCTGATGACCGTGCACATCGCGATGGATATCGGGATGCCCAACGTCGTGGACATGATCAAGCGGATGGGCATCGGCGACTACAAGCCCTATCCGGCGTTTGCGCTCGGTGCGGGCGATACGACCGTGCAAAAGATGGTCAACGCCTACACGGCGCTCGCCAATTTCGGCGTCCAGCACGAAGCGTCGGTGATCGATTTCGTGCAGGATCGCAACGGCAAGGTCATCTGGCGGGCGGACAAGCGCGATTGCAGCGGCTGTAACATGCCTGAGTGGGACGGCAAGCCGATGCCGCGCATCGCCGATGGCGGAAAGCAAGTGCTCGATCCGCGTACTGCCTACCAGGTGATCCACATGCTCGAAGGGGTCGTCCAGCGAGGTACAGCCGTGCGCTTGCGCTCGCTAGGACTGCCGCTGTTCGGCAAGACCGGGACGACGAGCGGGCCGACCAATGCGTGGTTCGTCGGCGGAAGCCCCGATATCATTGCCGGGATGTATATCGGTTACGACCGACCTCGGAACCTCGGCGGTTGGGTGCAGGGCGGCAACACCGCGGCACCGATGATGCTCGATTTCGTCAATGCCACGCGAGATCGCTGGCCCGACGAGCCGTTTATCGCTCCGCAGGGCATCCACATGGTCCGGATCGACCGCCAGAGCGGCAAGCGGGTGTTCGACGGCTGGCCGACCGAGGATCCGCTCGCGCCGATAATCTGGGAGGCGTTCAAGCCCGATACCGAGCCGCCGCGGGTAACCCGGCAAGACGAGATCGCCGCCAAGCGGGCAGAGATACTCGACCTGATCCGTCGGGGAACCGAGGCCGAGCAAAACGGCGGGCAAAACGCTGATCAAGGAGGCAAGAAAGGCAACTTTGCAGAAGAGCAGGGCGGCCTGTATTAGGCGTACGGACCGCAAGCTTCGTCCAGCAGAAGGATCGCAGACGATGAACAGAATCGTATTTGCCGCATTAGCGGGTGTCGCGCTTGCTGCCAGCCCGGCGAGAGCCGAGCTGCCAGTCGGAGCCTCGGCGCCGACGTTCGCTACGCAAGCGGCGCTTGGCGGCAAAGCCTTTGCCTTCAACCTCAAGGCTGCGCTCGCGAAGGGGCCGGTCGTGCTTTATTTCTTCCCTAAGGCGTTCACTCCCGGGTGCACGCTGGAAGCGCACGCATTTGCCGAAGCAACGCCCGAATTCGAAAAACTGGGGGCGACGATCATCGGGTTGTCGAACGACAATCTCGATGAGCTCAAGAAGTTCTCGGTGCTCGAGTGTCGCAACAAGTTCCCTGTCGGTGCTGCGACCCCTGCGATCGACGATGCCTACGATGTTCACTTGGTGAGGGACGGCAAGGACACTGGTCTTACCAGCCGCACCAGCTATGTGATCGACCAGTCAGGCAAGATCGTGCTTGTTCATTCCGACATGGACTACAAGGATCACGTCAAGCTCACGCTGGCTGCGGTGAAAAAGCTCGCGCAGGAACACCACTGAATCGATACCATCGGGGCGGCGCGCGCGCTGCTCTTTCGCAGATCGCCCGTCTCGTCTAGGCGGGCGACACATCGTGCTGGAGTAAAATGACCATGCGTGCCGAAGGGCAGGCCAATATCGACCGTATCGAAGCCGCGCTCGCGCTGGTGCGCCAGTCGCTCGACTGGGATCGCGCCGTTCGCAGGCTCGAGGAGCTGAACGCGCGCGTCCAGGATCCGACGCTGTGGGACAATCCCAAGGAAGCCCAGGCAATCGGCCGCGAACAGAAGCAACTCGAAACCGCAATCGGCACAGTCAACGAGATTTCGCAAGAGATGGCCGACGCGATCGAATTCGTCGAAATGGGCGAGGCCGAGGGCGAGGGCGACATTGTTGCCGATGGCCTTGCGAGCCTGCAGAAGCTGGCTGACCGGGCGGACGCGGACAAGGTCCAGGCGCTGCTTTCGGGTGAGGCCGACGCCAACGATACCTACCTCGAAATCCACGCCGGCGCTGGCGGCACAGAGAGCCAGGACTGGGCCGAAATGCTGCTGCGGATGTATGCCCGCTGGGCGGAGCGCAAGGGCTTCAAGGTCGAGACGGTCGAATACCAGGCGGGCGATGCCGCCGGGATCAAGTCCGCCACTCTGCTGCTGAAGGGCGAGAACGCCTACGGCTACGCCAAGACCGAGAGCGGCGTGCACCGGCTCGTGCGGATCAGCCCGTACGACAGTTCGGCGCGGCGGCACACCTCGTTCAGCTCGGTGTGGGTCTATCCGGTGATCGACGACGACATTGAAATCGAGATCAACGAAAGCGACCTCAAGATCGATACCTATCGCGCGAGCGGAGCGGGCGGGCAGCACGTCAATACCACCGATTCGGCGGTGCGCATTACCCACCAGCCGACCGGGATCGTCGTCGCCAGCCAAAACGACCGCAGCCAGCACAAGAACCGCGCCACCGCGATGTCGATGCTCAAGGCACGGCTGTTCGAGCGTGAAATGGCCGAACGAGAAGCTGCAGCGAGTGGGGAATACCAGGAAAAGAGCGACATCGGCTGGGGCCACCAGATCCGCAGTTATGTGCTACAGCCATACCAGCAGGTGAAAGACCTGCGCACTGGCGTGGTCTCGACCTCGCCTGACGACGTGCTCGACGGGGCACTCGATCCGTTCATCTCGGCGGCGCTGGCGCAGCGGGTGACCGGCGAGAAGGTCGAGGTCGAGGACGTCGAATGATTCGCATGCGCGCCCTCCCGGCTTGCGCATTGGCCTTGGCGATGATGATCGGCGCTTGCCAGCAGGCCAGCCAGGACAACACCCGCTCGCCCGAAGCGCGCGATTTCCCACGCGCCAATCGGCCGGTTTCCGCTCTTTCCGGCAGCCAGTATTCGAGCGAGGTCCAGCGTGATAGCGTGGGTGAAGCGCGGCGGGTCATGGCGCTGGCGGAGATCAGGCCCGGGATGACAGTGGCCGATATCGGTGCAGGCGAAGGGTATTACACGGTTCGGCTGGCTGGAAAGGTGGGCAGGAAGGGCCGGGTGCTTGCCGAGGATATCGACCGCGCCGCTCTGGAGCGCCTCGGCCAGCGGATCGAGCGCGAGCGGCTCGACAATGTCTCGGTCAAGCTCGGAACCGAGGATGATCCGAAACTCCCCGAGCACAGCTTCGACCGGATATTCATGGTTCACATGTTCCACGAAGTGAAGGAACCATACGCGTTCCTTTGGCACTTGTGGCCCGCGCTCAAGCCGGACGGCCTGGTGATCGTGGTCGATGTCGACCGGCCAAGCGGACAGCACGGCATCGATCCGCTGCTGCTCGCATGCGAATTCGAGCGCGTCGGCTTCAAGCTCGACACCTTCAAGGACGCGCCCGAACTGGCGGGGTACTATGCACAGTTCAAACGAGCCGCTACGAGGCCTGAACCCAAACAAATCAAGCCCTGCAGCCGCGATCAGTCCGCAGGTGCCCAAGAGTCGCACTAGATCGGGAACGGAAGAAGTAATTCGATGGCATTCAAGGGGTTGAAACCCGTCCAGTATGGCGGCCGTGAAGTCTGGCCGCTGATCGAAGGGGGCAAGGGCGTTTCAGCCACCAACCACGCGAGTTCGGGAGCGTGGGCCGCCGCTGGCGGAATCGGTACCGTCAGCGCCGTGAATGCGGACAGCTACGACGAAGACGGCAACCCGATTCCGCAAGTTTATCCGCAAGCGACGCGCAAGGAACGCTTCGATCAGCTCGTCCGCTATGCGATCGATGGCGCAACCGAGCAGGTAAAGCGCGCGCACGAGATCGCAGGCGGCAAGGGTGCGATCAATATCAACGTGCTGTGGGAAATGGGCGGTGCCCAGCAAGTGCTCGAAGGGGTGCTGGAAAACTGCCCTGGCCTGATCACCGGCGTCACGTGCGGGGCGGGAATGCCCTACAAGCTGGCCGAGATCGCCGCGAAGCATAACGTCTATTACCTTCCGATCATCAGCTCCGCACGGGCGTTCCGCGCGCTGTGGAAACGCAGCTATTCCAAGGTTCCGGACCTGATGGCAGCGGTCGTCTATGAAGATCCCTGGCTGGCAGGCGGTCACAACGGCCTTTCGAACGCCGAAGACCCGCGAAAGCCCGAAGACCCATATCCGCGCGTGAAGGCACTGCGCGAAACGATGCGCGCAGAAGGCGTTTCGGAAGATACTGCGATCGTCATGGCGGGAGGCGTATGGTTCCTGCGTGAATGGGAAAACTGGATCGACAACCCCGAGCTCGGCCAGATCATGTTCCAGTTCGGCACCCGTCCCCTGCTGACCGAGGAAAGCCCGATCCCGCAAGTGTGGAAGGAGATGCTCCGCACGGTGGAGCCAGGCGACGTGCTGCTCCACAAGTTCAGCCCGACCGGGTTTTATTCGAGCGCGGTCAAGACCCCGTTCCTTTACGATCTGATGCACCGCAGCGAGCGGCAGATACCAATTTTCAAGCGCGATGAGGAAGACGGCACGATCCCGTTAACGGACCACGGCAAGGCGAAGTATTTCTACGTCCACCCCGGTGACCAGCGCAAGGCACAGGCGTGGATGCACGAAGGCTTTACCGAGCCACTCAAGACGCCCGACGATACCGTGGTATTCACGACGCCCGAACAGGCCGAGCAGATCCGTGCCGACCAGCAGGGATGCATGGGCTGCCTGTCACACTGCCAGTTCTCGAGCTGGAAGGACCACGACAACAACACCACCGGTCGGCTGGCCGATCCGCGTAGCTTCTGCATCCAGAAGACCTTGCAGGACATCGCCCACGGCGGCGATCCGGACGAGAACCTCGCCTTTGCGGGCCATGCGGCATACCGCTTCAAGCAGGACCCGTTCTATTCGAACAACTTCACCCCGACAGTGAAGCAACTCGTCGAACGGATCCTGACTGGCGACTGATCTCAATTTGCCAAAGCGGCGGCCGAATTGGCTGCGCTAAGCACGGCGCGCACGCTGGCGGTGGCGATATCCTCGTCGATGCCGCAGCCCCAGATCGTCCGCCCCGCGCTGTCGGTGCATTCGAGATAGGCCGCAGCGCGCGCGTCGGTTCCGGTACGCAATGCGTGTTCGGTGTAGTCGACGACCTCGAGGTCGACCCCGAACGCCTCCTTGAGCGTCGACAGGACCGACGAGATCAGGCCGTTTCCGCGCCCCGACACCGAGCGGAGCTGCCCATCGACCTCGATCGTCCCGGCGAATACACGCGTACCGTCTGCTGCCTTGCCTTCTTCGTAGTCGACCAGCTGGAAGTGCTTGGGGCGGACCTGAACGTGGTAGGCCTTGCGGAAAGCGTCCCAGATGTCGCTGGCGTTGAGTTCGCGGCCCAGTTCGTCGGCCATGCGTTGGACATGTTTCGAGAAGTCCGCCTGCATCTTCTTGGGCAGTTTGAGGCCCTGGTCCTGCTCGAGCACCCACGCGAAGCCGCCTTTGCCGGACTGGCTGTTGACCCGGATGACGGCTTCGTAATTACGACCGAGGTCTGCCGGATCGATCGGCAGGTATGGAACCCGCCATTGTTCGTCGTTCTGCTTGTCGTGAGCCTCGAATCCCTTCTTGATCGCGTCCTGGTGGCTGCCCGAAAAGGCGGTGAACACCAGCTCGCCGCCGTAAGGATGACGCTCGTGGACCGGGATCTGGTTGCAGTATTCGACGGTCTCGATGATCCGATCGATGTCTGAGAAATCGATCTTTGGATCAATGCCTTGCGTGTACATGTTGAGAGCAACTGTCACCAGGCAGCAGTTGCCGGTGCGCTCGCCGTTTCCGAACAGGCAGCCTTCGACGCGGTCGGCACCTGCCATCAGGCCCAGTTCCGCAGCAGCGACGCCGGTGCCACGGTCGTTGTGCGTGTGGAGGCTGACAATCACGCTTTCGCGATTGGGAATGTGGCGGCAGAAATACTCGATCTGGTCGGCGTAGATGTTGGGCGTCGCCGCTTCGACCGTCGCGGGCAGATTGAAGATGATCGGATGATCGGGAGTGGGCCGGAGCACGTCCATCACTGCGCTGCACACCTCGACGCTGAAATCGAGCTCGGAGGTAGAGAAGGTTTCCGGACTGTATTCGAAATGCCAGTCGGTATCAGGGCGCTTGGCGGCTTCGTCGCGCAGGACCTTCGCGCCGTGGACTGCGATATCGCGCACTTCGTCGCGGCTCATCCGGAATACGATGTCGCGCCAGGCCGGACTCACTGCATTGTAAAGGTGGACGATTGCCTGCTTCGCTCCTTCGAGGCTCTCGAAGCTGGTGCGGATCAGGTCTTCGCGGCTTTGCGTGAGCACCTGCACCGTTACGTCATCGGGAATGCGGCCCGAACGCACGAGCTCGGAGATAAAGTCGAATTCGGTTGCGCCCGCGCTCGGGAAACCGACCTCAATCTCCTTCACGCCGATTTCCACCAGTAGGTCGAAAAAGCGGTTCTTCTTCACCGCGTCCATCGGGTCGACAATCGCCTGATTGCCATCGCGCAAGTCGGTGCTGAGCCAGCGTGGCGGAGTCGTGATCGCGCGGCCCGGCCATTGGCGGTCGGGCAAATCGATTTGCGGGAAGGGCCGATACTTGGCCGAAGGGTCTTTCAACATGAGATTGCGTTTTGCCTTGTCGTCTCGCGCACGGACCTCTTGGTCGCGCGCATCCTGTTCAGATCATTTCGTTTTGTCAGCCCTTAGGCGGTCTGCCCTGCGCTGGACGCAGGCGAAGGTTCGCGCCTAAGGGCGCGTAAGTCGAAGCAGGTTTAGGCGCGCGAAAACGCTCATGCGGTCTCTATGCGGCGCATTGCCGCGCGAGGCAACGGCAAATTTGGTCCTTCGGTAGAGGTGGCCCGAAGCTCTTCGAAGGGTTTCCAAGTGCGGAGCTTGCCACTAGGAGAGCGCCCGGTCACACAGTCCGAGTGATGGGGACGTCATTTGCCGAAACATGATTGGCTGATCGTCGGTGCCGGGTATGTCGGTGCGACGTTGGCGGAACGCATTGCTAGCCAGCTGGGCCAGAAGGTGCTGCTGATCGATCGGCGCAACCACATCGGCGGCAACGCCCATGACGTGCGGCAGGAAGATGGCTCGCTGCTGCATCTCTATGGCCCGCACATCTTTCACACCAACAGCAAGGCGATCTGGGACTATCTCAGCCAGTTCACCGAGTGGCGGCCGTATTTCCACCACGTGCTCGCGCACATCGACGGGCACTACGTGCCGCTGCCGTTCAACATCAACACGATCGAGGCGCTGTTTCCGCACGGTCTCGCCCAGCGGGCGATCGACGCGCTGGTGGACCGGGTCGGTTTCGGCAAGCGGGTGCCGATCCTCAAACTGCGCGAGACCGACGATCCGGTGCTGCGCGACCTGGCCGACTTCGTCTACGACAAGGTGTTCCTCAACTACACCAGGAAGCAGTGGGACCTCTCGCCCGAACAGCTCAACCCCGAGGTGACCGCGCGCGTTCCGATCCTGATCAGCCGCGACAACCGCTATTTCCAGGACGTCTACCAGGCGATGCCGGTCGATGGGTACACCGCGATGTTCGAGCGGATGCTCGACCACCCGTTGATCACTGTGGAGCTCGAGGCGGACTACTTCGCCTTGCCGGAAAGCGTGCGTTCGACCCGCACGATCTTCACCGGCCCGATCGATGAGTTCTTCGGTCACGAGCATGGGGCGCTGCCCTATCGCAGCCTGCGCTTTGACGTGCGACGCGGGAACCAGGGCGTTGCGCAGCGCGCCGCGACAATCAATTATCCCAACGAGTTCGATTTTACCCGGATCACCGAACAGAGCTATCTCGCACCGCCGACCCGGCAGAGCGATGCCAGCATCCAGATCTACGAATATCCGCAAGCCTACACGCCGGGCGAGAACGAACCGTATTACCCGATCCCGACCGAGACTAATCGCAAGCTGCTCAAGAAGTACCAGGATCTCGCCGACAGGGACGACAGCGGCACGTTGTTCGCCGGACGACTGGCCGACTACAGTTACTACAACATGGACCAAGCCTGCGGACGGGCGCTGGCGCTGTTCAACAAGGTAATCGCGGGAGAGAAGGGATGAGCGACGCAGCAACGGGTGGCGTGCGCTGGTCGATCGTCATGCCCTATTACAACGAGAAGGACTTTCTCGGCGCGACGCTGGACTCGCTCGGCCAGCAGGAATTCCGCGACTTCAAGCTGATCCTCGTCGATAACAATTCGACAGACGGTTCGGGCGACATCGCTCGCGAAGTCATGGCGAAGTATCCCGATATCGAGACGATCCACCTGCTCCAGACGGTGCAAGGTGCGGTCCCGGCGATCGAGATGGGGATCGATCACGTCGAGACAGAATTCCTGGCGACGTGCGATGCCGATACCTATTACCCGCCGCACTACATGGCGGTCGCCGCCCGGCTTCTAGCGAATGCCAAGCCCGGCATCGTCGCGGCGATGGCGATGGACCTTTACGGCAATCCGCATAGCCTCGCGAACCGGCGGCGGATGGCGCTGCGGGTGCTGGAGAGCAAGGTGTTCCGCAAGCAGGCGCACACCGGCGGCTACGGGTTCTGCTTCCGCACCGACGTGTTCCGCAAGGCGGGCGGCTATTCGCTCAAGCTGTGGCCTTATGTGCTCAACGATCACGAGGTGATGCAGCGGGTCTTCAAGCTCGGCGACGCGATCTATGCGCGCGATTTCTGGTGCCAGCCGTCGGACCGTCGCAGCGGCAAGCAATGGACGCTGTTCGAGCGGCTGCTCTATTTCGCTACCCCGTTCCACATGAAGGACTGGTTCTTCTACGATTTCCTCGGGCCGAGGTTCGAAGAGCGGCGCCAGTCGATCCTCAAGTTGCGCGAGCGCGAGTGGGAGAAGGACGACAAGAAGGGCTGAGCCAGGGATTTCCCTTTGCCAATAGCAAGACGGCCCCGACTCGCGTCGGGGCCGTTTCGATTCCGGCGGTGGAGTGGGCGCTAGTTCTTTTCCTTGTCGACCAGCTTGTTCGCCCCGATCCACGGCATCATCGCGCGCAGGCGAGCGCCGGTCTGTTCGATTGGGTGCGCTTCAGCAGCCTTGCGAGCAGCCTTGAGTTCGGGCTGGCCGGCGCGATTGTCGAGCACGAAGTTCTTCACGAACCGGCCCGAAGTGATATCGGCCAGCACGCGCTTCATCTCCGCTTTCGTCTCGTCGGTGATGATCCGCGGGCCGGTGGTGATGTCGCCGTATTCGGCGGTGTTCGAGATCGAATAGCGCATGTTGGCGATGCCGCCTTCATACAGCAGGTCGACGATCAGCTTGGTCTCGTGCAGGCACTCGAAATAGGCCATTTCCGGCGCATAGCCGGCCTCGACCAGCGTCTCGAAACCTGCCTGGATCAGGTGAGTGATGCCGCCGCACAGCACCGCCTGCTCGCCGAACAGGTCGGTTTCGCACTCTTCCTTGAAGTTGGTTTCGATGATGCCCGAACGGCCGCCACCGACGCCGCTGGCGTAGGCGAGCGCGACGTCGTGGGCGTTGCCGGTCGCATCCTGGTGGACCGCGATCAGGCACGGCACGCCGCCACCCTTCTGGTATTCGCTGCGCACGGTGTGGCCGGGGCCTTTCGGCGCGATCATGATCACGTCGATGTCGGCGGGCGGCTCGATCAGGCCGAAGTGGATGTTGAGCCCGTGCGCGAAGGCGATCGCGCTGCCGGGGCGCATGTGGCCCTTGATATCGTTGTCCCAGATCGCTGCCTGGTGCTCGTCAGGGGCGAGGATCATCAGCACGTCGGCCCACTCTGCGGCCTCGGTATTGGTCAATACCTTGAAGCCCGCGCCCTCGGCCTTCTTGCGGGTGGACGAACCTTCGCGAAGGGCAATGGCGACTTCCTTGACCCCGCTGTCGCGCAGGTTCTGCGCGTGTGCGTGGCCCTGGCTGCCATAGCCGACGATCGCGATTTTCTTGTCGGTGACCAGATTCAGGTCGGCGTCGGCGTCGTAATAGACTTTCATTTCGGTTTCCTCGTCACTCCCGGCGCTCGCCCGGGGCAGTCGTGTCCAGTGTTGTTATGCTCGGTCGGTTAGGCCGCTCGCCACCGGCGAGCGACGGAATTTTTCTTCGGGTGGCTCAAGCTCCCCCGGTGCCGCGCATCATGCCGACGATCCCGGTGCGGCCGACTTCGACCAGCCCGAGTTCGCGCATCAGGCCGATGAAGCTGTCGACCTTGTCGGGCGGGCCGGTGATTTCGAAGATGAAGCTCTCGGTAGTCGTGTCGACCGGTCGGGCGCGAAAGATATCGGCGAGGCGCAGCGCCTCGACCCGCTTTTCGCCTGTCCCGGAGACCTTCACCAGCGCCAGTTCGCGCTCGACGTGGGCGCCGGCCTCGGTCAGGTCGACGACCTTGTGCACCGGAACCAGCCGCTCGAGCTGGGCGTGAATCTGGTCTATCACCGGCGGCGGGCCATTGGTGACGATAGTGATCCGGCTGACCGCATGGTCTTCCGAGATATCGGCCACCGTCAGGCTGTCGATGTTGTAGCCGCGCGCGGTGAACAGCCCCGCGATCTTGGCGAGGATGCCTGCTTCGTTGTCGACGGTGATCGCGAGCACGTGTCGCTCGCCCTGGTCGGTTTTGATTTTCATTTGGCCTTCCCGGGAAGGTCTACGACGATTGAGTGGGTCGGGATCGGCATAACCACCAATCCGAATGCGATCAGCAGACTGACTAGACCCCAAGCGAAGTTCTTGCGTCGGAGGTCCCGGACGCCGAGTACAGCGAGCCAAACGGCTCCGGCGAGCGGAGCGGCAATGAGTAGCCAACCCATCACACCAGCGCCTTCGCTTCGTCGTTCATCGTGCCCGCAACGCGGTCGCCGTAGAGCAGCATCTCGGTGTGCGCCGCGCCGCTGGGGATCATCGGGAAACAGTTGGCTTCCTTCGAGACCAGGCAGTCGACGATTACCGGCCCGTCGTGGTCGAGCATCGCCTGGATGCCTGCGTCGAGACCCGCTTCGTCCTCGATGCGGATACCCTTCCAGCCATAGGCCTCAGCGAGCCGCACGAAGTCGGGCAGGCTGTCCGAATACGAGTTCGAATAGCGCGATTCGTAGGTCAGTTCCTGCCACTGGCGGACCATGCCCATGTATTCGTTGTTGAGGATGAACACCTTCACCGGCAGGCGGTACTGGCTCGCAGTGCCGAGTTCCTGGATGTTCATCTGGATGCTCGCTTCGCCGGCGATGTCGATCACCAGCTTGCCCGGGTTGCCGAGCTGCGCACCGATCGCCGCCGGAAGGCCATAACCCATCGTGCCGAGCCCGCCGCTGGTCAGCCAGCGGTTGGGCCCGAAGAAGCCGAAGTACTGAGCGGCCCACATCTGGTGCTGGCCGACTTCGGTGGTGATCACAGGGTCAGCATCCTTGGTCAGCGCGAACAGCCGCTCGATCGCCTTCTGCGGCATGATCTCCGCTTTGCTTTCGGGGTAGGCGAGGCTTTCGCGCGCGCGCCAGCCGGTAATGCGCGCCTTCCATTCGCCGAGATCCTTCGCCCGGCGGCCACCCCAGGCCGAGACCATCTGTTCCAGTACCGCGGCGCAATCGCCGAGGATCGGCAGGTCGACCGGCACGGTCTTGTTGATGCTCGCGCGGTCGATATCGATGTGGATCTTCTTCGAATCCGGGCTGAACGCATCGAGCCGACCGGTCACCCGATCGTCGAACCGCGCGCCGATGCAGACCATCACGTCGCACATGTTCATCGCCATGTTGGCTTCGTAGGTGCCGTGCATGCCGAGCATCCCGAGCCAGTCGGGGTGGTCTGCCGGAAATGCGCCGAGGCCCATCAGCGTGCTGGTGAGCGGGGCACCGGTCAGGTCCTGCAGCTGGCGCAGTAGCTCGCTCGCGCGCGGGCCGGAATTGATCACGCCGCCGCCGGTATAGAACACCGGGCGTTCGGCATTGGCGATCAGCTCGACCGCATCGATAATCTCATCGGGCGCGGCAACCGAAGGTGGGTTGTAGCGCGAGGAATTGGGCTTCGTGTCGTCCTGCGCGGCCCACGAGGCGAGCGCGACCTGCACGTCCTTGGGAATGTCGATCAGCACCGGCCCCGGGCGGCCAGTAGTGGCGATGCGGAACGCTTCCTCGATCGTCGCGCGCAGCTTCGCCGGGTCCTTCACCAGGTAGTTGTGCTTGGTGCAGTGGCGGGTGATGCCAATGGTATCGGCTTCCTGGAACGCGTCGGTGCCGATCAGCGGTGTGGCGACCTGACCGGTGATGACCACCAGCGGGATCGAATCCATGAACGCATCTGCGATGCCGGTCACCGCGTTGGTCGCGCCGGGGCCGGAGGTAACGAGCACAACACCGGGCTTGCCGGTCGAGCGGGCATAACCTTCGGCAGCGTGCGCCGCGCCCGCTTCGTGCCGCACGAGGATGTGGCGGATGCGCTTGTCGCTGAACAGTTCGTCGTAGATCGGCAGCACCGCGCCGCCGGGATAGCCGAACACGAATTCGACTCCCTGCTGCACGAGGCTTTCGACAAGGATGCTGGCGCCGCTGCGCTCTTCCACTTCAACTCTTCCTTCCGGCCGGGGCTGGTTGGCCCCTAGGCGCGTTACTCCAAAAAATCGACCCGGTGCGTTGGGGGGCGCACCGGGTCTCCTCTCAATTCGAGTCGAGTGCGCCCTACGGGTCACTAAATGTCATGTCAAGCCATAATTTAGAAATAAAGTTTCAAAATTATCTCCAAGATCGGAATTTTCAGCTTGGAGGCGCGGCCATGACGTCGGGCACTGGTGGCGAAACCAGGTGAACTGGCGTTTGGCGTAGTTCCGCGTCGCCTGTTGCCCCGCAGCGATTGCGTCGTCGCGCTGCAGGTCACCGCGAAGCATGGCAGCGATCTCCGGTACGCCGATTGCGCTCATCACCGGAAGGGCCGGGTCGAGATCGCGGGTGAGCAGACGCTCCACCTCCTCGATTGCTCCACCGTCCATCATCGCCACGAACCGGCGGTCGCATCGATCGTAGAGCCACATGCGCTCGGCTGTCAGGATTGCCGGGGCGAGGGCGATAACGCTGGCAATCCCGCCTTCCTTGCGGGCTTGCCAATGGGCGAGGGGGAGTCCGGTCGAGCGCACGACTTCCAGCGCCCGGGCAATCCGCGTGGTGTCGTTGGGAGAGACTTGCGCTGCGCGTTCGGGATCCACGCTCTCGAGCGCTGCATAGGCTTGCGCTACCGGCAGGGCGCGAACCTCCTTGCGCACGGCGGGCTCGATTGGCGGGATCGGCGCAATCCCGTCGAGCAAGGTGCGAATGTAAAGTCCGGTCCCACCGACCAGGATTGGCAGTGCGTCGAGGGAATGCGCCCCTGTAATTTCGGCCTTGGCCGCGGCGGCCCAATCGGCGGACGAACACGCCTCCGCACCGTCCCAAGTGCCGAACAGGCGATGCGGGACTCCAGCCATCTCGGCCTCGCTCGGCCGTGCGCTCAGCACCGCAAGGTCGGCATAGACTTGCGCACTGTCGGCATTGATCACCACCGAGTGCAATCCACGGCTTTCGCGCAGTTTTGCCAATCGCACTGCCAGATCGCTCTTGCCGCTCGCTGTCGGCCCTGCAATGAGCGCGACCGGCGGCCCCGATCCGAACGTCCGCGGAGAATTTCCAATGCTCATCGCTCGTCTGATAGCAGACCCGCAAGGGCTTGAAACACGTCTCGACGCCGCCAGCGCCGCGATCGAGGGCGAAGGGATGCGCATTGCGGCAGCCGTCATGCTCGATTTCTGCGGCGACGTGCTCCAACTTGCCCTACCGACAGGCGAACCGAAGGTGCTGCGCCGGGTGCTCGACGAGCATTTCGCTCCGGCGGACATGCTGGTCTCGCAGGTCGACCTGCGGGTGCCCGACGTATTCGTGTCGGACATGGATTCGACGATGATCGGGCAGGAATGCATCGACGAATTGGCCGACTATGCCGGGATCAAGCCGCAGATCGCCGCAATCACCGAACGCGCGATGCAGGGGGAACTCGACTTCGAGAGCGCGCTGCGCGAACGGGTCGGCTTGCTCGAAGGGCTCGGAGAAAGCGCGATCCAGCAATGTCTCGACGAACGCATTCGGCCCAATTCCGGCGCGCGCGTGCTGGTCGAAACGCTCAAGAACCACGGGTGCCGCACGGTTCTGGTGACCGGCGGGTTCCATCACTTCGCCGATCCGGTGGCCGAGGCGATCGGCTTCGAGCGCGTGGTCGGCAATCGGCTCGAGGTCGAGGGCGGAAAGTTGACCGGCAAGCTGGTCGGCGCGATCACCGACAGCTCGGTGAAGGAACGGGTCCTACGTGAAGAGCTGGCAGCGCTGGGAAGCGAAGCGCTGAGTATGGCCGCCGGCGATGGCGCCAACGACATTCCCATGTTGAAGGCTGCGACCTGGGGCATCGCCTATCGCGCCAAACCCAAGGCGCGGGCGGCGTCCAACGGCACGATCGATCGCGGCGACCTCACTGCAATCCTCGACCTGCTCGGCATTCCGCGCGACGAATGGGTGGGATCGGTCGACGACTGACCTTTTCAGTTGCCGATTGAAACGCTATATTGACAATTCTGTCAGTAAGGCTGTTCCCACGATGACCGAACACACGACTGTTTCCAACGCCGTTGCCGCGTCTCTCTGCGCGCCGGATGGCACGCTGTTCTGCGATCCCGCGCGCGAGATGCCCAAGCGCGATGTGCGCAAGGCGCTTCACCACTTCCGCGAGCTGATCAAGGACAAGGAAGACACCGCGCAGGTCTTCAAGATCTATGACGCGCTGCCTTCGAAGCACTTTCGTCCGCGCGCGCAGTCACTGACGCTGAGCGAGCGCGGCGAAGCGCTGCGGGCATCCGAACCGTTCCTGCCATCGATCCTCGACGATCACGACGCCTTGCGGAAGCTGCCCAAGGGCAGTGTTGCCCATGCGTACGTCGATTTCATGGAGAGCGAAGGGCTGACCGCAGCTGGCCTGGTCGAGGAGTCCGAGAAGTCCGGCCGTCCGCGTTATGGCGACCTCATGGAATGGTACGGCTTTCGCCAGCGCGACACGCACGACTTGCTACACGTGTTGACGGGTTATGGCCGCGATGCACTCGGCGAGCAGTGCGTGCTGCTGTTCACCCACGGCCAGAGCCCGGCACCGGGACACTTGCTGCTCGGCTATGCGGGGGCGGCCAACATCAAGAAGACGGTGAAAAGCAAGGCTCCGGTATTCCGTGCCGTCCGCGAGGCGCACCGTATCGGGAAGGCTTGCCCGCCGATTGCCGAGATGTCGATCCGCGAACTGCTCGCGATGGACCTTGCCGACGTGCGCAAGCGTTTCGGTATTGCGGAGCACAAGTGGTACAAGAAGTGCCACGAGGTCTGGCGGAGCGAAGGGATCGATCCCTACGATCTGATGGCCAAGAATATGCCCGCCGAAGGTGAGGCGGCGCTCGCGGCCTAAAGCCAGCTGGCGATCTGCTCGAGCGGTTTCTTCCGCAGCGCGTGCTCGGTCACGGTCGCGTCGGGGGCAGGGTGCCCGGCGACGATAATCATCAGCGGTTTTTCGTGCGCCGGACGGCCACAAATCTCGCGCAGGAAGCCCATCGGGCTTGGTGTGTGCGTCAGCGTCGCGAGGCCTGCCTCGTGTAGCGTCGCCAGCAGCATGCCGCAGGCGAGCCCGACGCTTTCGGTCACGTAGTAGTTCGTCGCCTCTCCGTCTTCCTCGATCCCGCCCTTTCGCTGCGCGAAGCAGACGATCAACCACGGCGCGGTCTCAAGGAACGGCTTGTCATGATCGGTGCCGAGAGGGGCGAGCGCGTCGAGCCATTCCTGGCTTGCCCGGTGAGCGTAGAAATCGCGCTCCTCCGCCTCGGCGGCCAGCCGGATTTCGCGCTTCGCCTCGGGCGACGATACCGCGACGAAATGCCACGGCTGGTGGTTCGCGCCGCTGGGCGCAGTACCGGCTGCCCGGATGGCGCTTTCGATCACCTCGCGCGGCACCGGATCGGCGGTGAATGCGCGACACGTGCGTCGCGTGGCAAGTCGCTCATATGCGGCGCGAGCGCGTGCGACGCGCTCTTCGTTGGGAAATGCGGGCAGGGCCGGGAACGGTTGCTCGGTAGTCATGGTGCCGGTTGTGCCAGCAACATGCGCGACTAGCCACCCATCCAGCCGGCAAAGAAGCTCTGGTGCGCTGTGCGCAATTCATCGAGCGTGACCTTGGCGATGGTCGTCTGGTCGTCCGGGCCGATGCGGACTACGTCGCCGCCGGTCCAGCCGATGAAGCAGCAGCCTACCCCGGCATCCTCCGCCATCTTCTCGACGACGTGCGAATCGTGTGGTTCGGTCACGAGATAGCGACCCTGGTTTTCGGCAAACACCGACCAGGCGTGATGGATCTTCTCGCTGTCGACGTAGTCCTCGAACGCGCCGGTGACGAGGTGCGCACCATGCCCGCCCGCGAGCGCCATTTCGGCCACTGCGACCAGGATACCGCCGTCGGACACATCGTGAACCGCAGTCACGATTTGGTCGGCAATCAGCTGGCGGACGAATTCGCCGTGCAGGCGCTCCTTGGCGAGATCGACCTTGGGCGGTTCGCCTGCCGACATCCCGTGGCAGATGTCGAGCCACGCCGATTGCCCGATGTGCGGAATGCATTTGGGGTCGGCACCAAGCAGCATGATTTTCTGCGCGCCATCCTTAAATGCCATGCTCGCGAGAGTGGCATAGTCGTCGATCAATCCGACGCCGCCAATCGCCGGGGTCGGCAGGATCGCCGAGCCGCCGCCGGTCGCCTTGCTTTCGTTGTAAAGGCTGACGTTGCCGCTGACGATCGGGAAGTCGAGCGCACGGCACGCCTCGCCCATGCCTTCGAGTGCATGGACGAATTGCGCCATGATCTCGGGCCGCTGCGGGTTGGCGAAATTGAGGCAATTGGTCACTGCCAGTGGGCGCGCACCCACCGCGGAGAGGTTGCGATAGGCTTCGGCAATCGCCTGCTTCCCGCCTTCATAAGGGTCCGCGTAAACGTAGCGCGGGGTGCAATCGGTGGTGATCGCCAGAGCCTTCCTGGTGCCGTGGACCCTGACTACGCCGGCATCGCCGCCGGTCTGCAGCGTGTCTGCGCCGACCTGGCTATCGTACTGTTCGGCGATCCATCCGCGCGAGGCGAGGGCGGGGCTGGCCATCATCTTGAGCAGGTCTGCCCCGATATCGGCGCTCTTGGGCCGGTCGGACAGCGGTTTGACATTGGCCCATGCCTTGTAGTCGGCCTTCGAGAGGCAGGGGCGGTCGTATTCGGGTGCGTCTGCCGCAAGCGGGCCGAGCGGGATATCGCACACCACCTCGCCGCCGAATTCGAGCACCATGTGCTGCGTGTCGGTCACTTCGCCAATGACCGCGAAGTCGAGCTCCCACTTGCGGAAGATCTCGGCGGCCATCTCTTCCTTGCCGGGCTTCAAAACCATGAGCATCCGCTCCTGGCTCTCGCTCAGCATCATTTCGTAGGGCGTCATGCCCTCTTCACGGCACGGCACCTTGTCCATGTCGAGCCGGATGCCCGCCTTGCCGTTGGTCGCCATCTCGACGCTCGAGCTGGTGAGGCCCGCTGCGCCCATGTCCTGGATCGCGACGATCGCGTCGGTCGCCATCAGTTCCAGGCAGGCTTCGATCAGCAGCTTCTCGGTAAACGGGTCGCCGACTTGCACGGTCGGGCGTTTTTCCTCCGCATCCTCGGCGAAATCGGCGCTTGCCATCGTTGCGCCGTGGATCCCGTCGCGCCCGGTCTTCGAACCGACGTAAACGATCGGATTGCCGACGCCTGTTGCGGCCGAGTAGAATATCTTGTCGGCATCGGCGACGCCCACGGTCATCGCGTTGACAAGAATGTTGCCGTCGTAAGCCGGGTGGAAATTCGTCTCGCCACATACCGTCGGCACGCCCACGCAGTTGCCGTAGCCACCGATACCCGCGACTACGCCCTGCACCAGATGCTTCATCTTGGGATGCTCGGGCCTCCCGAATCGCAGCGCGTTGGCATTCGCGACTGGTCGTGCGCCCATCGTAAACACGTCGCGCAGGATTCCGCCGACGCCGGTTGCCGCACCCTGGTAGGGCTCGATGTAGCTCGGGTGGTTGTGGCTCTCCATCTTGAAGATCGCCGCCTGCCCGTCACCGATATCGATTACGCCCGCGTTCTCGCCCGGCCCGCAAATCACCCACGGGGCCTCGGTAGGCAGTTTCTTGAGGTGCAAGCGGCTCGACTTGTAGCTGCAGTGCTCGGACCACATGACCGAGAAGATGCCCAGTTCGACAAGATTGGGCTCGCGCCCCAGTGCATGAAGCACGCGCTCGTATTCTTCGGGGCTGAGGCCGTGGGCCTCGACGACGTCCGGTGTGATTTCGGCCATGCCCGCGCCCTTAGCGAGCGCGGACGGGAGTCGCTAGCCCAACCTTCAGCGATGCCGGCGGGTTGTCCCCACCCACCATGCCAGCGCGGTCGCGACGGCGTATCCGACCAACCCCAGTACCGCCATCGGTGCCACCGCCGCGCCCGCTTCGGGCGGCGGTCCGAACCAGTTGAACGCTTGCATCGCCAGCATCACGAGCCCGAGAATGACGAGCGGAAGCGGGGGGCCGTCGGTCCGTCGCGCGTTCCACCACATCGCGCCGTAGGTGAGGCCAAGCTCGAGCGGCATTTCGATCCACGGGTAGTTCCATAAGCCGAACCCAAACATCGGCGGGGCCCCGTCGATAGTGAGGTCAGGACGGTGGACCAGCAGGTCGAGCAGCCAGTGCGACAGCACAACCATTGCCGCGATCAGTGCGGCAAACCGGTCGCGCGTGAATACCCAGACAATCGCGCCAAAGGCGCCAGCAAAGATGCAGGATCCGATCAAGCTGTGGGTAAATCGCATGTCATACAAGTCCATCGGGTTCATCGCTGTGATCCCGGGAACGAACCGCATGTGCTCGATGCCGAGCAGCACAAAGATAAAGAATGCCCAGTCGACCAACTGTGCAGCAACGAACAGCGTGCCCAGCTTGGGAGACCTGTCGCTGGCGGCACGAGCGGCAAAGGCGGCGGACCAGTGGCCGATGAACATCAGTGCATTCTCCTTACGACCCAAGTGGTTATCGTTGCTGAAAGGGCTGTGGCGAACGAGCCCCAAGCGATGTCTATTATTGTCACGGAAGTAGCCCAGACCTTCATGGTGGCCTGGTTGGTCAGATCGTAAGTACCGTAAGCAATTGCCCCGAGAATGGCTCCATTTATGGCGGCATGCCCGATGCCTCGCGACATGCCCGCTTGCACCGCAAACCAGACGACTGCAGCAACATAGGCAAGATAAAACAGGGCTGCGGGAGCGAGCCGGAACTCATCTGCGAGAATCGAACCGAGGACTGGCCGGTAGAGGTTCGGTCCAGACCAGCTGAGCCACATGGCGTCGATCATGCCGAAGATCAGAAAGCATGTTGCGTAAGCGACGATCCATTTCATTCGGTTTCCTCCACCTCTCGCAGCTTGACCCGGTGGCGGCGGACGGTCAATGCATGCAGTCGAAATGGCAGAGGATGTTTCCGATATTTCGCAGATGACTTTCGAGGCGGCGCTTGGCGCGCTTGAAGACGTCGTGCGCCGGCTTGAAAGCGGCGATGTTCCGCTTGATGCGTCGATCGACCTCTATGAGCGGGGCGAGGCCCTTCGGAAGCATTGCCAGGCGCGCCTCGATGCAGCGCAAGCGCGGATCGAGAAGATTGTTGCCGGCCCAGACGGGTCCATCTCCGGAACCGCCCCGTTCGACGCCGATGGCTGACCAGCAACCTGAGGCAGATCTGCAACTGGCCGAAGCGTTCGCGCGGATCCAGGCCGATGTCGATGCACGGTTTGATGCGTTCCTGCCGATCCCCGACGATTCGCGCGCCCGGCTGGTTGAAGCGATGCGCTATGCCGTGATCGGTGGCGGCAAGCGCGTGCGACCACTGCTCACGGTGACGACGGCTGCGCTCTATAACGTCGACCGCGATCTGGCCGAACGCGCGGGCTGCGCGGTCGAAGCGATCCACGCCTATTCGCTTATCCACGACGATCTTCCATGCATGGACGACGACGATCTGCGCCACGGCAAGCCGACCGTGCACAAGGCGTTCGATGTCGCGACCGCTGTGCTGGCGGGCGATGCGCTCCACGCGCTGGCGTTTGAAATCCTGTCGATGCCCGAAACCAGCGGCGATCCCTACGTTCGCGCCGAGCTGATCGAAACGCTCGCCTCGGCCAGCGGTTTCGGCGGGATGGCTGGCGGCCAGATGATGGATATCATGGCAGAGGGTGCCGATTACGATCTCCACACGATCACCCGCCTCCAGCAACTCAAGACCGGTGCGCTGCTCGGCGCGGCAGTAGAGATGGGGGCGATCCTCGGGCGCGTACCGCGCGACCAGCGCGGGCATTTGCACAATTTCGCGCGTGATATTGGCCTTGCGTTCCAGATCGCCGACGATCTGCTCGACGTCGAAGGTGACGAAGCGTCCACGGGAAAGGCACTGCGCAAGGACCAAGGTGCAGGCAAGGCCACCTTCGTATCGCTGATGGGGGTGGAGCAGGCCCGGGACCAGGCAAAGGCTCTTGTCGAGCAGGCCATCGGTCACTTGGCGATTTACGGCTCCGAAGCCGACCTGTTGCGCGCATTGGCGCGGTTTATCGTATATAGGGACCGTTAATGGCAGATCGCATTGGCATCTATCCGGGCACTTTCGACCCGATCACGCTGGGCCACGCAGACATCATCCGGCGCGGCAGCAAGCTGGTCGACAAGCTTATCATCGGGGTCACGACCAATCCCAGCAAGAACCCGATGTTCTCTCCGGAAGAGCGGATGGCGATGGTCGAACGCGAAGTTGCCTCGCTCGGGCTCGAAAACGTCGAAGTCGTCGGTTTCAATGCGCTCTTGATGCACTGGGCGGAGAAGATGGGGGCTAGCGTGATCGTGCGCGGTCTGCGCGCAGTCGCCGATTTCGAGTACGAATACCAGATGGCCGGGATGAACCAGCAGCTCAACGAGAACATCGAGACGGTGTTCCTGATGGCCGACGTTTCGCTCCAGCCGATCGCGTCGAAACTGGTCAAGGAAATCGCCATGTTCGGCGGAGAAATCGCACCGTTCGTGAGTTCGCAGGTGCGCGAGGATGTGAAATCGCGTGTCGCCAAGTTGGGGCGCCGCGGCGACCTGTGAACGTCATTCATTGATCCGACAGTCCGCGCCCGCTAGGGCCAGCGTCAATTATCTATAGGCTTACGGAAAACCGATGCTCAAACGCCTGATTGCCGCCTGTGCGCTTGCCGTGCTGGCCCTTACTTCCTCGGTCGCGCTCGCGCAGGACAAGGCCGATGCCGCACCGGAAAAGCCCAAGGTCTATCCGCCGGTCGATTTCAACATGAAGGACGATCCGGAGAACATCCTCCTGCTCGACCTGTCGAACGGCAAGCGGGTCGCGATCCGCCTGATGCCGAGCTGGGCGCCCAATGCGGTCGAGCGGATCAAGACGCTTACCCGCCAGGGGTTCTACGATGGCGTGATCTTCCACCGCGTGATCGACGGGTTCATGGCGCAGACCGGGGATCCGACCGGCACCGGCAGGGGCGGGTCCAAGCTTCCCGACCTGAAGGCCGAATTCAACCCGATGCCGCATTTGCGCGGTTCGGTCTCGATGGCGCGCGCGAGCGACCCCGATAGCGCCAACAGCCAGTTCTTCATTATGTTCTACCCGCGCTTCAGCCTCGACAAGAAGTACACCAACTTCGGTCGGGTGATTTCGGGGATGGACGGGGTCGACGCGATCCACCGTGGCGAGCCGCCCGCAGACCCGACTTACATCGTCCAGGCATCGATCGCGGCCGATAACAAGCCGCAGAAGTTTGCTCCGCCGCCCAAACCGGCGAACGACGACGGCCCGGTTACCGCCGACATGCTGAACGCACCGCAAAAGGATGCTTCGGCGCAGCAGTGACCTTTCCATCGCGCCGCGCTGCGCCTAGGGGCGCGTGCCATGCGCGTTGACCTGTTCGATTTCGAGCTTCCCCAGGACCTGATCGCCCTGCGTCCGGCGCGGCCGCGCGACTCTGCGCGCATGCTGGTGGTCGAAGGGCAGGACGCCCCGCTTTCCGATCGCATCGTGCGCGACCTGCCGTCATTCCTGCGCTCGGGCGATGTGCTGGTCTTCAATGATACCCGGGTGATCCCCGCGCAGCTTGAAGGCCGGCGTGGCGAAGCGCGGATCGGAGCGACCCTGCACAAGCGGATCGATTTGCGGCGCTGGCAGGCATTCATTCGCAATGCCAAGCGCTTGCACCATGGCGACGCTATCGAGTTTCAGGCGGGTGTTTCGGCCATCGCCGAGATGCATCATGAAGATGGCAGCTGGACCCTTGCATTCGCTGGCGAGGAACCGGTCGAAGTGCTGCTCGAGCGCGCAGGGCGGATGCCGCTGCCGCCCTACATCGCTGGCAAACGTGCCACCGACGAGGCGGACAAGAGCGACTACCAGACGATGTTTGCGCGCGAGGATGGCGCGGTAGCAGCCCCGACGGCGGCACTCCACTTCACGCCCGAGCTGACTGCAGCGCTCGATGCTGCCGGGATCGGGCGCGAAACCCTGACACTGCATGTCGGTGCGGGCACATTCCTTCCGGTCAAGGCGGACGATACCGACGATCACCGGATGCACGCGGAGTGGGGCCGGATCGAACCCGAGGTAGCCGAACGGCTCAACGCTGCTCGCCGGGGCGGGGGACGACTGATAGCAGTCGGGACGACTTCGCTGCGCCTGCTCGAAAGTGCAGCCGATGAAGATGGAACGATCCGTCCATTCGCGGGCGATACCGCGATCTTCATCACACCGGGCTATCGCTTCAAGGCGATCGACGGACTGATGACCAATTTCCACCTGCCGCGCTCCACGCTGATGATGCTGGTCAGCGCCCTGATGGGCCGTGAGCGGATGATGGCGGCGTATGCATATGCCATTGGCGAGGGGTATCGCTTTTACAGCTACGGCGATTCTTCCTTGTTGCTGCCATGAGCTTGCATTCCGGTGGCGAAATGCCACCTTTCGCCGCGATGGAAACGATTCTCGATATCAAGGGCCTGACCAAGGTCTATCCGGGTGGACTGCGAGCGCTCGACGGGGTCGACCTGTCGATCCGCAAGGGTGAGATTTTCGCGCTGCTCGGCCCCAATGGCGCGGGCAAGACGACCCTGATCGGCGCGGTCTGCGGGCTGGTGCGGATCACTGACGGCACGATCCACGCATTCGGTGAGAACCTGGCGACGCACTGGCGCGGTACGCGTGGTCGGATCGGGCTGGTGCCCCAAGAAATCGCGACCGATATGTTCGAGACCGTGTGGCGCGCAGTCTCCTATTCGCGCGGGCTGTTCGGGCTGGCTCCCGATCGGGGGCGGATCGAGGAGATCCTGCGCTCGCTGGCCATGTGGGACAAGAAAGACGAACAGATCCGTGCGCTTTCCGGGGGGATGAAGCGGCGCGTGCTGATCGCCAAGGCGCTGGCGCACGAGCCCGATCTCCTGTTCCTCGACGAGCCCACCGCTGGCGTCGATGTCGAGCTGCGCAAGGGCATGTGGGCGATCATCGACGAGATGCGCGCGCGCGGCGTGACGATCATCCTTACCACCCACTACATCGAAGAAGCCGAAATGATGGCTGACCGGGTCGGGATCATCAATCGCGGGCGGCTGCTGATGGTGGACGAGAAGGAGTCGATGATGGCGCGGCTTGGCCGGACCGAAGCGCACATTGCGCTTGCCGCCCGGCTCGATGAGATTCCTGCTACCATCGCCAGCTTGCCGGTCGAGCTGGCAGCGGACGGGATGGAGCTTTGCTATCGCGGCGGCGACGGGACCGGGCGCGGCAAGGCCGAAGTCGCCGGACTGGTCAAGGCTCTGACCCGCGCGGGGATCGACTACACCGGGATCGAGACGCGCGAGAGCAGCCTTGAAGACATCTTCGTGTCGCTGCTGGGTGAGGAGGCCTGATCCGATGAACTGGCGTTCCACCTGGTCGATCTACACCCGCGAGCTGATCCGTTTTTTGCGTACCGCTTTCCAGTCGGTACTCGCACCGGTGCTCACGACCTCGCTCTACTTCATCGTGTTCGGGGCGGCGATCGGGCACCGGATGCCGGACCTCGGCGGGGTGAGCTACGGCGCATTCATCATTCCCGGCCTGATGATGCTGACCTTGCTTGGCGAGACCACCAGCAATTCGAGCTTCGGCATCTATATGCCGCGCTTTACCGGGACGATCTACGAACTGCTCAGTGCGCCGGTTGGCGTGGCCGAGACGCTGGTGGGTTTCGTTGGTGCTGCTGCAACCAAGAGCCTGATCCTTGCGGCGATCATTCTCGCAACCGCGCGGCTGTTCGTCGATTATTCGATCGCTCATCCGATTCTCGCTGTGATCTACATCGTGCTGGTGGCCGCAAGCTTCAGCCTGTTCGGCTTTATCCTCGGGATCTGGGCGGACAATTTCGAGAAGCTCGGGATCATCCCGATGTTGTTCCTCACTCCGCTGACGTTCCTTGGCGGGACGTTCTATTCCATCGACATGCTTCCCGAACCGTGGAAGACCATCGCGCTGTTCAACCCGATCGTCTACCTGGTGAGCGGGCTGCGCTGGACCTTTTACGGCCAATCCGACGTGTCGATCGTTACCTCGCTCGGCCTGACCATCGCTTTCCTGGCAGCCTGCGTCGGTGTGATTGCGGTGATTTTCCGAACGGGGTGGCGGCTGCGAAGCTGAACCGCTAACCGGGCGGAGTCATGGGGATTCGCCACACATTTGCCTTGTCGCTGGCTACCGGCTTGTTGACGATAGCCGTGCCGGCCCAAGCGGAGCTGCCCGATCCGGTTCGTGCGATGATCGCCGCTGCGATTTCGACCGGCAACAAGGACAAGGTTGCCGCTGTCATCGAGGCCGCCAAGGCCACCAATCCTGACGACATCGCAGAAATCGACGCGCTCAATCAGGCGTTCCTCGATGACCAGGCAAAGCTGGCGACGCGGAAGAAGGAAGAGGAAACCGAAGCGATCCGGCATGCCGGAATGTTCGAACGCTGGACTGGCAAAGGCGAACTCGGTGCATTCCGCTCCACCGGCAATGGAGACGATTCCGGTATCAGCGCGTCGCTCACGCTCAAGCGCACTGGGATCAAGTGGAACCACAAGATCAAGGCCAGCGCGGACTACCAGCGGTCGAACGGAATTACTTCGCGCGAACGCCTGTTTGCGTCCTACGAGCCCAACTACGTGATCAACAAACACGTTTTCATCTATGGTCTTGGGCAGTTCGAGCGCGACCGTATCCAGGGATATTCGGGCAGGTATTCGGTTTCCGGCGGTATCGGATACCAGATGATCGATGCCGATGATGTCGACCTGTCGATCAAGGCCGGCCCGGCCTATCGATTTACCAGCTACGAAGACGGAACCTACGACGATCGGCTGGCCGGATTGCTCGGCCTCGATTTCAACTGGAAGATTACCGATCGTCTCAAGTTCTCCCAGGGCGCCAACGCCGTTGCGGAGACCGGCACCACCGCCGTGGCGATCATCGATTCGCGCAATACGTCGATCAATCTGGTTTCCGGTCTCGAAGCGAAGGTTTCGGACCGCCTGAGCACGCGATTTTCCTATACCGTCGATTATGACAGCAATCCGCCAGTCGGCGGGGTTTCGACCGACACCCTTAGCCGGGTGACGATCGTTTACGGTTTCTGACGGCATCAGCATGGCGCGCTTTGCCTTCTCCGTCGATGCGCGCGACGGCAAGGCCCGGACCGGGCGGATCGCGATGCAGCGCGGCGAGATTCGTACGCCCGCTTTCATGCCGGTGGGAACCGCGGCAACGGTCAAAGCGATGAAGCCCGAAACGGTGCGCGCGACCGGCGCCGATATCATCCTCGGCAATACGTATCACCTGATGCTGCGCCCCGGGGCCGAGCGGATCGCGCGGCTCGGCGGACTCCACGCATTCATGAACTGGGACCGGCCGATCCTGACAGACAGCGGCGGCTACCAGGTGATGAGCCTGTCGGACTTGCGAAAGCTGACCGAGCAGGGAGTTGAGTTTCGCAGCCATATCGACGGGTCGAAGCACATGCTCACGCCCGAGCGGTCGATGGAGGTACAGCGCCTGCTCGGCTCGGACATCGTCATGGCGTTCGACGAATGCCCGCGCGCCGATCGGCCGCGCAGCGAAATCGCCGCCAGCATGGATCTGTCGATGCGCTGGGCGAAGCGCAGCCGCGATGCGTTCGACGCGGGCGAAGAGCACGCCGAGTGCGCGGCGCTGTTCGGAATCCAACAGGGCGCGCTCGATGAGGAGCTTCGCCGCCAAAGCGCGGAGCAACTGATCGACATTGGCTTCGATGGCTATGCGGTCGGGGGTCTGGCAGTGGGCGAAGGGCAGGAAGCGATGTTCGCGACGCTCGATTTCGCGCCGGCGATGCTGCCCGAAGACCGGCCGCGTTACCTGATGGGGGTTGGCAAACCCGACGATCTCGTCGGCGCGGTCGAGCGCGGGATCGACATGTTCGATTGCGTCCTGCCGACGCGCTCGGGGCGTAACGGACAGGCGTTCACTTGGGCAGGGCCGCTCAACTTGCGCAATGCGCGCCATGCCGAAGACACCGCGCCGCTCGACGATCGATGCAATTGCGATGTGTGCGGCACTTATTCGCGCGCCTATCTACACCACCTGACCAAGGCCGGGGAGATGCTTGGGGCGATGCTCCTGACCGAGCACAACCTGTCGTTTTACCAGCAACTTATGGCGGCGATGCGCGATGCGATCGGACGGCAGAGATTTGCCGCATTCGCCAGCGATTTTCGCAGCGACTATCTTTGCTGAGCAACGGTCAAGGTAGCGGCAAGGGGGTTGCGACTGCCTCAGTTGCCTTCCGGTTTGTCCGGCGGAACGAACATTTCCTTTCGCCAAATCGGGCTTTCCGGCTCTCCGGGGCGGTTCGCGATTCCTTCAAGGTATCCGAAAAAGGTGGCAATCTGGCGGCCCGACGCGTCCGCTATTGCACGGCGCCCGTGCATGAAACGGGTATTGTCGACCACTAGCACGTCCCCTTCTTGCCAGGCATGGGCATAGGTGTTGGCGCGCGCAACCGATCGAACCGTATCGAGCATGTCATCGTCGATCGGTTGTCCGTTGAGCAGCGGAAAGTTGCGCGAACCGAGGTAGTCCCGTGCAAAGAGGGCAAAATTGCACCAGGCGGGTTCGCCCTGGAACAAGGTGGGTTCGAGCGCTGGGCGAGTGAAGCCGCGCAAGATTCGAGTCTGCACCCGACGAAACCAGTACGGGCATCTGGCTGGCGGATTGGCTAGTAATTGATCGTCCGGTGTGCTCGTGCCGAGCCAGAATTCCAACGCCTCCGGCGATGCGTCGTTGATGTAGAGCAGCAGCGCATCCTGCAGTCTGGCGCGCAATTCGTCAGGCAATCCCTGCGCGATCGCGATTCCGTCGCACAAGTTGGTCTGACCGCCGACCGACGGTGGATCAAAGCAAGCGAACAGCGCCACGTCTGGTCGCCATGGTTCGCGAGCAAGCTCCGGATGAAGCGGGAACGGATCATTGCCGAGATTGACGGTTTGTGCCTGGCCTCTCTCCCCCATCATTGCGCGGTTGGGACTTTCGTTGAGAACGGACACCGGACAAAGTCGGCGACCGAGATCGACGAATCCATCGATTGAGGTCGCGAAATCCCGGAGCAGGATCGCTCCGTGTTCCTCCAGCGCGGAGCGAACATGAGCAACGTCGACATCCTCAAGGTCGCGCCGGGATCCCGGAATGGTGTGCGGCTCGAATGCTTTGACGTTGGCTAGCGTTGCAGTCATGCAGCGGGGTTGTAGTCCATCCCGAGTTGGTATGCTAGGCGCCGCCGATGGCATTTACGGCACAAGAACTACTTACGGATCCGGGTCTCTTTCTGCTCGAGTTCGATGAAACCTCGGCGCACATCCTGCAAATGACGCGGGACAATTTTCACCGCTCGATATTCCTCGACGGACGCATCCGTCACAAAGCTCAAGGAGCAATGCGGGTGCCGCTGGACCAACTTGTCCAGCTGGTCGGAAATGCCACTTTTGACACCAATCACGGTCGAGCCGCGACGGGTTGGATATTCCACGTCGCCCAATGTGGCTCGACCCTACTGGCGCGCGCGCTCGATCAAATTGGGCGCAGCCTTGTGCTGCGGGAACCGGCGGCGCTTCGACGGATTGGTGTGCGGGCGGGTCAACCAGGGGGTCTGGGTGACGATGACAAGGCCTTGCTTCGCGCGATCGCGTTCATGCTGTCCAAGCGATGGGACCGCGAAACTCCCGTCATCGTGAAGGCGAACGTACCGGTTAATCTGATTGCGGACGAGCTTATGCGAATGCGCCCGGACGCTCCGGCAATCACCCTGCATTTTCCGCTGATCAACTACGTCGCCGCCATCTTGCGTACCCCCGGGCACGTCGATTGGACCGACCGGGTTTCACAAGAGCTCCGACTGGCGGGAAACCCGAT
Organism: Tsuneonella mangrovi; assembly: GCF_002269345.1. Taxonomy (NCBI): domain Bacteria; kingdom Pseudomonadati; phylum Pseudomonadota; class Alphaproteobacteria; order Sphingomonadales; family Erythrobacteraceae; genus Tsuneonella; species Tsuneonella mangrovi. The sequence continues at coordinate 174,050 of NZ_CP022889.1, forward strand.
TTGCGAAGGTAATAACCCTCAGTGCGCAGCCGAATTCGCTGCGGCGTTATGGTTCGTGCAAATCAAGGCGTTCGAACAGGTCTTGTCGTACCCCAATACCGCCTCGCTCGAGGCTTCGCGCTTGTTCGACGATCCCGTACCGGTCCTCGTCGCGGCCGCGAAGCTTTTCGGCGTCGAATTGTCGGAGAGCGAAGCGGTCTCGCTCGTAAGCGGCGAGCTGTTCCATTCCTATTCGAAGAACCCGGCACTCGATTACGATCCGGAAGTGCGAATCGCCCGTGAAGCGGAAGCGATCGACCGACTTGCGCCGGAAATCGCACGGGCGAGGGCGTGGGTAGAGCGGGCGGCAGATCGTTTCGGGCTGCCCGATTCCTTGTCGAAGCCTTTGACGGGAGGAGCGGCGCCGCTCCTCTGACGCGGGCTGTCGCCAGAAACGAAAAAGGGCGGCCACTCGGGCCGCCCTTCGTGTTCTGCGTGTTCGCTCGATCAGCGCGAGTAGAATTCGACCACCAAGTTCGGCTCCATCGTCACCGGGTAGGGCACTTCTTCCAGCGTCGGAACGCGGGTGTAGGTGACCTTGTCGGTGCCGTCAGGCGCAACGTAGTCGGGAATGTCGCGCTCGGGCAGGCTCTGCGCTTCGATGATCAGCGCCATTTCCTTGGCCTTGTCGCCCAGCGAGATCACGTCGCCGACATTAATGCGGCGGCTGGCGATGTTGCACTTCACGCCGTTCACGCGGATGTGGCCGTGCGAAACGATCTGGCGGGCAGCAAAGATCGTCGGCGCGAACTTGGCGCGGTAGACAACCATGTCCAGCCGGCGCTCGAGCAGGCCGATCAGGTTCTGGCCCGTGTCACCCTTCATGCGCGACGCTTCCTGGTAGGTGCGCTTGAACTGCTTCTCGGTCACGTCGCCGTAGTAGCCCTTGAGCTTCTGCTTGGCGCGCAGCTGGAGGCCGAAGTCGCTCATCTTGCCCTTGCGGCGCTGGCCGTGCTGGCCGGGGCCGTAGGAGCGGCGGTTGACCGGGGAATTCGGACGACCCCAGATGTTTTCGCCCATCCGGCGGTCGAGTTTGTGCTTGGCGCTGGTGCGCTTCGTCATGAGACGTTCCTTCAATCTGCTGTCCTTGCCCCCCAATTCACCATGAACTGGGGCCAAGGCTTCAACCCGGCATCGCCCGCAAGGCCCGTTGCCTTGCGCGGCCACCGCTTCACCGGGATGCGGGGCCAATTGCGAAGGCGCGCCAGTAGCAGTTTATGCCTTTGGGTCAAGTCGGCAGATAGATGCTCGACATCGGGGGCAAGGCGCGGCAGGGGCTGGCGGCATGAACAAGCAAATCATTCTGCCCGATGACTGCCGGACTATGGCCGAGGTTCGCGCGGGAGTGGACGCGACCGACCGTGCGCTGATGGACCTGCTCGACCGCCGATTCGGCTACATGCGCGCCGCCGCCCGCATCAAGCAGGCGCGCGGCGAGGTGCGCGATGAAGTGCGCAAGGCCGAAGTGATCGCCAACGTGAAGCGCGATGCCGCAGGGCGCGGCCTACCCGAAGATGCGCTGGCGGAAATCTGGGATCGGCTGGTCGAGTGCTCGATCGCCTACGAATTCGGGCATTGGGACGAGATGCGCGCCTAATTCCGTGGTGGTTTTTCAAGTGCGCTCAGCACGCCGCGCAAGGTCCGCACCTCCAGGTGGTTCCAGCCGGGCTTTGTGAGCACGTTGCGCAGTGTGAGCCGGGTCGCTTCGGCACGCGATTCCGGGAAGAAATAACCCTTGGGTCCGAGCAGCGTTTCAATGTGTCCGATCAGCCCTTCCAGCTCTTCCTGCGGGGCAGGGGGAAGCAGGTCTTCCGTAGTGGGCGTGGCGAGATCTACCCCTTTGGACCATTCGTAGGCGCACAGGATCACCGCTTGCGCAAGGTTGAGCGAACCGAACTCCGGATTGATCGGCACTGTGAGGATCGCCCGGGCCAGGGCGACGTCCGATGTTTCCAACCCCGAACGTTCGGGTCCGAACAGGATTGCGCTGCGGCCCGGTTGAGTGTGGATCTCGCGCGAGGCCTGCTCGGGTGTGACGACCGGCTTGGTCACCCCGCGTTTGCGCACAGTAGTCGCGTAGACGTTCGCGCAATCGGCTACAGCGTCGGCGACGCTTTCGAACACCTTGGCGTTTTCGAGGATCGAGTCCGCACCTGAGGCAGCGGGCCCGGCAGAGGGGTTCGGCCAACCGTCGCGCGGAGTCACCAGCCGCATTTCGGTCAGCCCGAAATTGAGCATCGCTCGCGCGGCCTTGCCGATATTCTCGCCCAGCTGCGGGCGGACCAGCACGATGACGGGAGGGTCAGCCCTTTCCAGCATCGCGCACAGTGCTGGCAAATTCCTCGAAGTCCCTCGCTTCGGAAAAGTCGCGATAGACGCTGGCGAAGCGGATGTACGCGACGCTGTCGAGCTGGCGCAGTCCGTCCATCACCATCTCGCCGATCCGGGCCGAGGCAATCTCGCCGTCCCCTGCAGTTTCTACCTGTCGTTGGATGCCCGACACGAGCTGGTCGATCCGTTCCTGGTCGATTCCGCGTTTGCGGCAAGCCAGGGCAACCGACTGTTCGATCTTGGCCCGCTCGAACGGTTCGCGCCGGTCGCCCGATTTGACGATCGTGACGTCGCGCAACTGCACCCGCTCGAAAGTCGTGAAGCGCGCGCCGCAGCTCTCGCACTGGCGGCGACGGCGGATCGCGGTGTTGTCTTCGGTCGGGCGGCTGTCCTTGACCTGCGAATCGTCATGGGCACAGAATGGACAGCGCATTCGCGGCGACTTACTTCTTGATGCGGTTGTAAAGCGCGATGCCGACGCCAGCGGCGAGACCGACCGGCCAGGTTACGATCGGCAGAAGCCCACCTGCGAGTGCGCCGATGGCTGCTCCTGCAAGGACAGGTTTGGTGCCGGGATGGTGCATCCCTTCCTTGGCCATGCCCGAAACTTCGGTCTTGAGATCCTCGACCCAGTCCTGTCCGTCATTGTTACCAGCCATTTGCCTCACCTCCCGGGATAGACGGGGAACGCCGCGCACAACTCGCCAACCCGGCGGCGCACGCTTTCTTCGATTTGCGCATCGCCTTCGGCACCGTTCTTGGACAACCCATCGACGACTTCGGCGATCAGCCCGCCGATCTGGCGGAACTCGTCCGGGCCGAACCCGCGGGTGGTCCCGGCGGGCGAACCCAGGCGAATGCCGCTGGTCACGAACGGGCTTCGCGTGTCGTAGGGAATACCATTCTTGTTGCACGTGAGCCAAGCCCGATCGAGGCCCTTTTCGGCATCCTTGCCGGTCACGTCCTTCGCGGTCAGGTCGACCAGCATCGAGTGATTGTCGGTCCCGCCCGAAACCACCCGCAAGCCGCCTGCCTCGATACCTTCGGCCATTGCCCGGGCATTCGCGATCACGCGGGCCGCGTAATCCTTGAAATCGGGCCGCAGCGCCTCTGCGAAGGCAACCGCCTTGGCAGCGACGATGTGCATCAGCGGGCCGCCTTGCAGCCCCGGGAACACCGCCATGTTGAGCGGCTTGGTCAGTGCCTCATCGTTCCACAGGATCACTCCGGAACGCGGGCCGCGCAGGCTCTTGTGTGTGGTGGTCGTCACGACATGGGCGTGGGGGAAGGGGGAGGGGTGCGCGCCGCCCGCCACAAGGCCCGAAATGTGGCTCATGTCGACCATCAGGTATGCGCCGACTTCGTCGGCTACCTTGCGGAACGCTGCCCAGTCCCAAATGCGCGAATAGGCTGTGCCGCCCGCAATGATCAGCTTGGGCTTATGCTCCTTCGCGGTCGCCATCACTGCATCCATGTCGATCAGCTCGTCTTCGCGGCGAACGCCATAGCTCACGGGGTTGAACCACTTGCCGCTCATGTTGACCGGCGAACCATGCGTCAGGTGCCCGCCCGAATTGAGGTCCAGCCCCATGAATGTGTCGCCCGGCTGGAGCAGCGCGAGGAACACCGCCTGGTTCATCTGGCTGCCCGAATTGGGTTGCACGTTGGCAAATTCGCAGCCGAACAACTGCTTGGCGCGCTCGATGGCCAGCGTTTCGACCACATCGGCATATTCGCACCCGCCGTAGTAACGCTTGCCGGGGTAACCCTCGGCGTACTTGTTGGTGAACACGCTACCGGCAGCTTCGAGCACTGCCTTGCTGGCGATGTTCTCGCTGGCAATCAGCTCGATCTTGGTCCTCTGGCGCTCCAGCTCGTTCTGGACGGCGGCGTAGATCTCAGGATCGGCCGATTGCAAATCATCACCCCAAAAGCGGGTCATGTCCGGTGCGGCGGCGGGACGGTCGGCGGTGGTTGTGGTCATGCCGGTTCCTTGGTTCAGGAGAACGTGGGGTTGGAAAGCTTGTCGACGCGGCGCTGGTGTCGCCCGCCGGCAAATTCGGTTTCGAGGAACGCGGTGACGCATGCCTTGGCCATGTCGACCCCGGTAAGGCGCGCACCCATCGCGATGCAATTGGCATCGTTGTGTTCGCGGGCGAGCGAAGCCGAAAGCGGTTCGGAGACCAGTGCGCAGCGCACCGCAGGATTGCGATTGACGGAGATCGAAATACCGATCCCGGAGCCGCACAGGGCAATTCCGCGCTCAGCGGTTCCTTCGGCCACTACGGCCGCGAGCTTGTAACCGAAATCGGGATAGTCGACGCTGTCGCCGTCGTACGGTCCCAAGTCGGCAACCTCGTGACCTTGCTCGACCAACCATTCGAGCAGGCTGGCCTTGAGCGACAGGGCGGCGTGATCCGATGCGATGGCGATTCTCATGCCGCGCGCATAGGGAAATCCGCGCCGTCACTCCACCCTCGCGAGGCAACTTTTCGTCACATCGTTGGCCAGGCGCGAGTCGCTGTCAGGTCCGTAGTCGCGGGTCTTCAACTCACGACATTCGAGCAAGGCTTCGGTGCGTTGAATTTCCTGCCTAAATTGCGAAACTAGGGAACCTTGAGGCCGTCGCCTTGTTTCGAGCGATATTAGCGCCTAACGGATTGCCTACACCCAGAGAAAAATAGGGTCGCAAATGTACTGGAACGCAAGCCTCTCCCAAGAAGGAGAGCAACCTGCCGCGCGCTCGGGTGCGCACGGGCTGTCATTTATCGATGCTACAAAGGGCACACCGCCCGCGGCTCAAGCGTGTCGCGTCAAAGCGGTTTCGGAGAACTCGCTTCTGCTTGAGAGCAAAGCCGTCCTCGATGAAGGCAGCACGATCGTTGTCGCGCTACCCAATGGAAAAGATGTGACCGCCAAGGTCGTTTGGCGCGATGGCCAGTCGCATGGCTGCGAATTCGTCGTGCCGTTGAGCAGTGATGCAATCGAATCATTGACCGCAGAAACGATGGTCATGCCAACCGTCTTGCCGCAGAAGCCTGCTACGGCGAACGAAGACGAGACCTTCGGAATGCGCTTGCGGCGCTTGCGCCTTGCCCGATCGATCAACCAGGCGCACCTGGCGCGCCAGCTTGGTGTCTCGAAGGTGACCGTCTGGAACTGGGAGAAGGACGGCTCTCATCCGCGAACGGCATCGCTCGAACAACTCGCTGAGATTTTCGAATGCTCGGTCCAGGAACTGATGTTCGGGGCCGCTTCGCCAGACGCAGGCGATGGCCTTCGTCCCAATGGCGGGCTTCGCGAGACGCTCGAATACTACAAGGCGAAGATCGCCGAGGTCGCCGGCACACGCCCGGAGGACGTTGCGATCACGATTTCGTTCAACGGATAGTGCGAAACGCGGCTGTCTGCCGCGTGCCCCAAATCTAATCCGTCCGCCTACTGATCGAGGAAGCTGCGCATCTTGCGGCTGCGGCTCGGGTGCTTGAGCTTGCGCAGCGCCTTCGCTTCGATCTGGCGGATGCGTTCGCGAGTCACCGAGAACTGCTGGCCGACTTCTTCGAGCGTGTGATCGGTGTTCATGCCGATGCCGAACCGCATACGCAGCACACGCTCCTCGCGCGGGGTGAGTGACGCCAAGACGCGGGTGACGGTTTCCTTGAGGTTCGACTGGATCGCGGCATCGACCGGGATGATCGCGTTCTTGTCCTCGATGAAATCGCCGAGGTGCGAATCTTCCTCATCGCCGATCGGGGTTTCGAGGCTGATCGGCTCCTTGGCGATCTTCATCACCTTGCGGACCTTTTCGAGCGGCATCGAGAGGCGCTCGGCCATTTCTTCCGGCGTCGGCTCGCGGCCCTGCTCGTGGAGGAATTGCCGGCTCGTGCGGACCAGCTTGTTGATCGTCTCGATCATATGCACCGGAATGCGGATCGTGCGCGCCTGGTCGGCGATCGAGCGGGTGATCGCCTGGCGGATCCACCAGGTAGCATAGGTGCTGAACTTGTAGCCGCGGCGGTACTCGAACTTGTCGACCGCCTTCATCAGGCCGATGTTGCCTTCCTGAATAAGATCAAGGAATTGCAGGCCCCTGTTGGTATATTTCTTGGCGATTGAAATCACCAGGCGCAGGTTCGCCTCGACCATTTCCTTCTTGGCGATGCGCGCCTCGCGTTCACCCTTCTGGACCATGTTTACGATCCGGCGGAACTCGGGCAGCGCCATGCCGGTCTGGCTGGCGATATCGGCGATCTCGGCGCGGATGCGCTCTACCGCTTCGGCCTCCTTATCGGCGAAGGCAGCCCATTTCTTGTCCTTCTTGGCGTTGGCGGTAAGCCACGCGTCATCGAGTTCGTTGCCGATATAGGCAGCAAGGAATTCGGTGCGCTTGACCTTGTGCCGCTCGGCCAGGCGAAGCATCTGTCCGCCGAGCGCAGTCAGACGGCGGTTGAAGGCATAAAGATTGTCGACCAGGAATTCGATCTTGGTCGCGTGGAACTGCACGCTTTCGACCTCGGCGGTCAACTCTTCGCGGAGAGCTTCATACTTCTTTTCCTTGGCTGGCGAGAATTCATCGCCCTGGCCTAGAACCTCGACCCGTTCGGCCTGCAGCTTCTCGAACTTCTTGAACAGCTTGGTGATGCGTTCGAACCGTTCGAGCGCCTCGGGCTTCAGCGCGGCTTCCATCTGCGCGAGCGAGAGGGTGTTGTCTTCCTCGTCATCTTCCTCGCGGCGCTTGGACGAACCTTCCTCGCCATCCTCGTCGTCGCTGTCTTCGTCTTCGTGATCTTCGACTTCGTCGTCATCGCGGATCGAGGGGCCAGCGGTCGCTTCGGAAATTTCGCCGTCGTCGTCATCGTCCTCGGCGCCTTCCTCCATCTTGTCGACGGGCGGCTCCTTGGACAGCATGGCATCGAGATCGAGGATTTCGCGCAGTTGCATCTCTTCGTTGTTGAGCGCTTCGGACCATTGGATGATCGCATGGAAGGTGATCGGGCTTTCGCACAGACCGATGATCATCGTGTCGCGTCCGGCCTCGATCCGCTTGGCGATGGCGATTTCGCCCTCGCGGCTGAGCAGTTCGACCGCGCCCATTTCGCGCAGGTACATCCGCACCGGATCGTCGGTGCGCTCGACGGTTTCCTTCTTCTTGGCGGCGGGCTTGGCCTTCTTGGCAGTCGCCGTTTCGTCTTCGTTGTCGTCGGACGCTCCCAGTTCCTCGACGTCGTCGTCGCTGTCACTGTCGTCCTCGGCGTCCTCGTCCTTCTCGACGATATTGACGCCCATCTCGCTGATCGCTGACATCACGTCCTCGATCTGCTCCGAAGAGAGCTGGTCTTGCGGGAGCGCCTCGTTGAGTTCGTCGACCGTCACGTAGCCGCGCCGCTTGGCGCGGGTAATCAGCTTCTTGATCGAAGCTTCGTTGAGATCGATGAGGGGGGCGTCGTCCTTGCCGTTGCCGTCGTCGCTTGCCATCTGGTCCAGTATCAACCCGTGCTTTCGTCCGGTTGGCGGGGTTTATCCGCTGTCGGAACGTCTGAATCATCATGAGCCGCCTGCGCGGCCCGTTTGCTCGCCATTTGCCCTAGTCGCCGCTGATTTTCCAGCATTCGTTCCCTCAGGCGTTTTTGTTCGGCAAACGAACCTTCGGGATCGGCCTCGAACCGCGCCGTAGCTGCTTCGATAGCAGCCTCCAGCGCAGGTCTTTCGACCAGCAGCGATATGGCTTCAGCCAGAACCTCGCGCGCCTCTTGCGGATCGGTGCCTTCTCGCAGGAAGGCGAAACGGGTGTTATCCGGTGGCGGCGACAAGCCCTGTGGAGCCGATATGGGCGTTTCGCTGCCGGGATCAAGCATTTCGGCCGCTTCAATCAACGAATCTATTGCAGGACCGATTCTGCCGTCATGGTTGGCGAACCGATGGAGCTCGTCGGCATGGGCGAGAATCTGGTCAGGAAAGCGCAGGAGCCCGGCAATCACTGCCGCCGCCAGTCCGTCGCGCGCACCGCCACCGGTGACGGCCCTGAGGCGCGATGCTGCCTCTGGAGAAAGTGGCGGAGCGGCCGGCTTGGCGATCCCGCTTTTCCAGTCGCGTTGCGATCGGGCAGCGCGGGGCGGGAACGCGAAGGCGGAAAACTTCTCGAGAAGTTCGCGGCGGTAAAGCGCCTTGATGTCAGGGTGCTCGATCGTGTCGACATGGGTGAGGAGCCGGGCCTTCAGGCCGGCCTTGTCCTCCGGCGTGTTCAGCGGCTGGGCATTGCGCTCCGCCTCCCACAAAGTGTCGAGCAACGAGGCGGGGCTGGCGAGCAACTCCTCCATCGCCTTCGCGCCGCTTTGCTTGATCAGGTCGTCCGGATCGAGTCCGGTGGGCAAGCGGACAATCCCCAGCGAGTGGCCCGGCTGCAACAAGGGCAAAGCACGCTGGATCGCACGCATTGCTGCGCGCTGGCCCGCCGCGTCGCCGTCGAAGCACAGGATCGGCGTGTCGACCATGCGCCACAGCAGTGCGAGTTGCCGATCGGTGAGCGCGGTGCCCATCGGCGCGACCGCATCTTCCATCCCCGCTGCAGCGAGTGCGATCACGTCCATGTAGCCTTCGACCACCACCATGCGCTTGGTCTGGCGGCTGGCCGGCCCGGCGCGGTGCAAGTTGTAGAGCGTGCGCCCCTTGTCGAACAGCGGAGTGTCGGGGCTGTTGAGATACTTGGGTGCCTTGCTGTCGGCCTGCAGGATCCGCCCGCCGAAGCCGATCACCCGGCCGCGCGCATCCTGGATCGGCAGCATCAGCCGGTCGCGAAACCGATCGTAGGGTTCCTTGTCATCGACCGCGATGCGCAGGCCCGCCTCGATCAGCAGCGGTTCCTCGAACTGCGAGACCGCGGCCTTGAGCGCCTGCCGGTCGACCGGGGCATAGCCGAAGCCGAATCGCTCGATCGTGCGCGCATTGAACCCGCGCTTGGCGAGATACTCGCGGGCATGGCCCCCGCGTTCGCCTGCAAGGCTCGCGACGAACCACGCCTGCGCCGCCTCGCACACATCATTGAGCGTCGCGCGCTGTTCGGCCTGCTGCGCTGCGCGCGGATCGGGGGCGGGGACTTCCATCCCGGCTTCGGCGGCGAGTTCCTTCACTGCATCCATGAACGACAGCCCGCGCTGGTCCGTCATCCACCGGATCACGTCGCCGTGCGCCCCGCAACCGAAGCAGTGGTAGAACCCTTTTTGATCGGAAACCGTGAAGCTTGGCGTCTTCTCATTGTGGAATGGGCAGCACGCCTTCCATTCGTGTCCCGCCTTCTGCAGCTTGGTCGTGCGGCCGATAACGCTCGAAAGCGTCACCCGCGCACGCAGTTCATCAAGCCATTGGGGTGAGAGCATCAGTTGTCTGCCCGCTTGGTGTCTCGACTACGCTCGATACGAACGGAATGGGAATGACTGCCACAACAGCCGTTCGCCTCGAGCGAAGTCGAGAGGCGCTCGCGCGGAGGTTTCGAATAGAACGAGAGCTTGCCCCAGTCTCCTGCAGCAAGCGCCTCCTTCTTTGCGCGCGACCATTTTTTGATCCGCAACTCGCTTGCGAGGGCTTCTTCGCGCGTAGGAAATTCGTCTGCCCAGATTAGCTCCACCGGGCGACGGGCGGAGGTGAATCTGCAAAATCCGCCCACGCTGTGTTCGGCGATGCGCCGTTCCAGGTCATCGGTGTGCCCCGTGTAGTATACCCCATCGGCGCATTCGAGGATGTAACACCAGAAGGGCATCGGTTAGTCCAAGGCAACGTGTCTCGACTACGCTCGACACGAACGGTGAAAGGGTAGCCAGTGTGCCCCTAGCACACAGCTAAGTCGAGAGGAGTCAGGTGCGCCTCAGGAAAGCGCTTCCTTCACCCAGCCGCTGGCCTTGCTCATGTCGAGCTGGGTGCCGTGGCGGGCCTTCAGTTCGCCCATCACGCGGCCCATGTCCTTCATGCTTTCCGCACCGAGTTCGGCCTTGATCGCGGCAATCTTCTCCTTGGTCTCCGCCTCGCTCATCTGCTGGGGAAGAAACTCCTCGATCACCGCCAGCTCGCCCGCTTCCTTGTCGGCCAGCTCGTCGCGGCCGCCGTCGCGGTACATCTGGATCGATTCGCGGCGCTGCTTGGCCATTTTCTGCAGCACGTCGATGATCACCGCATCGTCGTCGCCCTGGGCCTTGCCGGTGCGCAGTTCGATGTCGCGATCCTTCACCTTGGCGAGAATCAGCCGCACGGCGGCGAGGCGTTCCTTGTCGCCGCCCTTCATGGCTGCAATCTGGGCCTGCTTGAGATCGTCGCGGAGCATGGTTTTCGGTCTTTCTGTGTGGATAGGTTGCGTTGCCGGTGCGCTTAGCCGGAATATTCGCGATTGGACAGGTTGACGGCTCGGCCAACCGCGCCTAGCGGCTGGGTCTTAGCGACATCGCCGGAAACCCCTGACTCGGAGCGCCCCCAATGGCCGACCCCGCAAACACTCGCGCGCAACCCGACGGCGCGACGGGAGTCCTCGTCCTGGCCGACGGATCGGTGATCTGGGGCAAGGGCTTCGGAGCCACCGGCAGCGCGGTGGGCGAAGTGTGCTTCAACACCGCGATGACCGGCTACGAGGAAGTGATGACCGATCCTTCCTACGCCGGGCAGATCGTCACATTCACCTTCCCGCATATCGGCAATGTCGGCGCGAATGCCGAAGACGTCGAATCGCAGGTCGAGGGCGCAGTCGGCTGCGTGGTGCGCGAGGCAGTCACCCCGGCCTCCAATTTCCGCGCCGAGCAGGAGTTCGGCGACTGGCTGGCGAAGGCGGGCAAAATCGGCCTTTCCGGCGTCGATACCCGTGCGCTCACCCGCCGCATCCGCCTGTCCGGCGCGCCCAATGCCGTGATCGCGCATGAGCCGAGCGGCAAGTTCGATATCCCAGCGCTGCTTCGGCGCGCGCAGGAATGGCAGGGGCTGGAGGGGATGGACCTCGCCGTGCGCGTCACGCGCGAAGCGGGCGAGAAATGGGGCGGCGGCCCGTGGGCGCTCGGCCAGGGTTATTCGCGCGCGGCGTGGGAGAACCGGCCGCACGTGGTCGCAATCGACTACGGCGCGAAAGACAATATCTTCCGCAATCTCGTGAAAGCGGGCGCGCGGGTGACAGTGGTCCCGGCGAAAACCTCGCTGGAGGATATCCTCGCCCTAGAGCCCGACGGCGTGTTCCTTTCCAATGGCCCCGGCGACCCGGCGGCAACCGGCGAATATGCGGTGCCGGTGATCAAGGCGCTGCTCGAGCGGGACGTGCCACTGTTCGGTATCTGCCTCGGTCACCAGATGCTTGGCATCGCGGCGGGGGCAAAGACGGTGAAGATGCACCAGGGCCACCGCGGCGCGAACCATCCGGTCCAGCGTGTCGGGGAAGGGTGGGGCGAGACCACCGGCCTCGTCGAGATCACCAGCATGAACCACGGCTTCGCGGTCGATGCCGATACGCTGCCTGCGGGGGTCGAGCAGACCCACGTGAGCTTGTTCGACGGATCCAATTGCGGGATTTCCATCAGCGGCAAGCGCGCGTTCGGGGTGCAGTATCACCCGGAGGCGAGCCCGGGGCCGCAGGACAGCTTCTACCTGTTCGAGAAGTTCGTGGGGATGTTGGGGTGATGCCCCTCTTTGGCGATCTTGAAGATGATATCTTGGGGCGCTTGCTCTCGGTCAGTGGCGATGACCGGGGGGCTTTCCACTTTTATGATGCGATTGAGCCAGGAAACAAGCAAAGAAGCGAGGTTGAAGACGCACTTGCTCGCCTGAAAGAAGGCGGAATGATCAACTTCGACGAACCCTTGTTGGGAGTTCAGCTGAACAAGGCAAATCTGCGCGTTACGCAAGCGGGCCGGGTGCAATGCCTTCTTAATGAAGGGCGTATCCTAAGGACGGTGATTGCTGGGACGAGTGAATCGATCTTGGATGTAGCCGCGTCGTTCCAAAGGCTTCGTGACGAAACCGAAACTGTCGACAGTTCACAATGGACTGGCCTGACACAAAGGATTGGCAATGAACGAATTGCCAAAATTCGCGAGAATACTGCTGCACTTATCTTGACGATCGAGCAGGCGGAGATGCCTGACCGCGACCGGCAAAATGCGTTGAGTCGAGCCAGAGCTTTGGATGATTTGGTTCAAGCCCCTGATCCACCTTGGCGTATAATTTTGGACATTCTCAACTCCGCACCTCTGACAGCTTTTCTCAATTCTGCAGCAATCATCACCATCATTCATTCGGTATTCTAATGCCCAAACGCGCTGACATCTCCTCCATCCTCGTAATCGGCGCCGGGCCGATCGTTATCGGCCAGGCCTGCGAGTTCGACTATTCGGGCACGCAGGCGATCAAGGCGCTGAAGGAGGAGGGCTACCGGGTGATCCTGGTGAACTCCAACCCGGCGACGATCATGACCGATCCCGAGTTTGCCGACGCGACATATGTCGAGCCGATCACGCCAGCGATCGTCGAGAAGATCATCGAGAAGGAGCGGCCCGATGCCGTCCTGCCGACGATGGGCGGGCAGACCGCGCTCAACTGCGCGCTGGCGCTGGCGAGCAACGGGACGCTGGAGAAATACGGCGTCCAGATGATCGGTGCGGATGCCGATGCGATCGACAAGGCCGAAAACCGCCAGCGGTTCCGCGAGGCGATGGACAAGATCGGGCTGGAAAGCGCGCGCAGCGGCGTCGCCAACACGGTCGAGGAAGCCTACGCGGTGCTCGAACGCACCGGACTGCCCGCGATCATCCGCCCGAGCTTCACACTGGGCGGCACCGGCGGCGGTATCGCCTACAACAAGGCCGAGTTCGAGCGGATCGTGCGCGAAGGGCTCGACGCCTCGCCCACAACCGAAGTGCTGATCGAGGAATCGCTGCTCGGGTGGAAGGAATACGAGATGGAGGTGGTGCGCGATCGCCACGACAACGCCATCATCGTCTGCGCGATCGAAAACGTCGATCCGATGGGCGTCCACACCGGGGATTCGATCACTGTCGCCCCGGCGCTGACGCTGACCGACAAGGAATACCAGATCATGCGCAGCGCCAGCATCGCCTGCCTGCGCGAAATCGGGGTCGAAACCGGCGGCTCGAACGTGCAGTTCGCGGTCAATCCGAAGGATGGCCGCCTGATCGTGATCGAGATGAACCCGCGGGTCAGCCGTTCCTCGGCGCTGGCGTCGAAAGCGACCGGGTTTCCCATCGCGCGCGTCGCGGCGAAGCTGGCGGTTGGCTACACGCTCGACGAGATCACCAACGAGATCACCGGCGCGACGCCGGCGAGCTTCGAGCCGACGATCGACTACGTCGTCACCAAGATCCCGCGCTTCGCGTTCGAGAAGTTCAAGGGCACCGAGGCTACGCTGTCGACCGCGATGAAATCGGTCGGCGAAGTGATGGCGATCGGCCGCAACTTCCAGGAATCGGTGCAAAAGGCGCTGCGCGGGCTCGAAACCGGGCTCGACGGGTTCAACCGCCAGGTCGGGCTGGAAGGGGCGACCAGGGACGCGATCACCGCTGCGCTCGCGCGCCGCACGCCCGATCGGCTGCTCAACGTTGCGCAGGCTTTCCGCGAAGGCTTTACTGTCGAGGATGTGCAGGCGATCACCGGGTTCGATCCGTGGTTCCTGCGCCAGATTCACGCGATCATCGAAGCGGAAAAGGGCATTTCCGAGAACGGCCTGCCCAACGATGCTGCCGAGCTGCGCAAGCTCAAGGCGATGGGCTTTTCCGACCGGCGGCTGGCGACTCTGGCGGTGCGTTCGGTCGGGGTCGCCGGCGGGCTGGGCGAGACGCAGGCGCGCCGTTCCGGCCTGCTCCACGACGCACTGCGCGCGATGGCCGGGGCGACCAGCGAAGAGGAAGTGCGCGCGCTGCGCCACAAGCTCGGCGTGCTGCCGGTGTTCAAGCGGATCGACAGCTGCGCCGCCGAGTTCGAAGCGATCACGCCGTACATGTACTCGACCTACGAAGCGCCGAGCTTCGGCGAGCCGGAGGACGAGGCCAATCCTTCGGACGCCAGGAAGATCGTCATCCTCGGCGGCGGGCCGAACCGGATCGGGCAGGGTATCGAGTTCGATTACTGCTGCGTCCACGCATGCTTCGCGCTCAGCGAAGCGGGCTACGAGACGATCATGATCAACTGCAACCCGGAGACGGTCAGCACCGACTACGACACTTCCGACCGGCTCTATTTCGAGCCGCTGACCGCCGAGGACGTGCTCGAAATTTTGCGGGTCGAGCAGTCGAAGGGCGAACTGGTCGGGGTGATCGTCCAGTTCGGCGGGCAGACCCCGCTCAAGCTGGCGCAGGCGCTGGAGGACGAGGGCATTCCTATCCTCGGTACCAGCCCCGATGCGATCGACCTTGCCGAAGACCGTGAGCGGTTCGCCAAGTTGGTCGCGCAGCTCAACCTCAAGCAACCGCTCAACGGCATCGCCAAGAGCCGCGACGAGGCCGCCGCAGTGGCTGCGCGGATCGGCTATCCGGTGCTGCTGCGCCCGAGTTACGTGCTTGGCGGGCGGGCGATGGAGATCGTCGATAGCGAAGCCCAGCTCGACGACTACATTGCCACGGCAGTCAACGTCTCGGGTGATAGCCCGGTGCTGGTCGACCAATACCTGCGCGATGCGATCGAGGTCGACGTCGATGCGCTGTGCGACGGCACCGAAGTGCGCGTCGCGGGCGTGATGCAGCACATCGAAGAGGCAGGGGTCCACTCGGGCGACAGCGCAGCGACTTTGCCGCCGTATTCGCTCGCGCCCGAGATCGTCGCCGAGATGGAGCGGCAGGCGGAGGCGCTGGCAATGGCGCTCGGCGTGCGCGGGTTGATGAACGTGCAGTTCGCGGTGAAGGATGGCGAGGTCTACCTGATCGAGGTGAACCCACGAGCCAGCCGCACCGTGCCGTTCGTCGCCAAGGCGATCGGCCAGCCGGTCGCCAAGATCGCTGCACGGGTGATGGCGGGCGAGAAGCTGGCCGATTTCGAGCCGTTTCGCCGCGAGCTCGACTACATGGCGGTGAAGGAAGCGATGTTCCCGTTCAACCGATTCCCCGGTGCAGACCCGGTGCTTAGCCCGGAAATGAAGTCGACCGGCGAAGTGATGGGAATCGACCGCGATTTTTCCACCGCATTCCTCAAGTCGCAGCTGGGGGTAGGGCTGACCCTGCCCAAGAGCGGAGTGCTATTCGTGTCGGTCAAGGACAGCGACAAGCCGGTGATCCTTCCTGCGGTGAAGCAGCTGATCGACTATGGTTTTTCGGTCGTCGCTACGGGAGGAACCCAGCGGTATCTCGAGGAGCAGGGGCTCCCGGTCGAACGGGTCAACAAGGTCGCCGAAGGACAGCCGCATATCGTCGACCGGATCATCGATCACGAGGTCGATCTGGTGTTCAACACTACCGAAGGTTGGCAGTCGTTGCTCGATTCACAGTCGATCCGTGCTTCGGTCCTGGCAACCCGCACACCGTATTACACGACAGCTGCCGCCAGCCTCGCCGCCGCGCGGGCGATTACGCAGGTTGAACCAAGCCAGCTTGAAGTGCGACCGTTGCAAGACTATTATAGCTGAGACGAATTCGCTCCTCCCCGACATTCTGACCGGTTTGTCGCCGTTTCCATGAAGCGGCCCGGTGACGAATTGTCCCGGGGCGGCTGACAAGGAAACAGGGAATGGCCACGATGGAAAAGGTTCCGATGCTTGCCGAGGGCTACGAGCGGCTGACCGCCGACCTCAAGGCCCTGCGTGCCGAACGCCCGAAGATCGTCGATGCGATCGAGGAAGCGCGCGCGCATGGCGACCTGTCGGAAAACGCCGAATATCATGCCGCGAAAGAGCGTCAGGGTCAGGTCGAGGCGCAGATCGCCGATATCGAGGATCGCGTCAGCCGCGCGCAGATCATCGACCCGACGACCATGTCGGGCGACAAGATCGTGTTCGGCGCGACCGTGACGCTGCTCGACGAGGACGACAAGCCGATCAAGTACCAGATCGTCGGCCAGACCGAGGCTGACGCCAAGGTCGGGCGGATCAGCTACAACTCGCCGCTCGGCCGTGCGTTGATCAGCAAGCAGGTGGGTGACGAGATCGAAGTCACTGTGCCCTCGGGCGACAAGTTCTACCTCGTCGAGAAGATCGAATTCATCTAAGGTGCTCCCGCGTGCCGGATGGCGGCGCGTGGGAGACAGATCATGCCGGTTCCTGCAGGCGCGATCGCCGAACGGCGGGTTGTCGAGCAATTCATCGCCGCGGACGCCTTGCGCCCGTCGGACGCGATCGAATTCAAATCGATCTTTTCGCGTCGCCTGCGCGCTTTCGAACGCCTGAAGCAGGGCGGGGTCATCAAGTCGGCAACTGGCGGATGGTATCTCGATGAAGATGCCTGGACCGAACGTCGCTCGAAACGGCGCAAGCGTGCAGCGCTTCTGGTAGGGGCAGGCTTGGTCGTTGGTGCAGTACTTTCCGCGCTCTAACTCAGCTCTCGGCTTCGTCCGGTTCAAGTAATTTGTGCAGGTGGACGATGACGTATTTCATCTCGGCGTCGTCGACTGTGCGTTGGGCCGCCCCGCGCCATGCGTCGAGGGCATCGGCATAACTGGCAAAGACGCCCACCACGTCGATTGCCTTGGGATCGGCGAACTCGAGCGTTCGCGGATCCGTGACCTGCCCACCCATCACGAGATGGAGAAGCTGCTTCGAAGTTGTCGTGTGCGACATCGCTGGTGCCCTGTTGAATCGCCGATAGTGGATTGGGCGCGCCCTTAGAGAATGCGGACCGCAAGGGAAACCCCGCGGCGTTCCATTGCAGCAGAATAATTCGAATGCAGGATCAGTGCGTAACGCGTGTCTTGAGGTCGCGAACCGCGCGCGATGCCTTCTTGGAGGCTTCGCGGCGCAGGATTCGTGCAGCCTCGCTCGCCCCGGAGGCCATGTAACCCGCTTCGCGCCGCACCCTCCGCGCGCCGTCGCCGATCGAATCGCCGAGGTCTTCGAGCTTGTCCTGCCCGTCGCGCGCCGCTTCGCTGGCCTTTTCGAGCATTTGCAGGCCGTAGGCGACGCCGAGTTCAGCGACGACACCCGCCAGTTCAGCACCGCGCCCGGTCACCTTCTGACGCAGCCTCCGGCCCGGACCGGGGAGGATGGCCGCAATCACGGCCCCAACGGCGAGCGCGCCTGCCACTGACGCGAATGGATGCGCCTTCACGAAACCGGTCGCTTCGTCGCGCGCATCCCGGGCAAGCTCGGCAAGGGTTCGGGCTTCATTGCGGGCTTCGGCCGCTTCGATCTTTTCGCGAAGTTCGGCGCGCTTGTCCTCGGGAGACATCGGGACGGGAAGATCGGGCATCGGGTCTGCTCCTGAATTCAATTTGTCGCGATCGATCAACGCTCGGCCGGGGAATGGGGTTCCTTCGCGCGGGGAGGGTGGTCGCTCCCTTCGCCCGGCTCGTCGCTGGAGAACATTGTCATGATGGGATTGCGGCTGAACCACAGGACAAGTGCGCCAAAGATCGCGGCAAGCGCGCCGCGGTTATCTTCGGCCACCTCGACTGCTTCCTTGAATACATCGACCGCGCCGTCGCCGATCCGGTCTGCGACGCGCGCGCCAATCCCGCGTTGCGCGAGGTCGGTCTTGATGTGTGCAACATCGGCCATGACCAACGCCCTGGCGGCATCGCGCAGAGCCTTGTCTTCGGCCATCTGGCGTTCGTTGGCGCTCATCGCTCGTCCCCGAAAGCTTTGCCGAGCCGCGCGAAATATCGCTTGGCGAGCAAGCCGAAGACGACCGCCGCGACGACCAGCACACAGACCACCACTGCGGTTGCGCCCCACGGCGTCAGCAGTGGAGCGAGAGCGAACACCGATCCGATCGCCAGCGTAACGACGGCAAGATGCAGGATCAGCAGCGCGGCGAGGGCGAAGCCCGCACCCTTGCGCCCCATGTCGAGCGCAAATGTCGCCCGGGTTTTCTGGAACTGTAGCTCTGCTTCGGCATAAGTCTTGCCGTCGTCGAGCAGGTCGAACAGGTCGTCGCTCAGCGAGCGCTCAGTAGCATCTTCCTGGAGGCGCGACTCTACTGCCGGTTCATCACCGGTTGGCAGATCGAATTGCGGATCCTGCTCCGCCAAAGGCCCCGTCCCCGACAGCTAGGTCAGTCTCTGTTGCTGCGGAACAACCGCGCGAGCAGGAAGCCGCCTACTGCCGCGATGCCGACCGCGAGGCCCGGGCTCTTGCGGACGAATTCGCGGGCATCCTCGCCCAGTTCCTCGACGCTCTTGGCGTCGAGCTTGGCAGAGGTTTCCTGGAGCGAGCGCGAGGCGGTGCGAGCATAGTCGCCGTATTTCGCGCCGAGCTTTTCATCGACGGTCGGCGCGGTGTCGAACACCGCCTTGCCGAGCACTGAGATTGCCTCGGCGAGCTTGCCCTTTCCATCGGTCGCGAGTTCGCCGGCTTTGCCCTTGGCCTGTTCGCCATATTGCTTGGCTTCGGTGATCCAGTCCTCGCTGCGGTCGGCGGCCTGTTGGCGATAGGCCTTGGCGCGTTCACCGGCCTCGCTCTTTAGCGCGGCAGCACCAGCCTTGGCTTCCTCGAGCGCGGCGTTAAACCGGGTCTTAGCTTCGGAACCGCCGTTCGCTTCGGCGGCGACCACTTCCGACTTCACGGCAGCGGCGGCTTTCTTGCGCGGTGCGGCTTTCTTGGTGGTCTTGGTTGCTTCGGCCATGGCTAGTCTTCCTTTGCCCTCGATAAGAATTTCAGAGCGCCTCGATTGTGGCGCAATCGCGTTTATGTTGCAACGCAACTTGCGCGGCATTGTTCCGCCGCATACAGGGCGCGTGCATCCCCGATATGGGACTGTGTTAGCCAATTACAACACCCGGCAACGGAGCAAAATTCCATGACCGCGATTATCGACATCCACGGCCGCGAAATCCTCGACAGCCGGGGCAACCCGACAGTGGAGGTCGATATCCTGCTCGAAGACGGCAGTTTCGGCCGCGCAGCGGTGCCTTCGGGTGCTTCGACCGGTGCGCACGAGGCGGTCGAGCTGCGTGACGGCGACAAGTCGCGCTACCTCGGCAAGGGCGTCCTCAAGGCGGTCGATGCGGTCAATACCGAGATTGCGGACACCATCCTCGGTCTCGATGCCGAGGACCAGCGCGATATCGACCATGCGATGATCGCCCTCGACGGGACCGAGAACAAGGGGAGGATCGGTGCCAACGCGATCCTTGGCACCAGCCTGGCAGTTGCCAAGGCGGCGGCGAATGCCCGCGGCCTGCCGCTCTATTCGTACATCGGTGGGGTTTCGGCACACGTCCTTCCGGTGCCGATGATGAACATCATCAACGGCGGCGAGCACGCGGACAACCCGATCGATATCCAGGAATTCATGATTATGCCGGTTGGCGCGCCGAGTATCGCCGAAGCGGTGCGGTGGGGCAGCGAGGTGTTCCACACGCTCAAGAAGCGCCTTTCGGACAAAGGACTCTCGACCTCGGTTGGCGACGAAGGCGGGTTCGCCCCCGATATCGCCAGCGCGCGCGATGCGCTCGATTTCATCATGTCGTCGATTGAGCAGGCCGGGTTCAAGCCGGGCGAGGACATTGCGCTGGCGCTCGATCCCGCATCGACCGAGTTCTACGAGGGCGGCAAGTACGAGCTGAAAGGCGAGGGGCTCTCGCTCACTTCCGAGCAAATGGCCGGCTACTGGGCCGATCTTGTAGCGACGTATCCGATCCGCTCGATCGAGGACGGGATGGCCGAAGACGATTTTGCCGGATGGAAGGCGATGACAGAATTGCTCGGTAGCAAGCTGCAGATCGTCGGCGACGACCTGTTCGTGACCAACCCCAAGCGCCTGGCGATGGGGATCGAGCAGGGCATGGCCAACTCGCTGCTGGTCAAGGTCAACCAAATCGGTTCGCTCACCGAGACGCTCGAAGCTGTCTCGATGGCGCATCGGGCGGGCTATACCTGCGTGATGAGCCATCGCTCGGGCGAGACTGAAGATGCGACGATCGCCGACCTCGCGGTTGCCACCAATTGCGGACAGATCAAGACCGGCAGCCTCGCGCGATCCGACCGGCTGGCGAAGTACAACCAGTTGATCCGCATCGAGGAAGAGCTGGGCGACAGCGCGGTCTATGCCGGAGCGAACTGCTTTGGCCGCTTTTCCGCCTGACATTTCGACAAGCGTATTTGCACCGCGCTTCGGGCGCGACTAAACCGCGCATTCTTGGGTTCGGCGTGCGGCGAGAGCGCTCGCGCGCCCTGAAAGGACACGTGCATGAATATCAGGCTTTTCTCCGCTCTCCTCCTCGGCGTTTCGACCGCGACGCTCGGCCCTGTGGGGTGCAAGCAGGCGACCGATAGCGGCGTTTCTGCTGCGGCCGGCAAGTCCCTGGGCATCCGCACCGACTGGATGGAGCCCAAGATTAACCCAGGCAACGACTGGTACGACTACGCCGACGGGGCGTGGATGAAGAAGACCCAGATCCCGGCCGATCGCTCGAGCGTCGGCGGATTCTTCATCGCCGACCAGGAGACTGAAAAGAACCTTGGTCAATTGATCGACCAGATCGAGAAGTCGAATCCCGATGCCGGGACGAGCACCTATCTGGTCAAGACTTTCTACGATAGCTTCCTCGATACAAATGCGATCGACGCGGCGGGCATGCGCCCGGCCGAGGCCGATATTGCACGCTTTGAGGCGATCACCGACAAGCAGTCGCTCGCCGAAGTGCTTGGCAGCCAGGTGCGCGCCGACGTCGATCCGCTTAACGCGACCAACTTCTGGACCGAGAACCTGTTTGGCGTGTTCGTGACGCAGGCGCTCAAGGGAGGCGATGTGGTTCCCTATATCCTGCAGGGCGGGCTGGGCCTTCCCGAGCGCGAATACTACCTCTCGTCGGACCCGAAGATGGTGGCGCTACGCACGGCGTACAAAGCCTACATCGCGCAGGTACTCAAGGCGGCGCACATCGAGGGCGCCGATGCCAAGGCGGCCGAAATCTATGCACTCGAAATGAAGATCGCCAAGGCGCACGCGACGCGCGAACAGAGCGACGACTGGGTGCGGGCGAGCGGCCTGTGGACGCAGGCGGACTTCAAGAAGAACGCGCCGGGCCTCGACTGGGACGCGTTCTTCCAGGGAGCACGCCTGACACCGTTTGACAGCTTCGATGCCTACCACCCCGATGCCATCAAGCGCCTCTCAGCGCTGGTTGCGTCTCAGCCGCTCGATGCTTGGAAGGACTGGCTGGTCTTCCACCAGATTAACAAGAACGCAGCAGTGCTGCCGACCCAGATCGACCAGCTGCATTTCGATTTCTACGGCAAGAAGCTGTCAGGCACCGAAGAGCAGCGCCCGCGTGCCAAGCGCGCGCTCGCAGCGGTCAACGCGAACCTCGGCGATGCGCTCGGCAAGCTCTATGTCGAGAAATACTTCCCGGCCTCGGCCAAGGCCGAAATCCAGGGAATGGTCGGCAACATCAAGGCGGCCTTTGCCCAGCGGATCCAGAAGCTGGAGTGGATGGCCCCGGCGACCAAGGAAGAGGCCGAGAAGAAGGTCAGGGGTATCGTGGTCAGCGTCGGTTATCCCGACAAGTGGACCGACTATTCGGAGCTGAAACTCAAGCAGGGCGAACCCTATGACAACCTGCAGGCCGCCGAGGAGCTGCGCTACCAACAGCAGCTGGCCAAGATCGGCAAGCCGCAGGATCGCGGCGAATGGTGGATGAACGCGCAGCTGGTCAACGCGGTCAACCTGCCGGTTCAGAACGCGCTCAATTTTCCGGCAGCAATCCTCCAGCCGCCGTTCTTCGATCCCAAGGCCGATGCCGCGTTCAACTACGGCGCGGTCGGCGCGGTGATCGGGCACGAAATCAGCCATAGCTTCGACAACAACGGCGCATCGTTCGATGCGACCGGCGCGATGCGCAACTGGTGGACCGATGCGGACAAGAAGAAGTTCGCGGAAGAAGGGCAGGCGCTGGCGAAGCAGTTCGACCAGTATTCGCCTTTCCCGGGCCTGCACGTGAAGGGCGAACTGACGCTGAGCGAGAACATCGCCGATATCGCCGGGCTTCAGGCGGCATACCAGGCGTATCACGATTCGCTTGGTGGTAAGGAAGCACCGGTGATCGACGGGTTTACCGGCGACCAGCGCTTCTTCATCGCGTTCGCCCAAACCTGGGCGACCAAGATGCGCGAAGCCGCGATGCGCCAGCGGATCGCGACCGACGGGCACGCTCCGGGCATGTATCGCGCGCTGACTGTGCGCAACATGGACGAGTGGTACAAGGCGTTCGACGTGAAGCCGGGAGACAAGCTCTACCTGCCGCCGGAGAAGCGCGTCCACGTCTGGTGATTGCCTGAGTCCGTCGTGCCCGACCAGCGGGATTGTGTTGGCCAGCAGCCCGTAATACCTCTCGTCCAAACAATAACGGACGAGAGGATGGTTGATTGGCCGAATTCCCGGCGCATCCCGATGCGATAACACCGCATTGGCTCACGGATTGCCTCGTTAATGCGGGATTTGGAAACGACGTGCGCGTTTCAACCCTTAGTTGGGAGCCGATCGGGACGGGCCAGGTCGGTGACAGCGTCCGCTTGAGCCTCGAATATGCGACCGGATCAGGGCCTGCCACGCTTGCCGCGAAACTCCCTGCCGCAGACCAGACGAGCAGGCAGACAGCGGCGATGTTCGGCCTCTATGCCAAGGAGGTGTCCTTTTATCGGGAGATCGCACCTACCCTAGGAGTGCGGACGCCACGCGTCTACGCTGCAGAGGTGGACGATGGGGGGGATGCGTTCATCCTGCTGTTCGAAGATCTCGCGCCAGCTCGCCAGGGGGACCAGATTGCCGGTTGCACTTTGGTCGATGCCCGCGAGGCCGTGCGTCAGGCCGCGGCGATCCATGCACCGAGCTGGAACCGCGCCGAACTGGTCGATCTTGATTGGATCCAGACCAAGCCCGCGGTTACGGCGCAGGTGAAGGCACTCTATCCGCAAGCGCAGGCGATATTTGCCGAGCGATACGCGGACACGCTCGAGCCGGAACTGATGGAGGTTTGCACCGCACTTGCCGAAGTGCATGAGAACTGGTTCGTGCGCCAGCCAGGCGATCGTTGCATTATTCACGGCGACTTCCGGCTCGACAACATGCTGTTCGATATCGGGGGAGGGCGCGAGCCGATCGCGGTGCTCGATTGGCAGACCATCGCAGTCGGGAGCGGGCTGACCGACATCGGCTATTTCCTCGGGTGCGGGATCGGAGACGAGCTGCGCCGAGCGGCGGAAGGCGAATTGCTCGATCTGTACTGCGCCGAGATGACCGGCCGGGGCGTCCCGCTCGAACGCGATGCAATCTGGGACGACTATCGCCTTGGCGCGCTCCACGGGGTGTCGACCGCGGTGTTCAGTGCGGCGTTCGTCGAGCGGACCGAGCGGGGTGACGCCAATTTCCTGTCGATGGCGCGCGGTGCCTGCGCGCTGGCGCTCGAACATGACAGCATCGGCCTGCTGGCCGGGAGAGGATAGCGATGACGTTGAGCAAGGGAGACGATTTCCCGATTCACCAGACGCCCGAACCGGTCGCCTATTCGGGGACCGACCGCAATTTCTACGATCGCTATTTCTTCAATGGCTACGCGCCCGACGGCTCGGGCTTCTTCGCGGTAGCATTCGGCGTCTATCCGCATCTCGATGTGTGCGATGCCCACTTCTGCGCGATCCGCGGCGACACACAGTATTGCCTCCACGCCAGCCGCAAGCTCGCGATGGAGCGAATGGACCTCGCATGCGGGCCAATCCGGATAGAAGTGATCGAACCGCTCAAGAGCCTGCGGGTGATCGTCGACGGAGAGGGCATTTCCGCCGACATCACTTTCACCGGCCGGGCCTTCCCGATCGAGGAGCCGCGTTTCGTTTGGCGCGTGGGGCCGCGCACGGTGATGGACTACACGCGCCTCACCCAGAACGGGCATTACACCGGCTGGATCGAGATCGATGGCGAGCGGATCGATCTGGCCGATGGCACCACGGGTACGCGCGATCGCAGCTGGGGCGTGCGTCCGATCGGCGCGTCTGATCCGCAAGGCGGAGGGATCGGCCAGTTCTTTTGGCAATGGACCCCGGTGAACCTACCGTCGCGCAGCCTGTTCTTCCACCTCAACGCCCATGCCGACGGCACGCCGTGGAACACCCGTGCGGTGATCGCACCCGACGGGGAGGGGCCTGGCGGGTTCACGGAAAGCGAACGCGCGACGATGGATGCACCTGCTGCCCAAGGCACTCGCTGGCCCGGATCGGGGACACTGACTATCGGTGAGGAGCGATTCACCTTCGAGCCGGTCGGCCGGTTCCAGATGCGCGGGTTGGGCTATACCTCACCCAAGTGGGGCCACGGGCTCGATCATGGCGAATTGGACATCGAGCGAGAGGATCTAGACCTTGCCGCACTCAATCCGGTCCAGATCGACAATCTCCACGTGCAAATGATCTGCAAGGTCACCGGGCCTGATGGCGAGACGGGAATCGGCGGTTTCGAGCAGCTCGCAATCGGGCCGTACGCACCACTCGGCCTGACAGATATTATCGACCCAGCCTAAGCGGCGTTTGTCAGGCGCTCCATCTGGTTGTCCGACAAGTTCAACTTGGTGAATTCGAGCAGTGTCGCGAGCTGGCTAGCGTTGCGTGCGCTGGCGATCGGTGCGCCGATACCGGGCTGTCTCAGCAACCACGCAAGGGCGATTGCCGACAGGGTGGCGCCCGTCTCTGCAGCGATCTCGTCCATCACTGCAATCACTTGCGGACCATGCTCTGCGGCCAGGCCTTTTACCCGTCCGCCGCGGCTCGACTTGGCGTAGTCTTCCTCGGTCCGGTATTTGCCCGTCAGGTAGCCCGCGGCGAGCCCGAAGAACGGCAGCATCGCAATACCGTGAGTAATGCAGAGTTCCTGCAGCTCGGGGCCGTATTCGCTGCGCACGACGAGGTTGTACTGGTTCTGGAGTGCCGAAAACGGCATCGCGCCGTTTGATTTTGCGACCTTCAACGCAGCGGTGAGGCGGTCGGCGTTGAAATTCGATGCGCCCAGCGCGCGCACCTTGCCGGATTTCGCGGCACCATCAAAGGCGCTTACAATCTCGTCGACCGGCAGGTCGTCGAAATCGCGATGGGCGTAGAAAAGATCCACGTAGTCGGTGCGCAGCCGCTCGAGCGAGGCGTCGAGCGACGTGAGCACCCGCTCGGGCTCGTAAAGTTCCTTGCCGCCGAGCATCCCCGTCTTGGTGTGGATCTTCATGTCGGAACGAACCCCACGCGATTGTATCCACTGGCCGATGAATGCTTCGGATTCGCCACCCTTGTGGCCGGGGATCCATGCCGAATAGGCGTCGGCCGTGTCGATCATCCGGCCACCGGCCTCGTAGAAAGCGTCGAGCACGGCCAGACCTTCGTCGCCCTTCGCTGTCCAGCCGAATACGTTGCCGCCAAGCACCAGCGGAACACCTGCAATGAAGTTGGGCTGCGTCATCTGCTCATCCATTTCCCTTGCGGCGCGCGCGCCATTGGTCTGCGGTTTGTCCCCACGCGTCGACAGTTGCCGTGTCGTATGGTGCAGGCAGCTGCGTGCGTCCCCTGTTTTTCGAGCCGAGCCGCTTGGCAAGCGCGATCGAGCGGACATTTTCAGGGTCGATGACGTGGATCACGTCATCCCACCCAAGTACGTCGAACACGTAGTCGAGCGAGGCGACCGCCGCTTCGTACGCGTAGCCTTTACCGGCGAACTCCTTTTTGATGCCCCAGCCGACCTCTTGGCCTGGCCAGCCTTCCGGCTCCCATGGGCCGACCCGGCCGACCCAAGCGCCGCTCGTGCGTTCGATTAACGAGAACATCGAATGACCGCGGATATCCCAGGCTCCGCGAAGGGCGGTGAGGATTCGCCAGGCCTGCGCACGCGGACCATGCCCGCCGATAAAGCGCATCGTTTCCTCGTCTTCGGTCATCTCCGCAAAACCGTCGAGGTCGCTCGCCTCCGGCACGCGGAGCATCAGCCGCTCGGTGAAGAGGACCGGATATCCGTTCATGCGTATTGGTCGCGGATCGCCACCAAGGCCATTGCCGCCTTTGCCGCTTCGCCGCCCTTGTCCTTCTGCGCGGGGTCTGCGCGAACCAAGGCCTGGGCCTCGTTCTCGACCGTCAGGATGCCGTTGCCGATGGCGATCCCGTCCATCGTCAATGCCATGATCCCGCGGGCGCTTTCACCCGCGACGATTTCGAAGTGGTAGGTTTCCCCGCGGATCACCACACCGATCGCGACAAAACCTTCATAGCGCCCGCTTTCCGCCGCAAGCGCGATCGCAGCGGGAATTTCGAGCGCTCCGGGCACCGTCACGACCTCGACCGCGTGGCCTTCCGCTTCAAGTGCCGCGCGGGCGCCTGCGATCAACTTGTCGTTGAGGTGTTCGTAGAATCGGGCTTCGACGATCAGGAAACGGGCCAAGGTCACTCTCCGGTTGGCGTTGTTGGCGGACAGGGTGGGATTCGAACCCACGGTGGGCTTGCACCCACGCCGGTTTTCAAGACCGGTGCATTCAACCGCTCTGCCACCTGTCCGCTCGGCGCGGCGCTAGCCATCCAGGTTCGAGTTGTCACGCATTTGCGGCTGCTGAACCAATTAGCGGCAAAACGGTCGCGGATTGCCATGAATGGCGTTTGCCGGGTGCGGGCGCATATGACACAACACGGGACATGCGGTTCCGATCCCTTTGTGCAGCGCTGGCGTTGGTTGCGGCGACGTCCTCGGCAGTACCCGCTGCTGCGCAAGACATGCCGTTCAGTTCGTATTTGCAGCTCCTGATTGCGAGAGCCCGCGCGGAAGGGGTCAGCGAGCCGACGATCCAGCGGATGACGGCAGACCTGACGCCGAACTACCGCGTGATCGACCTCGATCGCAACCAGCCCGGAACGCCGACCAGCACCGGATACCCGCTGCTGGCCCCGTATATCTCGCGCCACGTCGACAGTGCGCGGGTTGCAGGAGGGAGGGCGCAATACCAGGCGCTGGGGCCAATGCGGCAGCAAATCGAAGCCAAGTATGGCGTCCCAGTTCCGATCCTGATCGCAATCTGGGGGCACGAGACGAATTACGGCAGTTACACCGGCGAATTCGATCTCGCGCGTAGCCTCGCAACGCTGGCGTGGGAAGGGCGGCGGCGCGACCTGTTCGCGACCGAATTCGTCGACCTGCTCAAGATTGCCGACATGGGGGTGTCGCGCGAAACTCTCGAGGGCAGCTGGGCGGGGGCGTTCGGCAATCCGCAGTTCCTGCCGAGCATCTACCTGCGGCTGGCGCAAGACGGTGACGGGGACGGGCACAAGGATATCTGGTCCAATCGGGCCGATACGCTCGCCTCGATCGCCAACTATTTCCGCGATGCCGGTTGGCGAAGGGGGCAGCCATGGGGCGTGCGCGCATCGATCCCCGCCAACCTCGACTGGGCTGCGCTGAAGAGCCCGATGCGAGCCCCTGTGTGCCCGCGCGTCCACGAGCGCCATAGCAAGTGGAAGACCGTGGCGGAGTGGCGCAAGCTGGGGGTCACTCCGCAGGTTTACCTGCCCGATTCGACCATGACGTCGCTGTTCCAGCCCGACGGGCCGGGCGCGCCAGCATGGCTGTTAACGGCAAATTATCGGGTTATCCTCGAATATAACTGCTCGAACTACTACGCGATGAGTGTGGGGTTGCTTGCAGATGAGATTGCCCAATAAGCCTTTTTCAGCCGCTGCGGTCGCCTGTCTGAGCCTTGCCCTTGCCGGGTGCGGGGCCGCCGGAGGCGCAGATCAGCTTGCCAGCGCATCGGATGGAGCCGCAAGCGTTCCGGTCAACGGACCAGCCGCCGACTATCCGATGGTGCTTGGCAAACCTTTCACCGTCGATGGCGAGACCTATACGCCTGCCGATACGCTCAATTACGACCGCGTCGGTTATGCGTCGATCGATCAGGGGCACGGCATCACGGCGGCCAACAAGACGCTGCCGCTGCCCTCCTACATTGAAGTGACTTCGCTCGATTCGGGCAAGACTATCCTCGTTCGCGTCGAGCGCCGCGGGCCGATGACCGGTGCCCGGTTGATCTCGCTTTCGCCGGAAGCAGCTAGCCAGTTGGGCATTTCTGACGATGCACCGGTCCGTGTTCGCCGGGTCAATCCGCCTGAAGTCGAGCGGGCCGAGCTTCGCGCCGGGCAACCCGCGCCCGAACGGATGGAGACGCCCAAGTCGCTGGTCGCAGTCTTACGCCAGAAGCTGCCGGCTCAGGGTGATGCCAGCTTACGCAGCGCTGTTGCGCAAGAGGACCAACCTGATCCCGTCGCAGTTGCCAGCGCGGCACCGCGGCCGACACCCGCGCCGATTGCGGCTCCCGTAGCAGGTGCCAACCCATCTCGAACTGCGGCGTCGGCCTATCCGCTCGCCCCGATCAACTCTTCGAACGCACTTGCTCAGGTGGCGGCTCGCGTCGCGGACAAGCCAGAGGCGCACGCCAGCGCTCCGCCAACGGTTGTCGCACCCCGTGTGGTCGAAGCGGCGCAGGACGGATTCGTAATCCAGGCGGGTACTTTTGCCGACAAATCCAATGCCGACCGCGCGGCGGGCTCGCTCGGCGGTTTCATCAGTCGGTCTGGCAAGTACTACCGGGTCCGGACCGGCCCCTACGCAACCCGTGGACAGGCCGAGGCGGCCCTCGTCAAGGTGCAGGCCGCGGGCTATAGCGACGCGCGAGTATTCACTGCAGGTTGATCCGCCGGTTCCCGCCCGGCGGCGGGAGTTCGCTTGAGAGGCCTTATCCGTTCGCTGATTGCCGTGTTGGCGATCCTGCTGTCTCCAATTTCAGTGCCGGTGCGCGCTGCGATCGAACCTGCAATACCATCGGTCGAAGATGCGCCGATCGCGCTGCTGGTCGACGTGTCGTCGGGCCAGACGCTTTACTCTCGCGAAGCCGACCGACGCTTCGTGCCCGCATCGATGACCAAGGTCATGACCGTAATGGTCGCCTTCGACCTGATCGATTCGGGTAAGGTCTCGCCCAACCGCGTGCTGACCATGAGCGATGCCGCTTACAAGGAGTGGCATGGCGTCGGCTCGACCATGTTCCTCGAACATCGCCAGCAAGTAACGGTCGACCAGTTGTTACACGGGATCACGACGGTTTCCGCCAACGACGGAGCTATCGTGTTGGCGGAAGGCCTTGCCGGGTCGGTCGACAAATGGGTTGCGATGATGAACGCTACCGCGCGTCGCATCGGGATGCACGACAGCCATTATGGCCGCCCCAACGGCTGGATGGATGACGGGCAGACGTTTGTGACCGCGCACGATCTTGCCCTGCTGGCGAGTGCGATGATCCGTCAGCATCCCGAGCTCTATCACCGCTACTTCGGGCACCGCGAGTTCGACTTCAACGGACTGCACCAATACAATCACGACCCGGTGACCGGGATCGTGAAGGGGGCGGACGGGATCAAGACCGGGTTCACCAACCAGGCCGGTTACGGCTTCCTCGGCAGCGCCGAACGCGACGGCCAGCGACTGGTGATGGTGGTGGCTAATGCGCCGACCGGGCGGGCGCGAAATCGCGCATCGAGGGAATTGCTCGAATGGGGATTCGACGCGTTCGATCACCGCAAGTTTTTCGCCAACGGGGCACAGGTAGGCTCGGCGCGGGTGCAGAATGGCAGCGCGAGTTCGGTCGGTCTCGCGGTGCAAGGTCCAGTGACGGTCGCCCTGCCGAAGGGAAGCGATCCCAAGGTTCGACTGGCTATCCGCTACCAAGGGCCGTTGAGGGCGCCGATCGACAAGGGTGAGGAAGTAGCCGAACTGACGATCAAGGTTGACGGAATGCCGATCTCGGCGGTGCCCCTCATCGCGACCCGGACCGTTGGCAAGGCCGGAATATTCCGTCGTCTCGTAAACGGCGTTGCGGGGCTGTTTTGATGGCGCGCGGGCGGTTCATCGCACTGGAAGGTGGGGAGGGGTCGGGAAAATCGACCCAGGCCCAGATGCTGGTCGATTCATTGGTGGCGCGCGGGCTCGATGTCGATCTGACCCGTGAACCGGGAGGAACTCCCGGAGCCGAAGCGATCCGAGCGTTGCTGCTCGACCCGCCGGGGGAGGGGTGGGGACCGGAAGCCGAGGCTTTGCTGTTCGCGGCCGCGCGCTCTGATCACGTCGCCCGGCTCATCCGCCCTGCACTCGAATCTGGGCGCTGGGTCGTATGCGACCGGTTCGTCGATTCGAGCCGCGCCTACCAGGGTGGTGCGGGGGGTGTGGGCGACGAAGCCGTGCAAGCCCTCCACCGGATTGGAAGCGGCGGCTTGCGACCGGACCTCGTGCTGCTGATCTCCGTCGATCCGGCAACGGTCGCCTCGCGACTCCGCCAGCGCGACGGTGCATCGAGCGATGCGATCGGCGGACGCGGAGAGGCCTATCACGCTGCCGTCGCTCAAACATTCGCGGCGATGGCCTCCGCCGACCCGGAAGGGTTCGCGATCGTTGACGGAAATGGCACCCCGGCTCAGGTCCATGAGCGGATTATGGCCGTCATCGCGCCCTTCCTGGACGAAGCATCGTGAGCTTGCTGGGGCATGACAACGCCTGGCGCGAGTGGGACGAAGCGCTCGGCGGTGAACGCATGCACCATGCGTGGCTGCTGGCGGGCAAGAAGGGTCTCGGCAAGATGACCTTTGCGCTTGCCGCTGCGCGCAAGCTGGTCAGCGAACCGGGCATCCCCCAACCGGAAGGACAGCATCCCGATATAATTGTGCTGACCAACCTGCCAAAGGACGAAAAGGAAGAGCGCAAGCGCGATGAGGGCAAGCCCTACGAGACCAAGCGCAATATCTCGGTCGAGCAGATCCGGCAGATGCAGGCGCGGCTCACGACGCGCCCGACGCTCGGCAGCCGCCGTGCGGTGATCATCGATCCGGCCGACGATCTTGAAAAGGGTTCAGCCAATGCTTTGCTCAAGAGCCTCGAGGAGCCGCCGGCTGGCACTTTTTTCGTGCTGGTGGCGCATCGCCCGGCGCGACTGTTGCCGACGATCCGCTCGCGCTGCCGTTTGCTGCGATTTCCCGCGCTAGCGGACGAGGAAATCGATCGGCTGCTGATCGACAGCGCGCCAGAGGCCGATGCCGAAACGCGCGCCGCCGCCATTGCTGCTGCCGCAGGTTCTCCAGGGGCAGCGCTCGATTTCGTCTCGCAGGACCTCGGCAAGCTCGACCAACTGATGCGGCGGATCGCGCGACACGGTGACCGGGACTTCAGCCTGCGCGGGCAGCTTGCTGCGGAGATTGGCACGCGCCCCGATCGCGAACGGGTTGCGGCTGTGCTGGATCTTGCCGGTGCAACGATCGCGGGGATGGTCGCCGATGCTCCAACTGCGGCGCTCACGGGTTTGGCTGATGCCCATGCCGAACTGGTCCGCCTTGGGCGGCAAGTTCCGACCTACAACTTCGATCCCGGATTGCTAGTGATGCACATCGGTGGCTTGCTCGCCGCCGCCGCCGAGGCTAGCGAGCGCGCCGATGCCTGAACCATTCTATATCACCACCGCGATCAACTATCCCAACGGGCGTCCGCACATTGGCCACGCTTACGAAGGGATCGCGACCGACGTGATGGCGCGCTTCCAGCGCCTGCGCGGTTGCGATGTACGGTTCGTTACCGGGACCGACGAGCACGGCCTCAAGATGGACCAGACCGCGCGCAAGGCGGGCCGCGAGACGATCGATCTGGCGGACGAGATGTCGGCCTATTTCCGGGAGATGGCCGATACGCTCAACCTGTCGTACGACGAGTTTGTGCGCACGACCGAACCGCGCCACCATGCCGCTAGCAAGGAAATCTGGCGGCGGATGGAGGCAGCAGGCGACCTCTACCTCGATCGCTACGAAGGCTGGTATTCGGTTCGCGACGAAGCTTTCTACGACGAGAGCGAGCTGGTCGACGGGGAAGGGGGCGAGAAGCTCTCCCCGCAAGGCACGCCGGTGGAGTGGACTGCCGAGGAAACCTGGTTCTTCCGCCTGTCGAATTATCAGGACAAGCTGCTCGCGCTCTATGCCGAAAACCCCGATTTCATCCGCCCGGAAAGCCGCCGCAACGAAGTGATGCGCTTCGTCGAAGGCGGGTTGAAAGACCTTAGCGTGTCGCGCACCAGCTTCGACTGGGGCGTGCCCGTTCCGAACGCCGAGGGGCACGTGATGTATGTGTGGGTCGATGCGCTCACTACGTACCTCACTGGAGTCGGCTTTCCCGATGCCGAAGGCGAGATGTTCCAGCGATACTGGCCGGCCAGCATCCACATGATCGGCAAGGACATCGTCCGGTTCCATACGGTCTATTGGCCGGCGTTCCTGATGAGTGCCGGGCTGCCTCTCCCGAAGCAGGTGTTCGGACATGGCTTCCTGCTTGCGCGCGGCGGCGAGAAGATGAGCAAGAGCGCAGGCAATGTTGTCGATCCGATGGTGCTGGCCGAACAGTTCGGGGTCGATAACCTGCGCTATTTCTTCATGCGCGAGATCGCCTTTGGACAGGACGGCAGCTATTCACCCGAAGCGATCGTCAATCGCTCGAATGCCGAACTGGCGAACAGCTTCGGCAACCTCGTCCAGCGCACGCTGTCGATGATCAACAAGAACATGGACGGCGTGCTCGAGCGATTTGAAACCGCAGGTGATGACAAGGCGTTGCTGACCACCGTGCAGGATGCTTGCCGCCAGGGCTTGCCCGACGCGTTCGAGCGCCTGGCGTTTTCGGTCGGCATCGAGGAATGGCTGCGCGCGGTCTACGCCTGCAACCAGTACGTCGACGAGCAGGCGCCGTGGGCGCTGCGCAAGAGCGACCCCGAGCGGATGAAGGCCGTGTTGCTGACGCTGTTCATCGCTATCCGCGATCTTGCGCTGGCTATCCGTCCGGTCATTCCCACCAAGGCCGAGGCCGTGCTCGAGCAGCTGGGCGTGGCGGATGGCCAGCCTGGTGCTGCCGACACCGCCGACGAAGGCTGGTACGGCGCGCTCGTCGCGGCAGGCCACAAAATCGACAAGCCGACCCCGGTTTTCCCGCGGCTCGAAATGCCTGAGGCGGCTGACGCGTGATGCTGGTCGATAGCCACTGCCACTTGGAATACGAGGGACTGGTCGACGATCAGCAGGGTGTGCTTGAACGCGCGCGGGCCGCCGGGGTAGGGGGCTTCCTCAACATCTCTACCCGCCAGAGCGAGTGGGACCGTGTGGTTGGCACCGCTGCGCGCGAAGACGACGTGTGGGCCAGCGTCGGGATCCACCCCCACGAGGCGGACGCGCATGTCGATCTCGGGCGCGACGCGTTGTTGGCGGCGACCGAGCACGCCAAGGTCATCGGGATCGGCGAGACCGGCCTAGATTACTACTACGACAAGTCGGACAGGCAGGTGCAGCAGGCGTTGTTCCGGATGCATATCGGCGTGGCGCGCGATACCGGGCTGCCGCTGATCATTCACACGCGCGATGCAGAGCAGGATACTGCCGCGATCCTGGCCGACGAGATGGAGCAGGGGGCCTTTCCCGCGCTGATCCACTGTTTCACCGCTTCGGCGGGCTTCGCGAAGACTGTGCTCGATCTCGGCCTTTCGATTTCGCTCTCGGGTATTGTCACCTTCAAGAACGCGAAGGAACTACAGGAAATCGCAGCGGAATTGCCCGGAGAGAAGATGCTGGTCGAGACCGACAGCCCGTTTCTCGCGCCCGTCCCGCATCGCGGCAAGCCGTGCGAGCCCGCGTTCGTGCGCAATACTGCTGAATTCGTCGCGGGCCTACGCGGCGAATCGTTTGATGAGTTGGCCGAGCGGACGACCGCAAACTTTCACGCGCTGTTCGGCAAATCCCGGACTCCTTCAGGCCCTAAAGCGTGAAGCTGCTGATGCTCGGTTCGGGTACCTCGACCGGGGTGCCGCGGGTAGGAAACGACTGGGGTGCCTGCGACCCCGATGAACCGCGCAACCGCCGCACGCGCGTGTCGATCATGGTTGAGAACGACGCGGGAAGCCGCTTGCTGGTGGATACGTCCACTGACTTGCGCGCCCAATTGCTAGCCAACGATATCGACCGGCTTGACGCGGTGTTCTGGACCCACGACCACGCCGATCATTGTCACGGGATCGATGACCTTCGGGTGCTGCGCTATGGCCGCGGCGGACCGCTGGCCGGCTTTGCCGTTGATGAAACCGCGCGGCGGCTACGCCAGCGGTTCGGCTATGTCTTTGCCGGACAGCATGGTTATCCGACGATCGTCGAGCTCGAGACGCTAGACAGGTTGCGAATGTTTGCAGGATTCGGGATCGAATGGTGCCAGATGCCGCACGGGCCTGCCCAATCGACCGGATATCTGTTTGATGCAGACGGGAAATCAATCGGTTACGCGACAGACTTCAGTGAGATTGTGAGTGATGCGGTCGAATTGTTTGCTGGTGTCGATCTGCTTGTATGCGACTGCCTACGCCGTCGTCCGCATCCGACCCATGCACACCTCGAAATGGCGCTTGAACTCGGCGAGCGTTGCGGCGCCAAGCAACTCGTCTTGACGCATCTCGACAAGAGCATGGACTACGCGACGCTTTCCGCCGAAGTTCCCGACAACGTGGTTGTCGGATACGATGGACTGGAGGTTCGGCTGTGAGCCAAGGCAATTGGGTTCAGATCGTCGCACTGTTTGGTTGGCTGATCCTGGCGGCCAGTGGCTTCGCATCTTACCGTCTTGGTTGGCGTGAAAGTATTCGCATGGCGTTGTTATGGGCGGGAATTTTTGTCGCCGTTGCGCTGGTTTTCTCGCTGGCGATGGGGTGAGAGGGGGCAATTGCGTTCCCCTGTGCGCTCCAACAGCATTTAACATAATATATATTATCATTCCTAAATCCGGATCAAAGTGACCCAGCAAACCTCCCGCCTCCTCCAGATCATGGCCACCCTGCGTGATCCAGAGCGTGGATGCGAATGGGATCGCGCGCAGGATTTCACGACGATCGCGCCGTACACGATCGAGGAAGCCTACGAAGTTTCGGATGCGATTGACCGGCAAGCCTGGGACGAACTGCGCAACGAGCTCGGTGACTTGCTGTTCCAGGTCGCATTCCATTCGCGCATGGCCGAAGAAGCCGGACTGTTTTCTTTTGAAGATGTTGCCCAGGCCATCTGCGACAAGATGGAAGCGCGCCACCCGCATATCTTCGGCGGCGAAGACGGTACGATGACCGAGCAACGTTGGGAGGACATCAAGGCTACCGAGCGCGAGGCCGAGGGCGCGACCAGCGCAATGGACGGTGTTGCGCGTGCCTTGCCGGCGCTTCTCAGGGCGCAAAAGCTGCAAAAGCGCGCCGCACGGCATGGCTTCGACTGGCCGGATCACGCAGGTCCGCGCGATAAGCTTCTGGAAGAAATGGAAGAATTGTCCTCTGCGCCCGATCAGGCGCGGCTTGAAGAAGCTGGTGACCTTCTGTTCGCAGCCGTCAATCTCGTGCGCTCTTACGGGATTGGAGCGGAAGACGCTCTCCGGGCCGCCAATGCCAAGTTCGAGCGTCGTTTCCGGGCAATGGAGGATCTCGCCAAGGGCGATTTCGACAAGCTGTCGCTCGAAGAGCAGGAAGCACTGTGGCAGCAGGTCAAACGGGACGAAACCTCATAGCGTTTCGAACTGGCCCAGCTCCTTTGGATTGAGCCGCACCGCCAGCCGCCGCAGCGGTCCGTCCGGTCCTGTGCCTGCGTCGGCTTCCTCCAGCACGTCACCATGAGCATGGAGCCAGGCGATGCGCTTTCCCTCGCTGGCAGGCAGTACGAATTCGTGGACGCGGGCAGATTGGGTCAGCAATTCGCCAAGCCTTGCCAGCAAGTGCTCGATTCCTTCGCCGGAAATTGCCGAAATCGCTTCGACCATCGGATCGCCTTCGGCGACATCCCTGATCTCCGCAGCTTGCCTCGCGGGCAGCAAGTCGAGCTTGTTCCAAACCTCGAGGATCGGGATTGCCCCTTCCCCGCTTTCCGCGTCGGTCACGCCAAGATCAGCGAGGACTTCGAGCACTTGTGCCTTTTGTGCCGCCGATGAGGGATTGGCGATATCGCGCACGTGCAGGATCAGGTCGGCACCGGTCACTTCTTCCAGCGTTGCCCGAAATGCAGCGACCAGCTGGGTTGGCAGGTCCGAGATGAAGCCAACCGTATCCGACAGGATCGCCTTCTCAACGCCGGGCAGCGAAATTGCCCGCATCGTCGGATCTAGTGTCGCGAACAGCAGGTCCTCCGCCATAACCTCGGCGCCGGTGAGGCGATTGAACAGCGTCGATTTGCCAGCGTTGGTGTAGCCGACTAGTGCGATTACTGGCCACGGCGCCCTTCCCCGGCGCTCGCGATGCAACGCGCGCGTGCGGCGCACCGATTCGAGTTCCTTGCGCAGCCGCGCCATGCGCTGGCGGATCATCCGCCGGTCGGCCTCAATCTGGGTTTCGCCAGGGCCGCCGAGAAAGCCGAAGCCGCCGCGCTGGCGTTCTAGGTGGGTCCACGAACGGACGAGGCGGCTCTGCTGGTAATCGAGGTGCGCCAGTTCGACCTGCAGCCGTCCTTCCGCGGTGGCCGCACGTTCGCCGAAGATTTCGAGGATCAACCCCGTCCGGTCGATCACCTTGCGCTTGAGCCTATCTTCGAGGTTGCGCTGCTGGATCGGACTGAGCGCGCCATCAACAATGACCAGCTCGGCTTCTTCCAGTGTGCAACGGTTTGCAATCGCTTCGACCTGCCCTGCCCCGAACAGCGTGCCCGGCTTTACGTTGCGCACTGGCAAGATGATTGCGTCTGCCACTACGATCCCGATAGCCAATGCAAGTCCGCACGCTTCCTCGAGCCGCGCCTCGGCAGCGAGATCGTGGAATTGCCCGCGAATATCAGGGCAGATGACGAGTGCGCGCGCACCGCGCGACACCTCGCCCAGCAGATTGTCGTCGAAGCTCAGTCTTCCTTGCCTTCCCAATCCTCGGTCAGGTCGACCGCCGTGGCGGGCTGGATCGTCGAGACCGCGTGCTTGTAGGCCAGCTGAACGTAGCCGTCGCGCTCGAGCATCATGCAGAACAGGTCGTAGGCGGCAATCTTGCCTTGCAGCATCACGCCATTGACCAGGAACATGGTGACCTGGACTTCCGCTTCGCGCACCCGGCCGAGGAAGACATCTTGCAGCAGGCGCTGCTTGCTGTTGCTGTCCTGGCTCGCGAACTGTTCGGCGTCGATCGGCGTGCTCGGCATGATCGTCGAGATCGCATGCTTGTAGACCAGTTGGGACTGGCCGTCACGCCGCAACAGGATCGAGAAATTGTCGAACCAGGTGACGATCCCCTGGAGCTTGACGCCCTTGACGAGGAACATCGTCACCGGGGTCTTGTCCTTGCGCAGCTGGTTGAGGAATGCGTCCTGCAGGCTCGTTTGCTTGGCGCTGCTATCGGCAGGGGCGGTGGATGCTTTTGCGGGGCGTGGACGCGCACTGAGGGTTCGCGATTCTGACACTTTGACGGTCTCCTGTTTTTGGCCGCCCGACGTGGGTCGGGCCGCAATCTGGCGCGGACCGCAAGCGGCCTGCACCGAGTTATAGGATGTGATTATGCCGCTGCTGTCGGCTTTGGCAATCCTTTTTGCTGCAACTGCGTCTTCGCGCCGCAACGATGCCTAATCGTCGTCGTCCTTGCGCTCGTTGAGCCCGAGCAGCTTGAGTTTGCGATGCAGTGCCGAACGCTCCATGCCGATGAACGCGGCGGTCTTGGAAATGTTTCCCGAAAAACGCCTGATCTGGATGCTGAGATATTCGCGCTCAAAGCTTTCGCGGGCTTCGCGTAATGGCACTCCGGTCAGCGATGTGATCCCGCTGTTTCCACCGGCCTTGCCGCCGGCAACTTCGCTCGGCAGCATCTCGGCTTCGACTTTGCCAAGCTTGTCACGCGGAGTGAGGATGATCGTGCGCTCGACCACGTTGCGAAGCTGTCGGACATTGCCGGGCCAATCGTAGGCCTGCAGTGCGGCGATCGCCTCGTCGCTGACCTCGGGCGGGTCGATGCCTTGCTCGGCGGCGTAGCGAGTGAAGAAATGCTCGGCGAGCGCGGGTATGTCGTCGCGCCGCTCGGCTAGGGACGGTATCGTCACCGGAACAACGTTCAGGCGATAGTACAAGTCTTCGCGGAAGTTCTTGTCTTCCATTTCCTGCTGAAGGTCGCGTGAAGTCGAGGAAACGACGCGCACGTCGACCCCGATCTGGCGATTGCCACCCATCCGCACAAAACTTTGTTCGGTCAGGACGCGCAGGATCCGCGCCTGGGTCGACAGCGGCATGTCGGCAACTTCGTCGAGATAGAGCGTGCCACCGTCGGCCAGTTCGAGCAGGCCCGGACGCACCAGCTTGCCGTCGCTTTCTTCGCCGAACAGTTCCTGCTCGAAGCGCTCGGGCGTGATCCGCGCCGAATTGACGATAACGAACGATCCGTCAGCGCGAGGGCTCCACGAGTGGAGCAGGCGTGCGGCGACTTCCTTGCCCGCCCCTGCCGGCCCGCTGATAAGCACCCGGCTGCCGGTGCTGGCGACCCGCTTAAGGGTGGCGCGTACGGCGTTTATCGCCGAGGAGTTGCCGGTGAACTCTTCGCCGCGCGTAAATCCCTGGCGAAGCTGATTGTTCTCGCGTCGCAACCGCTCGGTCTCGGTCGCGCGCTGGACCAGCAGAAGCAATTTTTCAGCTTCGAACGGCTTTTCGATAAAATCGACTGCACCGCGGCTGACCGCGCTCACTGCCGTGTCGATGTTGCCATGACCGGAAAAGATCAGCACCGGCAGCTCGGGTTCGCGTTTCTTGATTTCGTCGAGCACTTCGAGCCCGTCCATCGGGCTGCCGTGGAGCCACACGTCGAGCAGCACCAGGCTCGGCCGCCGTTCGTCGACTTCCTTCAGCGCGCTCGTGCTGTCGCCCGCCGTGCGGCAGACGTAGCCTTCGTCGCTTAGGACCCCCGCGACGAGTTCGCGGATGTCTCGTTCGTCGTCGACGATCAGGATGTCGAGCGCCATCGCGCCATCTCCTCTGGTGTTATCATGGTCATTCCTCCACCCCCGCGGCTTGCGGGTTGCGGGCGAACCGCATGGTCACCCTGGTCCCGCCGCCGGCGGCATTGGCGAATGTCATTTCCCCCCCATGCTCTTCGACGATCTTGTTCACGATCGCGAGCCCCAGCCCGGTGCCTTTTTCGCGCGTGGTCACATACGGTTCAACGATCCGCTTGCGATCGCGCGGTAGGCCGATTCCGTTGTCCTCCACGGTGATCTCGATATCGGTCTCGTTGCTGCCGACAGCTATGGCGATCCGCCCGCGATAGTCCGGTTCGGCATCGCGTGCGCGCGCCTCGACCGCTTCCGCAGCGTTCTTGAGGACGTTGGTCATCGCCTGGCCGATCTGGTGGCGGTCGCATGCAACCTCGATCGGCCCGTCGCTTTCACTTGCCAGCGTGTAGGCGATATCCGGATGCCCGACTTCCTGCAGGAACAGCGCCTGGCGGATCAGGTCGAGCGCGTCCTCGGGCCGGAATACCGGCTTGGGCAGCCGAGCAAAGCTGGAAAACTCATCGACCATCTTCCTGAGGTCGCCGACCTGCCGCACGATCGTGCTGGTCAGTTCGTCGAACAGCTCACCGTCGGTCTCGATCTGCTTGCGATAGCGACGCTTGAGCCGCTCGGTCGCCAACTGGATCGGCGTAAGCGGGTTCTTGATCTCGTGAGCGATCCTGCGCGCGACGTCGGACCATGCGGCCTGTCGCTGATCGAGTAGCTGGCGGGTAATGTCCTCGAACGTGATCACCCGGCCGTCAGGTGCGGCCGCCACTTTCACCGCGAGTGTCAGCAGCGTTCCGGACTTGTTGTAGCTCACGATCCCGCTCGGCAATCCGGCCTCTACCAGCGCCGAAATCTGCGGTGCGAACCCGTCGAGAGACTGCCCGACGGGCTTTTCGGCGTCGGAACCGAGCAAGAGGTCTTTCCCCGA
Organism: Tsuneonella mangrovi; assembly: GCF_002269345.1. NCBI lineage: Bacteria > Pseudomonadati > Pseudomonadota > Alphaproteobacteria > Sphingomonadales > Erythrobacteraceae > Tsuneonella > Tsuneonella mangrovi. Next base: position 214,516 of record NZ_CP022889.1, read on the forward strand.
GCTGTTCATCAGCAGGATCCGCGCGTCGCTGTCGACCGTAATGATCCCGGCGGTGATTGATTCGATGACCGCTTCGATGAACGCGCGACGCTCGTCGAGCTGGTGGTTGGCGGACACGAGTGCGTCGGTCTGCTTTTCAAGTTGCGCGGTCATGCGGTTAAACGCACGATTGAGCATGCCGATTTCGTCGGCCCCCGTGCGGCCTTCGACACGCATGGCGAAGTTGCCGGCACCGACCTTGCCTGCCGCATCGACCAACTCGGTAAGCGGTTTCACCTGGCGGTCGGCGATCCGCAATGCGAACCACACCGCCATCCCGACGAGCAACAGCGAGATAAAGAACAACGCGAGAGTGAAACGAAGCTGGATGGTCTGCGCGCGTTTGGTGAGGACATCGTAGCCGGCTGCGACGGCCTGCGCGTTCCTCCACTGGCTGAAGGCGATCGACTGGGTGTTACGCGCCGCGTAGAGGAAAATCCCGGCCTTGAGGTCGATCGGCGCAATCGCCTCGATCCTTTCGGGATTGCCGCTGACAACGACCTGCTCGCCCTTTTCGAGTTTCGGCAGCGCGGTCTTGGCGAGCCTCTGCGGCTCGTTGTCGGCTTGCAGGTTGGCAATCGCTGCGGTTCTCAGCGACTCGTCGGGCATTCGCTGGAGGATCGCCGACTCGTTGAGTTCGCGTCCTTGCATCTGCTGTCCGTAGAGATCGGCAAAAACCGGGTCAGTCAGCTTGTGGAAGGTAAGGTAGTATCGGATGTCCGATGCCATCGCGGTGGTCTGGTTGGCGACCTGCAACTGGTTCTGTTCGTAGTAGCCACGCGCCAGTGCGTTGGCGTTTTGCATCACGCCGCGAGAATTGTCCGAAAACCAGAAGTCGACACCCGACTGGAACAACGCGGCAGCAAACCCCGCGACCAACAGCGTCGGAATTGCAGCAATCAGCGAGAAGAAGATCACCAGGCGCACGTGCATCCGCGACGTACCGCCTTGCGCCCGCTTCAAGGCCTGCCGCCTGCCACGCAGCATCAGCAAGCCCAGCGCCGGGATCAGTGTCCCAACCAGCAGGAAGGCTACGTTGGCGACCGGGAGCAGGCGTGCACTGCCCGGCGCTGTCGAGAACGCCATCCAGTCGATCCAGACCATCGCGATCAACGCGACGAGCGCGACGACTTCGAGAATTCCGAAAAAGTTCGCGCGCCTGGATGCAACCAGGATGCGGCGCCTCCAGCGTGGGAAACGGGTCAATGAAGTGATTGCCTTGCTGGCCATCGTTGCCCGCTTACAATAGCACTGTTGCAAATTTGCAAGCCTTTTCTGCCGCGCGGCGCGTGCCGTGTGACGAACCGTTCGCTATTTGCGGGAACTTGCCTCGAGATCGATTGCCAGATCGGTGAGCCGCTTGCGCAAGGTGTTGCGGTTGATCCCAAGCAATCGCGCGGCCTGCAACTGGTTCCCGTTGGTCAATCCCAGCGCATGCTCGAACAGCGGCCGCTCGAACTCCGCGATTGCCGCGTGGTAGATGGTTCCGGCCGGTGGACGCGCGGAATTGAGCCAGTCTTCGAGAACGCCCGTGAATGTGGCGCTTGGCTGGCCCTCGTTTTGCCGTCTCGGCGCGCCGAGTACCGCAGTAACCGTTGCGCGGTCGATCATCTCGTTTCGCGCCATCAACGCAAGGCGATAGACTGCGTTTCGCAATTCGCGGACATTGCCCGGCCACTGGTGCTGCGAAAGCTCTTCGAGACCGCGCTCGTCGATCTGCCGACGCGGAAGCCCTTCGTCCGCCGCCTTGGTCAGGAAGTGGCGCACAAGCGCGGGAAGGTCGTCGAGCCGGTCACGCAAAGGCGGAAGCTCGATTGGAACCACATTGAGGCGGTAGAACAGGTCTTCGCGGAATGTCCCCGCAGCAATCATCGGCGCGAGATCGCGATTGGTCGCGGCAACGATTCGCACGTTGGTCGCGATTTCCTGTCGTCCTCCGACACGGCGGATTGTGCCGGACTGGAGCGCGCGTAGCAGGCGGGTTTGCGCCTCGATTGGCATATCGCCGATTTCGTCGAGGAACAGCGTTCCGCCGTTGGCCTGTTCGAACTTGCCGATCGCCTGGGCGATCGCGCCGGTGAACGCGCCCTTTTCGTGCCCGAACAGCTCGCTCTCGATCAGGTCGTGCGGGATCGCGGCGGCGTTGACCGCCACGAACGGACCCGATTTGCGGTGGCCTAGCTGATGGATCGCCTCGGCGACAAGCTCCTTGCCGGTGCCCGATTCGCCTAGGACCAGGACTGTCAGGTCGTTGCGCAACACCCGGGTGATCATCCGGTAGACGCCCTGCATCGGCTGGCTTCGGCCAACTAAAGGCAATCCGTCCCCGGTTTCGTCGTCGCGCGCCTTGCCGGGGCTACCCGGGATGCTTGCCGCTTGCTCTACCGCCCGCACCAGTTCGTCGAGGTCGAACGGCTTGGGAAAGTATTCGAAGGCGGCAATCTCGGTTGCCCGAACTGCGGTATCGAGCGTGTTTTGCGCCGAGAGGACGATCACCGGCAGGCCAGGGTTGGCTTTGCGCACAGCCCCGAGGCTGGCGATTCCGTCGCCGTCTTCCAGCACAACGTCGGTCAGCATTGCCGCGTAGCCGTGCTGTGCCAGCAACCGGTCGCGCCCTGCGATCGATTCGCTGCGATCGACAACGAATCCCTCTTCCTCGAGCGCAGCGGTGATGACCGTCGCGATCGAGGCGTCGTCCTCGACCAGCAGGATACGTTCGCGCATCGGCGATTCTCCTATTTCGCCACCGGAAGGTGGACGCGGAAGTGAGTGAGGCCGGCCTTCTCGTCGCGATCGTGCGCGATGCGCCCTTCCATGTCGCGGACCAGACGGCGGACGAGAGCCAGGCCGAGGCCCTGGCCGTTTTTCTTTGAACTGACGAACGGATCGAACACATGGTCGCGCAGGTCGGGATCGATGCCGGGGCCGTTGTCCGATACAGTCAGCTCGATTGGCAGCCGCACCGAACGTCCGGGGCGGATCGCGTTGAAGATCAACCCGCTTACATAGCGTGTACGCACGGACACTTGCGGTTGATCCTTGTCGGCGCAGGCGTCGCGCGCGTTTGCCAGCAGGTTGATGATCACCTGCTCAAGGCTGTCCTGGTTACCGGAAACTTGCGGGAGCGAGGGATCGAACTCCTCGATGATTTCGACCGGGCCGGCGCTGGCTGCGCGCACGGTCGTAATAGCGTTGCGGATCGCGACGTGGAGATTGAGCGGCGCGTTCGGCTCGACCGACCGGCTGCCGATCCGCTGCATCCGGTCGATCAGCGAGGCGATCCGGTCGACCTCGTTCGAAATCACGTCCGCCAGCGGGCGATCCTTTTCGTCGAGCTTGCGGGCGAGCAATTGCCCGGCGCCGCGGATCGCAGCGAGCGGGTTCTTGATCTCGTGGGCCAATACGGCAGGCGCATGGAGCCCGGCTTCGTGTGGGTCGGCCTCAAGCATCTCGTCCTGCCCCGTGTCGGACAGAGTGACGATGCGCCAGCCTTCGTGCGTCGGGAGCGGTGAGGCGGTCAGGTTGACTTGTTTTTCCCCTTCCCGCGTCGAAATCGCGATTCCGCGTGCGATCAACCGGCCGTCGATGTTGCGCGCATGGGCGCTGACGCGCGGATCGATGATTGCCATCGCATCGTAGAACGATTGCCCGATGAGCCTTGCAGCGCTCAGCCCCAGCATCTCCTCACTTGCCGGGTTGGCTTCGACGATCCTGAGGTCCGGATCGAGCAGGATCATCGCGAAGATCAGCCCGTTGACCTGCGCCCGCAGCGACGGAGCGCCTTCCGCGCCGCTCACGCCGCCGCGCGCCGGAAGAACGGCTCATAGAACCGGTCGATCTCGCCTAGTACCTGCGCAGCATCGTCGATGAAGTTGACTTTGTTGCGGAACTCCGCCGAACCGTGCAGCCCCTTGGTGTACCAGCCGAGGTGCTTGCGGGCCATCTTGACGCCGACGTCTGTTCCATAATGCTCGAGCATTGCGTTGTAGTGTTCGACCAGCACATCGTGCTGCTCGACCAGGTTCGGGTTTGCCAGTGCTTCGCCGGTCTGCAGCCAGTGCATGACCTGCCCCAGCAACCACGGCTTGCCGTATGCGCCCCGCCCGATCATCAGCCCGTCTGCGCCCGACTGTTCGAGCGCTTTGGCAGCGTCATCGATCGAGCAAATATCGCCGTTGACGATCACCGGGATCGACACCGCATCCTTGACCTTGCGCACGAAACCCCAATCGGCGCTGCCCTTGTACATCTGGTTGCGCGTGCGTCCGTGGACGGTGATCATCTTGACGCCGAGATCCTCGGCGATCCGCGAAAGTTCGGGCGCGTTGAGGCTCGCGTGGTCCCAGCCCATCCGCATCTTGACGGTCACCGGAACATCGACCGCCTTCACGGTCGCTTCCATCAATTTCACAGCCAGCGGCACTTCGCGCATCAGCGCGCTGCCGGCATACTGGCCGACGACCTTGCGTACCGGACAGCCGAAGTTGATGTCGATGATCGCCGCGCCGTTCGCTTCCTGAAGCTTTGCAGCTTCAGCCATCGACGCCGGGTCACAACCGACCAGCTGCATTGACACAGGGTCTTCGATCGGGGCCCACGCCGCCTTCTGCACCGACTGGCGGGTTTCGCGGATTGCCGCCTCGCTGGCGATCATCTCGGTAACGTTGAGTCCAGAGCCGTAGCGCCGGACGAGCGCGCGAAAAGGCAGGTCCGTCACGCCGGTCATCGGCGCAAGGATCACCGGCGACGCGATCGTCACCGGGCCGACGCGGATTGGCGCGAGGGTCGGAGGGGCTGGAAGAGTGGTCATTTAGTGGGACGTGCCTAAAATTTGGGCAGCGCATAGTGGATTGCCCACGCGCGCGCAAGTCGGTAGCGCGCAGCCCGATGGCCGTCGCTGCCCCCCTCCCCTCTTTCGCTGCAATCGTGGTCGCAGCGGGCCAGGGTTTGCGCGCGGGGCAACCGCTCCCCAAGCAATTCGCGACATGGCGCGGCAAGCCGGTGGTGCGTCATTCGGTCGAAACGCTGCTGGCCGCCGGTGCGGATCGACTGGTGGTGGCAATTCCGGAGGGTGCGCAGGAAATTGCCGAGGCCGCGCTCGCTGGACTTGCGGGCTATCGCCTTGTGGTCGGTGGAGAGACGCGGCAGGCATCCGTGCTTGCGGGTCTCGAAACGCTGGAGTTTGTCGCACCCGAGCGTGTGTTGGTTCATGACGCTGCGAGGCCGATCGTCCCGTTTGATGTCATCGAGCGGTTGCTGCAGGCGCTTGAGATGTCGCCGGGTGCCATTCCGACGCTGCCGGTGGTCGATAGCCTGGCGATCGACGAAGGCGGGCGAATGGCTGGTTCGGCCGAACGCGAGGTGCTCCGCCGCGTCCAGACCCCGCAGGCGTTTCAATTCGGCGCGATCCTGTCCGCGCACCGTGCCTGGGATGGAGAGCGAACTGCTGGTGATGATGCGCAGGTCTTGCGTGCAGCAGGCGGCGAGGTGGCGCTGGTTCAAGGGGACGAGGCCTTGCGAAAGTTGACCTTCAAGGATGATTTCATGGATGCCCTCCCCCCTGTTCGCACAGGAACTGGATACGACGTGCATCGCCTGGTAGCAGGCGAAGAACTGTGGCTATGCGGCGTTCGGCTCGAATACGACAAGGGACTTGCTGGCCATAGCGATGCAGATGTTGGCCTCCATGCCGTGGTCGATGCACTGCTCGGCGCGGTCGGTGCCGGGGACATTGGCACCCATTTCCCGCCGAGCGATCCGCAATGGCGCGGCGCGTCGTCGTCGAAATTTATCGAACACGCGGTGAAGCTGGTCGGCGAGGCCGGTTATCGCGTGGCCAATGTCGATCTGACCCTGATTTGCGAGGCCCCGAAGATCGGGCCGCATCGCGACGCGATGCGCTCCAGGCTCGCCGACTTGCTCGGGATCGATCAGGCGCTGGCAAACGTTAAGGCGACAACCACCGAGCGGCTCGGGTTCACTGGCCGGGAAGAAGGAATCGCTGCGCAAGCAGTCGCCACGGTTGTTCGCAACGACTAATGTCTCTCCCAAGAATTCGAGTCGTCAGGAGGCCTGCGACATGACCGATTCCGTCCTCCCGCAAGATATCGTCGACCTCGCTCGCCGCGTTGTCGAAGAGAATGCGAAGGTTGGCCGCATGGTTGCCACGGCAGAGAGCTGCACCGGTGGGCTGGTCGCTGCGGCATTGACCGAAATTCCCGGATCGTCCGCCGTGGTCGATCGCGGATTCGTAACCTATTCGAACGAAGCGAAACAGGAATCGCTCGGAGTTTCGAGCGAGTTGATCGAGACTTTCGGAGCGGTATCGGTGGCGTGCGTGTGGGCAATGGCGCACGGCGCGCTCGAACACAGCAATGCCGATGTCGCGGTTGCCATCAGCGGAATTGCAGGGCCGGACGGTGGATCAGAACTCAAGCCCGTCGGCACGGTGGTATTCGCAAAGGCCGTACGCGGTGCTGACGGAGAACCCGAAGGCGAGATGAAGCTGTTCGAAGGTCAGAGCCGCAGCGAAGTGCGCCGTCACGCGACGCTGTGGGCGCTCGAACTGCTGCTGCCGTAGAGTTCGTGCGCGCGCGCTTCGAACGCGGCAACCATCCTGCGAAAAGCGCGGTCGAAATACTGACCGGCAAGCGCTTCGAACACCGTGCTGCGGAAGGTGAAATCGACCGAGAAATCGACCTCGCAGCTGCCGTCGGGCAACTGGTTGAAAGTCCAGAGGTTGTCGAGGTCCTTCATCGGTCCGTCAACGTACTGCACTTCGATGCGGTTGGGCCGGTCCTTGGTGACGCGCGAGGTGAACTTTTCACGCAGCTGTTTGAAGCCGACCAGCATGTCTGCGACCATCTCGGTCTCGCTGTCGGATTTGACGCGGGTGGCGATGACCCAGGGTAGGAACTCACCGTAACGGCCTACATCGGCAACAAGGTCGAACATCTGCTCTGCGCTGTAGGGCAGCAGGTGGACTTCGCGGATGCCGGGCATCAGCCCTGCTGCTTGGCCAGTTTGGCTTCGCGCGCGGCCTTCATCTGCGCGAAATCATCGCCCGCGTGATAGCTCGAACGGGTCAACGGCGTCGCTGCGACCTGCAGGAAGCCCTTGGCCTTCGCGATCGAACCGTAGGCGCTGAATGTCTTTGGATCGACGAATTCCTCGACCTTGGCGTGCTTGGGCGTGGGCTGGAGGTACTGGCCCATGGTGATGAAATCGATATCCGCGCTGCGCATGTCGTCCATCACCTGGTGGACTTCGAGGCGGGTTTCGCCGAGGCCGAGCATGATGCCGGATTTGGTGAAGATCAGCGGATTGTGCGCTTTCACCTCTTCGAGCAGGCGGAGCGACGCGTAGTAGCGCGCTCCCGGACGGATCGTGGGATAGAGCCGCGGGATCGTCTCAAGGTTGTGGTTGAACACGTCTGGGCCAGCTTCGCAGATCTCCGCGATCGACTGTTTCATCCGTCCGCGAAAATCGGGGGTGAGGATCTCGATCGTGGTGTTCGGCGTCTCGCGTCGCAGGGCCTCTATCACCTTTACGAATTGACCTGCCCCGCGATCGGGCAAGTCGTCGCGATCGACGCTGGTGATGACGATATGCTCGAGACCCATCGCCGCGGCGGCTGTGGCCGTGTGCTCCGGCTCGAGCGGATCGACCGGCATCGGCATCCCGGTCTTGATGTTGCAGAACCGGCACGCGCGGGTGCACGTATCGCCCAGGATCATCACCGTGGCGTGCTTCTTGGTCCAGCATTCGCCGATATTCGGGCAGGCAGCCTCTTCGCAAACCGTGTGCAGGTTGAGATCACGCATCAACTGGCGCGTTTCGTTGTAGCCCTTGCTGGTCGGTGCCTTGACGCGGATCCAGTCGGGCTTGCGTTGGCGTTCAGGCCGGGGAGCGGTCGCGAGGTCGTTCATGCCAGCGCACTTAGTATCGGGGCTTGCCAGAGGCAATGCCATGCGGCAATTCGCCGCGCTATGAATACGAAGCCGTCGCTTGAACTCGCCAGCCTGATCGAAGGCTATCGCCGTTTCCGCAGTACGGGATGGACTCCTCGACGCGAACGCTGGGCTGCGTTGAAAGAAGGTCAGGAACCGCGGGTGATGGTGATCGCCTGCTCCGACAGCAGGGTTGATCCCGCACAGATTTTCGATGTCGATCCGGGCGAGATTTTCGTTGTGCGCAACGTTGCGGCGATGGTCCCGCCCTTCGAGACGACCCCCGGCCACCACGGCGTGTCGGCGGCACTCGAGTTCGCGGTCCAGGTTCTGAAGGTGCGCGAGATCGTGGTGATGGGTCACGGGATGTGCGGTGGCTGCAAGGCTGCGCTCAGCCAGGCAATGGCTGGAGCCGAACCGGGACAGGGGGGCTTTATCGCCGACTGGATCGAATTGCTCGACGACGCCCGAGAAGAAGTGGTCCATGCGCACGGCACCGAGGGCCGTGAGGCGGAAAAGGCGATGGAATTGGCGGGCGTGAAGGTCAGTCTCGCAAACCTGCGGACATTCCCATGGGTGGCAGAGCTGGAAGGCCAAGGGAAGCTGACCCTGCGCGGCGCGTTCTTCGCGATTTCGGACGGAGTTCTGCACATCCTCGATGAGGAAACCGGGGAATTCGGCCCGGTCGAATAGCTTGCGAAGTCGGGCATCGCGCCTCATCTGTGACGCATGACTGATTTAAACCAGCGCAACATTGCCCTGCTGATCGACGCGGATAACGCCCGCGCGGAAGGTATCGATCCCGTCCTGACCGTCCTTGCCGAGCTCGGCCAGGTCAACATCCGCCGCGCCTACGGAAACTGGCGCAAGACATCGCTTAAGGGATGGACCGATCGGATCCACCGCTACGGGATCGAGCCGCAACAGCAGTTCGACCTGACCAAGGGCAAGAACGCCACCGACATGAAGATGACGATCGATGCGATGGACCTGCTGTTCGGCGGCCGGGTCCAGGGCTTCGGCCTGATGAGCAGCGACAGCGATTTCATGCCGCTCGCCATGCGTATCCGGCAAGACGGCTATCCGGTCTACGGCTTTGGCCGGGCCAAGACACCCGAAGGGTTCCGCGAAGCGTGCACCCGCTTTATCGATGTCGATGCGTTGATCGATGCCGAGAAAAAGAACGACGGCAAGGCCACCGACGCGGTCAAGGCTGATGGGTTGAGCGACGTCCTGCTCAACTTGCTGATCGATGCATACAATGCCAGCAAACGCGACGAGCGAGGATATGCAAGCTTGTCTGAAGTCGGGCAGCGCGCGGGCAATCGCTCGAGTTTCGATACCCGAAACTACGGCTATGCGCGGCTCAGCGATCTGATCGAGACCTTGCCCAACTTCCAGACCGAGCGACGCGAAGGCAACCAGTTATGGATCAAGCGGCTACGCTGAGCTATCTCCAGCGCTGAATCGACAACGGCGCGCACCCTGATCGGAATGCGCGCCGCTGCTTTTTGTCCGATCGGTGCCGGTTTACTGGCTTGCGTCGCCGTCCGTCGCTGGCGGCGTAGCGGCTGCCGCCGGTTGTGCGGCCGCAGCAGCACTGTCAGCCTGCGACTTGGCATAGGCTGCCCACAACTTGGCAATCGGCTGGCGGTTGCCCTGCACCTTTGCGAAGGACGCTTCGGCTTCGGTGAACTTTCCGGTTCTGACCTGGGCGATCCCCATGCGAGTCAAGACCTGGTTGGCATCCACGCCCGGCAATGCGATGGCCCGTTCGTAGTACCCCAGCGCTTTGGCGGGCTGGTCATAGCTCAGGAAGGTGTCGCCGGCAGCGACAAGCGTAGCAAGGTTGGCGTTCGGCTTGTCGGCATCGCTACCAAGCTCGGGCAATCCGGTCTTGTCTGCCGCCGCCTGTTTTTCAGCCTCAGCCTTGGTCTGCTGGATCGACATGTCGCTGGCACTCAACTGCCCCGCTGCTACACCTTCGTTTATGACCTTCAGGATTTCCGCAGGGACACGGCGAGCATCCCCCGAAAACACGTAGTCGAGGTAATCACGCTTGTTACGCAGCGAGTTGGTTTGCCCAGCAAGACGCATCAGGTCGAGCAACGGCGCTCCGTCGAAGTCATAGAACGTACGCTCGATCGAAATCGCATCTCCCCAAGTGTCCTTTGACGGATAGGTCGAAGCCAGCAGCGCTGCATACTTTAGGCTCGGGTCCTTCAGGTTGGCGCGATAGGCGATCGACAGCGCGCGCTTGATCCAGTCTTCAGGAACGGGCTGACCTTCACTCTGCTCCTTGGCGATCGCAGTATCCATTGTATCGAGCCCCGCCTGGGTCTGGTTTTGCGCAAAATATGCCTCTGCGATCAGGAGGTTGGGATTGGTCTTGGTAAAACCTGCGGCATCCGCTTGCTTGGCGCGCTTGATCGCATCTGCCCAGTCCTGTGCTTGGTAAGCAAGCTGCGCGGCGACGTAGTAGTTGTTGCCGATATTGTCCTGCGGCATCTTGCCGCTATCGAGCATCATGTTCAAACCCTGCCGCTCCATCGCCTGGTCCTGCGCCTTGACCCCCACGTTGTAAGTCAGTTGTCCGGCAATGAGCTTGTCGTCATCGGTCGAGGCAGTGGCGACGACTGCCGGCAGGTCGGCCTTCAGTTCGGCCGGGTCAGCCCCGCCTTGCAGCTTTTTGACAAACGGCTGGTATGCGGCAACGAACGGCTTCGAATAGTCGGGCTTTGCTTCCTTGTCTTTCTTTGCGTAGGCCGGGGTCGCGGCGGCGGTAAGGACCACTGCGGTTCCGGTAGCGAGCGCAACTGCCATGCCGATGCGCGAAACACTGCGGCGCAGGATATTCGAGGACATCAATTCTTCTCCCGTGGGTGGATAGGTTTGCAAGCCCGCAGGGGGTGCAGGCCATAGGTCCGAGCGCGCTACTGCCGCGTTCGACCGAACATTGCAAATCCATTGCTATCTATCCGCTGAATGCCCATTGAACATCACTGAAAGCATCCCGTCATCGCAAGGCTGCGCCGAGCGGCACGCAAGTGTGGAAAACGGCGCGATTTTGCCCCTCTGCAGACCTCGAAAACTGGCCACCAATGGGCCGTTGGCCTAGGCTCAAACCATATCCGGCGCCCTGTGCGCGAAACTGTCAGAAAACATACCTTGAGCGACGAAACCGAAACCCTGAACCCGCCTGCCCCGTCGGGGGACTACGCCCGAGTCGACATCGTCGACGAGATGAAGACGAGTTACCTCGATTATGCGATGAGCGTGATCGTCAGTCGCGCGCTTCCCGATGTGCGCGATGGCTTGAAGCCGGTCCACCGGCGCATCCTGTTCGCTAGCCAGGAAGGCGGCTTTGTCGCGGGGCGCCCATACCGCAAGTGCGCCAAGATCGTCGGCGACGTGATGGGCAACTACCACCCGCACGGCGACAGTGCGATCTACGACGCGCTTGCCCGTATGGTGCAGCCGTGGAGCCTTCGCGTGCCGCTGATCGACGGCCAGGGCAACTTCGGCTCGATGGATCCCGACCCGCCGGCTTCGATGCGCTACACCGAAGCGCGGCTGGCGCGGGTCGCCAATTCGCTGCTTGACGATCTCGACAAGGACACCGTCGATTTCGCCGACAACTACGATGGCTCGCGGCAGGAGCCGACCGTCCTCCCAGCGCGGTTCCCCAACCTGCTGGTCAACGGCGCAGGCGGCATCGCGGTCGGCATGGCGACCAACATCCCGCCGCATAATCTCGGCGAAGTGATCGACGGCTGCCTGGCGATGATCGAGAGCCCGGGCATCACCAGCGAAGAGCTGTGCGAGATCATCCCCGGGCCGGATTTCCCAACCGCGCCGCTGATCCTCGGCAAGTCGGGCGCACGAGCGGCCTACACAACCGGGCGCGGCTCGATCCTGATGCGCGCGCGGCACGAGATCGAGAAGGGGCGCGGCGATCGCGAGTCGATCGTGTTCACTTCGATCCCCTACCAGGTCGGCAAAGCGGGCCTGGTCGAGAAGATCGCCGAAGCGGCGAAGGACAAGCGGATCGAGGGCATTTCCGACATCCGTGACGAATCCAACCGTGACGGCGTGCGCGTGGTCATCGACCTCAAGCGCGATGCCACTGCCGAGGTGGTACTCAACCAGATATGGCGCCATACGCCTGCTCAGGCGAGCTTCCCGGCCAACATGCTGGCAATCCGCAGCGGCCGGCCGGAAACGCTGAGCCTGCGTGACATCATCCAGGCGTTCATTCAGTTCCGCGAGCAGGTCATTACCCGCCGCACCAAGTACGAACTGAACAAGGCACGCGAGCGGGCGCATGTCTTGCTCGGGTTGGTCGTCGCGGTGTCCAACCTCGACGAGGTCGTTGCGATGATCCGCGGATCGTCCAACCCTGCCGAAGCGCGCAGCCGCCTGCTGGCCAAGGAATGGCCAATCGGGGAAATCGCGCAGTACATTGCATTGGTCGAAGCGATCGAGCCGAGCGCCGCCGAAGCGGGCGGCACGTATCGCCTGTCCGAACGCCAGGTCCGCGCCATCCTCGAGTTACGACTCCATCGCCTAACCGCGCTGGGTCGTGACGAGATCGGTGATGAACTCAAGGAGCTGGCGACCGCGATCGAGGAGTACCTCTCGATCCTCGCAGACCGGGTGAAACTCTACGGCGTAATGCGCGAGGAGCTGGAGGAAATCCGCGACACCTACGCCACTCCGCGCGTGAGCGAGATCGCACCCGCTTGGGACGGGCTCGAAGACGAAGACCTGATCGAGCGCGACGAGATGGTCGTGACCGTCACTCTCGACGGTTACATCAAGCGCACTCCGCTCTCCACCTTCCGCGCACAGCATCGCGGCGGCAAGGGCCGCGCGGGGATGGCGACGAAGGAAGAAGATGCGGTTTCGAACATGTTCGTCACCAGCACCCATAACCCGGTGCTGTTCTTCTCGACTGCGGGCAAGGTCTATCGCCTGAAGGTGTGGAAGCTGCCCGAGGGAGGCCCGACCACGCGCGGGCGGCCGATCGTCAACCTGCTTCCGTCGCTCGACGATGGCGAGACGATAGCGGCGGTCCTTCCCCTGCCCGAAGACGAGGATACCTGGGGTGCGCTGTCGGTGGTGTTCGCCACCGCCAAGGGCAGCGTGCGACGCAATTCGATGGACGCCTTCGCCAACATCCCGTCTAACGGCAAGCTGGCGATGCGGTTCGAGGAAGGATCGGCCGACTACCTGATCGGGGTCGCGCTGCTCGATCCGACCGATGACGTGCTGCTCGCCAGCCGCAATGGCAAGGCGATCCGCTTTGCCGGAGAGGACGTGCGTGAGTTCACCAGCCGCACCTCGACGGGGGTGCGCGGCATGAACCTGAAGGACGGCGACGAGGTCGTTTCGCTATCGATCCTGCATAAGGTCGGCACCGAATCCGAGGAACGTGAACAGTACCTGCGGTTCGCACCTTGGAAGGCCGACAAGGAAGGTGAACCCGATCTTTCGGCTGAACGCTTCGCCGAATTGGCGGAAAAGGAACAGTTCATCCTGACCGTGTGCGCCAACGGTTATGGCAAGATGTCCTCGGCCTACGAATACCGCCGGATCGGGCGTGGTGGCCAGGGCATCACCAATATCGACAACATCAAGCGCAACGGCCCGGTCGTGGCGAGCTTTAACGCGACACAGGCCGACCAACTGATGCTGGTGACCGACCAGGCCAAGCTGATCCGCATCGGGCTTGATAGCCTACGTGTGATCGGGCGTAGCTCGGCGGGTGTCAGGCTGTTCGATGTTGCCGAGGGCGAGCAGATTGTCAGTGCGGTGCGGCTGGACGAGCAAGAAGAGCCGGAAGACGAGGCCGAAGAGGCGGTCGTCGAAGAGATGGTGGGGCGCGATAGCGAGCAAACCGAGCCCTACACCCCGCCGCAGAGCGACGACGACATGGAAGGCGGCGGGAACTCGTGACCATCACGGTCGTGCCATCGGGGAAGGCCTGCGGCGCAACCGTAACCGGCGTCGACCTTGCCGGTCCGCTCGATAGCGCGACGATTGCTGCGATCCGCTCGGCATGGCTCGAGCACTTGGTGCTTGCGTTCCCCAACCAGCGGATGGACGACGACGCGCTGGAACGCTTCACCCTGGCGATGGGCGGGTTTGGCGAAGATCCGTTCTTTGCCCCGATTCCAGGGCGGAAGCACATCGCCGCGATCCGCCGCGAGGCCGACGAGACCGCGCCGCTGTTCGCGGAAAACTGGCACAGCGACTGGAGCTTCCAGGACCATCCGCCTGCGGGAACGTGCCTGTTGGCGATCGATGTGCCACCGACGGGTGGCGACACGCTGTTCGCCAACCAGGTCGCAGCGTGGGAGGCCCTGCCCGAAGCGCGAAAGATCGAGATTGGCGAGCTCGTAGCGATACATTCGGCGCGCTACGCCTATGCGCCAGACGGTACCTACGGCGCGAAGGACAAGGGCCGCTCGATGGATATTCGGCCCGGTGAATCCGCGATGGAAACGCGGCTGCACCCGCTGGTTCCCGCCCATCCCGAAACCGGCAAACGCGCGTTCTTCTCGACACTGGGCTACATTATCGGGATCGACGGAATGGCGCAGGAAGACGCCCTCCCCCTCTTGCGCGAGCTGCAAGCCTGGCAGGGCGGCGAGCGGTTCGTCTTTGCCCAGAAGTGGGAGCCGGGGATGCTGGTGATGTGGGACAACCGTTCGGTGCTTCACAAGGCGACTGGCGGCTATGAAGGATACCGGCGCGAACTGCACCGCACGACGATTGCCGCCTACGCTGCGTGATCGCGCCTCAAGCCGCGGATTACCCCCGTGCAGATCATCAACTGGCCCGTGTAGTAGATCGGCCAGATCAGCCACCCGGTGACCGTTTCGGGCAAGACTCCGCCCAGCCGCGCAAAGATCAGCCAGTCGGAGACGACGAACAGCACGGCACCGATCCCGACGCGATATCGACTGAACCGGCTGAGCCATGCGGTCGCGGCCATTCCCCCCAGCGCAAATGCATAGACCGCGACGCCGGGATCGAGTGCCAGCATCCATGAGACAAGCGGCGTCATTACCAGCAGCGCCAGCGCCGCGCCGCGCTGCGATCCAGTCGGGCCTATGCGGCAATTACGCCAGTAGAGCGCGATGGCGAAAAGGTGTCCTGCAAAGAACAGTGCTCCACCGATGACGGTATCGAGCTCCATTGCGACATCGCCCGCCGCCCCCAACGCCATTACCAGCGCCAGCAGCAGCCCGTCGGTCGTGCGCTTTCGCTGGAGCGCGTAGGGCACCAACAGGCCCACCGCGAGTCCCTTGATGGCCATCGCATAGACACCGCCCTGGAGCGTTACCGGCAAGGTGAAAAAGGCGATCGCCGCAGCAATGCTGGCAAGCAGCCAGGGTCGGTTCTCGATCAGGGGGTGTCTCGACACGGGTGCAATGCTCCTCCTTGCAACCGAGTGCCGCAATCGGACATCGTGCGCAATCGCTTGGCGCTTGCCGGGCGGGGATAGCGCGCCTAGTCGGGCAGCCCATGAATCACGACGTCCACATCATCGGCGGCGGCTTGGCCGGAAGCGAGGCAGCGTGGCAGCTCGCGCGGCGCGGATTCAAGGTGCGCCTGTCCGAGATGCGCGGCAGCGGTGAGATGACTCCTGCGCACCAAACAGATGGCCTGGCTGAGCTGGTCTGCTCCAACTCGTTCCGATCCGATGATGATGAGAAGAATGCAGTCGGCTTGCTGCACCACGAGATGCGGCGATTGGACTCGATCATCATGCAAGCAGGTGAAACCGCGCGTGTCCCGGCCGGTTCGGCGATGGCTGTCGATCGCGACGTGTTTTCGGCCGGGGTGCAGCGCACGCTGGAAGAACACCCGAACCTCACCATCGTGCGCGAACGGGTCGATGCCCTGCCCGCTTCCGGACTGACGCTTGTCGCAACCGGTCCGCTGACCGCGAAGTCGCTTGCCCAAAGCATCGCCAATGCGACCGGCGAGGACAGCCTCGCGTTTTTCGATGCAATCGCCCCGATCGTCCATCGGGACTCCATCGACATGGATGTGGCATGGTTCCAGAGCCGCTGGAACAAGGGTTCGGGCAAGGATTACATCAACTGCCCGATGACCCGCGAGCAGTACGCAGCCTTCGTGCAGGGCCTACTCGACGGCGAGAAGACCGAATTCCGCGAGTGGGAGGCCGACACCCCCTATTTCGAGGGGTGTATGCCGATCGAAGTCATGGCGGCGCGCGGACCCGAGACCTTACGGTTCGGCCCGATGAAGCCGGTGGGGCTCGACAATCCGCGCGATGCGACGCCCGAGTTCCCGCAAGGACGCTGGCCATATGCCGTGGTCCAGTTGCGGCAGGACAACAAGCTCGGCACGCTGTGGAACATGGTCGGCTTCCAGACCAAGCTCAAATACGGCGCGCAGGTGGAGCTGTTCCGCACGATTCCGGGCCTTGAAAACGCCGAGTTTGCGCGACTTGGCGGGCTACACCGAAACACCTTCATCAATTCACCGCTCGTCCTCGACCGCCAGCTGCGCCTGAAGGGTGCCGATCACATTCGCTTCGGCGGGCAGATTACCGGGTGTGAGGGGTACGTCGAAAGCTCCGCAGTCGGTTTGTTGGCGGGGATGATGATCGCAAACGAGCTGGCGGGCACCGAGTGGAGCCCTCCCCCGCGCACCACCGCAATGGGCGCGCTGCTGGCGCACATTACCGGCGATGCTGAATCGGATAGCTATCAGCCGATGAACGTCAATTTCGGGCTGTTCCCGCCGCTTCACGAGGTGAAGAAGAAGGCGCGCAAGGAGGCCTACACCGATCGGGCGAAGGCCGATTTCGGCGCATGGCTGGAAGCGATGGACGCCGTTCCCGCCTGATCAGCACTTGCAGGTTGGCTTGCCTTTGGCCGGTTTCGTCGCAGTCGTCGCGAATTCGGCTTGGGTCAGCTCGCCATCGTGGTTCTTGTCGGCCTTGTCGAACCGCTCGGCGGTGACGTGGGCCCATTCCTCGAACGTGAGCAGGTTGTCCCCGTTCGTATCGAGCTTGCGAAAGGCGTCCGAGCGGGTCGAGAGCATCTCGTTACGGGTAATCTTGAGGTCGCGGTTGCGGTCGTAGCGGAAGAAGCGCTGCTGCTCGCGCGTCAGTCCGCTCGCTTCGGGCGGAGTTGGCCCGTGGACATCGCTGGCAATATCTGTCGGCAGGTCGCTCGGATCGGGGATCGGTGGTCCGACCATAGGCGGCGGCGCGCCTTGTTCAACCGCTGCCCTGCCCTGCCACCAGAACAGGCCGATCCCGGCAAACACAAGGGCGAGCACCGCACCCAGGACGAGCCTGTTCATGCGCCTGATTCTCCGGCCGATTGTGCGATCGAGCGGCCATCATAAGCTATCGTCCGAACAAGCCAACCCGCAACGCGAGCATCGCGCCGCTGCGGCCCTCCATGAGCGGCCTCCCGTTTGCCAGCGAGCGGGTTGCAAGGGATTCGAGGATGGCAAGCCCCCGCAGCTGCCTGGGCAAGCGCTTCGGTCGGTCGAACTCGGTTGCAAGAGCGCGTGCTAG
Source organism: Tsuneonella mangrovi (assembly GCF_002269345.1). Classification (NCBI taxonomy): domain Bacteria; kingdom Pseudomonadati; phylum Pseudomonadota; class Alphaproteobacteria; order Sphingomonadales; family Erythrobacteraceae; genus Tsuneonella; species Tsuneonella mangrovi. The sequence goes on from NZ_CP022889.1 coordinate 232,072, forward strand.
GTCCCGTTCCTCGCCGTTCCCGGTGTGCAGGGCGAAGTCTGCCAGTGTCCAGCGTTGTGCGGCGCGCACGCAATCAGCGGCCCATCGATCCATCGCGGCGAGGCGCGCCAACGCAGCGAATGCTTGCGCCCGCCCCTCTGCGAACCGCGCGATAGCGGATTTCGGAAGCGGCGCGTCACCGAGCAATTCCTCCCAAGCATCGACCATTGCCAAGAGCACACCTTCCTGCCCTGTCCAATGTTGGCCAAACGCAGCGAGCAATGGTTCACCCAGCGCCCGCTCCGATGGCTTCAGCCGAAGCTGGTCGCGCCACCACGCCAGCCGCATCTGCGCCAGCAGCGGTTCGCTCGCCTGAGCCACCAATGCTGCGAGCCGTGCATCGAGCGCGAACGCAGCACTTGCTGCCGGCCGGAGCTGGCCGTCCATATAGGCCAGCGCGAGGTTGCGCTCAGGAGGCAGTGGTTCGTTCAAGAGCTCAGGCATTGACGGTCATATTCGATTAACCCTGTTGTTTTGCATCTCGCAAACCCAACTTCTCTAGGGGGTTATCTCCAATCTTGTGCCTGAGGTAGAGATGATCGCCAAATTCAATCGACGGATGCGCGCCCTTGCCAAGAGCACTTCGGGCAACGCAACGATGATGACGCTGTTCGCCATGCCGGCATTGATCGGGGCGACCGGCTACGGCGTCGATACAGCGCAATGGTACATGATGCAGCGCGAATTGCAGCACGCGGTCGACCAAGGGGCGATCGCGGGTGCGTGGTCGCTGGCCTACAAGGATACCGGATCGAGCTACCAGAACCGGGCAACGCGCGAATTCAACGCGAACCTTCAGGTCACCAACGGCAAGGCTGCAACGCCCGACATCCAGCTTGCGTCCTATTCGGGCGGGACCGACAACTCAGTTGTGGTCAGCTCGTATGTCGATGTGGAACTGCCGTTTACCGGTATGCTGATGAACCGCACCAGCCGGATCTATGCCAAAGCCCAAGCGGCCTACAAGGAAGGCACCGATCACAAGGCATGCCTGCGCACGCTGAAGAAAAACGCTTCCGGCACCTTCACGATCGGCAACGGTGCGACGGTTATCGCAAACTGCGGCGTGATGGCGATCTCGTGCGAGCCCGGGGCTGTCCAGTTCGACCAGAACGCCACCATCGACATCAATACGTTGACCGTTTGCAACCAGGACGCAGCCGACGTTTCATCGAACTTCACTGGCAACCTCGTGGTCGATCAGTCGATCGGCAATTACACCAACGACCTGTTCGCCCCGCCTGTGCCGGATGACGAGCCGAGCAAGACCTATGCCTGCTCGAACGGCAATCCCAAGCAGGCCAATCCGACGCCTGGCCTTTATGCCGATGGCATCGTGGTCAAGTGCAATACCACGTTCGCTTCGGGCATATATTACGTGAAGGGCACGCTCGACCTGACCGCCAACGCGGTCGTCGCCGGCTACAAGGTAATGTTCGTCCTGCTTGATGGCGCGAGCCTGAAGCTGGGTGGCAGCGGCGCAAACGGCACCGGCAACGACACCAATGTAAAGAGCTCGCTCAACCTCACGCCGATGCAGTCTTCGGACCTGCTCGCGGCCGGGTACGATTCCGACTTCGCCAGCAAGTACGAGAACATGCTGATCATCTCGGACAACTCGGATATCGAGACGAGCAATATCATCAACGGTAACGCCAACACGCATATCCAGGGCAAGATTCACTTGCCCAAAGGAGACATGACCGTGAACGGTGCTGCGCAGGCTGCTGACGGCCTGTGTTTCCAGATCACGTCCTACACGATCAAGGTGAGCGGTGGCGCCTACCTCCAGACGTTGTGCGACGATAGCGAGACCAATTCCATCAATTCGATCCCCGGCGTGAGGCTGGTGGCATGATCGCGCTGGTGCGCCACCTGAAGCGCAGCCGCACGGGAACGATGGCGGTCGAGACGGCGCTGGTCGCGCCGATCCTGGCGATGATGGCGATCGGCATCTTCGAGGTCGGCACGCTGGTGTCGCGCCAGCAGGAACTGCAGAGCGCCGCCAACGAAGCCGAATCGATCATTATGGCCGCTTCGGCCGGATCGGGCGTGAGCTCTACCAAGCTCAAGGATATGCTTGCAGCATCGACACAGATCCCGGCTTCGGACATTACACTGGCGGGAAAGTATCGCTGCGGAAACTCATCGCAGCTGTATGATTCCGCATCGAGTTGCTCGACCGGGCAGCAGGTCTACCAGTTCGTGCAGGCAACCTTCACCGGAACCTACACCCCGACATGGGCGAACTACGGGATCTCCAAGCCGATCAACTACTCGGTAACACGCCTGGTGCAGGTGGGGTGATGGCCATGCGCAAGATTTTCCGTGCCTTCCGGACCGATCGCCGCGGGGCTGCGCTGGTCGAATTCGCCCTGCTCGCCCCCGCCTTTATCGGGCTGCTGGTCGGCACGGTGATGGTCGGGTTCTATGTCCAGAACTACAACGCGGCGCGTAACATCCTGGCTGATATGAGCCGGTTCGCGATGGTCGAATACCAGCGCGGAGACAAGCTCGACGCTTCCGCCTTGCAGGCACGCGCGGTCTATGTCGCAACGAGCGGCAAGTACAATCTCGATCCGGGCTCGCTGAACGTGACGGTCACGCCAGTCACTACGCAAGTCGACGGCGTGAAGCAGATGCTGGTCAAGCTGAGCTACAAGCCGCCGTTCAATATCCCGCTGGTCGGCCAGGTTGCCCCGTCGATCAACTATCAGCGCGATATCTACATGTTCGATCCGAACTCGACGGTTTCCTGATCCTCAATTCTCGCGATCGTTGGCGGTCTGCGTACTGCGATTTCGCGGTGCAAACAACGCGCACGCCTTTTACCCTGCCCAGGGTTTAATCGCAGGAAGCTGCAATATTAAGTCAAAGAAATCGTTTAACAACAGTATGTTGTTGGCATCGCGTTCGATCACTGAATAGGTCTGGTTAACCTTCTTCGTTCGCGATGCGGACACGCGCGCGCGGGTATGTGCGATGGTGTGAAGGAAGATCGCACCTCGTCTCCGGCAAACTGGAAGGGATTCCTCCAGCGGCTTGCTCGCGACACTGCGGGCAATACGCTGATGATCATCGCTGCCTCGATCGCGCCGCTGGTGGCGATGGTCGGCGGCGGGGTTGATCTTGGCCGTTCCTATCTTGCCCAGGCCCGCCTGCAGCAGGCTTGCGACGCCGGCGTGCTCGCGGCACGCAAGCGCCTTGGTTCGCAAGCAGTCGTGACAGGGGATATTCCGACAGATGTCGCCGATACCGGCAACCGGTTCTTCAACGTCAATTTCGTTTCCGGCGCATATGGCACCAAGAACCGTACATTCGCGATGACGCTCGACACCAACTACGCGATTTCAGGCCACGCGACCGTCGATGTGCCGACGCTGATCATGCAGGCATTCGGGTACAACAACGTGCCAGTGGCGGTGGACTGCCAGGCGCAGATCAACTTCCCCAATACCGACGTGATGATGGTGCTCGATGTCACCGGGTCGATGAACCAGACCAATCCGGGCGACTCGATGTCCAAGATCGACGAGCTCAAGTCCACCGTGCACAGTTTCTACGACCAGTTGCAGGCATCGGCCGCTGCCGGAACGCGAATCCGCATCGGGTTCGTGCCCTATTCGACCAACGTCAACGTCGGGGCGCTACTCGCAGACGACTGGGTAACGAACACGTGGACCTACCAATCGCGCGAATCGATCCCCACCGGGCAAACCGTCGGCAAGCAAACGGACACTACCCCCTTAGTCTACGTGTCGGGCACCAAGACGACCAGCAACGTTTCGACCTACTCGGCCAACCTGGCCGACGGGGTCTATTCTTGCCAGGACAAACCGAGCGATACGGTGACCGTGACCACCAAGCAGATTGGAAGCTCGACGGAGAACTGGGCCGGTCCGCCATCCGGTACCGCGACAGTCAAGACTTACCAGCAGACCACCAACGGCACGACCTATTCGACAGTGCTGGCCGGAACCCAGTGCACGGTCGTCGCAACCCAGATGACCAACTACGTCGAGGCTTACAACGCGGTCACCCATCCGGCGTACGTCACGACATTTTCATGGCGCTACAAGCCCATCACGATGGATGTCTCCGATTGGCGGAATTCGTCGAACGGGTGCATGGAAGAGCGCGATACCTACGAGATTTCCGACTATTCGAACGTCGACCTGAGCAAGGCGCTCGATCTCGATATCGATCGGGTGCCCGACCCGACAGATCCTTCCACCCAGTGGCGGCCGGAATATCCCGGAGTGATCTATGGTCGGTCGAAGAAGTATGACGGCAGCGGATCGTTCACCACCCAGCAAGTTATCACGACCGACGAATACGTAAATCCGGCCCAGCTGGGCACGGCTGCCTGCCCGCCCCCGGCGATGAAGCTTACGCAGCTGACCTCCACCCAGCTCGACAACTACCTCGCGAGCCTCAAGGCGCAGGGAAGCACGTATCACGATATCGGCATGATCTGGGGCGGACGGCTCATCTCGCCAACCGGACTGTTCGCGAGCGAAAACGCCGATGTCAGTCCGTCGTCACCGACCAGCCGCAACCTCATTTTCCTGACCGACGGGATGACCGAGCCCTACGACCTGAGCTATTCGAGCTACGGCTTCGAGCCGGTGGATCAGCGCCGCTGGTCGCCATCCTCCCCGATGACCTTGAAGCAGACGGTCGAGGCGCGCTTCACCTACGTGTGCAACGAAGTGAAGAAGAAGAACATCACCGTTTGGATTATTGGCTTCGGCACTACGCTCAACCCGATCATGAAGGATTGCGCGGGCCCCGGGCACTACTTCGAAGCAGCGGATGCGACCGAACTCAACGCCACGTTTGCGACCATCGTCAATAACATGAGCGACCTGCGGATTCAGAAATGAGGGCGCTTCGCAACCTGTTTGGCGATAGCCGCGGTGCCGCACTTGTAGAGTTTGCGCTGGTCGCTCCGGTGCTGCTGCTGATGGTCCTCGGCATGTTCGAGATGGGCTACAACTTCTATATCCAGTCGCAGCTCCAGGGTGCCATCCAGACAGCCGCCCGAGCCTCGACGATCGAGGGTGCGACGCAAACCTCCAGCCAGATCGATGCCCGGGTCACTAATGCCGTGCACATGCTCAAGCCCGATGCGACGGTGACGTTTTCGCGGCGCGCCTACACCGACTTCAGCGACGTCCACCAGCCGGAAGATTACACCGACATCGACGGGGACGGCATGTGCGACAACGGCGAACCGTTCGAGGATGCCAACGGCAACGGCGTCTGGGATGCGGACCGCGGCGTTTCCGGAGGGGGAGGCGCGCGCGATGCGGTACTCTACATCGTGACGGTGACATATCCCCGCGCCTTCGGTGCAGCCAACTTCGTCGGCCTGTCCCCGACGTTCACGACCCAGGCAAGCACCGTGCTGCGTAACCAGCCCTATGCGGACCAGTATGTGCCGGCCAAAGTGGGGAATTGCCCATGAACGCTGTTCGCAAGCTTTTATCGCGCCTGCGCAAATCGCTCTCGGGTACCGCGGCGACCGAATTCGCGCTCGCGGCCCCGGTCCTGCTTACGGCGGGCCTGTGGGGTGCGGAATCCGCCAACCAGGCGCTCCAGCAGATGCGGGTCAACCAGATCGCAGTGTTGATCGCCGACAACGCCTCGCGCGTGGGCGAAAACTCGCTGCTAGGCGAGACCAAGATCTACGAAAGCGATATCGACGACCTGCTCTACGGCGCAACGGTCCAGGGCGGAAATTCGTTCGACCTCTACAACCACGGGCGGGTGATCCTATCCAGCCTCGAGGTCGTGCCGAACACTGACAGCGATCAATACATCCACTGGCAGCGCTGCGCGGGTATGAAGCATTTCGCATCGACTTACGGCGTCGCGGGCGACGGGCTGAGCAGCGCGTTCCCTGGCATGGGACCAGCGGGCCAGGAAATCACCGCCGACAAAGGCGAGGCAGTGATGTTCGTCGAGGTGGAGTACGATTACCAGCCGATAATTGGCGCGGCATTCACCACCGCGAAAGAGCTGCACGCGATCGCCGCCTTTAACGTGCGGCAGAATCGCGACCTCACGCAAGTCTACCAGCGCGACACCAACAATCCGGCTCCGGTCGCCAGCTGCGACCAATACAATGGAGCATCGGCGCTGGTCAGCTAACGCGGCCAGCTCAATCGCGGTAGCACACCTTCCTGGCAGCGGCGGCGATCTTCTCGGGGTTGATCAAGGCCTGTGCTTCGAGGTTTGCAGCGTATGGCAGCGGCACGTCCTCGTCGGTTACACGCAGCACGGGCGCATCGAGGTGGTCGAAGCCCTGCTCCATGCACAGTGCGATGACTTCCGATGAAATCGAACACGTCGGCCAGCCTTCTTCCGCCACGATCAGGCGATTGGTCTTGGCGAGGCTTGCCAGCACGGTTGCGGTGTCGAGCGGGCGCAGCGTGCGCAAATCGATCACTTCTGCCGAAATGCCTTCCCCGGCGAGCGTCTCGGCGGCTTCGAGTGCGAAGCCGACGCCGATCGAATAGCTGACGATGGTCACGTCGCTGCCCTCGCGCACGATCCGCGCCTTGCCGATCGGCAGCACGTAGTCGTCGATGTCGGGGATCTCGAAGCTGCGCCCATAGACCAGCTCGTTTTCGAGGAACACTACCGGGTCTTCGCAGCGGATCGCGGCCTTCATCAGGCCCTTGGCGTCCGCCGCGTCATATGGCGCAATCACGATGAGGCCGGGAACGCTGGCGTACCACGGGCCGTAGTTCTGGCTGTGCTGCGCGCCGACCCGGCTCGCCGCGCCGTTTGGGCCACGGAACACCACCGGGCAACGCATCTGCCCACCCGACATATAATTGGTCTTGGCCGCCGAATTGATGATGTGGTCGATCGCCTGCATCGCGAAGTTGAACGTCATGAACTCGACGATCGGCCGCAGGCCGCCCATCGCCGCCCCGGTACCGATCCCGGCGAAGCCGTATTCGGTGATCGGGGTGTCGATCACCCGCCGCGGGCCGAACTCGTCGAGCAATCCCTGCGTGACCTTGTAAGCGCCCTGGTACTGCGCGACCTCCTCGCCCATCACGAACACGCGGTCATCGGCGCGCATTTCCTCGGCCATCGCATCACGTAGCGCTTCGCGCACGCTGATCGAGACCATTGCGGTGCCTTCGGGCACTTCGGGATCGCGAGCGAGCGACGGCGCAGGTGCGCGAGCGGCGGCGGGTTCCGGAGCCGGTGTGTTTGGCTCAGCAACAGGTTCAGGCTTTGCTGCAGGCGCGGGAGCGGCCTCTTCGCCCTCCCCCTGCAACGTGGCGATCACTTCGCCGACCTTCACGTTCTCGGTCCCTTCGGGCACGACAATGCTGCCGATCGTGCCTTCGTCGACCGCTTCGAATTCCATCGTTGCCTTGTCGGTCTCGATCTCGGCGAGGATATCTCCGGCGGAAACGGCGTCGCCTTCCTTCACCAGCCACTTGGCCAGCGTACCTTCCTCCATTGTCGGAGACAGCGCGGGCATCTTGAGGTCGATCGCCATCTCAGTAGCTCCCCACCAGCACGTCGGTGTAGAGCTCGGCCGGGCCCGGTTCAGGTGAATTCTCGGCAAAATCGGCGGCTTCGGCCACGGTCGCGCGGATGCGCTTGTCGATGTCCTTGAGCTGGTCTTCGGTCATGCCGCGTTCGATCAGTTCCTTCTTGGCGCGCTCGATCGGGTCGTTGTGTTCGCGCTGGTCCTGCACTTCTTCCCGGGTGCGGTATTTCGCCGGGTCGGACATCGAGTGACCGCGATAGCGATAGGTGTTGAGCTCGAGCAGGACCGGGCCATTGCCTTCGCGCGCGTGCTTGAAGGCCACTTCGGCCGCCTGACGCACTTCGAGCACGTCCATCCCGTTCACGTCCATTCCCGGGATACGGAACGCGGTGCCGCGGCGATAGAACTCGGTTTCCGCGCTCGAGCGCTTGACCGCGGTGCCCATCGCGTACTGGTTGTTCTCGATCGCGAACACGATCGGCAGCTTCCACAAACTGGCCATGTTGAAGGTTTCGTAGACCTGGCCCTGGTTGGCCGCGCCATCTCCGAAGTAGGCGAGGCAAATGCCACCGTCGTCGCGGTACTGGTGCGCGAGCGCCAGCCCGCCGCCGAGCGAGACCTGCGCGCCGACGATGCCGTGGCCGCCGTAGAAATTGTGCTCGGTGCTGAACATGTGCATCGAGCCGCCCTTGCCCTTCGAGATCCCGGCCTCGCGGCCGGTCAGCTCGGCCATGATGATCCGGGGATCGATGCCGTAAGCGAGCATGTGACCGTGATCGCGATAGCCGGTGATCACGCTGTCGCGGTCGTTGTCGAGCGCGCTCTGCAGCCCGATCGCGACGGCTTCCTGGCCGATATAGAGGTGGCAGAAGCCGCCGATCAGGCCGAGGCCGTAGAGCTGCCCTGCCCGTTCCTCGAAACGGCGGATCAGCAGCATCTGTTCGTAGAAGTGCAGCAACTGCTCGTCGCTCGCCTTGTAGCGTGGTTCGCGCTGGTGCTCTTCCTGCAGCGAATGCAGTGCGAATTCGTCGTCGACAACCGGCTCGGCAGATGCCTTGGGAGCAGCCTTCGTGGGCGCTGCCGGAGTCTTTCGCTTGCTGGCGGGTTTGGCCAATTCGCTTACCTCGTGGTCTTGATTATACCGGGCCGGTTCGGCCCGTGGGTCGCGAATTGCCTATGGCGCAAGGCCCTTCGCGGCGCAACGCTGTGCATACGAAAACGCCGATGTCACAACAATGTCTGGGAGGTCTTATTAGTGACCGGTATCGAAACCGTCCCCGTCGTCATGGTCGAGCGTGATGACCACTTCGTCGGGGTGAACTACGTTGAGATTCTTGCGCACGAGCTCCCCGGCAAGGTCGGGATCGACGTGGCGCGGATCGAGTGCATCGACCGTGCTCTTGAGTTCGCTGTGCTGGTGTTCGAGCTTGGCGATCTGCGCGTGACGCTTGTCGAGCAGGCGCAGGTTCTCGCTCCATGCGAGCAACCCGCTCGGGCCGGCGATCGCGAGACCGCCGAGAATAAGCAGGCACGTCAGCGCGACGGCCTGCATCGCCCGCTCCTTGCCTGAAATGATCCGGTGCCCTTCCCGCGTCATGGTTAATGGTTGAATCACACCCGAGTCGCCGATTCAAGGCTTAATTGGCGATTGGTGCGACAAACTGGCAGGTGGGTGCCGCAAGCCGCTCTTTCGGCGAGAATGGAAAGAGGACTCGAAGCAATGATGATCGACCGCAGCCGAACGTTACGACGGGCCATCCGGTTACTTGCGCTTGCCGCGATTGCGGCGCTGGCGATCCGTTACCTTGCGCCAGGAGCGCAGGGAGTGGTCGAGACACGGAACGGGCTGAGCTTTGCTGCCGGTCCGCTCGAGCAAGCGCTGGACAGCAAGTCGTCCCAAGCGGGAACGCGAATCCTCGGCGATTTCGCTGGCCCCGGCAAGGCACCTTGTAGGATATTCGCGCGGGCTGACGTGTCCGGCATTGCCTGCAAGGAATTCGGTGGCTGGCACCTCAGGATGCAACGCGACGGGATCGACATCGCCGGAAACGACGGTGCCGGGGCTAATGCCATCGATACCGCTTTGCGGGAGGATGCAAAGGAGCTGGCGGCTACAAAATAGCGGCGCCGGGAAATGGTGCGCCCGACAGGATTCGAACCTGTGGCCCCCAGATTAGGAATCTGGTGCTCTATCCTGCTGAGCTACGGGCGCGCCGTCGCGCCGTTTAAGGCGCGCCTGCCCGTCTGCCAAGGGCGTTCGCGGGGTCAGTTGAGATCGTCGGGCGGAGCGACCGGGAACGGCAAAGGAGCAACTGCGATACCTTCGTCGAGCAGCGCTTCGGCCTCGCCCTTGGTCGCTTGCCCGTGAATCGGCACCTGGTCGCGCTCGCCATAATGCATCGCGCGGCTCTCCTCGGCGAAGCGATCGCCGACCCATGTGCTTTGCTTGAGCGCTTCTGACTGAGCCTGCGCCAGCGCCTTGATGGCTTGCTCGACCTGCGGCGGGATCTTGCCCGATTTCACCGGCGCGCGTGGCGTGGTTGCTTCGTCGGCCCGTTGGTTGCCCTTTGCGCCTACTGCTGGTGCCATCGGCGCCTTTGCCACTGCCACACTGTCGCACGTAGGACAAACGACGAGCCCGCGCTCCTGCTGGCGTGCAAAATCCTCCGAAGATCCGAACCATCCTTCGAACCGGTGCCCGTTGTCGCAGGTGAGGTCGAAAACGATCATTGCGCCCGCCTAGTTGGCGATTTCCCGCCGGTTGGCAAGGCTCGGCAACTGCGCGCGGACCTCCGCAATCCGTGCGGGGTCGATCTCGGCGAAGCCCACGCCGGGTTGTTCGCCGCCCATATCGAGCAGGACATCGCCCCACGGGTCGACCACCATGCTGTGGCCGTAAGTGCTGCGCCCGTCGGCATGCTTGCCCACTTGCGCTGCAGCGACGACATAGGCGCTCGCTTCGACCGCGCGGGCGCGCTGGAGCAGGTGCCAGTGCGCTTCACCGGTCGGGACGGTAAACGCAGCGGGAATCGCGATGACGTCGCAGGACTTGCGCCCAAGCGATTCATAAACAGCGGGAAACCGGATGTCGTAACAGATCGAGAGACCGAGCTTACCGACGGGAGTTTCCGCCGTGACGATCTTCTTGCCCGGCTTGTAGGCATTCGATTCCCGCCAGCTCTCGCCCGATGCCAGGTCGACGTCGAACATGTGGATCTTGTCATACCGGGCGACGATACTGCCGGTGTCGTCGACCAGGATCGATCGGTTGACCCACCGCTCGCCATCGCCTTTCAGCGCCAGCGAGCCGATCGCGACCCAGATGCCGAGCAGGTCTGCGGTCGCGCGAACGGTGGCGAGAACTTCGTTTTCTTCTTCCGGAACGATATTCCCGGCTCCCCTCGCGCGGTCGCGATCGAGCAGCCCGCTCATTTCCGGGGTAAACATGATCCTCGCCCCGCCTTCGGCCGCTTCCGTCATCGCATCGGCGATCGTTGCCGCATTTTCATGCGGATCGATCCCGGCGGTCATCTGGAGGAGCGCAATGCGGGTCATCCGCCGGCCAGCATCGTGTCGAGCGTGCCCGCGTGATCGAGCGCGGCGAGCTCGTCGCTACCGCCCACGTGGGTATTGCCAATGAAAATTTGCGGCACCGTGCGTGCATTTGGCGCGCGCGCCAGCATTTCGTCGCGCTTCGTGCCACCCAGCGTGATGTCATGCTCGGTGAACTCCACGCCCTTGCTCTCGAGCAAGCGCTTGGCGCGAAAGCAGTAGCCGCAGCCGAATTTGGTATAGATTACGATGGGCGGGGTATTCATTCGATGCGATCCGAACCGTTGTCTCGAAAGCTTGAATCTAAGGGAGCCGATCCTAAATTCCTAGTGCCGTCGCGCCGGATGCCGGGCGACGACAATTCTGACGCCGGATGCCTCTGTCAGGGTTCGGCAAAACATTCGAATTGCTCAATGGAGGATTTGCACAATGTCACGTCTCGATTTCACCCCCTATCGCCGTACCACCGTCGGGTTCGACCGGCTGTTCGATATCCTGGAGAGCCAGGTTCGAAACAATGCGGGCGACAACTACCCGCCGTTCAACATCGAACGTCACGGCGAGGATGAATATCGCATCACCCTGGCCGTCGCCGGGTTCCGCGCTGCCGATATCGACATCACCGCGCAGCAGAACCTGCTGGTGATCCAGGGCCGCAAACGCGACGAAAGCCGCGAGGGCGAAATGCTCCACCTCGGTATCGCCAATCGCGGTTTCGAACGTCGTTTCGAACTGGCCGACTATGTCCGCGTTGCCAACGCTGACCTCGCCGACGGATTACTGGTGATCGATCTGGTGCGCGAAGTGCCCGAAGCGATGAAGCCCAAGAAGATCACGATCGGCGGGCAACCGACGCTCGAAGTCGTCAAGGATGGCGACGATACTGCCGACGCCGCCTGACGCGCCGCAATTTGCTCAATCTAAGAAAGTTTGGGGGCGGTCCCGAAGGGCCGCCCCCACGACGTAAACGCCGCCTCGTTTCCAAAATGACCGTCCGGGTCGCAGAAGACGATCAGCCTGGTCAGAGCTTGCGAAACTAGTGCCCCCGTCCACGCACAAGCTCGATACTTCGAGTGCGAGCGATTCGACAGCATTGGTATATCGAAAGATAGTGCCCAAATGCCCTCGTGCCCGCAGTACCCCCCGATACGCGACATTTAGCGAAAAATTGATAACATTAGCCGTGGGCGAGTGCTTGTAAAAACACGACAACCGCTCTCGGGTTACGTTTGTGGCTGTGCCGAATCGAGAACAGGCCCTGTCAGACCAATCGCGCTTGCCGCAAGGCGGCTTCGATGAATCCGGCGAACAAAGGGTGCGGGTCGAACGGCTTGGATTTCAATTCGGGGTGGAACTGCACCCCAACGAACCACGGATGGTCGGGGCGTTCGACAATCTCGGGCAGGAGCCCGTCGGGCGACATTCCCGAGAACACCAGGCCATCGCTTTCAAGCGCGTCGCGGTAGGCAGAGTTAACCTCGTAGCGGTGACGGTGCCGTTCGCTGATCGTGGTCGCTCCGCCGTAAATTGCGCTGACGTGACTGTTGCCCGCCAGTTTCGCATCGTAAGCGCCCAGCCGCATTGTTCCGCCCAGATCGCCGCCTGCCTCGCGCTTCTGGAGGCCTTCCTCGCTCATCCATTCCTCGATGATACCGACGACTGGTTCCTCGGTCGGCCCGAATTCGGTCGAGCTGGCGCCGGGATGCCCGGCTGCGCGCGCGCTCTCGATGCAGGCCATCTGCATCCCGAGGCAGATGCCGAGGAACGGGACCTTGCGTTCGCGGGCAAAGCGCACCGATGAAATCTTGCCTTCGCTGCCGCGCGAGCCGAACCCGCCGGGAACCAGGATGCCGTGCATCGGCTCCAGCTTGGCGGCGATGTCGCTGTCGTCCCCTTCGAACACTTCGGCATCGATCCAGCGGATGTTGACCTTGACCCGGTTGGCCATCCCGCCGTGGACCAGCGCTTCGTTCAACGATTTGTAGGCATCGGGCAGGCCGACATATTTGCCGACAACGCCGATCGTCACTTCGCCTTCGGGGTGCTCGTACCGATCGAGGATGTCGTCCCACCGCGCAAGGTCGGGGGAAGGCGCATCGTCGATCCGGAAGTGGTGGAGCACTTCGGAATCGAGCCCTTCGTGGTGATACTGGAGCGGTACCGCGTAAATGCTGCTGGCATCGAGCGCCGGGATCACCGCTTGCTTACGTACGTTGCAGAACAGCGCAATCTTCGCGCGCTCGCTCTCGGGCAGCGGGTGCTCGCAGCGACACAACAAGATATCCGGCTGGATCCCGAGCCCGGTCAGCTCACGGACCGAGTGCTGGGTCGGCTTCGTCTTCAGCTCGCCTGCCGCAGCGATGTAGGGCACCAGCGTGACGTGGACGAAGCAGGTGTTGTCCACCCCCAGCTCATTGCGCAGCTGGCGCAATGCCTCGATGAACGGCAAGCCTTCGATGTCTCCGACGGTCCCGCCAATCTCGCACAGGATGAAGTCGAGATCGTCCGCATCGGCGAGCGCGAATTCCTTGATTGCGTCGGTCACGTGGGGGATCACCTGGACCGTTGCGCCGAGGTAGTCTCCGCGCCGCTCCTTGGCGATGATGTCGCGGTAGATCCGCCCCGAAGTAATGTTGTCGCCCTGGTGCGCCGAAACCCCGGTGAAGCGTTCGTAGTGACCCAGGTCGAGATCGGTCTCTGCTCCGTCGTCGGTGACGTAGACCTCGCCGTGCTGATACGGGCTCATCGTTCCCGGATCGACGTTCAGGTACGGATCGAACTTGCGAATCCGCACGCGGTAGCCGCGCGCCTGCAGTAGCGCCGCGAGGCTTGCTGCCATGAGTCCTTTGCCGAGCGAGGAGACCACGCCGCCGGTGATAAAAATGTACCGCGCCATGGGAGTCGGGCCTTAAGCGAGAATGCGGAGTCGGCGCAAGCGGGTTGGTGGCGGCAAGCGCCGCAATCCACAATCCGTGCGCGGATGTTGGCTTAGCCGGCGACGCCGGACAGCGGATCGTTGTTGCTGGCCGGGGCCGGGCTTGCCGGAGCAGTGGGTGCTTCCGGCGTAGTCGAACGATCGAGCGTCGAATTGATCGACGTTGCGCTGTTGCCCGATTCGGCGGCCAGCGCGGCCAGCACGATCGACAGCACGACGAACACGATCGCCAGCCACTTGGTCGCGCGGGTCAGGAAATCGGCCGCGCCGCGTGCGCTCATCAGTCCGGTCGGGCTTCCGCCCACCCCAAGGCCGCCGCCTTCCGAGCGCTGCATCAGGATGATTCCGACGAGCGCAGCGGCGATCAACGCCTGGACAACGATGAGGAACACGAAAAGGGAAGACATCGGTCAGGTACTCTATCAGCTGGTGCGGGGCATCTAGGCGCGCTGGCGCTCCGCGACAAGGGGAGTGGAAATCGCCGCGCCGGTCAGGTGTCTTGCAACTCGGCCGCCGCAGCCACGATTCCAAGGAAGCCTTCCGCCGTCAGGCTGGCCCCGCCAACAAGCGCACCGCCGACGTTCTCGGTCTCGAGGATCTCGCGCGCGTTCTCGGCCTTGACCGACCCGCCGTAGAGGATGCGGACCGCCCCGCCCTCCTCTTCGCCATAGCGATCGACCAGCAGCTTGCGGATCGCGGCGTGCATTGCGGCAATGTCTTCCACCGTGGCGGCGCGACCGGTGCCGATCGCCCAGATCGGCTCGTAGGCGACAGACAGGCGTTCGCTCGTTTCGTCGAGCGCCTCGGGCAGCGTCGCCTTGAGTTGGCCGGTGACGAACTTTTCCGCCTTTCCGGCATCACGCAATTTCTCGCTTTCGCCGCAGCACACGATCAGCTTGAGCCCGGCATCGAGCGCAGCAGCACACTTCGCGCGAATCAGGTCATCGCCCTCGCCATGCTCCTGGCGGCGCTCCGAATGGCCAAGGATCACAAATTTTGCGCCGGCATCGGCAACCATCGTGGCCGAGATGTCTCCGGTATGCGCGCCGTCAGGCTCGGCATGGCAGTCTTGCGCGCCGACGCCGATCTGTTCGGCTTCGCGGTGGACGGGGTGGATCAGCGTGTACGGCGGAGCAATCGCGACCTCGACCTTCATCAGGCGCTGCGAAGAGCGATCGATCGCCCGCGCTTCGGATAGCATCGAGCGCGTGCCGTTCATTTTCCAGTTTCCGACGATGTAAGGCCGCAGGGCCATGCAACTTCCTCTGTTGTCGAGTGTAACGTCGAACCCTTGGGGATTCGGCGCGCCCCTATAGGGGGTGGTCAATCGGTTCGGCTAGCCCGAGATTGCCAGTGCGTCAAAACCATTCGCGACCTGTTGCGACAAGACCGCATGCCCTCTAAAGCCCGATCCCGATCGTGCCCTTCCTGGCACGACTGACCAGAATTTGCCGGACACCGTCAGACCCTATGCTCCAGTTCTTCCGCAACATCTTCAAGACGAAGATCGGCGTCATATTCACGCTTGCCTTCCTCGTGCTGATCGCGCTCGCCTTTGCCAGCGCCGACGTGGCCGGGATCGGCAATTTCAATGGCATTTCAGGCGGCGACAACGTCGCTACCGTCAGCGGTGACAAGATCAGCGCTAGCGAATTGCGCGATGCGGCGACCAATTCGCTCGACCAGGCGCGGCAGCAGAACCCGACGCTGTCGATGCAGGAATTGATCCAGCAGGGTGGCCTGACCGACGTGCTCGACCAGATGATCGACCGCACCGCGCTGGCGACCTTCGGGCAGACGATTGGGCTGCGCGCGGGCGACAACCTCGTCAACAGCGAGATCCGCCAGATACCGTCTTTCCAAGGGCCCAACGGGCAGTTCGACGAAAACCTCTATCGCCAGGCGCTGGCAACGCAGAAGCTGACCGACAAGCAGGTCCGGCGCGATCTCGGGCAGGGATTGCTGGCCGAGCAGATCCTCGTGCCGACTGCGTTCGGTGCCAAGATGCCCGAGAAGATGGCCGCACGATACTCCGCGCTGGTGAAGGAGCGCCGCCTGGGTGCCGTCGCGATCCTGCCAAGCACCCTGTTCGCCCCGACCGCAAAGCCGACCGAAAAGCAGCTGACGGCCTACTACGACGCGCACAAGAACGACTTCATCCGGCCCGAGCGACGCGTGATACGCTACGCCGTTTTTGGCCCGGAAGCGGTCGGCAATGTCGCGCCGACCGACGCGGAGATCAAGGCGGCCTACGATAAGGACAAGGCCACCAAGTACGCCGCGCGCGACGAGCGCACCTACACCCAACTGATCGTTCCGACCCAGCAGGCGGCCGATGTGATCCGCAAGAAGGTCGAAGCGGGAACGTCGCTTGAAGCAGAGGGCCGACAGGCGGGTCTTGAACCGAGCAAGCTGACTGCGACCGACCAGAAGACTCTCGCCAGCGATGCCTCCGCAGCTGTAGCGAAAGCCGTATTTTCTACCTCAGCGGGCCAGCTGGCGCAGCCGGTCCAGGGTAGCCTGGGCTGGTACGTCATCCGCGTCGACAGCGTGAAGACCATCCCGGCCAAGACGCTGGCCGATGTCAGGACTGAAATCGTCGATGCGCTGACAAAGGAGAAGCTGGGCAAGGCGCTGGCCGATATGTCGAGCGAGGTCGAGGACCAGTTCGATGGCGGCGATTCCCTCTCCGACGTCGCCAAGTCGCTCAAGTTGGCGGTCGAAACGACACAACCGGTGGTGGCTGACGGCCGCGTTTACGGTGGGAAGCCAGGTGAAACGGCTCCGGCAATCCTGAGCCCGGTCCTGCGGACAGCGTTCGAGATGGATGAAGGCCAGCCGCAGATCGCCGCCGAGCCCGATGGCCAGCACTACATCCTGTTCGAGACTTCGCAGATCACCGAATCCGCGCCTGCCCCGTTCAAGGAAATCACCGATGACGTCACCAATGCGTGGCGTACGAGCGAAGGTGCGAAGGCTGCAAAGGCGGCTGCAGATCGCATCCTCGATCGGGTCGCGAAGGGTGACGCGTTGGCAAAGGCAGTCTCTGCCGAGAAGACGCGCTTGCCTCCGGTCGAAAGCCTCAACCTCACGCGCGAAGAAATCACCCGCGGCGGGAAACGGGTTCCGCCGCCGTTGGCGCTGCTGTTCTCGATGGCGCAGGGCACCACGAAAAAGCTCGAAGGCCCCAACAATGCAGGGTGGTTCGTGATCGACCTCGATAAGATCGAACCGGGCAAGATCGATCCGAAGGATCCCGAAGTCGCGGCGGCGGCAAATAGTCTCGGGCAGCTTCTCGGTCGCGAATACAGCGAAGCGATGCGCGTGGCGATCCGGCAGGAAGTCAAGGTTGAGCGCAACCAGCAAGCGATCGACCAGCTGACCAAGCAGTTGACCGGCTCGGCTAACTGACGGCCGCGCGTGACTGGCGCTGCCCCCGACAACGCCTGTGAGGCAATCGAGCGGCTCCGCGGCGGTCGGTCGGCGCTCGTCTGGCGCAAGGTTGTCGCTGATACCGAAACCCCGGTCGGGGCAGCGCTCAAGCTGATCGAACCGGGACGGGGCGATTTCCTGCTCGAATCGGTCGAAGGCGGCGAAGTGCGCGGGCGCTACAGCCTGCTCGGACTCGACCCCGATCTGGTGTTTCGCGCGGAAGGAAATTCCGCCGCAATCAATCGTGACTGGCAGCACGATCGCGACGCTTTTGCCGCCTGTGATAGCGGCGCGCTCGACGAGTTGCGGACATTGGTCGATTCGTGCCGGATCGATGTTCCCGAAGCGCTGCCTCCGACGCTGGCGTGCGTTGTCGGATACTTCGGTTACGAGACGATCGGACTAGTCGAGGAACTCCCGCGTGCGCCTGCCAGCGCGCTCGAGCTGCCCGACATGCTGTTCGTTCGTCCGACGATCCTGCTGGTCTTCGACCGACTGGGCGAAGAGCTGACCTGCGTCGCCCCGCTCTGGCCCGGGGACACCGATCCGGAGCGCGCAGTGGCCGATGCGCAGGATCGGATCGACGAGACGCTGCGTCGGCTTGCCGCTGCCCAGCCACCCTCGCCTGCAACCAGCGACCTGCCGGAAATGGCGCTCAACCCGACGCTCGAGCCAGGCGCATACGAAGCGATGGTCGGTCGCGCGAAGGGCTACATCGAGGCGGGCGATGTATTCCAGGTGGTACTGGCGCAGCGTTTTACCTGCCCGTTCCCGCTGCCGCCGATGGCGCTCTACCGCGCGCTGCGGCGGGTGAACCCCTCACCGTTCCTCTATTTCCTCGACCTTCCCGGGTTCGCAGTCGTCGGATCGAGCCCCGAAATCCTCGTCCGCGTGCGCGACGGAGAAGTGACGATCCGCCCGATTGCCGGAACCCGTCCCCGCGGCGCAACGCCCGAGGCGGACAAGGCAGCGGAAGCGAGCCTGCTGGCCGATGCGAAGGAGCGCGCCGAGCATTTGATGCTGCTCGACCTTGGCCGTAACGACGTCGGTCGGGTGGCCGCGCGCGGCACCGTCGAAGTCACCGACAGCTTCACGATCGAGCGCTATAGCCACGTGATGCACATTGTGAGCAATGTGATCGGCCGGCTCGATCCGGCGAAGGATGCGCTCGACGCGCTATTCGCGGGATTTCCTGCGGGAACGGTGAGCGGAGCTCCCAAGATCCGTGCGTGCGAGATTATAGCCGAGCTCGAGCCGGAAACGCGCGGGGCCTATGCCGGCGGGGTTGGCTATTTCGCGCCTGACGGCTCGGTCGATAGCTGCATCGTGCTCCGCACCGCGGTCGTGAAGGATGGGACGATGCACGTGCAGGCCGGTGCTGGGATCGTGGCCGATAGCGACCCGGCTTACGAACAGCGCGAGTGCGAAGCAAAGGCTGGCGCGTTGATCGCCGCCGCGCGCGAAGCGGCGCGGATCGCGAGCGAGCCGGGCTTCGGCCAGTGAGGCAAACGGCGATTCTCGCACTCATCTTGCTTGCCGCGTGCGGCCAGCAGCCGGCGGGCAAGCCGGTCGAGCGGATGGAACTGGGTGCCAACGGTAAGATCACCGACCTGAACGCGCCCAAGCCTACGCCGAGTGCCGTGCCGGTCGCCAAGGTTGCTTCCGCTTGCCAGCCGGTCACCTTCGAACAGGCCAAGCTGACCGATTGCGTGGCCGATCCGGCGAAGGACCGGATTGCGATGGTGCTGGGCCCAAAAGGCGAAGCGCCGTATCGCAGCTTTGCCCAATTCGCGGCCAAGCGCTCGGCGGATGCGTCGCCAGTGGTGTTCGCGATGAATGCAGGGATGTTCGACGGCGAAGGCAAGCCGATCGGATATTACGTCGAAAACGGCGATCGCTTGAAAGAGCTCAACCGCAACGATGGTCCCGGCAACTTCCACATGAAGCCGAACGGGGTGTTCTTTGGCTCGGACGGCAAGTGGCAGATCCGCACCAGCGACGATTTCTACCACAATGTCGGCGACCGTCCGAAGTTCGGCACCCAGAGCGGCCCGATGCTGGTGATCGATGGCAAGCTGCATCCGCAGATCTCGCAGGACGGGCCGAGCCGCACGATCCGCGACGGCGTGGGCATCGACCCGCAAGGCCGTGCGCATTTCGTGATTTCGGACGAGGCGGTGAGCTTCGGCAAGCTGGCCCGCTATTTCCGCGATGCGGTCAAGGCGAAGAATGCGCTCTACCTCGATGGAACGGTTTCGGCCCTGTGGGATCCGGCGACGGGTCGGATGGATTCGCGCGCGCCGATCGGTCCGATCGTAGTGGTCAGCGCGAAGTAGCCATCCCGTAGTCGGGCAACTCGATCTTGTCGCGAACGCTGGGGCCGATGAACATGTCGGCAACCGGGCCGATCCCGAGCAAGTGCGAGACCAAGGCCCGCAGCGCCAGCCCGATCCGGGTCGAAGGCACGAATGATCCAGCCATTCCGCGCGCGGCCTTCTGCTTGGCGCGCATGAACGGCATCAGGCGTGCCTGATAGGCGGCAAGCCCGGCGGCGATGTCTCCATGGGCCTGCTCGAACTCTCCCGCCATCACATACGCGCCGATCATCGCTAGCGCAGAGCCCTGCCCGGCCAGGAACGAGGGCGCGAATGCCGCATCGCCGAGCAGCGCAATCCGCCTTTTGTGCCAACGGTCGATCTCGATCTGGCTGACCCGGTCGAAGTAGATGTCTCGGGCCAGCTCGAGCCGGGCGAGCATTGCCGGTACCTCCCAGCGACAATCGCCGAACCGGTCGCGCAGGAAGGCGCGCTGGCTTTCGGGATCGTGCGGTATCGCGTCGCCGTCGGCTTCCTTCCAGATCAGCAGCGCCAGCGTCGATCCGTCGCGCAAGGAGAAACGCGCGGCCGATTTTCCCGGCACTCCGTGCAGCAGGTAGACGTCTTCGTCGCGCACCGGGAAATCGGGCAAAATCAGCGCCGCGAAGGCATAGCCGAGATAACGCTCGAACTGCTGTTCGGGGCCGAATACCAGGTCACGCACTTGCGAATGGATACCTTCGCACCCGACGACCAAGTCGACGCGGCGAGTCTCTCCGTTCGATAGCGTAACGTCGACCCCACCTGCATCCTCCGATAGCGCGGTCACTTCCTGACCGAACAGCGTTTCGACATCGCCGGCGACTGCGGCATTGAGGATTCGCGCCAGCTCTCCGCGCGGCAGGCTGGTGAAATTGCCTTGCGTTGCCCGGTCGAAGACCGTGGCTGGAAATCCGCCGACCTTGTGTCCATCGCTCGCCAACAGGCGCACTTCGCGCACCTTGTAGCCGACCGCTTCGATCTGGCCGAGCAGCCCCATGCGCTCGGCGAGTTCGTAGCCTTTGCCCCAGAAATCGATGACATAGCCGCCGGTGCGCGGAGCGGAGGCCTTTTCGACCATCGTCACAGTGTGACCTTGCCTGACTATCCACCAGGCGAGCGTCGGCCCGGCAATCCCTGCTCCGCTGATCAGGACGTCCATGGACGGGGCGTATCAGGACCGGTGAGTCGCGGCAAATGAACTGCCGTCTTTCCACCTGTCCACCGGATGGCTAGACCATCGCGCATGACCGAGCGCCGCACTCTTTATCCGCCGATCGAACCCTATGCGAGCGGGACGCTCGACGTGGGGGACGGTCATTCGCTCTACTGGGAACGCTGCGGCACGCCCGGCGCCAAGCCGGTGGTGTTCCTCCACGGCGGACCGGGAGGCGGATGCAGCCCCGATCATCGCCGCCAGTTCGATCCTGCGCTCTATGACATCCTGCTGTTCGACCAGCGCGGGTGCGGTAAGTCGACGCCGTTTGCGAACCTCGATCACAACACCACCTGGGATCTCGTCGCCGATATCGAGCGACTGCGCGAAATGTGCGGGTACGAAAAGTGGATGGTGTTCGGCGGGAGCTGGGGCTCGACGCTGTCGCTCGCCTATGCCGAAACCCACCCGGAACGCGCGAGCGAGCTGGTGCTGCGCGGAATCTTCCTCGGCAGCCAGAGCGAATACGACTGGCTCTATCGCTACGGCGCGAGCGAACTCTACCCCGAGGAATGGGACGCATTCCGCAACCATGTCCCCGAAGATCAGCGCGGCGACTTGCTTGCCGCTTACGGTGACTTGCTGCTGAGCGAAGACAAGGACACCCGCGTTGCCGCCGCCAAGGCGTGGAGCCGGTGGGAAGGCGTCACCGTCACGTTGTTGCCCGACCCGGAGATGCTCGCCGATTTCACCGACGAAGCGCACGCGGTCGCCTGTGCGCGGATCGAGAACCACTATTTCCGCCACGACTGCTGGTTCGAATCCGGGCAGCTGCTGCGCGACGCGGCAAAGTTGCGCGGCATCCCGGGCGTGATCGTCCAGGGTCGCCACGATTGCTGCACGCCGCCGGCGGCGGCATGGGCGCTGAAGCAGGTGTGGCCCGAGGTCGACTTGCAGATCGTGCCTGACGCGAGCCACCTGTTTTCCGAACCCGGCATCACCGACGGTCTGGTCCGCGCGACCGACCGGTTCGCCGGGAAGGCTTGAACCGCGCCGCCGGTCAGGCCAAGGGCCCATCCATGATCCTTGTCATCGACAACTACGACAGCTTCACCTTCAACCTGGTCCACTACGTGATGGAGCTGGGGGCCGAGGTGCGGGTGGAGCGCAACGACGCGCTTACCGCCGCAGAGGCGCTGGCGATCGGAGCGAACGGGATCCTGCTTTCCCCCGGCCCGTGCACGCCCAACGAAGCGGGCATCTGCCTCGATCTCGTGGCCGCCTGTGCCGATGCCGAAATGCCGCTGCTGGGAGTATGCCTCGGCCACCAGTCGATCGGCCAGCATTTCGGCGGCAAGGTGGTGCGCGGCGGGCTGATGCACGGTAAAACCTCGCCAGTCAGCCACGATTCAAGCGGGGTGTTCGCCGGCCTGCCCAGCCCGTTCACCGCGACCCGTTATCACTCGCTGGTGGTCGAGGACATTCCCCCTGTGCTCAAGGTCAACGCCAGCAGCGACGACGGGCACGTGATGGGCTTCCGCCACGAAAGCCTGCCGATCCACGGGGTGCAGTTCCACCCGGAAAGCATCGCCACCGAACACGGCCACGCCTTGCTGGCGAATTTCCTGCGGCTGTGCGGGATCGAAGCGTCCGAGGTAGCATGAAGACGCTTCCCAAGGCCGAACCGCATATCAGCGAAGCCGAAGCCGAAGAGGTGTTCGGCTGGATCCTCGATGGCCAAACGAGTGAAGAGGAAATCGCGCGCTTTCTTTGCGACCTGTCAGATCGCGGCGAAACGGCCGAAGAAATTGCCGGTGCGGCCCGCGCGCTGCGTGCCCGACTGATCCCGATCGCCGCGCCGGACAATGCCATCGATTGCTGCGGCACGGGAGGCGACGGGCACCACACACTCAATGTCTCGACAGCGGTCAGCCTGGTGGTTGCCGCTGCCGGGGTACCGGTTGCCAAGCACGGCAACCGGGCGGCGAGCAGCAAGGCGGGCGCGGCCGATACCCTCGAAGCGCTCGGACTCGACATGGATGCGGCCGGCAAGACTGCCGAAAGGACGCTCAACGAAATCGGCATCTGTTTCCTGTTTGCGAAGAACCACCACCCCGCGATGGGCAGGATCCAACCGATCCGCCAGCGGCTCGGTCGCCGGACGATCTTCAACCTGATGGGCCCTCTATCGAACCCGGCGGGGGTGAAGAGCCAGCTGATCGGGATTGCCCGCCCCGCTTATGTGCCGATCTACGCCGACGCCAAGGCGCGGCTCGGCACGCGCCGGACGCTGATCGTGTCGGGCGACGAAGGACTCGACGAGCTGAGCCTGGCAGGTGGCAACGAAGTCGCGGACGTGCGGGGTAACGACTTCGAGATGCGGCGGCTCGACGCAGACGATGCTGGGCTTCCCCATGCACCGATCGAAGCAATTCGTGGCGGCGACGCAGCACACAACGCCAAGGCTTTGAAGGCGCTGCTTATGGGTGCTCCGGGCCCTTACCGGGACGCGGTGCTGTTCAATGCGGCGGCCAGCTTCGTGGTTGCGGGCAAGGTGACGAGCTACGCTGAGGGTGCTGCGCTTGCGGCGGAGTCACTCGATGCCGGTAAGGCTGAAGAACTCCTCGGTCGATGGATCGAGATGGCCCAGTGAACAAGCTTGACGAAATCTGCGCGGCCAAGCGCGAGGAAGTCGCTGCGCGCAAAGCCTTGGCGACGCTGAGCGACCTCGACAGCGCTGCGCGCGAGCAATCGGCCCCGCGCGGGTTTCGCGCCGCGCTCGAACGCAAGGCCGCTGACGGTTTCGCCCTGATTGCCGAGATCAAGAAGGCCTCGCCCTCCAAGGGCCTGATCCGTGCGGATTTCCGGCCCGCCGAACACGCTGTTGCGTATCGGAATGGCGGAGCCGCGTGTCTCTCGGTGTTGACCGATGCACCCTATTTCCAGGGGCACGAGGATTATCTCGTCGCCGCGCGCGCAGCGTGCGACCTTCCTGTCCTGCGCAAGGATTTCATGGTCGACCCATGGCAAGTGGCCGAAGCACGCGCGATCGGGGCCGATGCGATCCTGATCATCGTCGCTGCGCTTGAAGACGGCTTGATGGCCGAGATCGAAGCGGCAGCGATCGAGCGCGGGATGGACGTGCTGGTAGAGGTCCACGACGAAGCCGAGATGGAGCGCGCAAGTCGCCTCAAGTCACGCCTGATCGGGGTCAACAACCGCAACCTCAAGACCTTCAAGACCGACCTTGCGACGACCGAGCAGCTCGCCTCGCTTGCACCGGATGGCGCGTTGCTGGTCGGCGAAAGCGGGATCAACACGCATGCCGACCTTGTGCGGCTCTCCCAGGTCGGAGTGCGCGCGTTCCTGGTGGGCGAGAGCCTGATGCGCCAGCCCGACGTCGAGGCAGCGACCCGCGCAATGCTGTTCGGCTAGGTTCGCCCTGTCCTACCGGCCATCGTTCTGGCAGGATGAGCGAATGAAACTGCACGATCTTGGTAGCTCGCGGCTCATCAATCGATGCCTGATCGATGCAGCGGGATTTCTCTATATGGACAGTGTTCCATGTGTTCCATCGAGTGGAATGAGCGCAGCGCGATGAGCAAGATACTGACCCACCTCGACGAGAGCGGTAACGCACGGATGGTCGATGTCGGCGGCAAGGCCGAGACTGCGCGCAAGGCGGTCGCTTCGGGCAGGATTGCGATTTCCCCCGATGCGCTCGCTGCAATCCGGGCGGGAGACGCGCCCAAGGGCGACGTGCTCGCCGCTGCCCGTATCGCCGGGATCATGGCTGCGAAGAAGACCGCCGAGCTGATCCCGCTGTGCCACCCGCTCGCGCTGGACACCGTGACGATTGACTTCGACTTCGAAGCTGACGGAATCCGGGCAACTGCCACCGCCGCGCTTACCGGCAGGACCGGGGTGGAAATGGAAGCAATGACAGCAACTTCCATCGCATTGCTGACAATCTACGACATGGCTAAGGCGCTCGACAAGGCGATGGTGATCGGCGAAGTCCGCCTGATCGCCAAGGATGGCGGCAAGTCGGGTGCCTGGCGCGCCGACGCATGACTGCGCCGATCCCGCTCGAACATGCGCAGGCGCGACTGCTCGACGGAGTGAAGCCGCTCGGGGTTGAGACGCTTCCCGCGCGCGATGCAGTCGGGCGGTTTCTCGCCGGGCCGATGGTCGCGGCGCGCACCCAGCCCTCTGCCGACCTGTCGGCGATGGACGGATACGCGACCCGCGCGGACGATCCCGTAGGACCGTGGACAGTGATCGGGGAAAGTGCCGCGGGCCATCCTTTCGCGGGCGAACTCGCAAAAGGCGAAGCGATCCGCATTTCCACCGGCGCGCATATGCCGCCCGGTGAGACTTGCGTGCTGCTGCAAGAAAACGTTGCGCGTGATGGCGATCAAGTGACACTCGCCAACGAAGATGGCCCGACTACGCGCCATATCCGCCGCAAGGGTTTCGATTTTGCCGAAGGTGACATGCTCCTGCCGGAGGGAACGCGGGTCGGCGCGGCTCAACTCGCGCTTGCGCTGACAGGCGGCTGCGCGGAGATGGCGGTAGGAAAGCGTCCGGCGGTGGCGGTGATCGATTCCGGTGACGAACTCGTTGCACAGCCAGATCCGGCCAAGCCACACGCCCTTCCCGCCAGCAATGCGGCGATGATATCCGCGATGTGCCACGGGCTCGTTTCCAAAGCACAAGTGCTCGGCCCCGTACCCGACCAGCCCGAGGCGTTGATGGCGGCATTCGAAGCGGCGCGCGATGCTGATGTCGTTGTCACCACTGGTGGAGCATCAGTCGGCGATCATGACCTCATACGCCCGGTGCTTGAGCAATGGGGCGCGACCCTCGATTTTTGGCGAGTGGCGATCAAACCCGGCAAGCCGCTGCTTGTCGCGCGCAAGGGGGCGCAGGTTGTGCTTGGGTTGCCGGGCAATCCGGTTTCCGCATTCGTCACCGCGCACCTGTTCTTGCTGCCGTTGCTGCGGAAGCTTGGCGGCGCGGCGAGCGCCCTGCCCCGGCTCCATCCTGCATACCTGACCCAACCGATGCCTGCTGGCGGCGCAAGACGCGAATTCGTGCGCGGGCGATGGACCGAAGGCGGCGTTGCGCCGATCTCCGAGCGCGACAGCAGCGCCTTGCGTTCGCTCGCCGTGGCGGACGTGCTGATCGATCGGCCCCGCGATGCGCCTCCCGCCGAACCGGGGGATGCCGTCCGGGTTATCCCGCTCGAAGATGGCGGAAATGCTTGACGGACGAATCAAGGTTGCCTAATTGTTCCATATTCGTTCCGCGATTTGGAACATTGAGGGAGGAGCGCAATGCTCACCGCCAAGCAACACGAATTGCTCCAGTTCATCCAGCGTCGGCTTGAGGAAAGCGGCATCTCGCCTTCATTCGAGGAAATGAAGGAAGCGCTTGACCTGAAGAGCAAGTCGGGCGTGCACCGGCTGATTTCGGCGCTCGAGGAACGCGGTTTCATCCGCCGTTTGCCCAACCGGGCCCGTGCGCTCGAAGTGATAAAGCAGCCCGAAGATGCGGTGTCGGCTCCCCGTGCGGCGAAGAACGACAACGTGGTGCAGATGCGCAGTGCTCCGCCCCGACCCGAACCCGCGAACGATGTGATCGAGATCCCACTGCACGGACGGATCGCCGCCGGTGCCCCGATCGAAGCGCTTGAGGGTCAGAGCACCCTGCCCGTTCCCGCCGCGCTGCTTGGTCCGGGCGACCACTACGCGCTCGAGGTCTCGGGCGACTCGATGATCGAGGCAGGGATTTTCGACGGCGATTTTGCGCTGGTAAAGCGTACCGATACTGCCCGCGACGGCGAGATCGTGGTTGCGCTCGTGCGCAACGAGGAAGCGACGCTCAAGTACTTGCGGCGCGAGAACGGCATGGTCCGGCTCGATCCTGCAAACGGGGCCTACGAGCCGCAGATCTACCGGCCCGACGAAGTAGTCGTGCAAGGCCGCCTGTCAGGGTTGCTGCGCCGCTACCACTGAGAGGGCTGCCTAGCGGCCCCGATCGCGCCACCAGCCGTGGTTGCCCTGGTCCTGCGCGAC
The DNA here is from genome assembly GCF_002269345.1 of Tsuneonella mangrovi. NCBI lineage: Bacteria > Pseudomonadati > Pseudomonadota > Alphaproteobacteria > Sphingomonadales > Erythrobacteraceae > Tsuneonella > Tsuneonella mangrovi. The sequence continues at coordinate 259,142 of NZ_CP022889.1, forward strand.
GGTATGGACCTGCTCGTCCGCCAGCGTGATCGCTAGTCCACCGGTGCGCGCGAGCAACCGCCCGTCCGCCTTGAGCCAAAGCGGGCGGCAGCTTCGGGGCAGCCAGCGACTTGCGACGACGATGTCTGCCCGCGCACACGCTGCCGCCAGCGCGCGCTCCTCGATCATCGAACGACCGCGAGCCATCAACAGGTGCCATGACCGCCCCGCGCGTTCGATCGTCAGGACGCAGAAGTCGGGATTGCACCGTGCACCGGGCCATTGCGCGAGCGGAAGCGGGTCGCCGTCCATCCCGGCGAGTTCGAGCAGGTTGTCGCGTGTGAACTCGCTTCGGGTATCGCGCAGGACCAGCAAGCGCTCGTCCTCCCCGGTGATGCCCACGTGCTGGCCGCCGCCCGAAACGAGGATGTCGGGAACCGGCGTGTGCAACAACATTACTGTCGCCAGCGCCGATGGAATTAGACCCAACAGCCGCACCCGCCCGTGCCACAACGCGAGCCACAGTCCTCCGACCGCGAATAATGCAAAGGTCAGGTGGCTCATCTGCGGCATCATCTTGACCGAGCCGGGTTGCGCGGCAGTGAAATGCGCGATCGTCAGCAACAGGTCGAGCGACTGCCCCGCGAGCCACCATGCCGGTGCGCCGAGCCCCACAATATCGAGCGTGAGCGCAATCGCGATGAGCGGCATCGAGACGAATGTCACCAAGGGAATCGCGACAACGTTGGCAAACGCCCCGTAGATCCCTGCCCGGTGGAAATGCAGCAACACGATCGGCATCAGCGCCAGTTCGATCACGAAGCCGGTTACCAGGAGCATCAAGGCGCGTTTTGCGAACTTTGCTCTCCACGTTTCCTCCTGTGGGCCGAGGAAACGTTTGACCGGTGCCGACTGGTGCAGCGCGACGATCGCGATAACGGCGGAAAAGCTCATCTGGAAGCTCGGCCCGATGACCGATTCGGGCCAGAGCGCGATCACGAATGCCGCTGCGACCGCGACCATCCGTAGCGACAATGCTTCCCGCCCGAGCGCAAGTGCGCCGAGTACCAGCATTGCAGCGGCACAACTCCTGACGGTTGGCACCTCCGCCCCCGTTAACAAGGTATATCCGATGCCCGCGACTGCAGCGATCGAAGCCGCGACCAGCGGCAGGCGTACGCGGAGCGCGAACCACGGCCACAGCGCAAGCAGGCGTATCGCCAGGATATAGGCTGCAGCGATGACCGCGCTGACATGGAGCCCGCTGATCGACAGAAGGTGAGTTAGGCCCGCATCGCGCATCGCGTCTTCATCGGCCTCGCTAATCGCGCCCCGGTCCCCGCTGGCAAACGCCGCTGCGATAGCTCCGGCAGATCCGCCCAGTTCACCCCGTACATGTGCGGACAATGCCCGTTGCACCCGGTCGAGGCCCCAGTCGTCTCGCGGCGCTGCTTCGACGACGGTAATCGGCCCGACGAGCGAGCCGGTCGCCGCGAGCCCACCGAACCACGCGGTGCGGGCGAAGTCGTAGGCACCTGGCAGCATCGGTGGAGCAGGCGGCATCAACCGGGCGCGAAGCCTGATCCTGGCACCGTCATCGATGGCCGGATCGGCGTGGTCGAGCGGCACATTGATCCGCACCTTGCGAGCACTGCCCGAAACAGCGTCCCGATAGGCCAAGGTAATACGCACTCGCCCTTGCGCGGGCTTGTCGCGCCGATCGAGGACCCGGCCGTCGATCGAGGTCAGGACCGGTCGTTCGATCGGTTCTGCGCCGACGATTGCGGATCGGCTCCAGATCAGCAGCACGCCAAGGGCGATGGCGAGGCCAAAGCCTACCGTCGCCATGCGCACGTTGGTTCGCTCAGGTCGATCGCGCCACAGCGCAGTGGCTGCCAGCGCTGCTATCAGTGCAACGCCGATCGATGCGATCCATTGCCATGGTCCGGCAAGCCTGAACCACAATGCAATTCCGCCGATCAGTGCGACGACCAGCCAAGGGGCACGATCAAATTCGCGGCTTCCCAGAAAACTCTCGATCCCATCGAGTGCACTGGACAAGTCAAGCGCCTTGCGCCAAGGACGCTGCACTGCAGCATCGCCCTGTGCGTCGCCCTCCCCCATGGGCACCTGTGGCGCCGGTTGCATGGCCATCAACGCTTTGGATAAGGGAATGAATTCGCATGGCAAGTGGTAGCGGGGCAGTCGTAACGCGCTTCGCCCCGTCGCCGACCGGATTCCTCCACATCGGCGGTGCACGCACAGCGCTGTTCAACTGGCTCTACGCGCGCCATCACGGCGGCAAGGCGTTGCTGCGGATCGAGGATACCGACCGCAAGCGCAGCACCACCGAAGCCATCGATGCGATCCTCGATGGGCTTTCATGGCTTGGGCTCGAATACGACGAGGAGCCGGTCTTCCAGTCGCACCGCGCAGAGCGCCATGCCGAAGTCGCGCGCCAGTTGCTCGATGCCGGCCATGCCTACAAGTGCTTTGCGACACCCGAGGAGCTCGAAGCGATGCGCGCGGAGCAGCGCGCAAACAAGCAGCCGATGCGCTACGACGGGCGCTGGCGCGATCGAGATCCTTCCGAAGCCCCGGAAGGCGCGCCTTACGTCATACGCCTGAAAACGCCGCAAGACGGCGAGATGGTGATCGATGACGCTGTCCAGGGCCGCGTCACGGTAAGGAACGCAGAGATCGACGATTACGTGCTGCTACGCGCCGACGGCACACCGACCTACATGCTCGCTGTCGTGGTCGACGATCACGATATGGGGATTACCCACGTCATCCGTGGTGACGACCATCTCAACAACGCGTTCCGCCAGCTGCCGATCTACCATGCGATGAACGCGATCGAAGGAGGCTGGCCGCAGCCGGTCTATGCCCACATCCCGCTGATCCACGGGAATGACGGGGCCAAACTTTCCAAGCGCCATGGCGCGCTCGGTGCGGAGACCTACCGCGACGAATACGGCATCTTGCCCGAAGCGCTGTTCAACTACCTGCTGCGGCTCGGTTGGGGGCACGGCGACCGCGAGGAATTCACCAAGGAAGAGGCGATCGCTGCATTCGATCTCGACGGGGTCGGCAAGAGCCCGTCGCGCTTCGATCTCAAAAAGCTCGAGAACCTCAACGGCTACTATATTCGTGCGGCGGACGATGCGCGGCTTGCATCGTTGGTCGCTGCCCGCATGGAAGGCGAGCCGGACCTTGCATTGCTCGAAAAGGCGATGCCGCAGCTGAAAGTACGTGCAAAGAACCTCGACGAACTTGCTGAAGGTGCAGCGTTTCTCTTCCATAATAGGCCGTTGGTAATGACCGACAAGGCCGCCGCACTTCTGGACGCGGATGGGAGAGCGCGATTGGCAAGAATTTCGCGGGCGCTGCATAGGGAAAACGACTGGACAATCGAGGCACTCGAAGCCACTACGAAGGCGCTTGCCGAAGAGCTCGAAGTGGGTCTCGGCAAGCTTGCGCAGCCGATGCGCGCGGCATTGACGGGCACAACCACGTCGCCCGGGATTTTCGACGTACTGGTCCTGCTGGGACGGGACGAGGCTTTGGCGCGGATCGACGATCAGATCGATCACGCGGCGGCTTCGTCCGGAGCAGGCAAAGCATAATCTGAAGGAGACCATCATGGCGGACAAGCAGGCGAAACTCGAACTCGGCGGTGCTGGGTACGATTTCCCCGTTCTCGAGGGCAGCCTCGGGCCGGACGTGGTCGATATCCGCAAGATGTACGGCGCGACCGGCGCGTTCACATACGATCCGGGCTACAAGTCTACCGCTAGCTGTGAAAGCGCGCTGACCTTCATCGATGGCGAAGAAGGCATCCTGCTCCACCGCGGCTATCCGATCGGGCAGCTGGCCGAGCAATCGAGCTTCATGGAAGTCAGCTACCTGCTGCTCAACGGCGAGCTGCCGACACAGCAAGAGCTCGATGAGTTCACCTACACCATCACGCGCCACACGATGGTGCATGACCAGCTCCGCCAGTTCTACCAAGGCTTCCGCCGCGATGCGCACCCGATGGCGGTGATGTGCGGTGTCGTCGGCGCGCTGTCGGCGTTCTACCATGACAGCACCGACATTTCCGATCCCGAGCAGCGCAAGATCGCCAGCCACCGCCTGATTGCCAAGATGCCGACGATCGCTGCGATGGCTTACAAGTATTCGATCGGCCAGCCGTTCCTGCAGCCGAAGAATTCGCTCAGTTACACTGGCAATTTCCTGCGCATGACGTTTGGTGTGCCTGCCGAGGAATACGAGATTCATCCCGCGGTCGAGAAGGCGATGGACCGGATCTTCATCCTTCATGCCGACCACGAGCAGAACGCATCGACCTCGACCGTGCGCCTCGCCGGTTCGTCGGGAGCGAATCCGTTCGCATGCATCGCCGCCGGCATCGCGTGCCTGTGGGGCCCGGCGCACGGCGGCGCGAACGAAGCGGCGCTCAACATGCTGCGCGAGATCGGCACGCCCGACAAGATTCCGCACTACATCGAGCGAGCGAAGGACAAGAACGATCCGTTCCGCCTGATGGGCTTCGGCCATCGCGTCTACAAGAACTACGACCCGCGCGCGACAGTGATGCAGAAGACCGTGCGCGAAGTGTTCGACGCGCTGAAAGTCTCCGATCCGGTGTTCGATACCGCGCTCCAGCTCGAGGAAATGGCGCTCAACGATCCTTATTTCATCGAGAAGAAGCTGTTCCCGAATGTCGATTTCTATTCGGGCGTGATCCTCTCGGCGATCGGTTTCCCGACCACGATGTTCACCGCGCTGTTTGCCCTCGCCCGTACGGTGGGCTGGGTCGCACAGTGGAACGAGATGATTTCCGACCCCGCTCAGGTGATCGGTCGCCCGCGCCAGCTCTACACTGGCCCGACCCAGCGCGATTACGTGCCGGTCGGCAAGCGCTAAGGCTGGGCGATGGGCATCCTGCGCATCATCCTCCAAGTGGTCGGTGGCTTCCTGACGTTCGCCGGAAGCTTTTTCGCGCTGCAGGGTGCCGGAGTGATCATGTGGCCGCCCGAAAGCTATATGCTTGCTGACGGGCAATGGGTGATCAACGGCGCGATCATCGCGCTGGTGGGGATCGGCGTGTTCGTGCTTGGCCGGAAAATCGGACGCTGACGATCAGTCGTCGCGGGCGGGGACTGCCAAAGTGAAACGCGCGCCCTCCCCCGGGGCGCTTTCAGCCCAAAGATCGCCGCCCATCGCTCGGGCGAGCCGGCGCGAGATGTAGAGCCCGAGGCCCGATCCCCCGTCGCCGCTGCGACCGAGCCGTTCGAACTTGCGAAACACCGCTTCAAGCTGGTCGGTCTGGAGGCCTGGTCCCTGGTCCGAAACCGTCACCAGAGCCCTGTCTCCGTCGCGCGCGAGCGCAAGCGCAACCTGCGAACCTTCGGGCGAATAGCGGATCGCATTGCCGACGAGGTTGAGCAGGACTTGCAAGACACGGCGGAACTCGCCGGTTGCAGGCAGGCTTTCGCCTTCGGGCGGCGCGACGAGAGCGATCTTCTGCTCTTGCGCGCGTACCCCGAGGATGCCGACCGCGCGGCGGGCAAGGTCGCCAAGGTCGATCGCATCGGGTGCCGTCTTGAAGTCGTCCGATTCGACGACTTCGAGATCGGAAAGGTCTTCGATCAGTGACAACAGATGCTGCCCCGCCGATGCGATATCGGAGGCGTAGTCGCTGTATTCGTCCGCCAACGGGCCCGCGAGCCGCGAGCGGATCGTTTCCGCATTGGCGATGATCCGGGCGATGGGTTGGCGCAGCACTGGTGTGAGTTCGCGGCCGAACGACGTCGGTAGCTGTTCGGCCTCTGCCGGGACCTCTCCAGTCGCAACTGCGAGCGGCCTGTCTGCGACCAACAGAAGCTCGAACCCGGCGCTTCCCGGTTCGGGGGCACCCAATGGCACGAGGCTGGCGGTCCAAAGTCGATCGGATCCTGGTACGTGGCAGGTCGCGCCGTCCAGCAGCCGCCAGTGCAACGGTTGGCGATGCGCAAGGCCTTCGAACGAGACCAGCTCGCTCCACTTGCGGGATTTCTGCTCGCGCATCGCTTCGGCGAGGTCTTGCAGATCGGGTGCGGAGCAGTCGACAGCAATAGTCTGCTGGTCCGGGCTGAGGCGCGCAGTGAGTTCGGCCAGTTCCCGATCGATTGCGATACGCCGCTGGGTGGCATCGTCGTCGGCCTCGGGCGGAATGGGGCTGCTTTGCCACGTGCCGACCGCAATCAGGCATCCGCCATCTTCATCACCGGACTGTGGGGCGATTTCGACCCATGCACGAATGACGTCCTCGCCATCGATCGCGCGGATCGTGCGGGCTACCCGGAGTCCGAGCGCGCGGGCCTTGCGAACCAACTCGAGCAGTTCCGGGACAGCCACCGTGCCCGGCAGCTCGCCTCCGCAACGGCGCTGCAGGCCCGCAAGCGGTTCGTCTGCCTCGACAAGGCGGTCGTGAGCATCGGTGCGCGCACGTGCAAGAACAGTGACTGGCGCGGTCATCGTCTAGACAACCGTGGAGCGGCCGGATTCAGCCAACAGGGCCACCGCGCGGTCGGTCCTCAGCGTGTCGAAGCCCTCGGGCAAGGCGATATCCGGGTGGAAATAGAGGAATTGCTGCTCGACTTCCTTGGGTTTGAGGCCCGCTGCCCGCAGAGCGATCGAGAGACGCGCCAACTGTCGGTCGTTGGTGGCGACGATCGTTAGGTCGCGCGCTTGCTTGACCGAAGCCGAGAGCGCGCTGAGGAAGATCGCAACGCCGGAATGTCCGACCGATAGCGCGGCGCGGATGCCATTGCCCATTTCGTTGACCAGTCGCTCGATCAACCCGAGCCGGCTGGCGCTTTCGTTGTACGACTGACGCAGCTGGATTTGCGCGTCGGCGGCCGCCTCGCGGTGATGCTCCTCGCTCGCGGCCAGCAAGCATTCGAGCGCATTGTGAAACAGGTCCGATGGCAGTTCGGTGAGCGGAAGTTCCATGCGGTGCTGCCGCTGGACGAACCGTGCCTGGGCCGTCAGCGCTGCCATGGCGGTGGTGGCGACCTGGTCTTCATCCGATGAAACAAGCGCCTGGAGCAGCGGGCTGAGAACCGGGTCGATCGCATTGCGTCGCTCGAGCCGCGTAGTGAGCTGGAACTCGAGTGCGAGCGCATGGCAGTGGCTGGTGATGCCGCCGTCCGCCATCAGGCGCTTGGCGAGCTGCTGGGTGTTTTTCTCGGCGAAGCCGTGCGGGTCGGGCAGCTTGCCGAATTCGGCCTGTGCCAGAACCAGTTGGCGAGCCAGTGCCATGATCATCCCACGCACCCTGCTCACGATCTCGTCGCTGAACAGCGAGTGATCGTGGTTCGCGAGCAAATGGCCGAGAATCGGCTCGATCGTGCCGAGCACGACGTCACCGTGCGCAAGCTCGTCGCGCAACACCGATTCGATGGGAATCGTGGTCGATTGGCTCATGACAGCATCATTCATCGTGCCCGCGATAGCGCAGCATGGTTAAATGCGCGTTAGCTGCGTCGGAAAGGCTTCAGAAGGCGGGCAAAAAGCCCGACGATCCCGATCCCCGCCAGTCCCAGCGCCGGTACGCCCGCCACAGCAGCCCAAAGTGCACCAAAGTAAACAAGTGCCCGGTCGCCGAAAGGTCGCGCCCAGACCGGGGCCTCCGGCTCTCTCGACAGGCGCATCGCTGCGACGACGACACTCGCAGCAAGCATACCTGTGATCCGCATTTCGGGCATGATTCCTGCGGATACAGCGATCAGTGCTGCATCGAGGATGACCCCGAATGCAAAATCGAGCAATTCGCGCTGCTTGCTCCCTCCCCCCGCCCGTGCGAACCGGGCCAATTGCTGCGCGACTACTGCAAGCAGCCCAGCAAGCAGTAGCGCGAGGAACCCTGCTGCCACGCGCCCGCTTTGGCCGGCGAGCCCCGCTCCCACGGCGAGCGCAGTCGAACCGGACAACATGAGGTTTGGCAACCAACGTGTTCGATTCCTTGTGGAAACGAACTGCGCGATGCGATAACCAAGCGCTTCGGTCGGCCGCGTCCAAGCGGGAGACGGCACGTGTTGCTTGAGCCATTGGCGCTCCAGCCTCGTAGCAATGGCCTGGCTACGGACGAGCGACCAGCGGCCATCATCAAGCGCCGATTCGGGAACCGGAATTGCGCGCACACCGCGCTGCAGGGCGATCCGCAGCAGGCCTGCAATGGCATCACCATCGGCGGGTAGCGCGGTGAGCGATTCGACTGCATCCCCACGCACCAACAGTAGCCCGCCCCACGCGCGATCGCGATCGATCCGCTCAAATCCGTGCTCGAGCCCGCTTTCGACCGGCAGGACCGCGACCCCCGCACGATCCGAGAAGCGTTCTTTCAGCCAGGCGTGGTCAGCGACCAGACCGGGTGCGATGACCAGAACCTCGTCGTTCGCACTGACCAATCCGGAGAGGCTGCGATGCGCGGCGATAGCATTGAATTTGATGCCGAAATCGTCGCACTGGTGCTGCAAGGCTGCGATTTCGGGGCCGACCGTTTCGGCCAGGCACACGACCCGGCTGCATCCGAGCGCATGGGCGGCATCGACCTGCAATGCGAGGACCGTTCGCCCGGCAAACGGCAGCAGGCCCCTGCCCGGTTCGCCGAACTGCGCGCCCAATGCCGAAAGCAGTGCAATGCGCACCCGTGCGCCTCCTCGAACCGGTTGAACGGTGAAACTAGGGTCTACGAGGAGCGGTGCCAAGCATTCGCGCGGCGCAGCGCGAAACTAGTTCGAAAAATCGACGCAATATTGCTCAATCCGCCGGATCACTGTCGGTTCGCCCGGCGCAGAAGCGAGTGCTTCTTCGGCCAGCGCCTGCAGATCCGTTGCATGGAAGCTTGCGGCAAGGCCCTTCAGGCGCATTGCGGCAACCTGCCAGTTGCCGTCGCACCGGGCGCGCCGAAGCAGGTCGAGATGGCCCGACAGGCTTTCGCCGAATGCCTTGCGCAGTTCGGCGAGTAGCGCAGCATCCTCGCCCGCAGCAGCGGCGAGCGTCGCGTCGAAGTTTCCGTGTTCATATGCCATCGGGCAACCTGGCTAACACCGAAGCGGTTAAAGCGGGGTTTATCATACGCCGTTTCGTGATAGTTTCCGCGGCTATGACCGGGGGATTTCATATTCGGGCCGTGGGTCCCGAGGGCGGCGCGGCTGCGTCTGGGCAAACGCAAGTTGAGCCGGGGGACGATGCCCCGCTCAACCTGAGCGAGGATTGGGTGGCGGACGAGGAGCAAGCCGATCCCGCCGATTGGGCCGATTACGAGGAGCCGAAGCGGAGCTGGGGCTGGCTCGTCCCGACATTCGCACTGCTCACCGTCGCGATTTGGACAGGATACTTTGGCTGGGCGCAACAGCAGGCGTTCCTGATCGGGGCTGCACCTTGGGATTGGACCGCATTGATTGCGCAATGGTCGATGCCGGTGCTGCTCGTGGTCGGGCTTTGGCTCCTGGCGATGCGCACAAGCCGGCGCGAAATGACCCGCTTTTCCGATGCGAGCCGCAGCCTGGCGCACGAATCGGCAGCGCTTGAAGCGCGCTTGGTGACGATCAATCGTGAGCTGAGTCTTGCGCGGGAATTCCTCGCTTCGCAGACTCGTGAGCTCGAAACGCTCGGACGTGTGGCAACCGCTCGCCTGAGCGAAAATGCCGAGCAATTGCAGTCCCTGATTGCCAACAACGGCGAGCAGGTCGAAGCCATTGCCAAAGTAAGCGAAGCGGCAACCGAGAACATGGATCGCTTGCGCGGTGACTTGCCGGTCATCGCGAATTCGGCGCGTGATGTCTCGAACCAGATCGGTGCGGCGGGCAATACCGCGAAGGACCAGCTCGAGACGCTGGTGGCAGGTTTCGAGCGGCTCAATGAGTTTGGTCAGGCAAGCGGACGGCAGGTTTCCGCGCTGCAGGCCAAGGTGGATGAGACAATCGCGGCATTCTCCGCACAACTTTCGCAGATGGAAGAAGCGTCGAGCGCCCGGTTCATTGCGCTGCGCGAAAGCAGCGAGGCGTTCCGTACCGAGCTCGACGGGCGCGAAGTCGATGCGCTTGCCGCGATGCGGCACCGAGCCGACAAACTGCGCGAGGAAGTTGCGGCAGCGACGGCTGACCTCGAAGCGCGCGAGGAAGAACTGCTTGCATCGCTGCGCGCGCGCATCTCGGCTGTTCGCGAAGGTGCCGCCACGGTCTCGCACAGCCTTGCCGAAGGCGAAGACAGTGCCGCCAGCAAGTGGGGCGAACGCATCTCTGGATTGCAAGACAACTTGGCCGATGCAATCGAAGCGATCGGCCAAGCCGAACGGGAATCACTGGAAAGCGCCAATGCTCGCCTCGATGCGGTTCGGACCGCCACCGAGCAATCGCTGGCCGAACTCACCGGGAAGCTGGCCGAATTCGACGCCGGACTGGAAGAGCGAACTGCTGCCCAGCTTGCGCGCGCGCAGGATATCGAGGATCACGGGCGAACGCTCGGCGAGCGCATCGATGCGCTCGGTTCGCAGATGTCTGATGCCGCGAGCCAGGGACACGAGGCACAGACAGCGCTCGCTGCGGCGCTCGACGCATTGGCGGCGCGTCTGACATCGAGCCGCGAGGCGCTTGGCGAGACCGACCGGACGGTGTCCGATCTTACTGACGCCAGCGTGCGCCTGCTCGAGCTGATCCAGGCAAGTGTGAAGCATAGCCAGGGCGAATTGGCCGACGCGATGGGATCGAGCGAAGAACGTCTCACCGAACTGACCAGGCGCGGCGAATCGCTTGGCCTGATGCTCGACAGCGCCGGAGAGAAGAGCCGCGAGCTCTCGGAATATGTCCTCGCCGCCCAAAACGACAGCGCAGCGGCACGCGAGGAAGTTGCCGCTTTCCACGCCCAACTCGCTACAACGACCAACGGTCACGCCGAGCAACTCCAAAGCCTGAAAGCACAGCTGGCCGCGCTCGCGTCCGACAGCGCGCAAGCCTCTGCGTCAGCCCAGGGCAGCCTGAGGGAAGCGATCACGGCGCTGGAAACGTCTGCGCGGGAGGCGATTGCCTCGCTCGAGGACACCAGCAGCGAACGCTTGCGCGCGATTGCCGATCGGATCGGAGCGGATGCAGCGGCGGCTATCGGGACAGCCGTGCGGGAGCAGTCCAGCGATGCGGTTTCAGAGGTCGAGGAGGCGGTCGCCCGTGCCGCGCGTGCCGGACGCGAGACCGCAATCCAGTTGCGCGACCAGCTTGCGCGGGTGAACGAACTCGCGGGCAACCTCGAAAGCCGCGTGGCCCTCGCCCGCGAACGCGCCGAAGAACAGGTTGACAACGACTTCTCGCGCCGCGTTGCGCTGATCACGGAGAGCCTCAACTCGCACGCGATAGATATCTCGCGCGCGATTTCGGCGGATGTCTCCGACAGTGCATGGGCGAGCTACCTCAAGGGTGACCGAGGCATCTTCACGCGTCGCGCGGTGCGCTTGCTCGACAATGCGGACGCCAGGGAAATCGCCACAACGTATGAAAACGACGATGATTTCCGCGCCCACGTGAGCCGCTACATCCACGACTTCGAAGCGATGCTGCGCACGATGCTCTCGACCCGCGACGGCCATGCCATCGGCGTGACCCTGCTCAGTTCGGACATGGGCAAGCTCTATGTCGCGCTGGCCCAGGCGATCGAGCGACTGCGCGACTGATACGGCCACGCATCGCCGAACGGCTAGTCGGCGCTGTTCACGGTGTGGGGCGACAGAAAGTCCACGTCGTCGATCGTGATCCAGCCGTGGATGTAGTTCTGGACATAGAGCGTGGTCAGGATCGCAGCGAGGATCGTTGCCGCCAGCGCCAGCTTCCTGGGGCGGAAATTGGCGGGCGCGCTATCCGCTTGCCCCGGTGTCTTTTCGATGCCGAGCTCGTCGTGCGTGCGTATCCCGAACGGCAGGATCAGGAACGCCGTCATCACCCAGAACAGCAGGTAGATTGCGAGAACCGATGTCCAGGCCATCGCTCATTCCTCCGGTAGCATAACTCTAACTTGCGGGCGCTTTCCGCACCAGCGCGTTGCGGCACGGCGAGTGGCCAAACGCGCCGCTTCGCGCACATCTTCGCGGTTGCGGCGCGCCGGACCTCTCAGCCTGCCGATCGCGTCCAAAACATCGGCCTTCGCTTCGGCAACAAACTCGGGGTAGTCCTCGTCGAGCGGCAAGCCGATCCCTTCGACCTGCACGCCGCCCTGACCATCGAGCACAACGACAACGATCCCGTCGCGCGCAAGGCGGCGACGCATGGTTATCGCTTCGCCGTCCGCCGGCACGATAATGTCGCCGTCGAGCACCAGGCGGCCGTTTCCGACCTCGGCCAATTTGCCGGGTTTGCCGGGAGCGAGCCGGACGACATCTCCGTTTTTCTGCAGAACCGTGCTGGGAATGCCGCGCGCATCGCCGAGGCGCGCCTGCTCAGCCATGTGGCGCATTTCGCCGTGGACCGGCACGAGCACTTGTGGGCGTAGCCATGCGTAAAGCGCTTCGAGTTCCGGGCGGCCGGGATGCCCTGAGACGTGGATATCGCTCTGCCGATCGGTCACCATCACGATTCCGCGCGCAGCAAACTGGTTCTGGATTCTGCCGATAGCGATCTCGTTCCCTGGGATCTGGCGGCTCGAGAACAGGACTACATCGCCTCTGGTGAGCTCTATCGGGTGATTATCGTCGGCAATCCGTGCAAGCGCCGCGCGCGGCTCGCCCTGCCCGCCGGTCGCCAGCACCATGATCTCGCCGCGCGGCAATCCCATCGCGGTATCGAAATCGACCAGTGGCGGCAGGTCTTCGAGATAGCCGTTGTCTTGCGCGACCTCGATGATGCGGTCGAGCGAGCGCCCGGCGACGCATAACTGGCGGCCGGTGGCTTTCGCGACCTCGCCCAGCGTGTGCAAGCGGGCGACGTTGCTGGCGAATGTGGTTACCACGACGCGCCGCCCGCCCCACTTGGCAACCTCGTCGTGCAGAGCCGTGTAAACCGCCCCTTCGGACCCGCTTTCGTTCGGGTTGAACACGTTGGTCGAATCGCACACCAGCGCGAGGATGCCCTCGTCGCCGAGTTCGCACAGTTCCTCCTCGGTGGTCGGTTCGCCGATGATCGGTTCTTCGTCGAGCTTCCAGTCGCCGGTGTGGAACACGCGGCCATAGGGTGTGTCGATCAGCAGGCCGTTCCCTTCCGCGATCGAATGCGCCAGCGGAATGTAAGACACGTCGAATGGCCCTACCGCGAAACTGTCGGTCCCTTCGATGATGTTGAGTTCGACCTCGTCGACCAGCCCGGCCTCCTCGAGCTTGCGGCGCACGAGATCGGCGGTGAACGGAGTAGCATAGAGCGGCACGCCCAGATCCTGGGCGAAATAGGGCACCGCGCCGATATGGTCCTCGTGCGCATGAGTCAGCACAATTCCGTCGAGCTGGTCGGTGCGTTCCTCAATGAACGTTAGGTCGGCGAATACCAGGTCGACGCCGGGATATTCGTTGCCGCTGAACGTCATCCCCAGATCGACCATCATCCATCGGCCCTGGCAGCCGTAGAGATTGACGTTCATCCCGATCTCGCCCGATCCACCGAGCGCGAGGAACAGCAATTCGTCTTCGGGAGTGAAATCCTTCTTCAAGCCGTCAGACCTTGCTCGCTGCGCGCTCGGCGAGGATTGCGAGACCGTCCAGCGTCAAGTCCGCATCGACCGCGTCAAAAATATCAGTATGCTTGTCGAACAGGATCGCCAGCCCGCCCGTCGCAACCACCTTGGCGGGTCGGCCGATTTCGGTGCGCATCCGGGCAATCAACCCTTCCATCATCGCGACATAACCCCAGAACACCCCGATCAGCATCTGGTCCTCGGTATTGGTGCCGATCACGCTGTCGCTCGATGGCGCTTCTATCGCGATGCGCGGCAATTTGGCGGTGTTTCCGACCAGTGCATCGAGCGAGAGGTTGATACCCGGCGCAATGATCCCGCCCTTGTAGGCCCCGTTGAAATCGACTGCGTCGAAAGTCGTTGCCGTCCCGAAATCGACGACGATCAGGTCGCCCTCATATTTGGCGTGTGCTGCGATTGTGTTGAGCGCCCGGTCCGCGCCGAGCGAACGCGGCTCGTCGACATCGACCGCCATGCCCCACCCGACGGTGCCTTCCCCCGCGATCAACGGTGGTTTGCCGAAGTATTTCTCCGCCAGGACACTGAGGTTGTGGACCGCGCGCGGGACAACCGAGCCGATAATGATCTGGTCGATTTCCTCGCGCTTTACGCCTTCGATGGCTAGCAATTGCAGCAGCCACACTGCGTATTCGTCGCCGGTGCGACGGGGATCGGTTGCGATCCGCCAGCGGGCCTTGATCTCGCGTCCATCGAACAGCGCGAAGACCACGTTGGTGTTTCCGACATCGGCAGCGAGCAGCATGGGCAATCCCCTATCCGAAGGTGACGTCGCCGGCGTGGATGGCACGGGTTTGCCCGTTATCCAACCGCAACCGCAATGATCCATCGGGTTCCAGGCCATCAAACCGCCCCGAAACGGCGTTGCCGCCGGGTTCGTGGACTGTGAGCATCGTGCCTTCCCGGTGCGCGGCGGCTTGCCAACGGCGCAGCATCGGCTCGGTCCCGAATGTCCGCCAGCGATCCAGTTCGCGATCGAACGTATCGCCGAGTGCATGCGCGAAAGCGTCACGATCCGGCACCGGCCCAACGTCGGCCATGGCGATCGTCTCCCGCCCTTCGATTTGCGGGGCAGCGGCGAGGTTGACCCCGATGCCGACGATCACCGCGCCACCTTCGCGTTCGAGCAGGATGCCAGCCAGCTTCGCGCGGCCGAGCATCAGGTCGTTCGGCCATTTGAGCGAAAGTGCCGACGGATCGGCCAGCAAGGGTGCGACAGTTTCGTAAAGCGCGAGCCCTGCCATGTGCGCGAGCGTTGGGGCGGGCGGGTCGTTAGAAGCGAGGTGAACCGCCGTCGAGCCCATGAAGTTGCCCGTCCCGTCGAACCAGGTCCTTCCTTGGCGCCCTCGCCCGGCAACCTGGCGATCGGCAACGAGCCAATCGCCCTCACAAACGCGCTCCCCGCCACGTAGTCGCGCGGCGAGGTCAGCGTTGGTCGAACCGGTTTCTGGGACTGTTTCGATCAAACCTGTAGCGTCATGCGACAAGGAACAGCGCCGCCGCGGCCTTGTCCGCCAACTCGCCCAGCCAGCCCGTAAGCAAATAGCCGAGCGGGGAGACGAACAGCGTCGAGATGACCAGCAGGCCGACATGGGCCCAGTCGTTGTCACCCTTTGCCTTGTCGGCCGGCTCGTCGAAGAACATCACCTTGCCGACCTTGAGGTAGTAGAATGCGCCGATCACCGAAGCGGCAATTGCGATCGCCGCCAGCGGGACCATCCCGGCGTCTACAGCTGCGCGGAACACGACCAACTTGCCCCAGAAGCCGAACAACGGCGGGATGCCCGCAAGGCTCAGCATCAGGAACAACAGGCACCACGCGATCAGCGGCTTGGTGCGCGAAAGGCCGGCCATGTCGGTAATCGATTCGATGTAGTTGCCTTCTTCATCGCGCAGCATCAGCACCGCTACGAAGCTGCCCACCGACATCGCAACATAGATCGCGAGGTAAACCAGCATCCCGCTGACGCCCTGCGGCGTGGCTGCGGCGAGACCAACAAGGATGAAGCCGACGTTGTTGATCGAGGAATAGGCAAGCAGGCGCTTGATATTGTCCTGCCCGATCGCACCCAGCGCACCGATCACGATCGAGGCCAGCGCGGCGAAAATGACGATCTGCTGCCAGACGTGCGCCTGCAACCCGAATGCATCTATCGCCACGCGGATCGTGAGGCCCAGCGCGGCGACCTTCGGCGCAGTGGCAAAGAACATCGTTACCGGCGTTGGCGCACCTTCGTAGACGTCCGGGGTCCACATATGGAACGGCACTGCGGAGATCTTGAACGCCAGCCCCGCGAGCACGAAGATCACGCCGATCAGCGCACCCTTCGAGATTTCCCCGGCCAGCGCAGCGCGGATCGTCGTGAAGTCGGTCGAACCGGTGAAGCCGTAGGTCAGGCTCATCCCGTAAAGCAGGAGGCCGCTCGCCAGCGCGCCGAGCACGAAATACTTGAGGCCAGCTTCTGCCGAGCGTCCATCAACCCGCAGGAACGATGCCAGCACGTATGCGGCAAGGCTGTTCATCTCTAGCCCGATGTAGAGCGTCAGCAGGTTACCTGCCGAGACCATGATCCCCATGCCGAGGACCGCGAACAGGACCAGCACGGGGTATTCCGCGCGCATTGCGTCCCAGCGTTCGAAGAACTTGGGAGCGACCATCAGGCTGGCTATCGCTGCGGCATAGATCAACATCTTGGCGAAGGCGGAGAACGCATCGACGCGCATCTGGCCGTCGAACGCCGAAGCGCTAGCTGTTTCGCCGCAAAGGACCGGGATCGTCAGTGCGGCAGCAGCGGCGATGATGATCACTGCGCCCACGCTGATCGCGCGACTGGCCTTGTCGCCCATCCACGCCGCGCACAGCAGGAGCAACAGACCGCCGACCGAGAGGACGATTTCAGGTGCAATGAGCGAAAGGGAAGCCGAATAGTCCATCAGTGGCCCTCCCCTTCTGCGGCGCTTTCATGCGCAATGGCGTTGGCCGGGTGCGTCCGGCGCTGCTCGGCAGTCGGCGCGGCCAGCATCGAGTCGCCCTTGGGTGCCGCTATCGACACGCGCGCGTCGAGCGCCTGGATGTCCGCCCGCATCGGCGCGAGGAAACTTTCGGGATAGACGCCCATCCACAGCACCGCGAGTGCGATGGGGAGCAGCATGGCCCATTCGCGCCAGTTGAGGTCGGGCATCGCGGCAGCGTCAGGGTTCTTCTGCTCGCCGAACGCGACGCGGCGATAGAGGTAGAGCATGTAGGCTGCGCCCAGGATGATGCCGGTCGTGCAAACCAGCGTGACGGTGGTTGAGACCTGGTAGGTCCCGGCAAGGCTCAGGAACTCGCCGACGAATCCGCTGGTGCCAGGCAAACCGATGCTGGCCATCGTGAACAGCATGAAGAACAGCGCGTACTTGGGCATATTGATCGACAGGCCGCCGTAGCGGTCGATCTCGCGGGTGTGCAGCCGATCGTAGATGACCCCGACGCACAGGAACAGCGCGCCCGAAACGAGGCCGTGGCTCAGCATCACGATCATTGCCCCTTCGAGGCCCTGCACGTTGAACGCGAACAGGCCGATGGTGACGATTGCCATGTGCGCGACCGACGAATAGGCGATCAGCTTCTTCATGTCCTGCTGCACCAGTGCGACCAGCGAGGTGTAAACCACCGCGACCATGCTGAGCGCGAAGATCAACCACATCAGCTGTGCGCTCGCCTCCGGGAACATCGGCAGGCTGAAGCGAATGAAGCCGTAACCGCCCATCTTGAGCAGTACGCCTGCCAGGATCACCGAACCGGCGGTTGGTGCCTGCACGTGCGCATCGGGCAACCAGGTGTGGACTGGCCACATCGGCATCTTCACCGCGAAGCTGGCGAAGAATGCCAGGAACAGCCACGTTTGCGCCTTTGGCGGGAAATCGTACTGCATCAGCGTGGGAATGTCGGTCGTGCCAGCGGTGTGGATCATCCACAGCATCGCGATCAGCATCAGCACCGAGCCCAGCAGCGTGTAGAGGAAGAACTTGTAGCTCGCGTAAATCCGGTTGGCTCCGCCCCAGATTCCGATGATCAGGTACATCGGGATCAGCCCGGCTTCGAAGAAGATGTAGAATAGTAGCAGGTCCTGCGCGGCGAATACGCCGATCATCAGCAGTTCCATGATCAGGAACGCGGCCATGTATTCGCCGACCCGCTTCTGGATCGATTCCCAGCTGGCGAGGATGCAGATCGGCATCAGGAACACAGTGAGCATGGTCAGCATCAACGCGATGCCATCGATGCCCAGCGCGTAGGAGAACCCGGCGAACAGCGCGTGGCTTTCCTGGAACTGCCACTGCGGGCCGCCGATGTCGAAATTGGCCCACAGCAGCACGCCCAGCGCGAAATCGACCAGCGTAGCCACCAGAGCGATCATGCGCGCGGCCTTCGCCTCGACCATGAAACAGGCGATCGCACCGACCAGCGGCACCAGCAGCATCAGCGAAAGGATCGGGAAACCGGTCATCCTACCATCACCCACGAAATGGCGACGAGAACGCCGATAAGCATGACAAGCGCATAACTGTAGAGATACCCGGACTGGATTTTCTTCGCGGCCACGGTGCCTTGTGCGACGACCCACGCCGCGCCGTCTGGCCCGAACCGGTCGATGATCCCGACGTCACCTTTCTTCCAGAACAGGCGGCCGATCCAGAACGCGGGGCGGACGAACACGACGTTGTAAAGCTCGTCGAAATACCACTTGTTGTAGACGAAGGTGTAGATCGGGCCGAGCTGCTGAGCGGCACGTGCGGGCATGCCCTTGTCACGGACATAGCCCTGATATGCGATCAGGAAGCCGATGATCATCACTACCGTCGCAGCCAGCTTCGCCCATTCCGGAATGCCGTGCATTGCGTGCATCAGCCCTTCGTTGAACGCGACCGAACCGCTCCAGAATTCGGCGCTTTCGACGAATTGCGGGTAGAACACGAGGCCTGCAAACACCGCGCCGACGCTCAGCAGCACCAGCGGGATAAGCATCGACAGCGGGCTTTCGTGCGGGTGATAGCCGCCGGTGGTGTCTTCGCCAGCCTGTTCGGGGGTCTTGTGGACCGAGTGCTGGATGTGTTCGCTCTCGATCCAGCGCGGCTTGCCGAAGAAGGTCAGGAACACCAGCCGCCACGAATAGAAGCTGGTCAGCAGCGCAGCGATCACGCCCATCCAGAAGGCAAAGTTCGCCATGCTTGTGCCGCGCGCGAAGGCCGCTTCGATGATCGCGTCTTTCGAATAGAATCCCGCGAACCCGAACAGGCCGGGAATGCCGACCCCGGTGATCGCCAGCGTTCCTGCGGTCATCGCCCAGAAAGTGATCGGGATCTTCTTATAGAGACCGCCGTAATAGCGCATGTCCTGCTCGTGGTGCATCGCGTGGATCACGCTGCCCGCGCACAGAAACAGCAGCGCCTTGAAGAACGCGTGCGTCAGCAGGTGGAACATCGCGATGTTGTAAGCACCCACGCCGGCGGCGAAGAACATGTAGCCGAGCTGGCTGCAGGTCGAATAGGCGATCACCCGCTTGATGTCCCACTGGGTGCAGCCGATCGTTGCGGCGAACAGGCAGGTTGCCGCGCCGACGAAAGTCACGACGTTGAGCGCGAACGGCGCGGTCTCGAACATCGGCGACAGGCGGCAGACCATGAACACGCCCGCGGTCACCATCGTCGCAGCGTGGATCAGCGCGGAAACCGGGGTCGGGCCTTCCATCGCGTCGGGCAACCAGGTGTGCAGCCCCAGCTGCGCGGATTTGCCCATCGCGCCGATGAACAACAGCACGCACAGCACGTCCATCGTATCGACCCGGTGGCCGAGGAAACCGATCGTGCTGCCTGCCATGCCGGGCGCGGCGGCGAGGATTTCGGGGATCGAGACGGTGTGAAACACCAGGTAGGTGCCGAAGATGCCGAGCATGAAGCCGAGATCGCCCACACGGTTGACCACGAAGGCCTTGATCGCGGCGGCGTTGGCGCTGGGCTTCTTGAACCAGAACCCGATCAGCAGGTAGCTGGCGAGGCCCACCCCTTCCCAGCCGAAGAACATCTGCACCAGGTTGTCTGCCGTCACGAGCATCAGCATCGCGAAGGTGAACAGGCTGAGGTAAGCGAAGAACCGGGGCTGGTCCGGGTCCTCGTCCATGTATCCCCACGAATAGAGGTGAACGAGCGCGGAAACGCTGGTGACAACCACCAGCATCACAGCGGTCAGCGTATCGACACGCAGCGCCCAGTCGAAACTCAGCGTGCCCGAATGGACCCACTGCAGCACCGGCACCACGGTCTCGCCCTGCGATCCCATCAGGAAGCCAACGAAGATCGGCCAGCTGAGCGCGCACGAAACGAAAAGGAACCCGGTCGTCAGCGTCTTGACCGCGAGGTTGCCGAGCGCGCGGTTGCCGAGGCCGCCGACGATTGCCGCGAGCAGCGGCAGGAACACGATGAACAGGATCGGGTGCAACGGGCTATCCCTTCATCCGGTTGACGTCGTCGACCGCGATCGTGCCGCGGCCGCGGAAGTAGATCACGAGGATCGCGAGGCCGATTGCCGCTTCGCCCGCTGCCACGGTCAGCACGAACATCGCGAAGATCTGCCCCGTCAGGTCGTGCAGGAAGGCGCTGAACGCCACGAGGTTGATGTTTACCGCGAGCAGGATCAGCTCGATCGCCATCAGGATCACGATCACGTTCTTGCGGTTGAGGAAGATCCCCAACACGCCGAGCACGAACAGGATCGCGCCGACAGTGAGGTATTGCGTCAGGCCGATCACAGCTGGACCCCCTTGCCCACTTCGGGCCGCGTGTTGACGGTTGCTTCGTCCGGGCGACGGCGAACTTGCTTGGAGATGTTCTGCCCGCGCGAATCCTTGCGTTCGCGATGGGTCAGCACAATCGCGCCGATCATCGCGACGAGCAGAATGATGCCTGCGCTTTCGAACAGGAACAGGTACTTGCCATACAGCACCGCGCCGATCGCGGCGATGTTGCTGACGCCTTCGGCCGGCGGTGAGGCTGCCGCGGCGGTGTGCTTCAGGTCCAGCGCGCCTGCACTATAGACCGTGATGCCGAGCACCAGTTCGGCCGCAAGCACGATGGCGATGGCAATGCCGAGCGGGAAATTCTTCACGAACCCGGCGCGCAGTTCGGAGAAATCGATGTCGAGCATCATCACCACGAACAGGAACAGCACCGCGACCGCGCCGACGTAGACGATCACCAGCAGCATCGCGATGAACTCGGCGCCGACCAGCACCATCAGCCCGGCGGCGTTAAAGAACGCGAGGATCAGCCACAGCACCGAATGGACCGGGTTGCGGCTCATGATCACGAACACTGCCGAAAGGATCGTGAGCGTGGCGAAAAGATAGAAGGAAAGGACCTGGATCATCGTGCGAACCTCCGTTCGCCTCGAGCGAAGTCGAGAGGGCGAGCACAAAGTGTCTCGACTGCGCTCGACACGAACGGGCATTTGGAGAGGCTGGAAATCACGTCGCGGCCCCTATCGATACGGCGCATCGGCTTCAAGGTTCGCGGCGATCGCCCGCTCCCACTTGTCCCCGTTGGCCAGCAGTTTCGCCTTGTCGTAGAGCAGTTCCTCGCGCGTTTCGGTCGCGTATTCGAAGTTCGGCCCTTCGACGATCGCATCCACCGGGCAGGCTTCCTGGCAGAAGCCGCAATAGATGCACTTGGTCATGTCGATGTCGTAGCGGGTGGTGCGGCGGCTGCCGTCCTCGCGCGGTTCCGCCTCGATAGTGATCGCCTGCGCCGGGCAGATCGCTTCGCACAGCTTGCACGCGATGCAGCGTTCCTCGCCGTTGGGATAGCGCCGCAGCGCGTGTTCGCCGCGGAAACGCGGGGAAAGAGGGTTCTTCTCGAACGGATAGTTGATCGTCGCCTTGGGCTTGAAGAAGTACTTCAGCGTGAGGGCATGCGCCTTCACGAACTCCCACAGCGTGAACGACTTGACGAGCTGGGCGACGGTCATGCGACGCCTCCGTAACGGGTAAACATCAGCCAACCGCTCACCAGCACCACGAACAGCAGGCTCATCGGCAGGAACACCTTCCAGCCGAGGCGCATGAGCTGGTCGTAGCGGTAGCGCGGCACGGTCGCCTTTACCCAGCTGAAGATGAAGAAGAAAAACAGGATCTTGGCGAGCAGCCAAACAAATCCGGGAATGACAATGTTCGGGAAGATGCCGAGGAATGGGATGTCCATTATCGGCAGGTAGCCGCCGAAAAACAGCACCGCGTTCAAGGTGCACATCAGCAGCACGTTGGCGTATTCGCCCAGCCAGTAGAGCGCGAAGGCCATGCTGGAGTATTCGGTCTGGTACCCGGCGACGAGTTCGCTCTCGGCCTCGGTCAGGTCGAACGGCGCGCGGGCGGTTTCGGCCATGCCGGAGATCAGGAACAGCACCCACATCGGGAACAGCAGCGGGTTGAACACGAACCCGTTGAGCAGCCACACGTGGTCCTTCTGCGCCTGCACGATCTCGTTCAGGTTGAACGAGCCGGCCCACAGCACCACGCAGATCAGGATGAACCCGATCGAGACTTCGTAGGAAATCATCTGCGCGGCGGCGCGCATGGCGGAGAAGAACGGATACTTCGAGTTCGACGCCCAGCCCGCGATCACCACGCCGTAGACCCCCAGCGAACTGATCGCGAGGACATAGAGCAGCCCGACGTTGATGTTCGCCAGGATCGCTCCCGAGTTGAACGGGATCACCGCCCACGCCATCAGCGCGACGGTGAAGGTGATGATCGGCGCGATCAGGAACAGGCCCTTGTTCGCTGCCGAGGGAATGATCGTTTCCTGCAGGAACACCTTCAACCCGTCGGCGAACGACTGCAACAGACCCCACGGGCCGACCACATTGGGCCCCTTGCGCAGCGCCATCGCCGCCCAGATCTTGCGGTCGGCATAGATGATCATCGCCACGCCGAGCATCAGCGGCAGTGCGATCAGCAGGATTCCGCAGATCGTCGCGACGAACCACGCCCAGTCGTATGGCATGCCGAGGAATTCGAAGAATTCGGTCATGGTCATGCTGGTCATTCCGCAGCCTCCGCCGACCAGTGCTTATCCAGCCGCCACAGCACCGCGGCGCCGAAGAACGGCCAAGCTGCGCTTGAGAAACCGTGTAGGATGGAGACCAAGAGTTGCAACGACCCACCGGCATCAGCGGCATCGCCCAGGCTGTGCGCCATCGCTTTGAGCATTAGCAATGTTGGCAGCGCCCCAGTAACTACGGTGATCAGCGCCACGACAAACAAGATACCTGCCGCATATCGCATCGAATTCTGGTAGAAGGCGTTCATTCCGCAGCCTCCGCCATCTCATTGCCGTGGAGCAGTTCGGCGCTGCATTGCTGCATTACCGCGCTCGCCCGCGCGATCGGGTTGGTGAGGTAGAAGTCCTTGATCGGATATCCTTCGATGGTCCCGCTGGCAGTGGCGTTTGCGTCGGCCTTGGGCAGCGCGCCATAATCGGCAAGGCCTTCCACGCCCAGCGCGGGCACTGCGGCGATCATTGCCGATTGAAGCTGCGCGAAAGTATCGAACCCGACCTTGACGCCAAGCGTATCGGCCAGCGCGCGCAGGATCGTCCAGTCCTCGCGGGCATCGCCCGGCGCGAACACCGCCTTTTCGGCGAACTGCACCCGCCCTTCGGTGTTGACGTAAGTCCCGTCCTTTTCGCTGTAGGCAGCGGCGGGCAGGATGATATCGGCAGCGTGTGCGCCTTTATCGCCGTGGTGGCCGATGTAGACCTTGAGACTGTCGGCGAACTGGCTGAAATCAACCTCGTCTGCGCCGAGCGCCAGCACGACCTTGGGTTTGGCAGCAACGATATCGGCAATCCCGCCCTTCTGCGCGAAGCCGAGCATCAGTCCGCCCATTCGCGAGGCGGAGAAGTGCAGCACGTTGAAGCCCGCACCCCATGCCTCGGCCAGCGCGATCGCCTTGGCGTGCGCACCCTTGATGCCCGCCCCGCCAACGATCACTGACGGGTTTTCGGCATCCTCGAACGCCTTGGCCACTTCGGCGGGCAGATCGTTGAGCACCGACAGGTCGTTGCCGAGGAATGTTGCGGGATAGGTGGTTTCCCACTCCGGCCCGACGATGAACACTTTCGCCCCGTTCTTCACCGCCTTGCGGATGCGGACGTTCACCAGCGGCGCTTCCCAGCGCACGTGGCTGCCGACGATCAGGATCGCATCGGCGCTCTCAAGCCCGGCAAACGTGGTGTTGAAGTTGACCGCCGCGAGGTTCGAGACGTCGTAGTCCATCCCGGTCTGGCGGCCTTCGAGCAGGTCCGATCCCATCGCGCCGAGCAGCGCCTTGGCAGCAAACATCGTCTCGCAGTCGAGCATGTCGCCCGCGATCGCGGCGATCGACTTGCCCGGCTTGGCGGCGGCGATCTTCTTGAAGGCTTCGTCCCAGCTTGCCTCGGTCAGCTTGCCGCGCTTGCGGATCCACACCTTGTCGAGGCGGCGGCGGGTGAGCCCGTCTACCTGGTAGCGCGCTTTGTCGCTGATCCATTCCTCGTTCACGTCATCGTTGATCCGCGGCAGCGCGCGCAACACTTCGCGCCCGCGGCTGTCGAGCCGGATATTCGCGCCGACCGCGTCGGACACGTCGATGCTCAGCGTCTTCTTGAGCTCCCACGGGCGCGCTTCGAACGCGTAGGGCCGCGAAGTCAGTGCGCCGACCGGGCACAGGTCGATCACGTTGGCCGAAAGCTCGTGCTTGGCTGCGTGTTCGAGGTAGGTGGTGATCTGCATGTCCTCGCCGCGATAGAGCGCGCCGATTTCGTCGACCCCAGCGATCTCTTCGGAGAAGCGCACGCAGCGGGTGCAGTGGATGCAGCGGGTCATCACCGTCTTGATCAACGGGCCCATGTACTTCTCGGTCACCGCGCGCTTGTTCTCGTGATAGCGCGAGCCGCCGCGACCGTAGGCGACCGACTGGTCCTGCAGGTCGCATTCCCCGCCCTGGTCGCAGATCGGGCAATCGAGCGGGTGGTTGATGAGCAGGAACTCCATCACCCCTTCGCGCGCCTGCTTGACCATCGGCGTATCGGTGCGGATTTCCTGCCCTTCGCTGGTCGGCAGCGCACAGCTCGCCTGCGGCTTGGGCGGCCCGGGCTTCACTTCGACCAGGCACATCCGGCAATTGCCGGCGATGGACAGGCGCTCGTGATAACAGAAGCGCGGGATTTCCTTGCCCGCAAGCTCGCACGCCTGCAGCACGGTCGCCCCCTGCGGTACTTCGATCTCGACGCCGTCTACGGTGACCTTAGGCATTATTCTGCCGCCTCCAGCAGCCGTTCATTGATCCGCCGCTCCAACTCGGGCCGGAAGTGGCGGATGAGACCCTGGATCGGCCAGGCTGCCGCATCGCCGAGCGCGCAGATGGTGTGGCCTTCGACCTGCTTGGTAACTTGCTGCAGCATGTCGATTTCCTCGATCGCTGCATCGCCCGTCTCGAGCCGCTTCATGACGCGCCACATCCAGCCGGTGCCTTCGCGGCACGGGGTGCACTGGCCGCAGCTTTCGTGCTTGTAGAAATAGCTGAGCCGGCTGATTGCACGGACGATGTCGGTGGACTTGTCCATCACGATCACCGCCGCAGTGCCGAGGCCGGAGCCCTGGTCCTTGCAGCCGTCGAAGTCCATCGGCATGTCGGGGCACATGTGGCCCGGAACCAGCGGCACCGACGAGCCGCCGGGGATCACTGCCAGCAGGTTGTCCCACCCGCCGCGAATACCGCCCGCGTGCTTCTCGATCAGCTCGCGGAACGGGATGCTCATCGCTTCTTCCACCACGCACGGTTTCTCGACGTGGCCGCTGATCTGGAACAGCTTGGTGCCCTTGTTGTTCTCGCGACCGAAGCTGGCGAACCAGCTCGCGCCGCGCCGCATGATGGTGGGCGCAACCGCGATCGATTCGACGTTATTTACGGTAGTCGGGCAGCCATACAGGCCCGCGCCTGCCGGGAACGGCGGCTTCAGGCGAGGCTGGCCCTTCTTGCCTTCGAGGCTCTCGATCATCGCGGTTTCTTCGCCGCAGATGTAGGCGCCCGCGCCGCGGTGCATGAACACGTCGAAGTCGTAGCCCGAACCGCAGGCGTTGTTGCCGATCAGGCCGGCGGCATAGGCCTCGTCGATCGCGGCCTGCAGTGTCTCCGCTTCGCGGATGTATTCGCCGCGAATGTAGATATAGGCGGCGCGCGCGCGCATCGCGTAACCGGCGACCAGCGCGCCTTCGATCAGCTTGTGCGGATCGTGGCGGATGATTTCGCGGTCCTTGCACGAACCCGGCTCGGATTCGTCGGCGTTGATGACCAGGAAGCTCGGGCGTCCGTCCTTGCTTTCCTTGGGCATGAACGACCACTTCATGCCGGTGGGGAAGCCCGCCCCGCCCCGACCGCGCAGGCCCGAAGCCTTGATCTCGTCAATAATCGTATCCTGGCCCCGGGCGAGAATAGCCTTGGTATCGTCCCAGTCGCCGCGCGCACGCGCTGCCGCGAGGTTCCATGGCTGGAACCCATAGAGGTTGGTGAAGATGCGGTCCTTATCGGCGAGCATTGCCGTTTCCTTCGCTATCCTCGTCTTCTTCCCGGGCGAGGCCCATGAACGCGAGGCCAGCGGATGCCCCGGCGATCGCGAGGCCCCACAGCAAGCCGCGGTTGAACACCATGAACAAGGCGAACAGTCCCATCAGGGCAGACGCAGTGAAATAAACGAGCTTCACCATTCCCCCCGGTAATCGTGGTTTTCGGTGACCATGTCCTTGAGCGTGGTCGGCCCGCCGCTCGGTTCGCTGGTGTGGCGCCCCGGCTCCTGCGTGCCTTCCTTAGGGGTTTCGCCTGCAGCGAGCGCATCGAGCACCGAATCGAGCCGTTCGGGCGTCAGGTCTTCGTAGTTGCCGTCGTTGATCTGGACCATCGGCGCGGTGGCACAATTGCCCATGCATTCGACTTCGGTGAGGGTCCACAGCCCGTCCTCAGTCGTGTGGCCCTTCTTCATCCCGCGCTTGGCGCACGTGCCCAGGATATCGTCGCTCCCACGCAGCATACATGGCGTCGTGCCGCACACCTGGACGTGGAATTTCCCGACCGGCTTCATGTTGTACATGAAATAGAACGTCGCGACTTCGAGTACGCGGATCACCGGCATATCGAGATAGCGCGCGACGTATTCGATCACCGGAAGCGGCAACCAGCCCTGTGTATCGGTCTCTTCGCCGACTTGCCGCTGGGCGAAGTCGAGCAGCGCCATCACCGCCGATTTCTGGCGGCCTGCAGGATACTTGGCGATCGCCTTGTCGGCCTTCGCCTGCCAGGCGGGCGTGAATGCGAAATCGCCCCAGCGTGCGCGCAGTTCGGGCGTATCGGGTGCGGGGGTGCGGTCAGCCACGGAAGAACTTCTTTTCTTCAGACAGGAAACGGAAAGCCCAAACCACGAGGAATACGCCAATGGCAATCGGGCCCAAGCTCGCAGGAACCACCTCAAAGTAGGCCGCTAGAGCAACAAGCCATGCGGGTATGCCGATTAATAGTTCTAGGCGGCGTGCCAGACTCACCGGTCACACTCCCCGAACACGACGTCGATCGCGCCGAGGATGGCGGTGGCGTCGGGCAGCATGTGGCCCTTCGACATGAAGTCCATCGCCTGCAGGTGGCTGAATGCCGTGGGGCGGATCTTGCAGCGGTACGGCTTGTTGCTGCCATCGCTGACGAGATAGACGCCGAATTCGCCCTTCGGGCTCTCGGTGGCGACGTAGACTTCGCCGGCGGGGACGTGGAAGCCCTCAGTATATAGCTTGAAGTGATGGATCAGGCTTTCCATCGAGCTCTTCATCTCGCCGCGCTTGGGGGGCGAAACCTTGCGATCGTCGGAGCAAATCGGGCCCTCGGGCATTTCGGCGAGGCACTGCTTCATGATCTTTGCCGACTGGCGCACTTCCTCGACGCGGACCATGAACCGGTCGTAGCAATCCGAATTGGTGCCGACGGGGATTTCGAAATCCATCCGGTCGTAGACGTCGTAGGGCTGGCTCTTGCGCAAGTCCCACGGAATGCCCGCCGCACGGATCATCGGGCCGGAGAAGCCCCACGCCAGCGCGTCTTCCTTGCTGACATGTGCGATATCGACGTTGCGCTGCTTGAAGATGCGGTTGTCGATAACGAGGCTCATCGCGTCTTCGAACAGCCGCGGAAGCCGCGTGTCGAGCCAGTCGCCGATATCGGTCAGCAGCTTGAGCGGCACGTCCTGGTGCACCCCGCCGGGGCGATACCACGCCATGTGCATCCGCGCGCCAGCCGCTCGCTCGAAGAAATTGAGGCAGTCCTCGCGGATCTCGAACACCCACAGGTTCGGGGTCATCGCGCCGACGTCCATCACGTGGCTGCCGATGTTGAGCATGTGGTTGCAGATGCGGGTCAGCTCGGCGAACAGCACCCGCAGGTATTGCGCGCGTAGCGGCACTTCGAGGTTCAAGAGCTTCTCGATCGCGAGGACGTAGCTGTGCTCCATCCCCAGCGGGCTGCAATAATCGAGCCGGTCGAAGTACGGCAGCGCCTGCAGGTAGGTCTTGTTTTCGATCAGCTTTTCGGTGCCGCGATGGAGCAGGCCGACATGCGGATCGATCCGCTCGATGATCTCGCCGTCGAGCTCCATAACCATCCGCAGCACGCCATGCGCTGCCGGGTGCTGGGGCCCGAAGTTGATCGTGTAGTTGGTGATGACCTCGTCGCCAGTGGTGGGCGACTGTTCGAGCTGCATGCTCATGTATCGTCTCCCCCCTTGGTCTCTTCGGCGGCCTTTTCGTCACCCGGAAGCACGTATTCCGCGCCTTCCCACGGGCTCATGAAATCGAACTGGCGCAAGTCTTGCGGCAGCTCGACCGGTTCGTAGACCACGCGCTTCTCTTCTTCGGAATAGCGCAGCTCGACATAGCCGGTGAGCGGGAAGTCCTTGCGGAAGGGATGCCCTTCGAAGCCGTAGTCGGTGAGGATACGGCGCAAGTCCGGGTTACCCGCGAACACCACGCCGTACATGTCGAATACTTCGCGTTCGAGCCACCCGGCGTTGGGCCACAGCGTCGTGACGGTGGGCACCGGCGTCGCTTCGCTGGCGGAGACTTTCGCGAGCAGGCGGTGGTTCTTGGTGACCGAGAGCAGCATGTAGACGACTTCGAACCGCTCGGCCCGATCGGGGAAATCGACCCCGGCCATCTCCATCAGTTGCTGGTAGTCGTGTTCGTCGCGCAAGCAGCGCAGCGCGTCCTCGATCCGGTCGCGGGCGATGGTCAGCACGATCTCGCCGTGCGCTTCCTTGGCCGAGACGACCATGTCGCCCAGCGCGGCGGTCAGCGTGTCGAGCACGCCCTCGTTCGACGCAAACTTGGGTGCGGAGTGGACTACGGTTGCCATGTCAGCGCTCGATGGTTCCTTCCCGCCGGATTTTCCGCTGGAGCTGCATCACGCCGTAGAGCAGCGCTTCGGCCGTCGGCGGGCAGCCGGGGACGTAGATATCGACCGGCACGATCCGGTCGCAGCCACGCACGACGGAATAGCTGTAATGGTAATACCCGCCGCCGTTGGCGCAGCTGCCCATCGATATGACGTACTTCGGCTCCGACATCTGGTCGTAAACCTTGCGCAGTGCCGGGGCCATCTTGTTGCACAGCGTGCCCGCGACGATCATCACGTCGCTCTGGCGTGGGGATGCGCGCGGGGCCACGCCGAACCGCTCCATGTCATAGCGCGGCATGTTCACGTGGATCATCTCGACCGCGCAGCATGCGAGGCCAAAGGTCATCCACCACAGGCTGCCGGTGCGCGCCCACTGGAACAGCTCCTCGGTCGAAGTGACGAGGAAACCCTTGTCGTTCACCTCGGCTTGGAGCGCACGGAAATAGTCCTGGTCCGGCGTACGGACCTCGCCCGGTTGTGCGGCGGCGGGAAGGCCTTCGTTCACTCCCATTCGAGAGCTCCCTTCTTCCACGCGTAAGCGAGGCCCACGGCAAGTTCGAACAGGAACACCATCATCGTCACCCAGCCTGGCCACTTGGTCACGTCCAGGCTGACCGCCCACGGGAACAGGAAGGCCGCCTCGAGGTCGAACACGATGAACAGGATCGCAACGAGGTAGAAACGCACGTCGAACTGGCTGCGCGGATCCTCGAACGCAGGAAAGCCGCACTCGTATTCGCTGAGCTTGTCGGTCGTCGGGTTATGCGCACCGGTCAGCCGCGCCACGCCCATCGGCAGGAACACGAACAGGGCAGACAGCCCGAGAGCGATAGCGAGGAAGATCAGGATCGGCAGGTATTGGCTGAGATCGACCACAAATGATTCCCTTTGGGGGCACTGGATTGTGCCCGCCTCTAGGCTGCGCTCTCCCGTGGTGCAAGGGTTCGCGGGTGCAAAAAATCCGCGTTATCCCTGTGCAACGCTTATCCTACTTCATCATCGTCTTCACAGCCTTCTCGGTCGCAGCGCCATAGGGCGGCTTGAACCCGCCGAGCTTGGCGATATCGATCTTGGGCTGGGTGTAAACGCTGCGTGCGTGGCTGAATTCGCGGAAGCCTTCGACCCCGTGATACGAGCCGATGCCGGATGGTCCCACACCGCCGAACGGCAGGTCGTCCATCGACACGTGGAAGATCACGTCGTTCACCGTCACCCCGCCGGAAATCGTTCGGGTCAGGACCTGCTCTCGCTCGCCGGCATCTTCGCCGAAGTAGTAAAGGCCGAGCGGGCGATCGTGTTCGTTGACGTAGTCGATCGCCTCGGTGACCTGCTTGTAGGTCTTCACCGGCAGGACGGGACCGAAAATCTCCTCCTGCATCGCTGCCATGTCGTCGGTCACATTCCGGAGAATGGTCAGCGGCATCTTGCGGATGTTGGTGGCCGAGAAGTCTTCGTCGCCCGGATTGACCTCGATGACTTCCGCTCCCTTGTCCTTCGCATCGGCGACGAGGCCCTGGAGTCGCTCGAAATGGCGGTCGCTGACGATCGAAGCATAGTCCTCGTTGTCGCGCAGCTTCGGGTACATGTTGTGCACACCAAGCTGGACGGCGGCGACGGCACCCTCTTCCATGTCCTCGGGCACATACATATAGTCGGGCGCGAGGCAGATCTGGCCCGCATTCATCATCTTGCCGAGCGCGATCCGTTCCCCGGCCTTGGCGATGTCGGCGCTGCGGCCAAGGAACACGGGCGATTTTCCGCCCAGCTCGAGCGTGACCGGCACGAGGTTCTTTGCAGCAGCCTCCATCACCTTGCGACCCGTGGCAGTCGAACCGGTGAACACGAGGTGGTCGAACGGGAGTGAGGAAAATGCATGGGCGACCTCGGGCCCACCGGTAACGACCACGCATTCACTCGGGTCGAAATACTTGGCGACCAGTTCCGCCATCAGGTCGGAGGTCCGCTCGGTAAATTCGCTCGGCTTGATCATCGCGCGGTTGCCCGCGGCGAACGCCTGCATCAGCGGGTTGAACGAGAGGTTTACCGGGAAATTCCACGGCGCGAGGATGCCGATCACGCCCTTCGGCTCGTAGCGGACTTCGGCCTTGGCACCGAGCAAGCCGAGCGGGAATGTCACCTTGCGTTTTTCAGGGCGCGACCACTTGTCCATGTTCTTGAGGCAATACTTGCCGAAGTTCACTGTGCCGGCGATGTCGGTGATCATCGACTGCATCGGGCTGCGGTTGCCGAAGTCGACGTTCATGGCCCGGCACAGTTCCTCGCCATGGTCCTTGAGCAGCGCCATCGCTCGCTCGATGCGGTCCTTGCGGGCGGAGAGTTGCTCCGGACGGGAGGCCGTGAATGCGCTGCGCTGCTTTTCCAGCATCGCTTCGAGTTCGGCGGTACGATCTTCGGCCATGAGACTCTCCTGCTCGGATTTTGGTTTGCCACGGAATGTCGGGCATAAAGCGGTGCTTTGCAAGCACGCGACTTCGCTTGATTGCCTTTGCCGCAATGCAGCATTAAGTCGCCATGCGAACGATCAACCCGAAAGGTTCGAGCAATGGCTACCTTCTCCGCAAACGACCCCGTGGTCATCCTCTCTTATGCGCGCACTCCAATGGGCGGGATGCAAGGCGCTCTTGCCGATGTTGCCGCCACCGATCTTGGCGCAACCGCTGTGAAGGCGGCGGTTGAACGCGCTGGCGTTGCGGGCGAGGATGTCGAGCGCATCTACATGGGCTGCGTGCTGCCCGCCGGCCTCGGTCAGGCACCGGCGCGACAGGCCGCGCTGAAGGCCGGCCTGCCTAAGTCGGTCGAAGCGACAACCGTCAACAAGGTCTGCGGCAGCGGAATGCAGACCGTCATTATGGCGAGCGAAGGCCTCGCCAGCGGGACGATGGACGTTGCGATCGCTGGCGGGATGGAAAGCATGACCAATGCGCCGTACCTGCTCAAGAAGCACCGCTCGGGTGCCCGGATCGGCCATGACATGGCCTACGACCACATGTTCCTCGACGGGCTGGAGGACGCCTACGACGCAGGCCGGGCGATGGGCACGTTCGCACAGGACACCGCGAACGAATACCAGCTGACCCGCGATACGCAGGACGATTACGCGGTCGAATCGCTGCGCCGCGCGAACGAAGCGATCAATTCAGGTGCCTTTGCGGATGAAGTCGTCCCGGTTACCTTCGCAACCCGCAAGGGTGAAGTGACCGTCGACACCGACGAGCAGCCGCCAAAGGGCAACCCCGACAAGATCCGTACGCTGCGCCCGGCATTCGCCAAAGACGGCACGATCACGGCGGCGACTTCGAGCTCGATCAGCGATGGGGCAGCCGCGGTCGTCTTGACCCGCGAAAGCGTGGCGAATGACAAGGGGCTTGCGCCGGTCGCGAAGATCGTGGCGATGGCAGCTCACGCGCAAGAGCCGAAGGATTTCACAACCGCTCCGGTCGGCGCAATCAACAAGGTGCTCGACAAGGCCGGCTGGTCGCTCGACGATGTCGACCTGTTCGAAGTCAACGAAGCTTTTGCGTGCGTTGCGATGTTCGCGATGCACGACCTCGGGATCCCGCACGAAAAGATCAACGTGAACGGCGGTGCTACCGCGCTCGGCCACCCGATCGGGGCGAGCGGAACGCGAATCCTCGTGACGCTGCTTAACGCCCTCAAACACAAGGGTTTGAAGCGCGGAATTGCGAGTCTGTGCATCGGCGGCGGCGAAGCCACCGCGATTGCCGTAGAATTGCCTTAATCTTTCCAATCGTTTGGCACGTCTGAAAAATTTCCTTTGTAACGCAGGTGTAACAAGGGTATTCGGGCCATCCCTTTCCATGGAGTGCAACATCTAATGAAGAAGCTTATCTTTATCGCCGCGGCTGCCGCTGCCCTTTCCGCTTGCTCGCACAAGGAAGAAGCTCCGGCTCCGGCCGCTTCCGACACGGCGTCGGCCATGGCTTCCGACACCGCTTCGGCTGCGGCTCCGGCTGCTTCGGATGCCGCTTCGGACGCTGCGAAGTAAGCACTGGATCCGGTCGACCAAGGTCGATCAGACGAGAGGGCGGTCCTTCGGGGCCGCCCTTTTTCGTTGCATTATCCCGAATGCCGTCTGCGCCTGAGTGATCTCAGCGCATGACTGGTCTCAGGGGACGCTCGCGCCCCATAAGCGGGCCTTGCTGACATAGCCCGAATGCCCGGTGACCTCGAAGGTGCACCAGCCCGCTTCGCACTCGCCCAGTTTTCCGACAACGCCGGGTTCGAGGTTCCACTTGAGCCTGCCTGATTCGGTTGGCGCATCGCGCATCGGAGCAAGACCCTGCCCGATCACCAACGCCCCACGTTCGCGGCTGAGCAAGTTGGCGGTCATCCAGCCTTCGTCCCCATCAGGATCGCGGACCAGTCGCCACCCTTCGTGGACGCGCACCACCTTCAGCGGCAGTCCCTTGCGTTTGTAGACCCACGTGATCGGATAATCGCGTCCCGGTCCTGCACGCATGTTGAGCTTGGTCGTGCGGATCGTCGCCCAGTAGGGCGTCTCGCTTTCCTGCGCCGTCCCGGGCGAATGCATCGCCAAAACGCCGATCGATGCGGCGACGGCGATAGCGAGAAAGGCGGAGGCGGTACGCATTGGCAGTTTAATACAGCGCCCTGCATGCCTGTTTCAAGAACCGCGATGCTTCTGCGGCTTGACCGCGCCGCCCTGCAACCCTTAGCCCGTATTCCAGATGAGCGACTCTCCTTCTCCGCGCCGCACGACCACGCCCAAGGTTGTGGTGACGCGCCAACTGCTTCCCACTGTCGAGGCGCGGATGCGCGAGTTGTTCGATGCGACGCTCAACCAGGACGATCGCCCGCTGACGCGGGAAGAACTCATCGCTGCGGTGCAGACCGCGGACGTGCTGGTGCCGACCGTGACCGACCGGATCGATGCTGACTTGATCGCGCAGGCGGGCGACCAACTCGGCCTGATTGCGAGCTTCGGAGCGGGGGTCGATCACATCGACCTCGCCGCCGCCCGGGCACGCAAGATCATCGTGACTAACACCCCAGGCGTGTTCACGGACGATACCGCCGACCTGACGCTGGCGCTGATTATCGGCGTGCCCCGGCGCCTTCGCGAAGGGACATCGCTGATCCGGCGCAATGCATGGACCGGTTGGGCGCCATCGGCGATGTTGGGACGCAAGCTGGGCGACAAGGTGCTCGGGATCGTCGGGATGGGCCGCATCGGCCAGGCGGTGGCGTTCCGCGCCCGCGCGTTCGGGCTCAAAATCCGCTACCACAACCGCCACCGCTTGCCACAAGCGGTCGAGGCAATGTTCGGGGCCGAATACGTCGGCGATCTCGACGAACTGCTGGCCCAGTCGGACATTGTTACCCTGCACTGCCCGTCGAGCGGGGCAACGCGTGGCCTGATCGATGCCCGCAGGATTGCGCTGATGAAACCCGGCGCGGCGTTGATCAACACCGCGCGGGCCGACCTTGTCGATTACGAAGCGCTGATCGTTGCGCTCGAGCAAGGCCATCTCGGTGGCGCGGGGCTCGACGTTTTCCCGGACGAGCCGCAGGTCGATCCGCGAATTGTCGCCCTACCTAACATAATCGCCCAACCGCATATCGGAAGCGCGACAATCGAGGGGCGCGAGGAAGCCGGCGAGAAGGTCATTGCCAACATCCGCTTCTGGGCCGACGGACATCGCCCGCCCGACCAGGTGCTCGAGGGGCTGGTCTAGGCTGAGTCGACCAACATTTCGGAGTCACCTTGGCTTGCCGTGCATTCGGCGACGTGGCATCCTCAAGCTCTCACACTAAGGGCCGCAAATCGATGCTCCGGGCGGGAGTTTGGCCATGAATTACGAAACATTGCTGAAGTCATTCGACGAACCGGACGAGCTTCGGGAGTTCGAGCTCGGACGATTCGAAATCATCAAAGTAGCGGGAATATCGATCGGAAGGGCGACGTACCAGCCTGGGTGGAAGTGGTCGCTGCACAATGCTGCTGCAGCGGGAACGGCTCTCTGCCACGCCCCGCACACCGGCGTGGCGATCGCCGGTCACGGTGTGGTGCTGTACGAAGACGGGCAGCGCCTCGATCTGCTACCGGGCTTAGTGTTCCATATTACAGACGTGCCGCACGACAGCTGGGTCGAAGGTGATGCGGAGTACGTCTCGCTTCACGTTCTCGGAATTTGACAGTCTCCGCATTCATTCGCCGGATCGAGTGGCGAATGCTTGTTGCAGGACCGTGTTCCTTGTGTTCCATGTCTCGGCAAAACACGGGAGAACCTGATGGCTGAAGAGATCCTCGAACCCGACCTGCCGATCATCGATCCGCACCACCATTTGTGGGACTTGCGACCGCTTGTGGGGGCGTTTCCGGAACCACTCCACCCGTTTGTCGCGGCATTGGTCGACGCCGCTTACTATACGTTCGACGCGCTCTACGCCGATACTCATTCGGGCCACAACGTGATCGGGACCGTGTTCATGGAATGCGGCGCTTTCTATGACTCATCACGCGGTGATGCGCTGAAGCCGGTCGGCGAAGTCGAATTCGTCAATGGCGTCGCCGCCCAAGGCGCGAGCGGTCTGTATGGCGATTATCGCCCGTGCGCCTCGATCGTCGGGCACGCTGACCTGACGCTGGGGGCAAAGGCAGGCGAGGTGCTCGATGCGTTGCAAGCCGCCTCGCAACGCTTCGTCGGAATAAGGCATGCGGCTGCATGGGACGCTGATCCGGCGACGCTTGGCCCGCCGTTCCACCATCCCGAAGGGCTCTATCTCGACGCGAAATTCCGGGAGGGGTTTGCCGAACTGGGCAAGCGCGGGCTGACTTTCGATGCCTGGGTGCTCGAGCCGCAATTAGGTGATGTACTCGACCTCGCGCGCGCCTTCCCCGAGCAGACCATTGTGCTCGACCACTGTGGCACCCCGCTCAATATTGGCCCCTACAATGGCACGCTGGGTGAGCATTTCGCTCGTTGGCGGAACTCGATCCAGGCGCTGGGCGAATGCCCGAATGTCTCGGTCAAACTGGGTGGGCTGGCGATGGCGTTCTGCATGATGCCTGAAGAGGGGCCGGCAGCTGGGATCGGCTCAGGGAAGCTGGCCGAGATGTGGCGGCCTTACATCGAAACCTGCATCGAGGCGTTCGGCCCTGCCCGGGCGATGTTCGAGAGCAACTATCCGGTCGATCGCTGGGGCGCGAGCTACCCGGCGTTGTGGAATGCCTTCAAGCGCATCACCACAGGAGCCTCTGACGAGGAAAAACACCAGCTCTACGCCGGTACTGCAGCGAAGGTTTACCGCCTGGAGAATTTGCTAGGAGCAAGCTGACCGTCGGACCCTCGACATCGCGCCAGTCGCCCGCTAGGCGATACGGGTTTCTAACTGCAACGGAGTTTTTGCATGGCCCTTCCCGCCCCGTTCGACCGCCTGCGCCTGCCGGTGATCGGATCGCCGCTGTTCATCATTTCCGGACCGGAACTTGTGATCGCGCAGTGCAAGGCGGGGATTGTAGGGTCATTCCCGGCGCTCAATGCAAGGCCTTCGGGCGTACTCGACGAATGGCTCCACCAAATCACGGAAGAACTGGCGGCGCACAACCGCGACAATCCCGATAGCCCCGCGGCGCCATTCGCCGTCAACCAAATCGTCCACAAGTCGAACAACCGTCTCGATGAGGACATGCAGGTCTGCGAAAAGTGGCAAGTGCCGATGGTAATCACTTCGCTTGGAGCGCGGGAGGACGTGTTCAACGCAGTCAGTGGATGGGGCGGCATCACGCTGCATGACGTGATCAACGAACGGTTCGCCCGGAAGGCGATCGAAAAGGGCGCGACCGGGTTGATCCCGGTTGCTGCCGGTGCGGGTGGTCATGCCGGGACACAATCGCCGTTTGCGTTGATGCAGGAAATCCGCACCTGGTTTGAAGGTCCAGTGGCGCTGTCGGGATCGATTGCGCACGGCCGTTCGATTCTCGCTGCACAAGCGATGGGGGCCGATTTTGCCTACATCGGCTCGCCGTGGATCGCGACGAAGGAAGCCAACGCGGATCCGGCCTACAAGCAGTCGATTGTCGAATCCCGCGCCGCCGACATCGTTTATTCCAACCTGTTCACGGGCGTTCATGGCAACTACCTGCGCAGCTCGATCGTCAATGCCGGTCTCGATCCGGACAACCTGCCCGAAAGCGATCCGAGCAAGATGAATTTCGGTTCTGGCGGCAACACCAAGGCCAAGGCCTGGAAGGATATCTGGGGCTCGGGCCAGGGCGTCGGAATGGTCGAAGCGGTGGACAGCGTCAGCGACCGTGTCGCGCGACTGCACGCCGAGTATCAGCGAGCAAAGGAAGAGCTGTCCGAAAAGATGCTCTGAGTCCCGCTCCACAGGCCCTCGGCCATTGCATCGAGCTCGGCGAAGTCGAAGCCTGTTCCGACCGGATCCTTGCTGTTTAGTTTGATCGGTTCACCCGGAGGATCGAGCAAGCGGCGTCGCAGCGCCCGCTGGAGCAGCGCGAGCCGCATGAGCGCTTCTTCGCCAGCGGTGACATCGTCACGCGTTTCGTGCGCAGCCCACCGCTCTTCGATTTGCCCAACCCGCTCGAGCACCATCGCGTTGTAGGCGCGGTGCGGGCCGCGGTGCATCGGTAGGCCAAGCCGAATGGCTGCCTCTCTGCGAGAAGGAAGCAACAACCCGTTCCGGCGAAAGTCGTTGAACCCGGTCGCGCGGTGTCCGAGGACTTCGAACATCCGCCCGAAACATCTTCGCAGCAGGACCTGGCGCGGCAGCAGGTGGTGACGTTGGAGCGCGGGATCGTAGCCCGGGCCGTCTGGCCGGTTAACTTTGCGGAACGGAAGGCGCGCACGCGCAGGGTGGTTCGCTGCATGGCGGCCCCGGGAGTTGCTCATCCCCGCCGAACCCTGACGAATCGGCGATTGGCAGAAGGCGTG
The DNA here is from genome assembly GCF_002269345.1 of Tsuneonella mangrovi. Lineage (NCBI taxonomy): Bacteria > Pseudomonadati > Pseudomonadota > Alphaproteobacteria > Sphingomonadales > Erythrobacteraceae > Tsuneonella > Tsuneonella mangrovi. Next base: position 297,297 of record NZ_CP022889.1, read on the forward strand.
AGAACCAGCGGATGCCCATCAGGCCCCGTGAGCCGCTGTTCCCGGTCGACCCGACCGTGCAGTACGAGCTGGTTTATCAGGCGGATCGCGAGCTGGGAGGCCTGCGTTCGGTCGTCGGCCAGTTCCGGTTCGAGGCGAAGCTCCTGACCGGTGAAGAAGGCAAGCCCCTCCGAGTGCATTCCTCCGTCGGGTGCCTGCAACAGCGCGGTCAGGCCGAGCGCCGGAAACGCGCCCCCGTCGAGCCACGCGGAAACGGTCGAGCGGAAAAACTCGATGCCGATCAGGCTCATCGCCGGCTTCCAGCCGACGGCGAGCAATCCCTCGAATTCGCGCGAAAGCGACACGACGATGCTCGCCAGGGTTCGGATAACGGGCATGCTGCGCGCGCCAGCCGCCAGATGCGGTCCGGGCGAAACGGTGATGGCGCCGGCCTTCGGCCAGATCACTCCCTCGTCGATGCCGAAACGGTGCCTGAACGCAGGCGTAGCCACGGCGGGACCAGGTGCAAGCCCGTGGACATCATACGTCAGTCCGTCGCGAAGCAACTCGAGGAATTGCGAGCCGCCTTCGGATGCATTCGATTCACCCACGTGCGAGACGACCAGCCGCTCGATTCTATCGACTGCGTCCTGAAGTTCGCGAAGGCTCGGGCGCTGTCCTTCGTCGAACAGCAGGAAAAAATCGCTCGCGTGTATTGTTCTGCCGGATTGATTGTCGGTTGTAATGACACGACCCCCCGATCGCAGATCAAACGCAGTTATTTGTTGCCGCGAATCAAGACATTCGTCGAGTCCCGATGCAATTTTTCTGTCCAATTCGGAGATTCTTTTCAGAACACTCCCGAATCAAGACCTTGGCCAAGCGCTTGCCCTAGCGCGCTCGCCGCGCGCAATTGCGGTGTGTCGATCCGCTTGGGCGCAAGGATTTCTTCCTGCGTCTGCGCGGCGGTATTGACGATCACCGGTTCCGCCACCCGTCGCAACCGCCAACCGGTTGCGATCCGGTCGACCTGGCGCTGTGCGCCCTCTCCGTCGGACCCCGCCGCGATGATCGTCGCGTAGGCCCTTCCCTCGATCTTTCCGAGCACCGGGTAATAGCACCGGTCGAACATCTCTTTCATTTCGCCGCTCATCGTCGCGAGGTTTTCGGGGCACACGAACAGATAGCCTCGAGCGTCCAGCAGGTGCTCGGGCTGGACAGCGGACGCGGGGACGATTTGGGCATACTCTCCCGCTCCGTCGGCGGCGGCCTCTGCGAGCGCACGGGCTGCGCCGGTGCGGCTGTGCCAAACAATGAGGAGCGGTGCGGCCATGAGACCGCCGGCAAACCATTACCCACCGTCGATTGTCAACGCCCGGAACTTGGCGCGGGTCAGCGATCAGGGCTATGATCCGCGAATGGCCTCGCGTGCACTATCCCCCGTTTTCGGAGTCACCTCGTCATTGGCTGGCCGTGCGTGGCACTGGCGAGGAGGCAATATGGATCTGGGCGATGCAGTCGGTTCGCTCGACGACCTGGTGACCCAGTTGCTGCTCTCGCGTGGGGTTGCGAGGGAAGACTTGGATCGCCACCGCAGCCCTACACTGCGCGAATTCCTGCCGGACCCGTCGATCTTCCGCGACATGGATGCTGCGGCAGAGCGCATCGCGCAGGCGGTGCTGACCGGTGAAGCGGTGACCATCTACGGTGATTACGACGTCGACGGTGCTACCAGCGCGGCGCTGCTCGTGCGGCTGCTGCGGATGCTGGGGCACGAGGCGCGCTACTATATCCCCGACCGACTGCTCGAAGGGTACGGACCGAGCGGAGAAGCGCTCGTCAAACTGGCGGAGGAAGGCTCCAGCCTGATCGTCACTGTAGATTGCGGAGCGATGGCGTTCGATGCGCTCGAGCAGGCGCGCAATGCCGGGGTCGATGTAATCGTGGTGGATCACCACAAGTGCGCGCATGAGCTCCCTTGCGCTGCCGCGCTGGTCAATCCCAACCGCCTCGACGAAGGTGAAGAAGGCGCAACGCATGGGCATCTCGCCGCTGTCGGAGTTGCGTTCCTGTTGGCGGTGGCGCTGGTTCGCACGCTGCGTGGCCGCGAATTCTTCGATGATCGCGAAGAGCCGGACCTGATGGGGCTGCTCGATCTCGTTGCACTCGGCACAGTCGCCGACGTGGCGCAGATCAAGGGGCTGAACAGGGCATTCGTTGCCCAGGGCCTGAAAGTCATGGCCCGGCGAGCCAACACTGGGATGGCGGCGTTGATTGACGCGAGCCGCCTCAAGCGCAGCCCGCAGTGCAGCGACCTTGGGTTTGCGCTTGGCCCGCGGATCAATGCCGGTGGCCGGGTCGGCGAATCGACGCTGGGGGTGCGCCTGCTGACGACCGAGGATCCGGACGAGGCCACCGCGATTGCCGCGCAACTTTCCGCCCTCAACGAGGAGCGACGGGCGATCGAAGCCGAAGTGCAGGCCCAGGCGGAAGCCCAGCTGGATGGTCAGCACAACCGCGCGGTGACGGTGCTCTCCGGCAAAGGGTGGCACCCCGGCGTGATCGGGATCGTCGCAGGGCGGATCAAGGAAAAGACCGGCAAGCCCTCGCTGGTGATCGCGCTCGATGGGGAAATAGGCAAGGGTTCCGGGCGCTCGATCAGCGGGGTCGATCTCGGTGCTGCGATCATCGCAGCGCGCGAAGCCGGTTTGCTGGTCGCTGGCGGCGGGCATGCGATGGCGGCGGGTCTCACAGTGGAGAGCGACAAGGTCAATGCTCTCGCGGACTGGCTCGATGCGCGCCTGGGCGAAGCAGTGGCACGTGCGAATGAGAGCGAAGTGATGGACCTCGATGTTGCCCTTGCCCCGGGAGGACTGACACCGGAGCTGGTTGAAACGCTCGACAGCGCAGGGCCGTTCGGAGTTGGCTGGCCGGGGCCGCGCGTGGCCGTCGGCCCGGTGAGGCTGGTCAAGGCAGATGTCGTTGGCACCGACCACGTGCGGTTGATCGCCGCAGGTCAGGACGGCGGCAGCTTCAAGGCGATTGCGTTTCGCGCGGCGGAGACCCCGCTCGGCACTGCCCTGCTTCACGGCGCACGCGGGCGGCGCCTGTGGCTCGCCGGGCGCGCGAAGATCGATGATTGGGGCTCCCGCCCCGCGGCCGAGTTGCATCTCGAGGATGCTGCCTGGGCGGACTGAGGGGCAAACGATGTTCAGTCACGTACAATGACTGGCCTGCCGCTCGCCCGTTCTGGATCGCGGTTATGGAAGTGCTCGGGCACCCTATCCTTTTCGAACACGATAAAGGAATTGCGTTCGGCGAATCGACCGGACCCAAGACCTTCGTCGGTCCGGCATTCGATGGTCAGGCGGCGAAGTCGGGAAACGGCGTCCACGTTGCCTATATCGTTCGCAACCGGGCGACGGTCGATGCGTTTTACATCGCGGCATTGGCAAATGGCGGCAGAGACGAGGGCCCGCCCGGCCTGAGGCCGCACTACCATCCGGCGTACTACGGGGCCTACGTTCGCGACCCCGATGGCAACAAATTGCAAGCGGTCTGCCACTCGTCGAGAGGGTGACTTCGCCACGAGGCTTGACCGCACCCGAATGCCCCCCTAAGTGCGCCGCCACGCTTCCGGACGTGGCCCCATCGTCTAGCGGTTAGGACGCGGCCCTTTCACGGCTGAAACACGGGTTCGATTCCCGTTGGGGTCACCACCGGAAGCCCTGCCATCCCAATGGCACGGCCCCTTCGTCTAGCGGTCAGGACGCGGCCCTCTCACGGCTGAAACACGGGTTCGATTCCCGTAGGGGTCACCAGCCTTCAATGCGATCATCAACCGGTTTAGGGATCGGGCACTGGCACTTCGCACAAGCGATGGCTAACCGTGGATACCATGGACGATGGCTTCCGCATTCCCTGGTTCGGAATTCTTGTGGCTTTGCTCGGCAGCGGCATCGCAGCGATTGCCGCGCGATCGCTTGTACTCGGCATAGTCCTGTTCGTCGCTTGGGCCGGGTCGCTGGTAGTAATGGTCCTTTCTCAGTCACCACCTGCCCCGTCTCGGCAGGAGCGCGGGAGCATCAGCCGGTCAAACCTGAGCGAGTTGATAGAACATTCGGGCACGCCGTTGCTGCTTACCGATCGCAACCGCATTACCATTGCCAACGAGGCTGCGCGCGAGGTCCTGGGCGGTCATATCGTCGGCCAGGACGTGCGCGTCGCTCTGCGGCAACCCGAAGCGATCGCGTTGATCGACAAGGCCGAAGCAGGCAGCACTACCGTGAAGGGGCTCTCCCGCCGCCGCGACATCTGGCGGATCAGTCGCCAGCCGATGGATGGCGATTCGGCGATGATCGAGCTTATCAACCGGACGTCCGAAGCCGATATCAGCCGGGCGCACACCGATTTCGTCGCCAATGCGAGCCACGAGTTGCGCACGCCGATTGCCTCGATCATCGGTTACGTCGAGACTCTGGCCGACGGCGGGGCAGACGAAGCGACGGCCAATCGGTTTTACGATACGATCCTGCGCGAGGCGCACCGGCTGCAGAGCCTCGTTTCGGACCTCATGTCGCTGTCGCGTGTGGAAGCGGAGAAGCACGAGCAACCTTCTGCCCGGATCAATCTGGGCGAGCTGGTGCCGCGCGCTGCCAGGGACGCTGCCGGACCTGATCGGCTCGACAAGCTGGCAATCGAATGCGCACCGGGTATCGCGATTCGCGGCGATCAGCTCCAGTTGGAGCAGCTGGTCCGCAACCTGGTCGACAACGCGCTCAAATACGGTTCCGGCGACGATCCTGTGAAGGTGAACCTGTCGCGGTCGGTTTCAGGTGAAGTGCGGCTATCCATCGCTGATTCCGGCGAAGGGATTCCCGCCGAACACTTGCCGCACCTGACCCGCCGTTTCTATCGTACCGACCCTGGCCGTAGCCGGGCGTCGGGCGGCACGGGTTTGGGGCTCGCGATCGTCAAGCATATCGTCGAACGTCATCGCGGAAGGCTTGATATCGCGAGCAAGGTAGGCATTGGCACAACCGTCACCGTGCGCATTACCGAGCTGGTTGAAGAGCCCGATCTTGCCGATTGAGCTATTGATGCGCTCTTTCAGGCAATCCAATCTATGCACTGTTGCCGGGCTGTAAAAATGCTAGAGTAAGCAAAATTTCCGGTAGCCCGCTATCAGGGCAAGCATACCGGAAGGGATCAGGAGCAGTTGCTGAACGATATGCCAGTGGGCGCAGAACATACGGTCAAGGCCTTCGATGAGGACATTACGCGCCTCCGTGGGCTGATTGCGGAAATGGGCGGGTTGGCGGAAGCAGCCGTGACCGACGCGATGGATGCGCTGGTCAAGGGTGACGACGACCTGGCCGAACGCGTCATCAAGGGCGACAAGCGGATCGATGCGCTCGAATCCGAAGTCGACAAGCTCGCGGTGCGGATCATCGCGCTGCGCGCGCCGATGGCGGACGATTTGCGCGAAGTGATCGCTGCGTTGAAGATTGCCGGCGTGGTCGAACGGATCGGCGACTATTCGAAGGCGATCGCACGCGCCGGGCGCAAGATCGAAAACCGCAAGAAATTCGATCCCCTCACGCTGCTCCCGGCGATGGGCGAACTCGCCGCCGAAATGGTCCACGATGTGCTGACAGCCTATGCTGCGCGCGATCCCGAACTGGCCCGCGAAGTGATCATTGCGGATACCAAGGTCGATAACTTCTACGAATCGATATTCCGCAACCTTGTCAGTCATATGGTCGAGAATCCTTCGACCATTTCGACTGCGGCGCAATTGCTGTTCGTGGCCCGCAATATCGAACGGATCGGCGATCATGCGACCAACGTTGCGGAGATGGTCCACTTTGCGGCCACCGGGCTCTACCCCGCGGACGATGACGGCGAGCCGCTGCACAACACCGGTTCCTGACACATTCGTGTCGTGAAACCGTAACACTCTTGGTGTGAAGCGGCGGTGAAAGGGAAACCCGAAGCCATGACCGCTGCCAAGCTGCTTCTCGTCGAGGACGATCCAGCACTCCTCGAGCTGCTCGAATACCGTTTTCGTAACGAAGGCTACGACGTACGTGGCACACCGGACGGTGACGAAGCACTTGAGCTCGCCACCGAAGAAGTGCCCGACCTCGTCATCCTCGACTGGATGATCGAAGGGACCAGCGGGATCGAGGTCTGTCGGCGTTTGCGGCGCGACAAGAACACCGCGCATGTCCCGATCATCATGCTGACCGCGCGCGAGGCGGAGGATGACCGTATCCGCGGGCTCGAAACCGGTGCGGACGACTACCTGACCAAGCCGTTCTCCCCGCGTGAATTGCTTGCCCGCGTGGCAGCGGTGATGCGGCGAATCCGCCCTGCCCTTGCTGGCGAATCGATCACGGTCGGCGACCTGACGCTCGATCCGGTCGCACACCGTGTCGAACGCAAGGGACAGGCGCTCCAGCTTGGGCCTACCGAGTATCGCTTGCTCAAGTTCCTGATGGAAAGCCCGGGGCGTGTGTTCAGCCGCAACCAGTTGCTCGACGGGGTTTGGGGAACCGGCAGCGATATCGAATTGCGCACCGTCGACGTCCATATCCGCCGCCTGCGCAAGGCAATCGAGACCACCGAGGGCAAGGATCCGGTGCGCACGGTGCGCGGAGCGGGTTACTCGATAGAGGCCGCCTGATCAGTTTTCGGCAGGGGCCGCGCCGGCTCCGTGCGCGGTAAGCCGTTCGACTTCGGCAGACGCTTCTCCGGGTCTGAGGAACATCGTACCGATCGATGCCGCCAGCATGATCGGGCCGATGGTGAAGAAGATCAGCTCTGTGTCGATCGCGTTGGCTGTCGCGACGATCCACGCTCCTATCGGACGGCCAAAGTTCGCCAACGCCATGTAGATCGTGAACTGGGTCGCAGCGACTGCCGGCGAGCAAACCTGCATGGCGATCGGGATCATCGCGATGGCGACAAAAATGCCGAACATGTCGATACCCCAGACGAGCGCATAGAGGATTGCGGGGTTGGTCCAGTACATCGGGAGCAGCCCCGCCCCGATCACCAACGCCCCGGTAAGCGCATACATCAGCGTCAAGACGCGCCGCTTGCCGAGCTTCGTGGTCAACCAACCACCAACGAAGAAGCCGGCGATGCCCGAGGCCAGGCTGCTGAAGAATGTGATGTTGGTGTATTGCGAGGTGGTAAGGCCGACGTATTGCGTAGCCAGCACCGGATTGAAAACGTCGTAAATTCCTGCCGGGATGCTGCGCACGAGCAGGAACGGCACGATAATCAGGCTGGCCGGAGCCGTCATCGCCTTGAAGCTCTGTTTGAGGAGCGGCAACCAGGCATCGATCTTGATGTCCAGATTGCGCTGGTGAGCCTGTCCAGCGGTCCACGGGAACCGCTTTTCTCCCGGGCGCTCCCTCAATGAGACTGCAAATCCTACGCCGATCATCAGGAATGCCGCGGCAATCATGAAGGTGATGCCGGTGCCGAAGTTCTGCAGCAGGTAGCCGCCGGTCACGGTGGCGAGCGAGACTCCTGCCATCTGCGAACCAAACATGAATCCGCCGGCTTTCGCTTGCTCTTCCTCGGTCATGATATCGACCACGAGGCTATCGATCGAAACGTCCTGGAATGTCGTTGCCATGCTGAGGACAAATGCCAGCATGGAGATCAGGAACACGTCCGTGCCTCCAGGATCGGCGATAGCACCGAGCAGGAGGCTGAGTGCCATCGTCGACTGGGCGCCGATGATCCAGATCCTGCGCCGACCCATCGGCAGGTACGTCCAGCGGTCCATCAGGAAGCCGTTGACCAGCTTGAGGGTCCACGGAAGCGCGAAGGCGCTGACGACCGTTGCGATTTCCGCCGTGCCTGCACCCTTGCTGGCCATGTATGCCGGAACCGCCACGTAGAACAGGCCCATCGGCACGCCTTCGAAGATGTAGAATACGATGACCGTGGCCAGCCGCATGAACGGGTTTTCCGTGAGCGGGCGGAACAGCCCGGTTTGCGCTGCAGTCATGCCGCGGAATTCTCCCTTCCCTTGATCCCGGCCCTGTTGTGGCCTGTCGGGCAAGGCAACGCAAGCCGACTGAAGTAAGTCTTCAGCCGTGTCAGGCGATCAGGGATTCCGCCAGCACGGTTGCCGCGATCGCCAGGAACACCATCCCTGTCCCGCGATCGATCCAGCGGCGCGTTGCGGCGCGCTCCATGAAGCGCGCCAAGCGGCGGCCGGCCTGGATATAGGCCGTGCCGACGGCGATATCGGCGGCGAGCGCGACAACTGCAAGCAGTGCGATCTGCGGCACGACTGGGGCGTTTGCATCGATAAACGGCGGGATCACCGCGACCATGTAAACCAGCGATTTGGGGTTGCTGATCGCTACGAGAATCCCGTCGGTGAATGCATGGCGCGATGCTTTGGCCGGAACTTCTGCATGTTCTTCCCCGGCATGGAAGGAATGGCGGATCGCCGCGACGCCGAGCCAGGCGAGATAGAGCGCCCCAGCGATCGTCAGCAGGTCGAATGCCAGCGGGTATGCGGCAGCTAGCGTGCCGAGCCCCAGCGCGGCAAGCGTCCACCACCCGACATAGCCGAGCTGCATTCCGGCGAGTGCCGCCGCGCCCGATTTCCCGCCGCGCCAGATCGACTGGCTCATTACGAACAGCATCGATGGCCCCGGCACGATACTCGTCGCGCTGGTCACGAACAGGAAGGCTGCAAGGCGCTCGGGGTCGATCATCGGCTGCCCGCTAGTGGAAATCGCGCGAGGGCGGAAGTATCCGCGGGATGATCCGCACGTTGCGCGGGTGCCCGCCCCCCGCAGGCCCGTGATAGCCGCACTCGCGGTTGCCCGGGCCGGGCGGCTCCCACGGTTCGACCGGATCACCTTTGAGTGGCGGAGGCTTCCTTTGCTGGAGCGGACTGGCGACATGGTCGGCGCGGGCGATCGCGGGGCGTAGTTCGTCGTCGGACAAGCGCAGCAGGTCTGCGCTGGCATCGTTCATGTGGTGGGCGATGACGTGGATCACCTCGTCGTCGTATTCGACCCGTCCGCGCACCTCCATCAGCCGCGCGCCCATCACGACCTTGCGCTGTCTTTCCTTGAGATCGGGCCATACGACGAGGTTGATGACCCCGGTCTCGTCTTCCAGCGTAATGAAGCACACGCCTTTGGCGCTGCCCGGCCGCTGGCGTATCAGCACGACACCCGCCACCTGTACCATCGAGCGGTACTTGCGCGCACGCAGGTCGCAGGCGCGCACGAAACCGCGCTCGGCCAGACTCGCGCGCAGGAACGCCAGCGGGTGCGCCTTCAGGCTGATCCGGGTGGTCTGGTAGTCGGCAACGACCTCTTCGCTGAGCGGCATCCGGGGGAGCGCGATGGGCGTGATCTCGGCCCCTTCCTCGCGCGCAGCGGCATGGGCGAACAGCGGCAGGCCACGGCCCGCTACCAGGCTGCGCGCATCCCACAACGCCTGTCTCCGTGGCAGGCCGAGCGATCCGAAACAGTCGGCGCTCGCGAGCCGCTCGACATGCGCAGGCGACAGCCCTGCCCGATCGCGCAATTCGGCGACATCGCGGTAGGGGCCATGTGCCTCGCGCTCCGCCACCAAGCGGGCGGCGATATGCTCGGGCAGTCCGTCGACCTGCCGGAAGCCGAGCCGCAGGCCGATGTCGCGGTCCAAACGACCGCTGTCGCCCTTCCCGGCCTGTGACCCGCCGTCCCCTTCCAGCGTACAGTCCCACTCGCTCGCATTTACATCGACCGCCAGCACCGCCACGCCGTGCTCGCGCGCGTCGCGCACGATCTGCGCGGGGGCGTAGAACCCCATCGGTTGCGAATTGAGCAGCGCGCAGGCGAACGCGGCGGGGAAATGGCATTTGAGCCAGCTCGACACATAGACGAGGTGCGCGAAACTGGCCGCGTGGCTTTCGGGGAAGCCGTATTCACCGAATCCCTTGATCTGGTTGAAGCAGCGCTGTGCGAAGTCGGGATCGTAGCCGCGCGCGACCATCCGCCCGACCATCATGTCTTGCAATTCCTCCACCATCCCACGGCTGCGGAAGGTGGCCATCGCCTTACGTAGCCGGTTGGCCTCCGCACTGGAGAACTTGGCCGCGTCGAGCGCGATCTTCATCGCCTGTTCCTGGAAGATCGGCACCCCCAACGTGCGTTCGAGGATACTCGAGAGTTCATCGGGCGGGCCGTACCGTGGCGCAGGCGCAGGGATCACTAACTGCTCCGCTCCGCGGCGGCGCTTGAGATAGGGGTGGACCATGTCGCCCTGGATCGGCCCGGGGCGGACGATCGCGACCTGGATCACGAGATCGTAGAACTCGCGCGGGCGCAGGCGCGGCAGCATGTTCATTTGCGCCCGGCTTTCGACCTGGAACACACCGAGCGAATCCGCCTTGCGGAGCATCGCGTAGGTCTCCGGATCCTCGCGCGGGACGGTGGCGAGTTCGAGCCGCCTTTCATGATGGTTTTCAAGCAGGTCGAGGCACTTCCTGATACAGGTCAGCATCCCCAGCGCGAGCACGTCGACCTTGAGGATGCCGAGCGCGTCGATGTCATCCTTGTCCCACTCGATGAAGCTGCGATCGGGCATCGCCCCGTTGCCGATCGGCACGGTTTCGGTCAGTGGCCCGTCGGTGAGGATGAACCCGCCGACGTGCTGCGACAAATGGCGCGGCATTCCAATCATCTGCTCGGTGAGTTTAAGTACACGTCGCAAATGCGGATCGGAAAGGTCGAGGCCGATTTCGCGGGCATGTTTTTCGGCCACTTCCTGCCCGTAGTTGCCCCATACCGTGCGGGCCAGCGCGCTGGTCACGTCTTCTGACAGGCCCATCGCCTTGCCGACCTCGCGGATCGCCATGCGCGGACGGTAGTGGATCACCGTAGCGCACAGCCCCGCCCGCTCGCGTCCATAGCTGCGGTAGATGTGTTGGATCACTTCTTCGCGTCGTTCGTGCTCGAAATCGACATCGATATCGGGTGGTTCCTTGCGTTCTTCGGAGATGAACCGGTCGAACAGCAGCGCGTGCTTGGCCGGATCGACGCTGGTGATGCCGAGACAGTAGCACACTGCCGAATTGGCTGCGCTGCCCCGCCCCTGGCACAGGATCGGCGGATCGACCCCGCGCGCATAGTCGACGATGTCCTTGATGGTGAGGAAATAGCGCGCAAGGTCGAGCTTCTCGATCAGCGCCAACTCGCGCTCCAATGTGGTGCGGACGCTTTCGGGGACGCCTGAGGGATAGCGACCGTCGGCGCCCTGCCAGGTCGAACGCTCGAGGTATTGTTGGGGCGTCATGCCGCCAGGGTAAATCTCGCGCGGGTATTCGTAGCGCAGTTCGTCGAGCGTGAAGCGGCAGGCATCGGCCACTTCGCGCGCCGCAGCGATTGCGTACGGCCAGCGGGCAAACAGCTCGACCATCTGTTGCGGCGACTTGAGGTGTCGCTCGGCATTGCCGAACAACAGGTGGCCGGCCTTGGCAACCGTGGTCTTGTGCCGGATCGCGGTCATCACGTCCTGCAACGGACGCCGATCGGGCGCGTGGTAATGCACATCGTTGGTGGCGAGCAACGACAACCCATGCGCCTGCGCCAGCGCATCGAGCCGGTCGATCCGGGCGATATCGTCACCGCTGTAGAGGTAGCTGGCGGCAATATGGCGCAATGTGGGGAGCTGCTTGCCGAGATGGGGCACGATGGTGGCCAGATTGCCGGTGAAAGGAACCTGCCTGCCCGCTTCGCCGGATGCTTGGGGATCATCGAGCGGGACCACGTTGCTCTCGACCGTAATCGTAAGCTCCGTTTCCAAGTCCCCTGGTGGCAGCAGGACCAGCTGCACCCCTTCGCTGTGGCTCGCCAGCATCGCCAGGTCGATCTCGCACACGCCCTTGGCCTGCCATTCACCGCCGAGCGTGGTCATCCGTCCGGCGGAAATCAGGCGGCACAGGCGGCCATAGCCGGCGCGGTCGGCGGGATAGGCGAGGAATGCCAGCCCCTCGACCGTTTCGATGCGGCAGCCGATGACCGGCTTCAGCTTCAGCGTCTTCGCTTCGCTATGGATCCGCACCACGCCCGCCAGCGAGTTCGCATCGGCGATCCCGATCGCGTCGTAACCCAGTGCGCGGGCGGTCATCGCCAGGTCGACCGCGTCCGATGCCCCGCGCAGGAAGCTGAAGCAGCTCACCAGCCCGAGTTCGACGAACGGCGCGCGTGGCGGCGGCGCGACATCATCGGGATCGAGATCGATCCGGCGCTTGTCGGGTGTCAGCGGGGATTCGGGCATTTGTTCTATATATGTTCCGGTCGATAGATCGGCTAGCCCTTCCTCGACAGCGAACGCAGGAATCAGCCTATGCCTAACGCATCGGTTACCCTGAGATACAATCGAGGCTTAACCACTGTGCGGCAAGCAGGTGGTTCGTCTCGTTGGGGGTATGCTTCGTGGCATTTTTCCAAACCAATCGCCTTGCCGATCAAGCGGACCGGCGGGCTGTCCGGCGTTATTCGGTTGACCGGGCTGCAAGAATAAAACTCGCCGGGGGAGACCGGTTCGGGCGCCTCACCGACCTGTCGGAGGCGGGCGCGCGCTTCGACGGACAGAACCCTCCCGTGGAAGGGGCCTCGTGCCTGCTGTGTTGGGATGGCTACGAGTATTTCGCCAAGGTGATCTGGGCCAGCCAGGCCAGCTGCGGTGTGCGTTTCGAACGCGACATCCCGATGGAGGTGGTCGAAGCGACGATCGAGGCGGTCGAATTCCAGGATGGCCCGGTCGCCCATTTCGGTAACATCCCGCTCGGCCAGAAACGTTCGCGGCGTTCCTCGCTGGTGTCCGAAGACTGACCATCACCGCTCACGCGCATAGGCCCTGCAAGTACCAGTCGGGCATTCCGCCGCGCCCGTCACCGATGATTCCCTGGCGGTAGATCCAGTAGCGCCGCCCCGCGTCGTCCTCGATCCGGTAATAGTCGCGCAGCCGCGCCCCGCCGCGTTCGCGCCACCACTCGGGCGCGATCCGCTCGGGCCCCTCGACCCGCACCACTTCGTGCACCGCGCCGCGCCAGCGAAACGCCTTGGGATAACCGTCGGGCGTGGCGTAGAGCACCGCGATCCTCTCCGCCCGGTCGAGCAGCTTGAGCGGGCGCGCGTGGAACGCCAGCTCCCCTTGGCTCGGTGGCTCAGGCGCGAGCGCTTCCTGCCAGCGCTGCGCGCGTTCGGGCACGTGGCTTGCGTGGAGCACCGGACGGCGTACCGCCTTGGGGCCAAGCCGCACCGTCAGCCGGTCGACAAATGCAGCAAGGCTGGTGCCATGCGCTTCTGCCGCCGCTTCGAAATCGCGCTGCATCAGTGCGAGCGGTTCGGCCCAGCTGGCGCGCAGCCGCACCGTCTCGATCCCGAAGCCCGCATCGACATCGTCCAGCCGCTCGGCGAACAGTTGCGCGATATGCGCCGGGTCGCGGGTCGCGGCGGCAAGTTCGACCTGCCGCACGATCACTTCGCCATCGACCCGCCACAGGCCCAGTTCGAGCCGTCGCGCGCCCTGCCCGCTGCCCTCCAGCGCGCGGGCCATGTCCGCGGCAAGGTCGCCCAGCACGGTATCGAGCAGGCTGCGATGGCGGATCGGCTCCATCAGGCGGCGCTGGACCAGCGGGACCTGCTGCGGAAGCACGGGCAGAAGCGGTTCGGGTACGCACCCGAGCAACTGGTCGAGACGGATCAGCGGATTGGCGGCAGGCGACTTGCGGTTGCGGAACCGGCGCTGGAGTGCGTCGCGCCCACGCGGCTCGCCGAACCGCTCGGTCAAGTCGCCCAGGCGCTTGAGCCCAAGGCGGCGCAGCACCAGCAGGACATCGCCGTCGAGCCGTAACGCCGCCACCGGCAGGTCCGCCAGTCGCGCTGCGGCATCGTCATCCGGGGCAAGGATCGCACGCTCCGGCCCGTAGTGCGACAGCGCCCAGGCCGCCCCGGCGGTCGGGGCGATAGCCAGGCGGACGGCCAGCCCGCGTCGGATAAAGCGATCGTGCGCATCGGCCAGCAGCTTGGCTTCCCCGCCGAACAGGTGCGCGACGGCGGTTACGTCGACCAGCACCGCATCGGGGGCGTCGAGCGCCGACCACGGTCCCCAGCGCCGTGCCCACAGTGCGATGTGTTCGAGGAATTTGAGGTCTCCCGCCGGATCACTCGGCCGCACGGCAATGTCGGGGCACAGCGCGCGGACATCGGCCAGCATCGCGCCTGCCTGCGCCCCGGTGGCGATCCCGGCGCGGTTGGCGGCGTGGATGCGCGGGCCGTGCGCGGTATCGGTGATGAGCGCCAGCGGAGCGGCGTCCGCCCCCTCCCCCGGTGCGCAGCCTTCAGACAGCCGCCAGCGATCGACCGCCAGCTGGTGCAGCCAGGCCGAGAGGATCCGGCGCGGCGGAGTGGCTGGCGGCGATGCGCCGGGCGGCGAGACGGTATCCGTCATCGCGCAAGGTCCATTCGCCGGGAGGATGGGCACGCGCGCGGAACAGCTCGGTGTGCCATTGGGGAGTGCCGGGTGCCTGACCGTTCCAGCGCGGCGGGGCGGACGGAGCGGAGCGCACGCTCCAGCGCAGGCGCGCCGAGGAAAGATCGTGCGGAGCATCGAGCCGCACCAGCCATAGCGGCACGCCGTGCTTTTCCGCAGCAAGGCTGAGGCGGCGCGAAGCGGTGAAATCGAGCGCGCGCGGCGCCCCGGCAAGTTCCCCGATCACCGCTGCGAGCTCGCGGCAGCGCAGCCCTTCCTCGAGCGCGAACAGTGCGTCCTGCGGCTTCTCGGCCACGACATGGAGCAGCCGGTGCTGGAATGCCCGTGGTAACCCGGGGCGATAAGGGCGCCCGCCGAGCCGCAAGGCCGCCCGGTCCTGCACCCACAGGATCGCGCGCCGGTCCTCGGCTTCGTCGGTCTCACCCGGGCGGGCACTGCGCAAGGCATCGCCGGCCAGCGCCAGCGCCACTGCGGCCCCGCTCGCTTCCCGTCCGGGGGCGAATATCTCACTGTGGCAGGCAGGCGCCAAACCCGGTTGCCATACAGGCGCACAGCCGGAGATCGCGGCGAGTTCGCTGGCGGGCACGAGATCGTGCGAGGAGATAGTGGAACGACTCATATGTTCCACTTATGTTCCAATTCATCGACGGGTGCAACAGCCGGGAAACGGAACACGCGCCCTAACGAAAAGGGCCGCCCCTCGCGGAGCGGCCCTCTTTAGCGGTGAGCAGGAATATCAGTTCTTGCTCTCGTTCGGTTCGTCAATCGGCATCATCGTTTCGTGGCCTTCAATGTCGTCCACGATTTCGACAATCCCGCGACCAAGATAGCTGTGGCTGCGGCTGTAGAGGAAATAAACAAGCAGCCCGAGCACGCCCCACCCCGGCAGGAACAGCATCGCTGCAGTCGGCAGGTTGAAGAACAGCAGGACGCAACCGATGATCGTCAGCGGAGCGATGATCCATACCCCCGGCACCTTGAAGTGGCGCGGACGCTCCGGATCCTTCACCCGCAGTACCAGCACCGCCACCGCGACCATCAGGAACGCGTAGAGCGTGCCGGCATTGGAGATGTCAGCGAGCTGGCCGACCGGGAAGAACGCGGCAGCAACCGCCACCGCGATACCGGTGATCAGGGTTACGACGTGCGGCGTGCGAAACCTCGGGTGCACGCGGCTGAGCATTTCGGGCAGCAGTCCGTCGCGGCTCATCACGAAGAAGATGCGCGTCTGGCCGAAAATCAGCACCAGGATAACCGACGGCAGCGCAAGGAACGCGGCCAAGCCGATCGCGTTACCGAACCCGGTGAACCCGATCACCTTGAGCACGTGCGCCAACGGCTCCTTCGAGCAGACCAGCGCATCGGCATATTGCGGCATGGCGCACTGACGCGCGAGTTCGGGCGAACCGGTGATCAGCGGAAGATTATCAGCGCCCATGATCGGGTTGCCCCCGATGGTACCGATCGCACCGGCGGCGACGAGGATGTAGAACACCGTGCAGAAAAGAAGTGAGCCGACCAGACCGATTGGCACGTTCCTCTGGGGATTCTTGGTTTCCTCCGCTGCGGTCGAGACCGCATCGAAACCGACATAAGCGAAGAACATTGTCGCCGCCGCGCCGACCGCACCGACGCCCGAACCCCAACCACCGAACAGGCCGGCGGGCAGGAACGGGTTGAACTTGTCGACCGAGAAGTCGGAACTTGTCAGCGTCAGTGCGACAAACGCCGTCAGCGCAGTGACCTTGATCAGCACCAGCACGGCATTGACCTTGGCGCTCTCGCTCGTGCCGATAACCAGCAGGAACGTGACCAGCAGTGCGATTACCAGCGCAGGCAGGTTGATGAACCCGCCTTCGACTCCGCCGAGCGCAAGAGGCCCGGCGCTGAGCCAGGTTGGCAAGTGTATGCCTAGCCCGCCGAGCACGGTCCCTGAAAAGTATCCCGACCAGCCGACCGACACCGCCGAGGCGGCGATCGCGTATTCCATGATCAGCGCCCAACCAACGGTCCAGGCGAAGAACTCGCCAATCGTCGCGTAGCTATATGTATAGGCGCTGCCTGCGACCGGGATCATCGCTGCGATTTCGGCATAACAGAACGCTGCCACGATGCAGACGAGGCCCGCGATCGCGAATGCGACCATCAGGCCCGGGCCCGCCTTCTGCGCGCCGACCGAAGTCAGCACGAAGATACCCGTGCCGATTACGCAGCCGATCCCCATCAGGGTAAGCTGGAACCAGCCGAGCGAGCGCTTGAGTGATTTCTTTTCCGCGGTTGCCAGGATGGCATCGAGCGGCTTGACGCGATCTAGGATCATCGACCCGTATCCCCTTCTTCTGCGCCGGGCCGAAGGCGGCCGGGCCAGTCATGGCAGCGGAAGCTAGCGCAGCAGGTCCTCAAGGCAAGGAATAATCTCAAGGCTTCCCCCGCTAATCCCGGGAGGCTAGGTATCTGGGCCATGTCCACGACCTTCAAGCTCGATACGGCGACCAGCCGAGCGCACCCCACCCCGCAGCCGATGCGGCGGCTCACGGTTCCCAAGATCCAGTCCCGCAAGGCGGACGGTGCGACCAAGGAACCATTGGTCATGCTCACCGCCTACACTGCGCGCACCGCACAGCTGCTCGACGAACACTGCGACATCCTGCTGGTGGGGGATTCGCTGGGGCAGGTCATCTACGGGCTTCCGACGACGCTGCAGGTCACGCTCGACATGATGATCGCGCACGGCGCGGCGGTGGTGCGCGGATCGTATCACTCGGTGGTGGTGGTCGACATGCCGTTCGGTTCCTACGAGGCGTCGCCCCAACAGGCGTTCGAGAGCGCGAGCCGGATCATGGCAGAAACCGGCTGCGCGGCGGTCAAGCTCGAAGGCGGGCAAGCGATGGCCGAAACGATCGCGTTCTTGAGCCAGCGCGGCATTCCGGTGATGGCGCACGTCGGGCTGACCCCGCAGGCGGTCAATGCGCTCGGTGGATACGGAGCGCGCGGGCGCAGCCAGGAAGAACACGCCAAGATCATGGCTGACGGCAATGCGGTGCAGGAAGCAGGCGCATTTGCGGTGGTGATCGAAGGCGTGATCGAGCCGATCGCGATTGCCCTCACCCAAGCGCTCGAAATCCCGACCATCGGCATCGGCGCATCGGCCCAGTGCGACGGGCAGGTGCTTGTCACCGAAGACATGCTCGGCATGTTCGAACGCGTCCCGCGGTTCGTGAAACGCTACGAAGACATGGCGAGCGTGATTTCCAAGGCTGCGGGAACCTACGCCGAAGAAGTGCGCGCGCGCACTTTCCCGGGCGAAGACCAGACGTACCAGCCGAAGAGCTGAGCGCGGCAGGGGGCAAACGCACAATGCTTCGCTACTACAAGGGTTCGATCGGTTTCACCCTCGCCTGCCTCGCGATTGGCGCGTGGTACGGGTGGGAAAGCACGCACAGTCTTGCCGGCACCGCGCAGATGCTGTGGATTATCGGTGTGCTTTCGGTGCTCGAGGTTTCGCTCAGTTTCGACAACGCGGTGGTCAACGCGACCGTGCTCGAGGACATGGACGAAATCTGGCAGAAGCGATTTCTCACGTGGGGGATGGCGATTGCCGTCTTCGGGATGAGGATCGCATTTCCGCTGGCGATTGTTGCGATCGCTGCCGGGCTCGGCCCGATCGACGCGATCAAACTTTCACTTGGTCAGCCAGACGAATACGAGCGCATCGTTTCGGGCGCTCACGTCGGCATCGCCGGGTTCGGCGGCGCGTTCCTGTTCCTCGTCGGGTCGAAGTTCTTCTTCGACAAGGAGAAGGAGGTCCACTGGATCCACCGGATAGAAGTGTGGCTGTCCAGGTTCTCGCATATCCCCGCGGTCGAAATCGCGCTGCTTCTGCTGACCTTGTTTGGCTTCTCGCGACTTCTGCCTGACGACGAAGCGCTGACGTTCCTCGTTGCCGGTATATTCGGGACCATTGCGTTTGTTGTGGTCGAGGGGATCAGCACTTGGCTCGAACTGCGCGAGGAGGCGGCCAAACTGCGCGGCGCGGTCGTCGCGTCGGGCCTGGGGGGCTTCCTCTACCTGCAAGTGCTAGACAGCTCGTTCAGTTTCGACGGAGTGATCGGGGCATTCGCATTGTCGAACAACATGGTGGTCATCGCGCTCGGCTTGTCGATCGGTGCGATGTTCGTGCGATCGATGACCATCATGCTGGTGCAGAAGGGGACGCTTGCCGAATACCGCTATCTCGAACATGGAGCGTTCTGGGCGATCCTTGCGCTCGGCGTGATCATGTTCGCTTCGGCCCGGTTCCACATTTCGGAAGCGGTGACCGGGCTGATAGGTGCGGTGCTGATCGGACTGTCGCTGTGGTGGTCGATCCGTTTCAATCGCCTGGAGCGTGCGCAGCATACCGCTTAGCGAGCGGTGCCGATGCGACCAGCTGGAGCAGGTGGTAGGCAAGTAGCGGAAGCAGGACCATGCCCGCGACTGCCGGTGGAAAGAGCACTGCCGCAAGCGGTGCGCCCATCGCGACGCTCTTGTGCGCTCCGGCAAACTGGAACGCGATACGGTCGGGCCGATGCAGGCCAAGCAGCTTTGCGAGCAGCCACGCGCCGACAAATCCGAACAGCAGGAAGCCAATGACCAGCACGAGCAGGATCGCCCACTGGTCTGGGCCGACGACCGTCCACAGCCCTTGCGCCACCGCGCCGGAGAACGCCACGTAGACCGCAATCGCGATCGAAATTCGGTCCATCCACGTCACCAGGTACTTGTGCCCCGTAATCCAGCCATGCAGCCTGTCCTGCAGCAACTGGCCAATCGTGAACGGCAGGATCAGCACGAGGAAGACCTTGGTCAGTCCGTTGACGCCGAGCTCCAGTTGCGCGCCTCCGCCCAATAGCGAGATGATCGGCACCGAGATGAACACGCCCATCACATTGAGCAGCGCGGCAGAGATCACCGAATTGGCGACATTGCCGCCCGCGAGCGAGGAGTACGCCGTAGCGGATTGCACCGTCGACGGCAGCGCGCCGAGGTAGAGAAAGCCGAGCGCAACGACCGGCGGCAAAACTCCTGCGCCGAGAATTGCAAACCCCTTCCCCGTCAGCGCCATTGCCCCGAAGCACCATATCACCAGCGGCAGCAGGAACCGCCAATGGCCGATGCCGCGCGCGACTTCGTGGCGCGGGAGGCGCAGCCCGTTGAGCAGGAACAACAGGAAGATCGCTCCATTCGAGATGCCTTGCGCGAGATCGTGCCAGCGTCCGCTTGCAGGGGCGATACTGGCGAGCACGATCGCCAGCAGCAGCATGCGAACCATCAGGTCTATGTGGGAAAGCAGACGGCGGATCATCGCCACGCCATGTGGCTGACCCTGCCTTGCTTGTCGATAGCCGCTATTCGCCTGCCTTTCGGGCGATCGCGGCCCGCAGGCTCACGAGTGTTGGATCGTTCGCTGCGCCGTAGAGGCTCGCATGATCGAGCAGCATTGTCGCGCGGGTATAGTCGCCCTGCAGATAAGCCCACCGCGCAAGCAACGCGCAGGCTTCGGCATTGTTCGGTTCACCCTTCACGAACCTGGCAAGCAGGTTCGCCGCGTCCACTTCGCGACCCTGCTCGATCAACGCATAGATCATTCGCTTGGCAAGCGGCCAAGGGCGGCGGACCGCTGCCGCCCGGTTGTAGATCTGCGTGGCCAGATCTGGCCGACCCATAGCCAATGAAGCATCGCCGTCGAGCGCCATTGCGTCGGACGATTGCGGGTATCGAGCGAGGAACGCATCGGCCCGCGCCTTTGCCTGGGTCGGATTTCCCGCAGCGACCAGCCCGCGAACCAGCGAAACCGTGCTGGGTCCACTCGCATCGCCATACAACTCGGCCACGTCGAGGTCGGTCGCTGGCGCGAGGTCGCGCACTGTCATTGCAAACGGGCGTTGTGCCCGGTTGAGAAAACCCGCTGCCTTCTCGCGATCGCCAATTGCTTCATACGCCCGCCCGACCAGCATCGCGATGTAAGGGGTGTCGGCGCGCCCGGCAAAGCGGGCAATCAATTCCCGGTCGCTGCCGCCTAGCTTCAGTGCCCGCGCAAGCAGCCGCTGCACTCGCGCGTTTTCGGGTTGCAGGCGTGCGAGGCGGTCAAACCCTTGAGCCGCACTCGCGTAGTTGCCGTTTTCGAGGTCGATGATGCCCAATAGCAGGATTGCCGCAGGCATTTGCCGCTCGAGGTCGCCGCTGCGCTGGAGCAGGCCGCGCGCGAGGTCGTAGTCCCCTGCCCTCGCTGCGAGAACCGCTTGCAGGTATAGCAGGCGCGGATTTCCCGGATTGGTATTGGCCAACTTGCGTAGGGCAGCGAGCATTTCCTTGGCTCGCCCGAGTTCCCCCAGCGTTGCGGCATAGCCAGCAAGCAGGGGCGCATTATTTGGAGAGTGCTTCAGGCCAAGCTCGAACAGTGGCAGTGCGGCCGCCATGCCTTGCGAATCCCGCACCAGTTGCGCGCGAAATAGCAGTGCCGAGGGATTTTCCGGCCCCAGTGTGATTGCCTTCTTCGACGCCTCGACCGCTCCGAACTGCGCTCCGCTGCGATAACGCATGCGACCGATATCGACCCACAGGTCAGCACTGTCGGGTTCGAACTGTAGCGCTGTCGCGTAAGCCTTTTCGGCCTGCCCCAGTTTGCCCTCGCGCATTGCCAGGTGTCCGCGGATCCTGAACCCCTGGCCGCGCACGTTGGGAGCAAAGTCTTCGTTGTCGAGCCACCGGTGGGCATCCGCGAGATTGCCCTGCATCAGCTGCGCTTCGCCCATGAATGGGGCGATTTGATTGCGTGGAGCGCCTTTGGCCAGCTCCGCGCGCAAGTCTGCTTCGGCAGCGATCCCGTCACCTCGCGCGAGGGCTGCCATGGCCCGTTCGTAGAGCGATGGTGCCGGTGCGCTTTGGGTGCATCCGGCGAGGGTCAACCCCAGCCCCAGGATTGCTCCGGGAAGGCTAGGTCTGGAGATCATACTGCTTGAGCAAGTCGTAAAGCGTGGGGCGGCTGATTCCGAGCAGTTTGGCGCTGGTCGAGATATTCCCCTCGCTGCGCGCCAGTGCATGGCGAATCATCGCCCGATCGGCTCGTTCGCGCGCACTCTTGAGATTGAGTGCTTCGGTCGCCTCGTCCTCGGTTTCGGTCAGGTCGAGGTCGTCGGCGACGACGAGCTTGCCGTCGGCCAAGATGACCGCACGCTTCACCCGGTTTTCGAGCTCTCGCACATTGCCTGGCCAGTTCCATCCGTCGATCGCGGCCAAGGCATCGGGGGCGAAACCCTTGACCGCCGGATTCATCTCGGCAGCGAACTTGGTCAGGAAATGCTTGGCGAGCAGCACGGCGTCTCCGGCCCGCTCCGCCAAAGTCGGTATCTTGATCACGATTTCGGCGAGCCGGTAGAACAGATCCTCGCGAAAGGTTCCCGCCTCGATCATCGCTTCTAGGTCCTGGTGCGTGGCGCACACGATCCGCGTGTCGACAGCGATCGCAGTGCGCCCGCCGATTCGCTCGATCGTCCGCTCCTGCAAGAAGCGCAGCAGCTTTACCTGCAGCGGCAGCGGGATATCGCCAACTTCGTCAAGGAACAGCGTGCCGCCCTGAGCCTGCTCGATCTTGCCCTCGGTGGTCTTGACCGCGCCGGTGAACGCGCCCTTTTCGTGACCAAACAATTCGGCTTCGAGCAGGGTTTCGGGGATTGCCGCGCAATTGAGCGCCACGAACGCCTTGTCCTTGCGATCGCTGGCGTCGTGGAGGCCGCGCGCGAGCAGTTCCTTGCCCGTCCCGCTTGCCCCCAACAGCATGACAGAAACAGCGGTGTTCGCCACTCGCTCGATCGTGCGCGCGACCTTCGCCATCTCCGGCGCGGCCGTGATGAGGTTGCCGAGTACGGTTGATTCCTCGCCTACGCGCGCGGCCAGGCGACGGTTTTCCGCTTCGATCTGGTGGAGGTTGAACGCGCGACGAACGATCAGGCCCAGCGCGTCAATGTCGACCGGCTTCTGGTAGAAATCGTAGGCACCGCGCTCGATCGCCTGTAGCGCGCTTTCACGCGCGCCATGGCCGCTCGCGACGATCACCTTGGTATCCGGCTTGAGTTCCATGATTGCGTCAAGCACTGCAAAGCCTTCGCGCGTCCCGTCGGGATCGGGCGGCAAGCCGAGATCGAGCGTTACAACTGCGGGCTCGTGGGCGCGAAGTGCGGCCAGTGCCGCTTCACGGTCGCCAGCGATCACGACCTCGAAGTCTTCGTAAGCCCACTTGAGCTGAGCCTGCAGGCCCTCGTCGTCCTCGACGATCAGAAGGATCGGTTTCTGGGCAGCCATCACGCTGTCTCCTGCTGAGCCGGAAATTCTCCCGGCAGGTCAAACGCAGCCTTTTGCTGCGGCATGGATATCTTGAAGCGGGTGCCGAGCCCCTCACGCGATTCAACTTCGAGCCGCCCGCCCATCGCCCGGATCAACTCGCGGGCTTCGTAGGCCCCGATGCCAAATCCTCCGTCCTTGGACGAGACGAATGGCTTGAACAGGCCGTCGCGCAGGAATTTCGGGCTCATCCCGCCGCCTGAATCCAGCAACTCGATCCGGCCGCGGAGCCCATCGCACGATACATCGAGCATGACCGGCATGCCCGCTTCGCTGGCATCGATGGCATTCTGGACGAGATGGACCAGCGCCTGCTCGAGCGCATCGCGATCGGCCATTACCAGGCACTTTTCGGACCGGGTCAGCTGGACCGGATGGACGTCGGCGTAGCGTTTCGCGACGTTCGCGGCGACTTCGGCAAGATCGACGGATTCGCGCTTACCGCTGGCTGCAGTCGACCCATAGCGCCCAAGACGCGCAATAAGCGCGTTCAACTTGGCGGAACTCTTGGTGAGCGTAACCACCATGTCCTTGCGAAACTCGGGATTGTCTGCGTGCCGCTGCGAATTGCGCGCGAGCAGCGAAAGCTGGCTGGCGAGATTCTTGATGTCGTGCATCACGAAAGCGATCCGACGGTTGAACTCGTCGAATTGCGCCGCTTCGCTCAGCGCCTCGTGCCCGGCTTGTTCGGCCAGGTAGCTGGCAAGCTGGCGACCGACAACCTTGAGCAGATCGAAATCTTCCCAGTCGAGTTTGCGCGGGATCGGTGGGCGCGAGAGGATCACGACTCCGACCAGCCGTTCGAAGTGAATGAGCGGGACAATCACCCATGCCTTCGGGTCTTCGATCAGCCAATCCGGTATGAGCTGTTGGTGGCCGGATGCATCGGTTCCGCACCGGACCGCGTCGATTTCCACGATCGTGTCGTTCGCTTCGATCGCCGATGCGAATTCCGATGCCAGCCCCTCGCCCGGCGGTGCGAAGCTGTTCCAATTCCAACGCCCGGCAAGTTCGAGGTTACCTTCGGTGCCGGGTTGCATCAGCGCGGCGCCGTCGCTGTCGGTGATATCCGCCAGCGCTTGTGCGCTCCGTTCCGCAAGACTTGGCGCATCGGCCCCTGCCCGCCCGATGGTCTGGTTGAAGCGCAGCCATTCGGCGCGATAGTCGTAGCGGTGCTGGAACAGGTGCTTGAACACCTTGACCCGCAGCCAACCGCGCATCCGCCTGGAGGGCAGCCACAAGACCGCGACAAGCGCCGCGACGAAAACGAAGCCGACCTGAGTCAAGCGATTGAGCCCATCGCCTAGAAAGCTCAGCGATTGAGCCATGACCATCATCGCCAGCAGGTATGCTCCGATGACTAGAAGCGAGAGCGATTGGAAAGCGACTGCGCGCGAAGGGACGATCTTCAGATCGGCAGCACGGGAATTTGCGCTGATTGCCAGCAGCAATGCACTCGTTCCCAAAACCAGTCCGCGAAGTGCGCCCAGTTCCAGCGAATGCGCGCCGGTGAAGTAGGAGATCGTATAGAAATTGAGTTGGTACGCCCAGATCCCCGCGAGTGCAGCGGTGCTCCAGCGTAAGACCTGGCGCGACGTCGCAGAGGCCCCGGCGTATAGGTTGTGCAGGAGGACGAGCGCCCCAACCGCGACGAGGATATGGAACAGGGCGGAAATGGTTAGGACGACCGGTGCGGCAGCCGCGCCGTTGCCGAGCCGAAGATCGAGGACTGTCAGGACCGGCTGGATACACTCGACCAGCGCGAGCACGATCACCAGCGGCCGAATAGGGGCCATGCTCCGATCGCGCCCGTCGGTGGCGAACAGCTGGTAAAGGACCAGCAGCCACGTGAGACTCACCACGGTCTCGATCAGGCTGGCAAAGCCGCTGGCAGGCCCGAACGCCGCCCCGGCGACGCACCAGGCGGCGGTTGCCAGTAGGGCAAATATCCTTGCCGCAGGGCGGCCGTGTGCATTCTCGCCGCGCCCGAACAGCCAGACCGCTACGAGCGCGCAGGCGATCCCGCCTGCGAGGTTCAGGACAAATCCTAGTACAATCCAGAGCGATTCCGGGCCCACGTCAGCGCGCGCCTTCCGGCCACAGGACCACCCGCAGCGTCTGCAGCAGAATCAGAAGGTCGAGGAACGGGGTGTAGTTCTTCGCGTAGTAAAGATCATATTCGAGCTTGGCGCGGGCATCCTCGACCGATGCGCCATAGGGATAATTGATCTGCGCCCACCCGGTGATGCCTGGTTTGACCATGTGGCGCTCGGCATAGAACGGCAGCTTGTCCTCAAGGTCGGTAACGAACTGCGGCACTTCGGGGCGCGGACCCACGAAGCTCATCTGACCCTTAAGTACCGTCCAGACCTGCGGCAATTCGTCGATCCGAACCTTGCGGATGAACTTGCCCAGCCGGGTTACGCGCGGATCGTCCTTTTGCGCCCATTTGGCGCCGTCCTTCTCCGCATCGGTCCGCATCGAGCGCAGCTTCACCAACTGGATTTCCTGGCCGTAGAGCCCGATCCGGGTCTGGCGGAAGAACGCCGGCCCCTTGCTATCGAGCTTCACGAGGATCGCGAAAATGACGATGATTGGCAGCGTCAATGCAAGCAGCAGTCCGCTAGCCGCGACGTCGAACACTCGCTTGGCAGCGCTCGACAGCATCCGCCCGGAAGAGAACCCGTCGGAAAAGATCAGCCAACTCGGGTTAAGCGTGTCGAGATCGACGCGGCCGGTTTCGCGTTCAACGAAGCTGGAGAACTCGTTTACGTGGACGCCCATTGTCTTGATCCGCAGCAGGTCCTTGAGCGGCAGCGAATTCCGGCGCTCTTCAAGCGCCAGAATTACTTCGCTTGCGCCAATATTCTCGACGAAGCGACCGAGGTCGTGGATAGCGGCGCGCGGAATGGCTTCCTCGAGCACTTGCGAGCCTTCGTTCATGGCAATGAAGCTGACGACGGCAAAGCCGCTGCCCTGCCTGTCGGCCAACTCTCGTACACGTTTGGCGCGCTCGCCTGCGCCGAGCACGAGCACACGGCGGCGGAATGCACTGGTGCCGATGACCGTACCCACCAGCATCCGGTTGGCAATCAACAGCCCGATCGCGATAAACATCGCGTAGAACAATGTGGACCGCCAGAAAGTGTGACCTGGCAGCACGAAGTCGATCACTGAAAGGGCAATGATTCCGAGACTTACTGCAACGAGCAGCCTTGCACCTGCATAGCGCATCGAACGCAGCGCTTCTGAGCCGTAGGTCCCCACGGCAATCATCGCCAACCAGACGATCCCGGCAAACAGCGCGAGCATATCGAGCCGGTCTCCGATGTGTCCGGGGTCGGTCCCGATCTGCGTGGCGCGCGCAATCCAGGCCACCTCGCCAGCCACGATGAGCAGCGCAAGGTCGAAAAGGCCCAGCAACATCACGGCATGCGGGATGTAGTGTTTGAAAAGTCGGATCATCGCTCGGCCTGGGTAAGCTCCTTCATCAGGAAACCGTGCTAAGGCCGAGAGATGAAATGTCGGTAAATTTTACACCGGATGGTTAACCATCGAACTCGGTGCGAATTGTGCGAATGTCAGCTGCCGAATTCGAACGGGATGCTGCCTCTCGTCAGGGCGGAAAAATGCAGCAGGGCACCGCGCGGCGGGAGCGACCTCTGCGCGCATTGCGGAACGTGGCAGAGGGCACAGCCCGATCCGATCGCATGTGCATCTTCGGGACGCAGCGAAACACCCCGCGCAATTGCCAGATCGCCGGCGAGCTTGGCCTCTACGCCGAGGATGACCACGAAGCGCGCGGCACCCGCTGCTCCCCGCCCGTCAACGGTTCGCGCGACGGTAAGCCAATGTGCCGGAGCAGCTCCGGCCCCGTCGAGCATGACTGCTTGCACGCACAGGTCGCCAGGACGCTGGAAGGCGAGGTGCGCGTCCCATAGCGGGCAGCTGGACTCGCTTTCGAGGATCGTTGCCCCGCTCGCCCCCGCGAACCGTTTGGAGAACTGCCCTGCCCGGTCGATCCGCGCCATGAAGAACGGGAGCCCGCGCTGGCCGACGCGCTGGAGCGTCGTCAAGCGATGGGCAAGTTGCTCGAAACCCACACCGAAGCGCCGTGCCAGCACCGCGAAATCGTATCCCGTGGCTTCACAGGCGCGCAGAAACCGGCCGTATGGCATTGTCAGTGCAGCGGCGACGTAGCCGTAAAGGTGTCGTTCGTAGAACGACCGGGCAGTTTCGTCGGACATTTGGGCGCCCGAGGCGAGCGTGATCACTTCATCGCGGAACTCGAGCATGGCGATCTGGTAGGCCAGCTGGAACGTCCGGCTCGACGGATCGAGCATCTCGTTGAGCTGGAGTTGCCGCGCGTGCAGGTCGAGCCGACGCAAGCTGTCAGGCATCACGTCGCGCGGGAGGATGCGGATTGCCAGCTGGTGGCGCTCGCGCAGCCGCTCGGCCAAGGCCGTGTAGGTATCGCCGCGCGAGAGCCGCAATTCGTCGGCTAACGCTTCGGCGGCCACGTCGAGGTCGGCAAAATGGTTGCGCCAACGCTCGATCTCGCGGCGTGCCGCGGCGATCGGATCGTCGCGTCGCTCCTGCGGCGAGGTATTGTCGTAGAGGCGCACGAATGCCGCCGCGGCTTGCGGGGCGGCGGAGAGGAATTCGGACAGTTCGTCGCGGTCGATGGAAAGATCGGCAAATCGGGCATCGGCCATGCGGCGGGCGAGTCCGTCTAGCCCGCCGATTGCTTCGTCCTCGCGGAGGGCACGCGGGTCGAAGTCGAATTCATCGACTATCTTGACTACGACCCGACCTGATAGGGGGCGTTGGTTGCGCTCGATCAGGTTGAGATAACTTGGCGAGATCGACAGGCGTGCGGCCATTGCGGCCTGTGTCAGTCCTTCGCGTTTGCGCAAGCGTCGGATCGCCGGTCCGGCAAACAGGGCGCTATCCACCATTTGTAAAAACCTTTACAAGTTTACATCATAATATGCTCCAAACAGCGCATGGAGACAAGATAGATTGTAAGTTTCCATATCAATCCGGGTCAGGAGAGGCAAAAACGATGCCAACGCAACCTTTCCCTCCCAGGAGATTCGCAAGTGACCTACCAGAATGAAATCGGCCAGCTGAAGCAGACCATTGGCGCGCAGGGTGCTCCGTGGAATGCTATCGACGGTGAAAGCGCTGCTCGTATGCGGCTGCAGAACCGCTTCCGCACCGGTCTCGACATTGCCCGCTACACCGCGAAGATCATGCGCGAGGACATGGCGGCATACGATGCCGATCCGGCGGCCTACACCCAGTCGCTCGGTTGCTGGCACGGGTTCATCGGCCAGCAGAAGATGATCGCCATCAAGAAGCATTTCGGCACCACCAAGCGCAAGTACCTCTACCTTTCGGGCTGGATGGTTGCCGCGCTGCGCAGCGATTTCGGCCCGCTGCCCGACCAGTCGATGCACGAAAAGACCAGCGTCCCGGCGCTGATCGAGGAACTCTACACGTTCCTCCGCCAAGCGGACGCACGCGAGCTGGGCGGCCTGTTCCGCGAGCTCGATGCCGCTCGTGAGCGCGGTGACGAGATCGAAGCCAAGCGCATCGAGCATGCTATCGAGAACCACGAAACCCACGTTGTGCCAATCATCGCGGACATCGATGCCGGGTTTGGCAACGCCGAGGCGACCTACTTGCTCGCCAAGAAAATGATCGAAGCCGGTGCCTGCGCACTGCAGATCGAAAACCAGGTGTCCGACGAGAAGCAGTGCGGCCATCAGGACGGCAAGGTCACCGTGCCGCACGAGGACTTCCTGCAGAAGATCCGCGCCATCCGCTACGCGTTCCTCGAACTCGGCGTGGAAGACGGGATCATCGTTGCCCGCACCGACTCGCTTGGCGCAGGGCTGACGAAGCAGATTGCCTTCAGCACGCAGCCGGGCGATCTGGGCGACCAGTACAACGCGTTCCTCGACTGCGATGAAGTCGATCCCGCGAACATCACCAACGGCCAGGTCTTTATCAGCCGCGAGGGCAAGCTGATGGCGCCCAAGCGCCTGCCCAGCAACCTTTACCAGTTCCGTAAGGGAACCGGCGAGGACCGCTGTGTACTCGACTGCATCACCGCGCTCCAGAACGGCGCGGACCTGCTGTGGATCGAGACCGAAAAGCCGCACATCGGCCAGATCGGCGGAATGGTCAGCCGCATCCGGGAAGTGATCCCCAACGCCAAGCTGGTCTACAATAATTCGCCCAGCTTCAACTGGACGCTCAACTTCCGCCAGCAGGTGTTCGATGCCTGGGAAGCGGCGGGCAAGGATGTCTCGAATTACGACCGGGCAAGGCTGATGAGCGTCGACTACGACGGCAGCGATCTCGCTGCCGAGGCCGATGAGCGGATCCGCACGTTCCAGGCCGATGCGGCGCGTGAGGCGGGGATTTTCCACCACCTTATCACGCTGCCGACCTACCACACTGCGGCGCTGAGCACCGACAACCTTGCCAAACGCTACTTCGGCGACGACGGCATGCTCGGCTACGTCAAGCAGGTGCAGCGCGAGGAAATCCGCCAAGGTATTGCTTGCGTGAAGCACCAGAACATGGCCGGATCGGACATTGGCGACGACCACAAGGAATACTTTGCCGGCGAAGCGGCCCTCAAGGCCGGCGGCAAGGACAACACCATGAACCAGTTTGCTGCAGCGTAAGCCAGGCGAGGAAGGATGACTGCCATGACCGAAGAACGTCCCGCCACCGCCGAACCGCGCCGCGCCCGCGCGCTGTTCTCGACCGCCGACTTCCGCCTGCTCCGCACCGCGCTGACGGCGTATGCCCGGACGATCGACGACCGTGAGGAACTGGCCAAGATCAACGCCCTGCACCACCGCCTCGGCACTTACTGTTAACCAGCTCCTGGGAGAGGAGAGATGGCCGTCGGGGGAAACCTCGGCGGCCGTCAACTTTAGGGCAACCATAATTGCCCCTGCGCGTCTTAACTTTTCAGCGCTATCCACGAGGCATGGTACGCCGGGTCAGAAAGAAGACTAAACCGATCCAGATCTATCGGCACTTCGCTGTCGTTACGATCGCGGCTACCCTGTTGCTCGCAGTCTTTGCCGACGGCGAGAAGCGTGAAGCTATCGCCGGCGAGATCAAGGCGCATGCCCAGGCAACGAGCGCCCAGACGCACGACAGCAGCGTCAGGATGACTGCAGGACTAATCGACAGGCGCACTGGGACTCCGGGCACGTTCGGCTCCGACGATAACATTGGCTATGGCCAACCGACGGACACCGGCGGAGCGAGCATCGGGGACAGCGGGTTCGATCCGAGCTATTCGGACCCGGATAGCGGAAGTGGTGGCCAGGTCATGCCGACTGGGATCAACAAATACGGTATTTCCGACGCCGACTGGGCGAAAATGTCTACAGCGCAGCGCAAGGAAATCATCGATCGCTATAATGCGGAGCGAAAGGCCGAAGCGTCCGATACCCGCCAGCAACAGATCGCAGATCTGATGGCACAGTCGAGCGCGCGCTCCGGCAACTAAGCAAGCAGTCGCTACATCCCGTACCTGACGACCAGCAGGATCGACAACGTCGTCACCATCAACAGCACCAGCGGGACCCCGGTGCGCAGGTAGTCCCTGAATTCGTAGCTGCCCTCGGCCATGATCAGCATGTTGGTCTGGTAGGCGATCGGGGTCGCGTAACACAGGTTGCAGCCGAACAGCACCGCAAGCACCATCGGTTCGGGTGGTAGACCGAGCTGGTGCGAGATACTGAATGCGATTGGCGTGCCGACCGTTGCCGCGGTCGCGTTGGATGCGAAGTTGGTGAGGATTGTCACGAAAATCATGATGGCGGCCAGCACCGCCGCTGGGGGTAGGAACTGCAGCCCGAATGCCAGCACCTGCCCTAGCCAATCGGCTGCGCCCGATTCGAGCATGACCTTGCCGAGTGCGATCGATGCCGCGATCAGCACGATCACCCGCGCAGAAAGTGCGCGTCCGACCCGGTCGAACCGGACGCATCCGGTCACGAACATCAGGATCGCGCCCGCCAGCGAGGAGATCGCGATCGGCAGTAGTCCGATCGAAGCAAGCCCAACCGTGCCGAGCATGATCCCGCCGGCAAGGACCGCTTTAGAACGGCGCGGCAACTCGCGGGTGCCTTCGAGGACCAGCAGGCTGTCATTCCGGGCGAAATCCTCGATTGCATTGGGCAGGCCCATCACAAGCAGTACGTCACCTTCGGCAATCCGCAGATCGCCGCCGGTGCTGTACTGATCGCGTTCGCCCAGCAGCGTTTTGGGCCGGTGGATGCCGAGAACCGCCACGCCATATAGATCGGCTATGCCCGAAGTCGGTAGCGTGCGCCCGATGATCCGCGAGTCTGCCGTCACGGTCACCTCGACGACGTGGATGTCCTCACCCGATTCCGATGCACGACGGCGAATGCGGTCGATAATCCAAGAAGGTGCGACATCGCCCTTCAGC
The DNA here is from genome assembly GCF_002269345.1 of Tsuneonella mangrovi. Lineage (NCBI taxonomy): Bacteria > Pseudomonadati > Pseudomonadota > Alphaproteobacteria > Sphingomonadales > Erythrobacteraceae > Tsuneonella > Tsuneonella mangrovi. Next base: position 328,678 of record NZ_CP022889.1, read on the forward strand.
GTGCGCATGGCCTCTTCGAGAGCCTCGTGCGTTCCCGAAACAGCCAGCCGTTGCTGGGGTTGAAGCGGACCAACCGGCGGATCGTGAAATTCGAGATCGTCTGGCAGCCGTGGCAGCATCACCGACAGGTCTTGTCCGGCCATCATACTGTCTTCGCCGAGCCGCAAGCGCGTGTGGAAGCGTCGCTTCTCGTGCACCTCGTCGGTCTGGTTGTTGCGCAGCAGGCGCGGCATAACCAACCACAAGTAGGGCAACGCCACGATCGCCGCCGTCAGGACGATTGGTGTGAAGTGGAACACGTTCATGTGCGGCATACCCAGATCGCGCGCGATCGAGACGACCAGCAGGTTGGTCGATGTGCCTATAGTCGTCCCCATCCCGCCGATCAGCACCGCCGCGTTGAGCGGGATCAGCGTCTTCGAAGCGGGCATTGCGCCGCGCGCGGCGAGGCTGACGAAGATCGGCATCAGCAGCACCAGCACCGGGGTGTCGTTGACCAGCATCGACAGCAGGAACGCTACGATCAGCGAGAACAGAAGCCCGATCTGCAAGTTGAACTTGAACACCTGCTCGAGCACGCGCGCAGCCGGATCGAGCGCGCCGGTTACCACGAGGCCCCGCCCCATGATCATCAACGAGCAAATCGTGATCAGCGCGTAATGACCAAACCCCGAAAACGCGAGCGTCAGGCCGTCGGTCGGCAGGGTATGCGGCAACGGAAAGAAATAGAGGCCGACTGCGATTACCGCGATCGTCAACAGCGACACGATCTCCGTCGACAGGCGCCCGCGGGCGAACCCTACGAACATCCCGATGGTAACCAGCATCGCGGCCAGTGCGTGAAGAGACGGTAACGTCAGCATCCCTGTCCCAGAATCACAGACCCCCGGCTGGAATACAAGGCCTTTGGTGCCCCCGGCCGGACTCGAACCGGCACTTCCGTAGAAAAACGATTTTGAGTCGTTCGCGTCTACCAATTCCGCCACGGGGGCTCCGTGGGCGCGCGGGCACTAGCCCGCACACTGCGCCGCTGCAAGTCGCCAGATCAGGCCTTGAGTGCGGCGGCCAGCACTTTGTGAAGCTTGGAATGCAGCGTATCGTTCCCTGCCAGGACTTGCTTGTCGCAGATCGGCAGCGAGCGGCCCTTGAAGTCGGTGACGAACCCGCCTGCTTCGCGCACCAGCAGGCATCCGGCCGCGGTGTCCCACGGGCTCAGGCCGCTCTCCCAGAAACCGTCATAACGGCCTGCTGCAAGCCATGCGAGGTCGAGCGAGGCCGCACCGAACCTGCGGACCCCGGCAATCTGCGGCCCTAACGCTGCGAAAATCTTGCTCCACTCCGCGAAATCGCCGTGCGCCTGGTAGGGGGTGCCGGTTGCCACGAGCGCGTCTGACAGGCGCGACCGCGAAGAGACCCGCAATCGCCCATCGTGCAGCCAGGCCCCGCGGCTCTTCTCGGCCCAGAATGTCTCGTCGTGGATCGGCTGGTAGATTACCCCTGCGGTCACTTCGCCCCATCCCGAACCGTCGGGCTTGGGCTCCTGAACCGCGATCGACACCGCGAAGTGCGGGATGCCGTGGAGGAAGTTGCTTGTGCCGTCGAGTGGATCGATAACCCAGCGCGGCTTGGTGGGATCACCCTCGATGATCCCGGCCTCTTCGAGCACGAAGCCCCAGTCGGGCCGTGCATGGAGCAGTTCGTCGTAGATCGTACGCTCCGCGATCTGGTCCGCCTTTGACACGAAGTCGCTCGGTCCCTTGCGGCTGACCTGCAAGTGCTCGACTTCGCCGAAGTCGCGACGCAAACGGCCGCCGGCCTTGCGCGCGGCCTTTTCCATTACGCGTATGATGCCCGGTACGGCTGCCATGGTCCGATCAGTTCGCCTTGCCGATGTAGGCCTGCTCGTAGACATCAACCACGATCCGGGTGCCGCTCTCGATATGCGGCGGGACCATGATGCGAACACCGTTGTCGAGCACTGCGGGCTTATAGCTCGAGGAAGCCGTCTGCCCCTTCACCACCGCGTCGGCCTCGACGATCGTCGCTTCGACTTGCTGCGGTAGTTCGACGCTGATCGGCTTTTCTTCCCACAGCTCGAGCTTCACCTGCATCCCGTCCTGCAGGAACGGGCGGGCATCGCCCAGCAGGTCGCTCGGCAGGTTGATCTGCTCGTAAGTTTCCTGGTCCATGAACACCAGGATGTCGCCGTCTTCGTAGAGGAACTGGTAGTCCTTGGTGTCGAGCCGCACCTTCTCGACCGTGTCTGCGCTGCGGAAGCGGACGTTGGTCTTGCGGCCATCCTGCAGGTTCTTCATTTCGACCTGCATGTAGGCTCCGCCCTTGCCGGGCTGGGTGTGCTGGATCTTGGCGACTTTCCAGATGCCGCCTTCGTATTCGAGGATATTGCCGGGACGGATGTCCACGCCGGAGATCTTCATGGCCGTGTCGTGCCTTCTTGTGAGGAGGTCCCCGCGCCAGGCGGGTGCCGCTGTCTTGCGCCGCGCGCCTTAGCGGCAAGCCTTGTGCGGGGCAAGCGGGGTGGCAGCCGCCGTGACATGGTGCTAGTCGCGACTGCGATGATACCTCGCGCTATCCTGACTGCCACAATACTCCCGGTGTTGGGCCTCGCGCTCGGTGCGGCTAGCGATACCGACCTGAGCGGAAAGCTCGATACGCTTCGCCACGGGCGCTGGACTTGCGAGACGCCGGGAGATGCAACCGAGGCTGCCGTTCACCCGATCCCGGACGAGTGGTTCGAAGTGATCAACAACTCGAGTTATCGCAACAAGGATGGGCACGGCACCTACTTGCTCGCCGGCAACAAGGTCTACGTGACGCGCGGGCCGCTGCTCGGGAGGCGGTTCATCCGAACCAGCTCCAGCGCATTGCGGCAGTTGGATATAAACGGGGACGAGACCGATATTCGCTGCGTGAGAAGCGCGATAGGTGACTGATACCGACGGGAGCGTGATCATCCTCGCAAGCTCGCATCGGCAGCACCCGAAATCGCCGAACGCGCGTGGTATGCTAGTATCCGACACGCGACTGTAGCAAAACTGAAGGCATCAATGGCGCGAGCGCTCTACATTCACTGGCCGTTCTGCCTGAAGAAATGCCCCTATTGCGACTTCAACAGCCATGTCCGCGACGGCGTTGACGTGGATCTTTGGCAGGGCGCGCTCATCGCCGAAATACAGCACGAAGCCGATCTGGCAGGCGGCGAGGAACTGGAATCGATCTTTTTCGGCGGCGGCACGCCGAGCCTTATGCCTCCCGAACTGGTCGGAGCGTTGCTCGCCGAAGCGGAAACGCGCTGGGGCTTCGCCGACGGGATCGAGATTACGCTGGAGGCAAACCCCTCTTCGGTGGAAGCAGACCGATTTGACGATCTTGCGGCGGCGGGCGTCAACAGGGTTTCGCTTGGCCTGCAATCACTCGATGATGAGGCGCTGAAATTCCTGGGGCGGCTGCACGATGCACAGGAAGGACTGAACGCGCTCGAAACCGCACAGCGGTGTTTCGACCGGGTCAACGCGGATTTCATCTATGCCCGTCCTGGCCAGACTCCTGATGCGTGGCGGCACGAGCTCGAGGCAGCGCTGGCGCTCGGCACCGACCATCTGTCGCTCTACCAGCTTACGATTGAGCCTGGTACTCGCTTTGCCACTGACGTGCGGCTAGGCGCATTCGCACCGCTAGATGACGACCCTTCGGCTGATTTGTTCGCCTCGACCCGCGAAATGACTACCGCCGCTGGTCTGCCCGCCTACGAGGTGTCGAATCATGCCAAACCCGGGCAGGAAAGCCTCCATAATCTCACATACTGGCGGTATCGGGACTATGTCGGGATCGGGCCCGGCGCGCATGGGCGGCGCGGCGGCGTTGCGACGACGCGCCACAAGAAGCCTGAAAACTGGGTGGCGGCGATCGAGCGCGCTGGCCATGGGATCGCAGAAGAGCGCGGGCTTGCTGCCCCCGAGCAAGCGAGCGAAGCCTTGCTGATGGGTCTGCGACTGGCCGAAGGCGTGGATCTCGCGGAGCTCTCGCGACGCTTTGCCATCCCCGAGAACCGATTGATCGAGCGCGATCGTCTCACATTCTATCGCTCGCTCGGCATGGCATGGGAGCGAGATGGGCGGATCGGCGTAACCGAAGCCGGGATGCCGCTCCTCGATGCACTGCTGGGTGAATTGGTCCCGGCCGCGCTGGTCTCGGCATGAGCAAGGTTGACATTCTCGAAGCATGGCAAGCGCATCTGGCTGACGGTCGTCGCCGTTCGCCCCATACCGTTCGTGCCTATCTCGCTGCAGCCAATCGCCTGCTTCAAGCAACCGGGCTTGGCAATTTTAACGACGTCGCGAAACTCGATGGCCCTGCATTGCGACGTCAGTTGGCTGCACGGCGAGCTGAGGGGTTGTCGAACGCTTCGGCTGCGCGCGAATTGTCGGCCCTCAAGGGCTTCGTCTCTTTCGCCCGCAGCCAGGTTGGCGAGGATGCCACTCCGCCCCGACTGCGCGGTCCGCGCCTCAAGAAGGGCCTCCCCCGGCCCGTAACTCCTGACGAAGCGGTCAACGTTGCCGATCTCGTCGCCGGAACCGCCAACGAAGCGTGGACCGGTGCGCGCGACCGGGCAGTTCTCTTGCTGATGTACGGAGCGGGGCTGCGAATCGCCGAAGCGTTGTCGCTCAAGGGGGGAGACCTGCCGCTGGGCGACACACTGGCTGTCACCGGAAAAGGCGGCAAGCAGCGCGTTGTCCCGCTGATTTCGATCATCCGGGCGGCAGTGGCCGACTATGTCGAGAAATGCCCTTGGCCGATCGAACGGGAACAGCCGCTGTTCCGCGGGCAGAAGGGAGGCACGCTCTCGCAAGGCATGGTGCAAAAGGCGATGGCGCGCGCGAGAATTGCGCTCGGGTTGCCATCAACGGCGACACCGCACGCTCTACGACATAGTTTTGCAACGCACCTGCTGAGTGCCGGTGCAGACCTCAGGAGCCTGCAGGAACTGCTCGGTCATGCGAGCCTGGGATCGACCCAGATTTACACCAAAGTCGACGCGGCGACCCTACTCGATACTTACCGCAGCGCCCACCCGCGCGAAAAGAAGCCGTCAGGCTAGTCGCGCTTCGATCGCATCCCAGATTATCCCGGGCGTGTCGGTTCCGTTGAAATTATCGATCGCGACGATCCCGGTGGGGCTGGTGACGTTTATTTCGGTCAACCATTCGCCGCCGATAACGTCGATACCCACGAATATCAGGCCGAGCTCCTTGAGGCGCGGCCCCATTGCGGCGCAAATCTCTTCTTCGCGCGGGGTGAGCGTCGTGGCCTCCGCACTTCCACCGACCGCCAAGTTGGAGCGGAATTCGCCCTCCCCCGGTTTGCGGTTGATCGCCCCCGTCACCTCGCCATCTACCAGCACGATGCGCTTGTCGCCTTTGGCCACCTCGGGGAGGAAGGGCTGGACCATGTGCGGCTCGGGCCAGGTCTGGTTGAACACTTCGAACAGGGCAGAGAGGTTGTCGCCGTCGGCGGGAACCCGGAAGATCGCCTTGCCGCCGTTGCCGTGGATCGGTTTTACCACCACCGCGCCGTGCTGGCGCTGGAATGCCCGCACCTCTTCGACTGACCGGGTCACCAGCGTCGGCGGCATGAACTCGCGGTAATCGAGCACCAGCACCTTTTCGGGCGCATTGCGTACCGATCGGGGATTGTTCACCACCAGCGTTTCGTCCTCGATCCGTTCGAGCAGGTGGGTTGCGGTGATATAACCCATGTGAAACGGCGGATCCTGCCGCATCAGGACTACGTCGACATCGCGGCCCAGATCGAGCCGACGGCGTTCGCCCATGTTGAAATGTTCGCCTTCGACGCGCTGCACGGTGACCGGATTTGCGTGGGCGATCAACCGGTCATCGGAGTCGAGCGTGAGCGAACCAACATCGTAGTGAAACAGCTCTGCGCCGCGCGACTGCGCCGACAGCATCAGCGCGAAGCTCGAATCTCCTGCGGTGTTGATCTTGTCGAGCGGGTCCATCTGGACCGCGACGCGTAAGGGCATCGGAGTTCCTCTTCAGGGTTGCCAGGCATTGACGATGTGGTCGGGCAATCGCCCGGGTGCAAGCAGGATCACGTCGATCCGCATATCGTCTCCATCGCGGACGTAGTCCTGCGCGACCGCTTCCGCTGCGGCAGCGACGCGGCGCAGACGGTATTCGTCGATCGCAAACGCGAGGTCGGCTGCCTGTTTGCGCCACTTGACTTCGATAAACGCGACCACCCCCATCCGGCGCGCGACAAGGTCGATCTCGCCTGCGGGTGTCTTGCGACGGCGGTCGAGGATCGACCAGCCTTTTGCGCGCAGCCACAGCTCCGCCCGCCGCTCGCCGCGCCTGCCTTCGCGCTCTGCCCGTTGGCGTTTCAACGCGATTTCATCTCGAGCGCGCGGGCATAGAGCGCCTTGCGGTCCTGCCCGGTCGCCTTTGCGACGTGGGCTGCGGCCTGAGAGGCCTTCATTGTCGCGAGCGCTTCGAGCAGCATGGCTTCGACATCTTCCACGCTCGTTTCAGCCCGTTCGGGTGGCGCGATGAGGAGCACGATCTCGCCCTTTGGCGGGTGCTGCTCGTAATGCGCGCGCAGATCTGCAGCACTTGCAGTGCGACATTCCTCGTGGAGCTTGGTCAATTCTCGCGCCACCGAAACCGTTCGGCCCGGCAAAACCTTAGCGATCGCCGCAAGTGATTTTGCGAGCCGTGGGCCGGTTTCATAGAAGATCAAGGTGGCGTCGATTTGTGCAAGTTGCGCTAGTCTATCCGCGCGCGCCTTGTCCTTCACCGGCAGGAACCCGGCGAACAGGAAGCTGTCGTTGGGCAGCCCTGAGAGTGTCAGACCGACTATGGCCGCACACGGCCCGGGCAAGCTCGTAGCCGGTATCCCCGCGTCGCGCGCTTCATGTACCAGTCGGTAACCGGGGTCGGACACCAGAGGCGTTCCAGCGTCGCTCACCAACGCGATGGCCTGTGTCCGGGCGGCAGCCAGAATCCGCTCGCGGTCGCGCTCGCTCGTATGGTCGTCGTAGCGCCACAACGGTTTCGAGATACCCAAGTGCTTGAGCAACTTGCCGGTTACCCGCGTGTCCTCGCACGCTATCGCATCGCAGCCACGCAACGTCTCGACCGCTCGGAAAGTGATATCGCCGAGATTGCCAATAGGGGTCGCAACTATATAGAGACCGGGATCAAGCAGAGGTTCAGGCGCGTGGTGGGACACGGCAACCCTCATGGACCAGATACGCGGGGAGCGGCAAGCATGAACGGATGGAAACTCGATCGGCGCAAGCTGGTGGTGGCAAGCACGGCCTTGCTGCTGGCCGGGTGCAAGATCATTCCCAACGGAGGGGTCGAAACGGGCCCGGTCGCTCAACCGACCCCGGAACCGAGTGCGACCACACTGCCGACCGACGATTCGCGTCACCGTATCGCCCTGCTGGTTCCCACGACCGGTACCAATGCGGCGGTTGGCCAGTCGATCGCCAATGCGACCAATATGGCGCTCCTCGACACCAACGCGTCGAACTTGCGTATCACGACTTACGACACTTCGACCAATGCCGGCAGTGCGGCAGCGAAGGCGATTGCCGACGGCAACGGGCTCATCCTCGGCCCGCTGCTGGCTGACAACGTTGCAGCAGTGCAGGCGCAGGCGCGGCGGGCGGATGTCCCACTGATCACCTTTTCGAACGATAGCGCGGTCGCTAGCCCCGATGTGTTCGTGATGGGCATCGCCCCGGAGCAATCGATCGACCGCACCGTTGCCTACGCCAGCAAGCATGGATCGGTGCGATTTGCCGCGATCGTGCCCGATGGTGACTATGGAGACCGAGCGGCGGCCGCTTTCCGCAAGGCCGTGATTGCCGATGGCGGCACGCTTGCCGGGATCGAAACCTATACGCGTGGCAATACCTCGATCGTCAGCGCCGCGACGCGGCTGCAAACACGCGGCGGCTTCGATACTGTACTGATCGCCGATGGACCACGCCTTGCGGCGCAGGCTGCCGGGGTTTTCCGCCCGCGTGGTACCGGGACGACCCAGCTCCTCGGCACCGAGCTGTGGAGCGGCGATGCGGGCGTTACCCAGGTTTCCGCCTTGCGAGGGGCGCTGTTTTCGGCGGTTTCCGACAGCAGGTTCAAGCGCTTCAGCGACAGCTACGCCAGCCGCTTCGGTTCGCAACCTTATCGCATTTCGACGATCGGCTACGACGCTGTGCTGCTGACCCTGCGGATCGCGCGCGACTGGAAGCCGGGGCGCAAGTTTCCCACCTCGAACCTGCGCAGCCCGGACGGTTTCCTGGGGCTCGACGGGGCGTTCCGGTTCAACAGCAGCAATGTCGCGGAACGCGCGATGGAAGTGCGCCAGGTGCAGGATGGCAAAGTCGTGATCGTCTCGCCTGCGCCGAGAAAGTTCGGCGGCTGACGATAACTTCGTGCACGGCTTGAAGGCGCGCGAATCCCAAGCCTATAGCCGAGGCGATGTCCGAAGACCTGTTTGCCGATACGCCCGCCTCCAGCGGTGATTACGATTCGTCCTCGATCGAGGTGCTCGAAGGGCTCGAGCCGGTGCGTCGCCGGCCGGGAATGTATATCGGCGGGACCGACGACCGCGCGCTCCATCACCTCGCTGCCGAAGTGCTCGATAACTCGATGGACGAAGCCGTCGCTGGGCACGCGACACGGATCGAGGTCGTGCTGGAAGAAGGCAACCGCATCTCGATAGCGGACAACGGGCGCGGGATGCCGGTGGACGAACATCCGAAGTTTCCGGGCAAGTCGACTCTCGAAGTGATCCTCGGAACGCTGCATTCGGGAGGCAAGTTTTCCGGCAAGGCCTATGCCACCAGCGGCGGCCTGCACGGTGTGGGCGTGTCGGTGGTCAACGCACTGTCAAGCAGCACGCGGGTGGAAGTCGCCCGCGACCGGCAGCTCTATGCGCAGGAATTCTCGCGCGGACAGACACTCGGGCCGCTGCAGGAGCTTGGGCCGACACCTAACCGGCGCGGAACGACGGTCAGCTTTGTTCCCGACACCGAGATTTTTGGCGACCGGCAGTTCAGTCCCAAGCGGCTTTTCAAGCTTGCCCGGTCGAAGGCCTATCTGTTCGCCGGGGTCGAGATTCGCTGGAGATGCGCTGAAAGCCTTGCCGGCGAGGAGGTCCCGGCAGAAGCTGTGTTCAAGTTTCCGGGAGGCCTTGCGGATCATCTGGCAGAGCAGATCGGTGAACGCGAATGCGTGACCAGCCAGCCCTTCACCGGCAACCAGGAATTCCCGGACGATCAAGGGCGGGTAGAATGGGCGATCGCGTGGCCGCTATGGTCCGATGGCTCGACGAGCTGGTACTGCAACACGGTTCCGACGCCCGATGGCGGCACGCATGAACAAGGCGTTCGCGCGGCACTGACCAAGGGCCTGCGTGCCTTCGGGGAGCTGAACGGCACGAAAAAGGCGAAAGACATCGCTGCCGATGATGTGATGACCGGGGCCGAGGTGATGCTCAGCGTGTTCATCCGCGACCCGCAGTTCCAGAGCCAGACCAAGGACCGCCTGACCTCGCCCGAAGCCGCGCGCTACGTCGAGAACGCCGTGCGCGACCACTTCGACCACTTCCTGACCGACAACATGGAGCGCGGGCGTGCACTGCTCGGCCAGGTCATGGAACGAATGGACGAGCGCCTGAAGCGCAAGGCCGAACGCGAAGTCAAACGCAAGACCGCGACCAATGCCAAGAAACTCCGCCTCCCCGGTAAGCTCACCGATTGCTCAGGCGAAGGCGACGGCGATACCGAGCTGTTCATCGTCGAAGGCGACAGCGCGGGTGGCAGCGCCAAGCAGGCGCGCAACCGCAAGACCCAGGCGATCCTGCCGATCCGCGGGAAGATCCTCAACGTCGCCAGCGCCAGCGCCGACAAGATCCGCGCCAACAGCGAAATCGCCGACCTGATTCTCGCGCTCGGGTGCGGGACGCGTAAGGATTGCGATCCGGAAAACCTGCGCTACGACCGGATCATCATCATGACCGACGCGGATGTCGATGGCGCGCACATCGCGACGCTGTTGATGACGTTTTTCTTCCAGGAGATGCCAGCGATTGTGCGCGGGGGCTATCTCTACCTCGCGCAGCCGCCGCTCTACAAGCTGACCGCTGGAAAGGAGAGCGCCTATGCCCGCGACGACGCGCACCGGGCGGAGCTTGAGGATGGGCAATTCAAGGGCAAGAAGGTCGAAGTCAGCCGGTTTAAGGGCCTTGGCGAGATGAACCCCCAACAATTGCGCGAGACGACGATGAACCCGGAAACGCGCAGCCTGATCCGGATCACCCTTCCGGCCGAGCACGAGCAACGCCATGCGGTCAAGGAGCTGGTCGACCAGCTTATGGGCCGCAATCCGGAGCACCGGTTCAACTTCATCCAGAACAATGCCGGCGAATTCGATCGCGACATGATCGACGCGTAAGGATTGCCCGCAACCTCGGTTGTCGACCTTTATATGAGAAAGTGCTAATATTCCTTCCGGTTCTGAGGGGAACGGCACGATGGCTCTGCGCGAACATGAACTGAGGCGACAGATCGTCGGGGAAATGCACCTTCGGCGCTGGCCGGAAGTCGTCGCGCCTGCGACGATCTACCAGATCGTTCGCATCGTCTCCGAAAGCGAACGCGAGCAGGAACGCGAGGTGGTCGAACAACTGTTCGATCAACCGGGCGATGCGCTCAGACAGGATCAGCGCCACCTCTCCGGCGTGCTTGCAACCGGCCTTCGCGCGGACTGGGAACGGCACACAGAAGGTTCGACCATTACCCTGTTTGCGGCTCCCGACAATGACGATGAACAAATCTCCAATGCCCTCTGCGAAATCGAAAGTCTGCCCGGCAAGGTCATCCGCGCCACCCGCATTGTCGTCGCCGAGGATGAGGGAGCCGCTACCGAATCCATCGCAAAGATGGGCTTTGTCCCGCTGGAAGTGGTCAGCAGCCATGTCGGCCCCGGGGTCCGCTTCTGGTCCGACTTTCGCATCCATGCGCACGGCTATGGCGGGATCGTGGTAGCGGCGAACGGGTGTCCTCCGCCTGCGCTGGGCCGTACGATCCAGCAGCTGCAGGAACTGGGCAATTATCGCAATATGGCGCTGCTGGGGCTGCCGCCGACCCGCGATCAGTGGCCGCGTCTCGATATCGTCGAGCGCGAGCTACGCCGGTTTGCGGCCAACGTTTCCGATCCGGCAATGAAGGACGACGCGCTGCTAGAGTATGTCGCCGCGTTGTCGCTCGACATCGCCAATCTCTCGAACGCCATTGGTTATCGGCTCGACGCTACGCGCGCCTACGCCCAGCTGGTCAGCGAACGGCTTGACGAACTGGGCCCAGTGCCGATCGCCGGATTCCAGTCGATTGCCGAGTTTACCCAGCGCCGCTTGCAACCCGGGGTTCGCACGTGCGAGGCGCATCGCAACCGGTTGGCGCAGCTATCGGACCGTGCGCGCGATCTCACCGCGTTGCTACGCGCACGGGTGGAAACGCGGATCGAAAACCAGAATGCCCGACTGCTCGAATCGATGAACCAGACTGGCCAGCGGCAGATGCGCTTGCAGCAGTTGGTCGAGGGCCTGTCGATCTTCGCACTGACGTATTACGGTGTCGGGCTGCTTGGGTACCTGCTTGGGGGACTGGAGGAAGTAACTCATGTGTCCTCTCCCGGGCTGATCAAGGCCGCTGCGGTGCCGATCCTGATCGTGACGATTGCGATGGCCTTCCATGCGATCAGGCGGCGCATCCTCGACGATTAACCCTCGATCTGGCGGGTCGTAATCCGCAGGTTGCCGGTCAGCGTCTTGTGCACCGGGCAGCGGTCCGCCACGTCCATGAGGTCGGACTGTTCCTCAGCGGTCAGGTTGCCGCGAAGTTCGATCGCCCGGTGCAGCGCCTGGATGCTCACTCCGGTTTCGCAGTCGGCGCAGTCCTCGTGGTAATTGCGCTGGTGCGTCAGGTGCACGACCACACTGTCGAGATCGATCCCGGCCCGCTCGGCGTAAAGCTTGAGCGTCATCGAGGTGCAGGTGCCGAGCGAAGCCAGCAGCAGATCGTAGGGCGACGGTCCGGTGTCGTCGCCCCCGACCGACTTGGGTTCGTCGGCTATCAGGTGGTGGCTCGCCGTGATCACTTCGGTGCCGAACTTTCCGCAGCCGGTGCGCACCAGAACGCCTTCCTCGGGTGCCGGTTCGGCAGGCTCCATCGGCAAGTAACGGTCGGCCCATGCGGCGATCATCGTCGCAACAAAGTCTGCGTCGCGTTGCTTGAGCAGCAAGTGATCCGCTCCGGCGAGGCTGATGAAGCTCTTGGGATGAAAGGCCGCATCGTAGAGCCGAGCGGCATTCTCGATCCCGACCAGTTCGTCGGTCGGCGAATGCATGATCATTATCGGCAATCGCATCGCGTGGACGTTGCCGGTCAAGTCCACACCGCGCAGGTTTTCGATGAACTTGGCCGAGATCGTGAATGGGCGGCCTGCAATCGTGACTTCGCCCGATCCACTCTCCTCGATAGCCTGGAGATCGCCCGAGACCTGGCGCAGCACGTGTTCGACAGTGGCAGGCGCCCCGATCGTGGCGACAGCTGCTACGTCCGCATTGCCCTTTGCAGCGCCCAGCACCGCCGCCCCGCCGAGGCTATGACCGACCAGCAGCACGCCCGGTCCATGCCGTCCGACCATAAAGGCCAGAGCAGCCTGCACGTCGCTAACGTCCGCCGGGAAGCTATCTGCCCCGAAATCGCCTTCGCTGTCCCCCAGGCCCGAAAAATCGAACCTTAGGCAAGCGATGCCCTGCGCTGCCAACGCGCGGCTGACAGCAATCGCCGCCTTGCTCTGCCGGGTGCAAGTGAAGCAATGCGCGAAGACTGCCGCACCGCGAGTAAACCCCGTCGGCCGTTCGAGCGATGCGGCGAGCTGGTGGCCGTCTCGAGCGGGGAAGTGCAGGCTTTCGGTCGGCATGGGCGACTCCGGTCGATCGTTTCGTGCAAGTCACGCTACACGCGCGCTGCGCCCGGCGAAATCGCGACCTCGCGCCCTCTCAAAAATATCGGCTGTCGCGTTCCCCCTTGCCCTCGCCCGCCACCCCGCTTAACGCATACGTAAAGTTGCGAAGGGAGACCCAATGGTCCAGCGTTTCGAAGGTACCAACGACTACATCGCCACCGATGACTTGAAGGTCGCGGTCAATGCAGCGGTCACGCTGCGTCGGCCGCTGCTGGTCAAGGGCGAGCCGGGTACCGGCAAGACCGTGCTGGCGCAGGAAATCGCCAAGGCGATCGACGCCCCGCTGATCGAATGGAACATCAAGTCCACCACCAAGGCGCACCAAGGGCTCTACGAATACGACGCAGTCGCCCGCTTGCGCGATGGCCAGCTCGGCGAAGAGCGCGTCCATGACATCCGCAATTACATCAAGCGCGGCAAGCTGTGGGATGCGTTCACCAGCGAGCGGCTGCCGGTGTTGTTGATCGACGAGATCGACAAGGCCGATATCGAATTCCCGAACGACTTGCTGCACGAGCTCGACCGGATGAAGTTCGATGTCTACGAAACTCAGGAAACCATCGAGGCGAAGGAACGACCGATTGTCGTAATCACTTCGAACAACGAAAAGGAATTGCCCGACGCGTTCCTGCGCCGGTGCTTCTTCCACTACATCAAGTTCCCCGATCACGACACGATGCGCGAGATTATCGAGGTCCACTATCCGGGCATCCAGAAGGCGCTCGTCACCAAGGCGATGGAAGTCTTCTACGAGATCCGCGAAGTGCCAGGCCTGAAGAAGAAACCTTCGACCAGCGAACTGCTCGACTGGCTCAAACTGCTGCTCAACGAAGACATGCCGCTCGAGGTTTTGCAGGATCGCGATCCGACCAGGGCAATCCCGCCGATGCATGGCGCGCTGCTGAAGAACGAACAGGACGTTATGCTGTTCGAACGCCTCGCGTTCATGGCCCGGCGCAACCCGGGCGCGTAAGTCAGCTCACAGCGAAGCAGTCGATTCCGTCGCGCTTGAGGTTGCTGCAGATGGCAACCGCATCGGGCGAAGTGGCGCGTAGCCGGTAGTATCGCCGTAAGTTGACGATCGCGGGCACGATCGCTTGCTGCATCTGTGCCAGCTCCGGCCTTAGGCGGAGGAGATGAGCCCAATGCGCCGCTGCCTCGCCGCGAGAAGACATTGCCGCTAGCTGGATCGTTTCACCGGTTGGATTGGTAGGCGGGGCAGGCATTGGCGCGGCACGCGTTTGAATAGGTGTGGCAGTCGTCTGCGCGAGCCGGATGGCGCGCTCTGCGCGAAACTGCGCACGCATCGGAACCTTTGCATCGCTAACGCTTGCCAGCCGAAGTGCGGCGCGCTTGCCCGCGATCGGGCGGCTCGTCACGATCACTGCAGTCGTGGAGAATTCGGTCAAGCGGTAGAGCGATCGCGCAAATGCCGTCGGCAGCCGGATGCAGCCATGCGATGCGGGATAACGCGGCACGTGACCCGCATGGATCGCGATCCCCGACCAGGTCAGGCGTTGCATCCACGGCATCGGCGCGTTGCTGTAGATGTTAGAGCGGTGGAATCGGTTCTTCTGGAGGATGGCGAACACGCCTGAAGGGGTCGCCTTGCCGCGCCTCCCTGTCGATACGCGGCTACTGCCCCAGAACTTGCCGTCCCGGAAAACGTACATCCGCTGGTTCGGCTTGCTGATCACGAGCAGCACGCCGTTCGATGCGATGTCGCTTACCAGAACCGGAGGCGGAGGTGGCGGCGGCTCGGGCGATGCGGCTTGCATGACCAGGGTCGCTTCCTGGTCGATCGTTGCTGCTGGCGGGACGGCGTTGGCGAACGACATGCTTGCCACGAGCAGCCAAAGCAGCGGACCAACCAACCATACCGCGAACCTGGGCACCCACCTCTCCGCTTGCTGCAACGGAGGAGCGTTAGGTTATAGTTAACCGCCGATCAAGGTTTGGTCCGAGCCCGTGTTCTCAAATGTTTAGAGCACGTAAGCCAGCTCGAAATCGCCCCAGCGCTTACCGCCGATGATCAGCGGCACATAGACGTTGCGCACGATTTCGTAGGTCTTGCCGTCGCCTTCCTGGCGATAAACCGCCATCATGTAAGGCGCAGTGCTGGCCTTGGCCTTGGTGTCGATCGGGTCGAACAGGATGCGGCCATTACGGCAATACTTGGTGTCGTGTTCGAGATTGCCGGTCGGTTGACGCGAGCGATCTGAGGTGTGGGTCGGCAGGAACCCGTTCATGTCGGCCTGCGAGCACATCTTGATTGGCGCGCCCTCGCCCACCACGCGGTCGAGAACCGGGCGCCAGTTGCTGTCGGCCCAGTCGCTGAGCCCCGTGCGAAAACGCTTGGGGTTGCTGCCTTCGACTTCGCGATAGTCCTTATCGAACATCTGCGCGAGCGAGAGCGTTCCGTTGGCAATAGCCGTTTCGGCGTTGCCGGCGATTTCGGCGGCCACTTCGCGCGCCTTTTCGACCATCATGCTGTCGGCCGGCGAAAGGCCCGCCTTGACGATCGCGTCGAACATTTCGCTGGCGGTCAGCTCGAGCGCTTCGATGCGCTGGTGCGCATTCGACAGGCGGCTTTCGTTCTCGATGGCCGCGCGGTCGAACGCGCCGAGAACATCCTGGACCTTGTGGACATGGCCGCTGATTGTCGAAGTTGCCTTCGTGATCTGGTCGTTCTGGCCATCGACCTCGACGATCAGCTCGTTGACGCTCGATAGCGTATTCTCGATCTGGCTAACCGAACGCTTGGCTTCGTCGCTGGCGGCGGCGCCGCTCTCGATCCGCAGGACGACTTCGTCGGCTTCCTTGCCGAGCGTGTCGATCGTCCGGCCAATTTCTTCCGTGGCCCGGCGCGTGTCGTTCGCGAGGCTTTTCACTTCGCTGGCGACAACCGCAAATGCGCGGCCTTGTTCGCCGGCGCGCATCGCTTCGATCGTGGCGTTGAGCGCGAGGATGTTGGTCGTCTCGGCGATCTGGTCGATTTCGAGCGCGCTGCGGCGAACCTGGTCCATCGCAGCGGCAAACCCGGTCACGTGCGTGGTGAGCGTGCCGACGAGGTCGAGCAGCTCGGAAATGCGGCCAAGCGAGGACTGGATGAGCGTATTGCCTTCGCTCAGGCGCTCGATCGCCCGTTCGGACAGCAGCCTTGCTTCATCGCTCGCTTCGGAAACCTTGGTTTGGTCGGCTTCAAGCGCGGCAACGGTTTCCTGCAGTGCGGAATGTTCGGCACGCAGGCTCTCGCTCGAACGGATGACCGATTCGACGATTCCCGCGGCATCGGTGCAGCCGACCGTAACTTCGCCGCAATGACCGGAAATGCGGTCGATTGCAGTTGCATCGGCGACTTCGATTGCCTTGTGCTCCATTGACTACTTCGGGCCCCCTGAATTCAATTCGGCTTCCGCAGTAGACCAACCATGGTTAGCAAAGGTTTAAGCAGACGATGACAACGCCCTCCGGGAAATTGCCTGCCGAAACGCGTTTTGCCGTCGTCCGCCAGCGGCTCGAGCAGTTTGAGCCGCTCCCCGGGTGGCACGCATGGGCTTACGAATTTGCATTGTTCGTGTTCAAGCAAGGCTGGGCGTGCCTGTTCGGGGCCTTGATGCTGGCGCTCCTGGTTGGAACCCACTTGTTCTACCCCACCGACGCGCCAATCGCACGTTATGACTTTCTCACGTTATCCGCGTTGGCAATTCAGGTCGGGATGCTGGGGTTTCGGCTCGAAACCTGGAGCGAGGCCAAGGTCATTCTCGCGTTTCACATCGTCGGCACGGTCATGGAGCTGTTCAAGACGGCGCACGGTTCATGGATATATCCCGAACCAAGCCTGCTCAGGATCGGCGGCGTACCGCTGTTCTCCGGGTTCATGTACGCAGCTGTTGGCAGCTATATTGCCCGCGTCTGGCGGATTTTCGATTTTCGCTTCTCCCACTACCCGCCGCTCTGGACGACGTGGATCCTTGGCGTCGCGATCTACATCAACTTCTTCGCACACCACTGGCTGCCCGACATTCGCCTCGGCCTGTTTGCGGCGATGTTCGTGCTGTTTGCCCGCACCCGGGTGTGGTTCAGCGTGTGGAGGCAACCGCGCTGGATGCCGTTGCTCGTTGGATGGCTGCTCGTGGCCCTGTTCATCTGGTTTGCGGAGAACCTGGGCACGTTCGCCCGCGCGTGGGCCTATCCCAACCAACTGCACGTCTGGGCGTTCGTCCCTCCGGCCAAGCTCGGCGCGTGGTACCTGCTGATGTACATCAGCTTCGTCCTGGTCAGCTGGGTAGCAAAGGTGCGCGAACCCTCCGACGGCACTGGCGCTCGGTGATAAGTAGCACTAAGAGACCCAAATGTTTCTGAACTTCGTAGACGAACTGCGCGCAGCAGGGATCAAGGCCAGCTTCAAGGAGCACCTCACGCTGCTGGAGGCGCTCGACCGCGATGTGATCGAGCAGACGCCTGAGGCATTCTATTACCTCGCGCGCGCGACTTTCGTGAAGGACGAAGGGCTGATCGACCGGTTCGACCAGGTGTTCCAGAAGGTCTTCAAAGGGATAATGACCGATTACGGCCAAAACCCGGTCGATATTCCCGAGGACTGGCTCAAGGCGGTGGCCGAGAAGTTCCTCACGCCAGAGGAAATGGCCGAGATCGAGAAGATGGGCTCGTGGGACGAGCTTATGGACACGCTCAAGAAGCGCCTCGAGGAACAGGAAAAGCGCCACCAGGGTGGCAACAAGTGGATCGGCACCGGCGGCACTTCGCCGTTCGGCAACTCGGGATACAATCCCGAAGGCGTGCGGATCGGGGGAGAAAGCAAGCACAAGCGCGCGGTCAAGGTGTGGGAAAAGCGCGAGTTCAAGAACCTCGACAACACCCGCGAACTGGGCACGCGCAACATCAAGGTCGCACTGCGCCGGTTGCGGCGATTTGCGCGCGAGGGCTCTGCAGACGAGCTCGATCTCGACGCTACGATCGAAGGCACCGCCAAGCAGGGCTGGCTCGACATCCATATGCGGCCCGAGCGGCACAATGCAGTCAAGCTGCTACTGTTCCTCGATGTCGGTGGGTCGATGGATCCGTTCATCAAGGTGACCGAGGAGCTGTTCAGCGCCGCCACAAGCGAGTTCAAGAACCTCGAATTCTTCTACTTCCACAACTGCCTCTACGAAGGGGTGTGGAAGGATAACCGCCGCCGATGGGCCGAGCGGACCAAGACCTGGGACATCCTCCACAAGTACGGCCATGACTACAAGGTGGTGTTCGTCGGCGATGCGGCAATGAGCCCATACGAAATCACCCATCCCGGCGGCAGCGTTGAGCACATGAACGAGGAAGCCGGTGCAGTGTGGATGCACCGCGTGACCAACACCTATCCGGCGACGGTGTGGCTCAACCCGGTGCCCGAGAACCAGTGGGGCTATTCGCAGTCGACCAAGGTGCTACGCCAGTTGGTCGACGACCGGATGTATCCGCTCACGCTAGGCGGATTGGACGATGCAATGCGCGAACTGAGCCGCAAGCACGGAGCGTGAGCTGACGTTCCGTCACTGCTTATCCAGTTCGTCGTTCAGCCTGAGGCTTGCGCGCCAGAAAAAGAACGCGGGGATCAGGCTCATGAAGCTGGCGATGTAGAGCACCCACTGGACGCTGTTCTCGCCGAAACTGGGTTTGATTGCGTCCGAGAGAATACCGAACAAAAGCGGCCCCAGCCCCAGCCCGATCAGGTTCTGGAAGAACAGCAGGACAGCCGCGGCCATTGCGCGCGCCTCCGGCTTTACTAGCCCCTGAACGCATGAATAGGTCGGCCCGTAATACAGCGAGTTGAGCAATGTCGGTACGAAAAGCACGAAAAGCGCCAGACGCCAGTCCGCAACCCAATAGCCGAGGAAGGCCGTCGGAGCCGCGATCACCATGCCTATGGCAGGGGCGGTCAACACGTGGCGCCGGTCGGTCTTGCCGAAACGATCGGCAATTCGTCCGCCGATAATGGTGCCGAGGATACCGGCAATCCCGTTGACCAGCCCGAAATAGAACCCGGTCTCGCCAGGGGTCAGGCCGTGAGTTCGCTGGAAAAAAATCGTCGCCCAGGTAACCTTGCCATAACCGAGAAATGCGGCCGCCGAGCCTGCTGCCATGACGAGCATCAGAGCGCGCGACCCGAAAATTGCTTTGAGCGTTTCGCTGTTTCCGAGTTGCTTCGGTGCGGTCAATGCGCTCGGCAGAGCTCCGGTTCGCCGCGGATCCTTCAGCATAATCAGCACGACCCCCGCCAGCAGTACGCCCGGCAGCCCGACGATCATGAACGCATGCCGCCAGCCGATGGTATCGGCGAGAACGCCGCCGATCATCATCCCCAGGACCGTACCGATCGGGATTCCGAGCGCGTAAAACGCAAGAGCGGACGCGCGCTTTTCCTTGGGTACACTGTCGCTGATCAGGGAGTGTGCTGCAGGCGTACAACCAGCTTCGCCGACGCCGACCCCGATCCGGGCGAGCAAGAGGTGCGCGAAGTTCTGTGCAAGCCCGCTCAGCGCAGTCATCATCGACCAGATCGCCAGCGCCGCCGAGATCAGGCGCGGACGGCTTGTGCTGGGCCGATCGGCATATCGCGCGATCGGCAGCCCGAGCACGGTGTAGAACAGCGCGAAGGCAATGCCGGTCATCAGCCCGATCTGCGTGTCGCTGAGATGCAGCTCGAGCGCGATCGGTTCGGCCAGGATATTGACGATCTGCCGATCGATGAAATTGAAAATGTAGACGATCAGCAGGATCGACAGCATCGCCGTGACCCCGCCGCTCCGGGCGGTTCCCGCCGGTGCGCTTGCCATGAATGTCCTCTCCCTTGCGGCATTGGTGCGCCGTCTCGTGTGGCAGGTTCGGCGAGAGCACTGCCAGCGTCAAGCCTTGTCGCGGGCGTCATGCCGGAATCGGTTACATGAATGTGCCCTCTTGGCGGTTCGCTCGCCCTGGCCCACCTTGGCATTATGACGAAACAACCAGCACTGTTCGTCGGCCACGGCTCGCCGATGACGATGATCACGCAAAACCCCGCGCGCGAGGGTATGGAGGCGGTTGGAAGGCGCATGCCTCGCCCCAATGCCGTCCTTGTCGTGACGGCGCACTGGACTACACATGGTGAGACGCGGCTGACGGGTGGAACCGCTCCGCGAACCGTTCACGACTTTCGCGGATTTCCGCAGGAACTCTACGAGATCGAATACCCTGCCCCGGGTTCAACTGAATTGGCGGCGCGTGCGGCCGATTTGATCGGCGAACGGGCTGTGATCGATGAAGACCACGGATTTGATCATGGAGTTTGGGGCGTGCTGCTCCCGATGTTCCCGGATGCCGATATTCCGGTCGTCGCGATGAGCGTCGATATGGATTTGACAGGCGAGGAGCATGTCGCGCTTGGCCGCAAGCTTGCTCCGCTACGCGACGAAGGCGTGGCGATCGTCGGTAGCGGCAATATCGTCCACAACCTGATGATGTGGCGGCAGACGGCCGGGACCCGCCCCGATTGGGCGGTCGCGTTTCAGCAGCGGACAAACAACGCAATCAAAGGGTGTGACGTCGCCGCTCTCACTTCCCACGCCAAGGATGACAACGCGGCGCAAATGGCGATCAACTCGGGCGAGCATTACATTCCGTTGCTGTATCCTCTCGGGGCGAGCAACGAACAGGACGGTGTCGGAATCTTCAACGACACGATCGACGGCTCGCTGTCGATGACGTCCTATTTGTGGGGCGATGCTGAGATCGCCGCCAACCTTCAGTAGATCAGTAGCGGAGCGATGCTTTCCTGCCAGCGCGCCTCGTCGGCGGCTGCCGTTGTTTCGAGGTCGAACGGTTCGGCTCCGTCGTCATCGACCCATTCGCGCAGGCTTGGCCCGCCATTGATGACGTCGATCGCGAGCCGGTCGAACTCGTACTCGTAGGGGAAGTCGCGCCACAGCGGGTAATCGGGATAGAGCCGCCGGATTGCCTTGAACGCGAGCGCCTGCAGGCGCCACGGGCGGAAAGCGGTGTGGTTGTAGAATTCGAGCTCGGCATGAACCATCAGCGCGCTGCACAGCTGCTTCTCGTGCTTGTGGAACGTCGGTTCGAACCAACAGGGCCTGATCGCGCAACCTTCCAGCCAATCGGTGGACAGGCGCCGCATTTCGGCCAGCACCGCGACCGCATCGATATCCGGAGCGCCAAACAGCACTTCGAGCGGGCGCGTCGTACCCCTTCCTTCGCTCAGCGTAGTGCCTTCGAGCATCACGGTCCCGGCATAGCATCGCGCCATGTTGAGGTTGGCGGCGTTGGGGCTCGGGTTGATCCACACCCGGGTCGCCGGCCAGCCAAAGCCCGGACCAGCCTCCGGTAACCAGTGGTGCATCTCGACCACGCGATATTCGACATCGAGATCGAATTCGCGGATGAACCATTCGCCCATTTCGCCCATCGTCAGCCCGTGGCGCATCGGCATCGGCCCTGCGCCTACGAAGCTCTCCTCACCGGGGAGGAGCAATGTGCCTTCGACCGGCCTGCCCGCCGGATTGGGACGATCGAGGACCCAGACTTCCTTGCCGTGCTCGGCCGCGGCCTGGAGCAGGTAGAGCAATGTCGTGACGAATGTGTAGATCCGGCAACCGAGGTCTTGCAGGTCGAACAGGAACACGTCGGCGGTGCTCATCATCTGCCCGGTGGGGCGCCGGACTTCTCCGTAAAGGCTGAAAACCGGTATGCCGAAAACCGGATCGGTCTCGTCCCCGGTTTCGACCATATTGTCCTGCTTGTCGCCCTTGAGGCCGTGCTGCGGGCCGAACGCACTGGTTACGTTTATCCCGGCGGCGATCAAGGCATCGAGGCTATGCGTCAGGTCCGCAGTGACCGAAGCGGGATGCGCAACCAGGCCGACCCGCCGTCCTTCGAGTGGTTTGCGCAAGTCGGGGTCGGCGATCAGCCGGTCGATACCGAATTTCATGGGGCTGGCGGTGCCGCAAGCTCCGCGGCGAAGCAAGCCGGATCGTGGAAATCGGGCTTCGCCTCGGGGTGTGCGATCGCCCAGTAGGACATCACTCCGCCCTCTTCCTCGAGGATTGCCGAAATGCCCATCGCTCCGGGCAAGGAAGGGAGCAGGTCTCGCGGAATCGCTGCGTCGACAATCGCAAAGGTCGAACCCTCGCGGACCCCGGTCTCGGGTTCTCGAGAGCCCGGCCGATCTTCCATCCCGTCGCGATATTCGGAAAAATCGTATGCCGCCCAGCGACCCGAAGGCGACAGGTTGATCTCGGTATAGGCTTCGCCCCCATCGGGCTTGAGGAACAACTCGAAACAGGTCGTCCGCCACAGTTCGTCCTGTCGGCCGCGCCCGGAATATGAAGGCACTACTAGCGCCCCGGTTCCATCGACCCGCCACCGCATCCTCAGGACATCGGCGTCAAAGCCGATCACCCGTGCTTCCACCCGCGTTACCTGCACAGGCGGAAAAGCCGCATGCGGGTGAAGTTGATACGTTTGCATGAACGCGCCCCCGTGCTAACCGCCCGCCCGCTATGAGCGAATACAAATCCGATCTGCTTCGCCTGCTCGATGAACGTGGCTATGTCCACCAGATGACCGACGCGCAAGGGCTGGATGCCCTCGCCGCGCGCCAAATCATGCCGGGATATATCGGATTCGACGCGACCGCTCCTTCGCTCCATGTCGGATCGCTGGTCCAGATCATGATGCTGCGCCGCCTGCAGCAGACAGGTCACAAGCCGATCGTGGTGATGGGCGGCGGCACTACGAAGGTCGGCGATCCGTCTGGCAAGGACGAGAGCCGCAAGATGCTCACCAGCCAGGACATCGACGACAATATCGCCAGTATCCGGACGGTGTTCGAGCGCCTGCTGACGTTCGGAGACGGACCGACCGACGCGATCATGGTCAACAACGACGAGTGGCTCTCCACGCTCGGATATATTGAGTTGCTGCGTGACGTGGGTCCGCATTTCACGATCAACCGGATGCTGACGTTCGATTCGGTCAAATTACGGCTAGATCGCGAACAGCCGCTGACCTTCCTCGAATTCAACTACATGATCCTGCAGGCCTACGACTTCCTCGAATTGGCTCGTCGTTACGATTGCCGCCTGCAGATGGGCGGCAGCGACCAATGGGGCAACATCGTCAACGGGCTGGAACTGTCACGCAGGATGGAAGGGCGCGAGCTGTTCGGGTTCACAACCCCGCTGCTCACCACGGCAGACGGGGCGAAAATGGGCAAGACCGCCGCTGGCGCAGTCTGGCTCAACGAAGACCAGCTTCCGGCCTACGACTTCTGGCAATACTGGCGCAACGCGGACGACCGCGATGTCGGTCGGTTCCTGCGGCTGTTCACGGACTTGCCGCTGGACGAGATCGCGCGTCTCGAAGGCCTCGAGGGTGCGGAGATCAATTCCGCCAAGATCGTACTGGCGAACGAAGTCACCAGGCTCGTGCGCGGAGAGGAAGCTGCGAAGTCAGCCGAAGCGACCGCCGCGCAGACATTCGTCGGCGGCGGTGCCGGAGAGGACCTGCCGCGGCTATCGCTCGAGGAAGGAATGACTATCGCTTCTGCGCTCAACGCGCTTGGCTTTGTCGCCTCGAACGGGGAAGCAAAGCGCAAAGTTGCCGAAGGCGCGGTCAGGCTCGATGGCGAGCCCGTGAGTGATGCCGCAGCGCTCGTAACCCGCGGAAAAATAAGCCTCGGCAAGAAGAAACACGCGATAATCGAATAGAAAACTGTATAATTAACAGCCTATTGTCTCATTTTGAGACATCCGATGTTAACTCTAAATCAGCCTTTCCGAGCGATAAGGGTCGTCCACTTCACAAGGGAGGGACGTGGAGAATGTCAGTCGGAGCACAGCTGTCGGTCACCGATCTGCGTCGCGCTGCGCGGCATCCGGTCGATTATCCGGTCATCGCCGAGCACCATGAGCGCGGCGATCTGAAGCTGCATATCTCGAACATCTCCGCGCACGGCTTCATGGTCGACGATGCTTCGGGTCTCGCCCGTGGTGATCGGGTGATCATCCGCTTGCCGCACATTGGCCGGATCGAAGCCTATTGCATCTGGACTCGTGACGATCGTGCCGGGTTCCAGTTCGAACGAATCATCCGGGTCGACGATTTCGTACCGATGATCGACGAGCTCCAGCCCAACCCGCGCCTGCGCCGTCGGCGCTAAAAAAGATTTGATTCTCGGCTGACGCGAAGCGCTTGCTTGGCAAGCGCGCTCCGTCCTGCCACATGGTTTGGCGTGAGCGACGCGCCGCATCCCCTCAAGATAGGCAATTTCCGGGCGTATTTTGTTGCGCGCCTGGCGACGACGATTGCGGTCAGCGCGCAAGCGATCATCATTGGCTGGCAGGTTTACGGGATTGCCCGCGAGACCCTCGACATCAAGCAGGCGGCCTTCCTGCTCGGGATGATCGGGCTGGTCCAATTCGTCCCGCTGTTCCTGCTGACTCCGCTGGTCGGTCTGGTCGCGGATACCTTCGAGCGGCGCTGGATCGTTCGGGGAACGTCGGCCCTTCTGACCATTAACGCGGCGGTGCTTGGCTTCCTGACCTGGTCAGGCGCGCTTACGCTGCCTTACCTGTTCGTCGCGGCGGTTCTCGTAGGCGTGGCGCGCGCATTCTCCGGACCGGCATTTTCCGCCCTCGCGCCCAATCTCGTCCCGCGAGAGACCTTGCCGACTGCCATCGCAGTCAGCTCGATCGCATGGCAAACCGGCACGATCGCGGGCCCAAGCGTCGGCGGCGTCCTCTACGCGATCCATCCGGACGTGGCGTACGGAGCGATCTCGGCAATGCTCGCATTCGGCCTGTTGATGCTGTTTCTCATCGGCAAGGTTCCGCAGCCGCCGGTCCAGAAAGACCGCCACCCGATCCACCGGGTAATCGACGGATTCGCCTACGTGCGTGACAATCGACTCGTGCTGGCGGCAATCACGCTCGACCTGTTCGTAGTTCTCCTGGCCGGTGCGACCGCCTTGCTCCCGGTGTTTGCGCGCGATATCCTGCACGTTGGCGCGGACGGGTTTGGTCTGCTCGCAGCCGGTATGGGGATCGGTGCCGCTTCAGGATCGATCTGGTTCTCGATCAAGCCGATGAAGACCGAAGTCGGCCTGAAGATGCTGTTCGCGGTGATCGTGTTCGCACTGGCGATCCTCACATTCGGGCTATCGCGCAACTTCTGGCTGAGTTTCGGCGCTCTGGTCGTTGCCGGCGGGGCCGACATGGTATCTGTCTACGTCCGGCAATCGCTCATCCAGTTGCACACGCCCGACGAAATGCGCGGGCGGGTCGGTGCCGTCTCGATGCTGACTATTTCGGCATCCAATGAGCTGGGAGAGGCCGAATCGGGCATCATGGCCTCTATCCTCGGTCCGGTCGGTGCCGTAGTGTTCGGTGGGGTCGCGGCAATTGGTATCACTATTGCGTGGGCGAGGCTGTTTCCCGAGCTGCGCCATGCCCGCACGTTCGATCCGAAGGATCATGCACACACTGCGACCAACTAGGAGGCCATTTCGATGAAAGCCGACAGCGTTCTCGCCACGATAGGCAACACCCCGCACATCCGCCTTTCGCGCCTGTTCCCCGACCACGAAGTGTGGGTGAAGAGCGAGCGGACCAACCCCGGTGGGTCGATCAAGGACCGGATCGGCATTGCCATGATCGAGGCGGCGGAAGCAGCAGGGCAATTGAAGCCGGGTGGCACGATAGTAGAGCCGACCAGCGGCAACACCGGGATTGGTCTCGCGATTGCGGCCGCGGTCAAGGGCTACAAGCTGATCCTCGTCATGCCCGACAGCATGAGCGTCGAGCGGCGACGTCTGATGCTGGCCTATGGCGCGCAGTTCGACCTCACACCGAAGGAAAAGGGCATGAACGGCGCGCTTGCGCGGGCGACCGAGATCCTCGAAGCGACCGAAAATTCGTGGATGCCGCAGCAGTTCGAAAACGCGGCCAATCCCGCGATCCACGCGCGCACCACGGCGCAGGAGATCATCGCGGACTTCGCTGACAGTCCGATCGACGTACTGATCTCGGGCGTCGGCACTGGCGGACACCTGACCGGCTGCGCCGAGGCACTCAAGGCGAAGTGGCCGACAATGAAGGCTTACGCTGTGGAGCCGGAACTTTCGCCGGTAATCAGTGGCGGGCAGCCCGGCCCGCATCCGATCCAGGGCATCGGCGCGGGGTTTATCCCGGAAAACCTGCACACCCAGTCGATCGACGGCGCGATCAAGGTCAGCGCGGAAGATGCCAAGGAAATGGCCCGCCGCAGCGCTGCCGAAGAAGGCCTGCTGGTCGGTATATCGAGCGGCGCAACCCTCGCGGCGATCGCTCAAAAGCTCCCTGAGCTCGCACCAGGCAGCCGCGTGCTCGGCTTTAACTACGATACCGGCGAGCGCTACCTGTCGGTACCCGATTTCCTGCCGGAATGATCGCGAGGCCTGACAAATGAGCGAACTCGAGCGGATCGATTACGCCCACGGCGAGACCCCGTTGACGGGCTACATTGCCCTCCCCTCGGGCACGCCGCGGGCTGCGGTCGTTGTGTTCCCGACGATCATGAATCATGCACCCAACGCGATGCGGCGAATGCCGATGCTGGCTGATGCGGGCTACCTTGCATTCATGGCGGATTTCTATGGCGCACCGGTTCCCGATCGGGCTGCAGCGTTCGCACTCGGATCGGCACTGCGCAACGATGTCGATCACTATCGCGCCCGAATTGCCGCAGCACTCGACACCTTCGCCATGCATCCCGAGCGCGGCAGTTTGCCAATGATGGCGATCGGATACTGCATGGGCGGCCAGGCGGTGCTCGAAGCGGCGCGGATGGGCGCTGACCTTGCGATGGTCGCAAGCTTTCACGGGATCCTGTCCAGCGACCGCCCGGTGGGTGCCGATGATACAATCCGCCCACGCATCCTCGTTTGTCACGGCGACCGGGATCCGCTCGTTCCGCGCGAGCAGGTGGCTGCGTTCGAAGAGGAAATGGACGCGGCCGGGGCCAACTGGCACTTGCACGTCTATTCGGGCGTAAAGCACGGTTTCACCGATCCCGAATCCGACAGCCACAACATGGAAGCGCTGGGCTATAACACCAGCGCCGACCGCCAGAGCTGGGCGGCGATGCTCAGCCTGATGGACGAAATCCTCGGTTAGAAACCGCCGCCGCCTTCGCCCGGCTTGAACCGGATCAGGCGGCTATCGACGAGCGCGGCAGTGCGGTTGACCACGGCCAGCTGGTAGTCGGGATCCTTGATCATTTCGAAGAACGCGGCGCTGTCGGGATATTCGGCTACGAAGCCATCGTCCCAGTGGATCGTCTCCGGCCCGGTCACCATTGCCTGAAATGCGCCACGCCACACGATCTTGCCGCCCACGCGGCGGAAGATCGGGCCGCTCGTCTTGCCGTATTCCTCGTAGGCTCGCCGTCCGCTCCAGCCCTTGTCGGCATTGGGGTGTCCGTTCGGAAATTCGGCGTGCTCGCGATAGTTGAGCAGGTTGAGCATGTGGATCGGTTCATCGCGCGGAAGCGCCTTGAAGGCTTCGAAATTGGCGCGACTGGGATCGATGTAATTGGTCATGTCGCACCTTCGAGGGTGTAATCCTTGAACCGTTCGCGCAGGTCCTTCTTGCTGATCTTGCCGGTCGCGGTGTGCGGGATGTCATCGACGAACTCGACGGCGTCGGGCAGCCACCACTTGGCGACCTTGTCCTTCAGGTAGTCGATCACGTCGCTATCCGAGATCGTTGCGCCTTCCTTGCGAACTACGAACAATACGGGTCGCTCATCCCACTTGGGGTGCGGCATCCCTACGGCAGCGGCTTCGGCCACATCGGGATGCCCGACAGCGGCGTTTTCGAGTTCAACCGAGCTGATCCATTCGCCGCCCGACTTGATCACGTCCTTGGTGCGATCGGTCAGTTGCAGTGTGCCATCGGGATGAAGGATCCCGACATCACCGGTGTCGAACCACCCGTCGGCATCGGTCGCATCCTGCTCTGCCTTGAAATACCGCTTGATGATCCACGGACCGCGGATTTGCAGTGCGCCGCTGGTTTCTCCGTCGCGCGGCAGGACCTTAGTCGGATCGTCGAGATCGATCGTGCGGAGCTCAACCCCGAAAATCGGGCGTCCCTGCTTGGCGGTCGTTTCGACCTTTTCCTCGAAGGTGAGGTTGTCCCAATCTGTGGTCGGACCGCCGACGGTTCCGATCGGGCTGGTTTCGGTCATGCCCCACGCGTGCTGGACGCGGGTGCCGTTCTTCATCAGCCGCTCGATCATGAAGCGCGGCGCGGCAGAGCCGCCGATGGTTGCTGCCCTGAGCTTCGGAAGTTCGAGGTTGTTGGCATCGCAGAATTGGAAATGCGCCAGCCAGACCGTCGGCACGCCCGCGCTATCGGTCACCCCTTCGCGCTTCATCAGTTCGTCGAGCACCGCCGGGTCGTTGACGGCCGAAAACACAAACTTGATGCCCGCCATGGCGCCGGCATACGGCAAGCCCCAGCTGGCGGCATGGAACATCGGTACGACGGGAAGCATCACGCTCGACGGACTGAAGTTGAACGCGGATGTCTGCAACCCTGAAAGCGCATGCAGCACGGTCGAACGATGCTCGTATAGCACACCCTTGGGATTGCCCGTCGTGCCGCTGGTGTAGCACAACATGCAAGGATCGCGCTCGTCGCCTTCGATCCACCGATAATCGCCATCATGGGCAGCAATCCAGTCTTCGAAGCCGGTTACATCCGACCCGGCGGGCGGATCGTAACAGACGTAGTGTTCGACCGTCGGCCAACGGTCGCGCATCCTGTCGACGATGGGCTGAAATGCCGCATCGTAGAGCAGCACACGGTCTTCGGCGTGGTTGACGATGTATTCGAGCTGGTCTTCGAACAGTCGCGGATTGACGGTATGGAGCACCCCGCCCATCCCTGCGACGCCGTACCAGCTGACCAGGTGTCGCGAATGGTTCATCGCCAGGCTTGCGACCCGATCGCCCGGTTCGATCCCGGCAGCATCGAGTGCCTGAGCCAGTTTCAACGCATCGCCGCGAATCCCGGCCCAGGTGGTGCGTGTTTCGGTCCCATCGGCCCAGCGGCTGACGATTTCGCGGGCCCCCGCCTCGCGCGCGGCGTGATCGATCACCCGCGTAACCCGCATCGTCCAGTCCTGCATTGCTCCGAGCATTACTCTCTCCCACTGCTCGTGCCCGTTCGGGCGGCTTGTTGTGGGATCAAGACTGCAATGGAGGGACTATCGGCGCAAGCAAAACCGGTTTGTCAGGCCACAAGCCGAAGTCTCGCCTGTCCGCGTTGTGTGGTCAGTGAAACGTTGACGATACCCTCGATTGCGGCGAGTCGTTCGGCCAGTTCGCCGTCGAGGTGGTAACTCCAGCCGAGCCGCACGATCGGTTCGCGCCCTTCGCCGGTGCGGAGCCGCACGCAAACCTCGCCCCGCCCTTCCGGCCCTGGCGCGAGCTCCATCTTGAGCGCTTCGATCGCCGACGGATCGAACACATCGAGCTTGAGCAGCATCCGTGCGCCGGCCTTCACGTCCTTGAGCGGTCGCGCGCCACGCACCGTTATGCGGGGCGGCTCGTCCGGAGTGGGTGAATCGAGCTCTACGTTGAGCAGTACGCAAGTGCTCTCTTCGGACCATTTCTGGAAGCTGGCGACCAGCCCCTCTTCGAAGCAAGCGGCAGAGAATTGCCCGGTCGCGTCGGAAAAGTCTGCGCGGATGAAGTCGTTACCCTTGCGGGTCTTTCCGCGTGAGACCTTCTCGACCATCGCGGCCATCACTGCCTGAGCGCGACCGCCCGGTGGCGCGCCGCCCTCCATCAACGAGGCATAGCTGCGTGCACCGTTGGCGGACGCGATTTCGCGGAATTGCTGGACTGGATGCGCGGAGAAGTAGAACCCGAACATTTCGCGTTCTTTGCTCATCCGTTCCGAGCGCGACCATTCCTCGACCTCGGCAAGTCGCAGTGTTTCGCCTTCGTGCTCCTCACCACCGAACAGGCCGTGCTGGCCGCTCGAGCGTTCGCGTTCGGCCGCATCGGCGACCGCCATCAGCATCTCGGCATTATCGTGGACCTTGGCGCGATTGGGCTCGAGGTGATCGAGTGCCCCGGCACAGGCCAGCGCTTCGAGCTGGCGCCGGTTCATCGCGCCCGGCGGAATGCGCTCGAACAGCTGCTGAAGGGTGTCGAACCAGCCATGCGCCTCGCGCTCGGCCACAATCGCTTCCATCGCTTTCTCGCCGACGTTTCGCACTCCGGCGAGCGCATAGCGCACGGCATAACCTTCGTCGGTCCGTTCGACGGTGAACTCGGCCTCGGAACGGTTGATATCGGGCGGTTCAACTGCGATTCCTTGCCGCCGCGCGTCATCGACGAAGACCGCCAGCTTTTCCGACTGGTGCATGTCGAAGCACATCGATGCGGCGAAAAACTCTTCCGGATAGTGCGCCTTGAGCCATCCCGTCTGGTACGCGAGCAGCGCGTAAGCGGCGGCGTGCGACTTGTTGAAGCCGTATCCGGCGAACTTGTCGATCAAGTCGAACAGCTCGCTCGCCTTGTTTGCCGGGATATCGGACACCTCGGCGCAACCTTTGATGAAGCGGTGGCGCTGCGCGTCCATCTCCGACTGCTTTTTCTTGCCCATTGCCCGGCGGAGCAGGTCTGCGTCGCCGAGCGAGTAGCCCGCGAGGATCTGCGCGGCCTGCATCACCTGTTCCTGGTAGACGAAGATGCCGTAGGTCTCGGCTAGGATTTCCTCGAGCTTGGGGTGCGGGTATTCGATCGGAACTTCGCCGGCCTTGCGCTTGCCGAACAGCGGGATGTTGTCCATCGGTCCCGGTCGATAGAGCGAGACCAGCGCGATGATGTCTTCGAACTTGCTCGGCTTGACGGCCGTCAGCGTGCGCCGCATCCCCTCGGATTCCAGCTGGAACACGCCGACAGTGTTGCCGACCTTGAGCAATTCGAACACCGCAGGATCGTCGAGCGGCAACGTCGAAAGGTCGATCTCGATCTTGCGTTTGGCAAGCAGCTGGACCGCCTTCTTGAGGACCGAAAGCGTTTTCAGCCCGAGGAAGTCGAACTTCACCAGTCCGCTGCTTTCGACGAATTTCATGTCGAACTGCGTGACCGGCATATCCGATCGCGGATCGCGGTAGAGTGGGACCAGCTGGCTGAGCGGTCGGTCGCCGATCACGACGCCCGCCGCATGGGTCGAGCTGTTGCGCGGCAACCCTTCCAACTGCATCGCCAGGTCGATCAGCCGCTTGACCTCGTCGTCGTTGTCGTATTCGCGCTTGAATTCGGAAACACCGTTAAGCGCGCGCGGAAGCGGCCAGGGATCGGTCGGGTGATTGGGCACCATCTTGCAGAGACGATCCACGTGCCCGTAGCTCATTTGCAGGATACGCCCGGTATCGCGCAGCACCGCGCGGGCCTTCATCTTGCCGAATGTGATGATCTGCGCGACGTGATCGTGGCCGTACTTGGCCTGGACGTAGCGGATCACTTCGCCGCGCCGCGTTTCGCAGAAATCGATGTCAAAGTCCGGCATCGAGACGCGCTCGGGATTGAGAAAGCGTTCGAACAGCAGCCCCAGCCGGATCGGGTCGAGGTCGGTGATCGTCAGCGCCCAGGCGACCAGGCTGCCAGCGCCTGAACCGCGGCCCGGCCCAACGGGGATGTCCTGATCCTTGGCCCACTTGATGAAGTCGGCAACGATAAGGAAGTAGCCCGGGAACCCCATGCCTACGATGATGTCGATCTCGAACTCGAGCCGTTTCTTGTATTCGCGGACTTCACCCCACACGCCCTCGCTCTCAAGCAAGGGGAATTCCTCACTCAATTCGCCGAGATTGGCATCCGGGTGAGTGAGCGCGCACCGAAGCTCATCGTGGAGCGGCTCCGGATAATACTGCTTCAATCGCTCGACGAGACCGTTTCGCGAATCGTCGGCCAGTGCTCTGGCTTCGCCTTCGAGATCGCCGGCAAGGCTCGGCAGGATCGGAGCGCGTTGCGGGGGCGCAACGCCGCATCGCTGGGCAATCACCAGCGTGTTTGCCAATGCTTCGGGAAGGTCTTCGAAAAGCTCTTCCATCATCGGCCCGGATTTGACGAACGCCTCGGGGTTCGAACGCGGGCGTTCGGGCGCATCGAGATGGGTCGAATTGGCGATGCACAGCATCGCATCGTGCGCTGCGTGGAAATGCGGATCGGCGAAATTGGCGGGATTGGTCGCGACCAGTGGCAGGTCGCGGGCGTATGCGAGCGCGACGAGCGATTCCTCGGCCCGTTCGCATATCGGGCTGCCATGCCGGGCAAGCTCGACGTAGAGACGCCCCGGAAACAGCGCCATCAGGCGTTCGGCAAGCGCTTCCGCATCGTCGGATTTACTGTCGGCATACAACCGGGTGAGTCCGCCTTCGTTCGCTCCGGTGAGCGCGATCAGGCCATCGGTCTTGCCTTCGAGGTCGGCCAGCTGGACGTGCGCTGACAAATCGAGCGGTCGCTCGAGATGCGCTTTACTGACGAGCGCACAGAGGTTGTCGTATCCGGTCTCATCCTGCGCAAACAGCGGCAAGTGGTCGATCGTCTCGTCGCGCGCTACCCCTAGCAATGTGCCGATGATCGGTTGCACGCCGAGGCCGAAACACGCCTCGGCAAAAGCGACCGAGCCGTAGAGACCGTTTCGATCGCAAATCGCGATCGCCGGGAATCCGCGATCCTTGGCGACTTTGGCGATTGCCTTGGGATCAATCGCCCCTTCGAGCATCGAATAGCTCGACATGACGCGCAAGGGGACGAACGGGACGTAAGCCATCGTCGGAACCTACGAATTCGGACGCGATTCGCTAAGCCTGACCGTGCTCGATTTCTCCACAGCCCTGGAAGGCAAGATCACAGCAGAGCGGCGATATCCTTCTCGATGCTCGCCGGGGCATCGTTCGGTGCATAACGACGCACGACATTGCCTTCGCGGTCGATCAGGAACTTGGTGAAGTTCCACTTCACCGACTTGGTTCCCATCAGCCCGGGAGCTTCCGATTTCATCCATTCATAGAGCGGGATTGCGCCGTCGCCGTTGACTTCGATCTTCTGCATGATCGGGAAAGTCACGTCGTAGGTCAGCTTGCAGAAACTGGCGATCTCTTCCGCATTTCCGGGCTCTTGGCCGGCAAACTGGTTGCACGGAAAGCCGAGTACTTCGAAACCCTTGTCGGCATATTTGCGCTGTAGCTCCTCGAGCCCTTCGTATTGCGGGGTGAAGCCGCATTTGCTCGCGACATTGACTACCAGCAGCACCTTGCCTTTCTTCTCGGCCAGGTCGAGCGGCGTTCCATCCGGCTTGTTGACGGTAAAATCGGCGATCGTGGTCATGGTAGCGGCTCCGTTCGGCGGCGATAGGTCAGATCATAGCGGGTTACCCACGTCAGTCCATGATCGAACGACGCCTCGCCATGTTGCCGCACGGTGTCCGTGTCGATCGGCGTATAGGTCTGGCGCACCAGCGCGTCCTTACCGTCGGGCGTGAACCGCGGCCAGTATCCGGTCAGCACCATCTTGCCACCATCGGCGGGCCCCCCGGTAAATTCGACTACCGCTGGTGACGACCCGATCCAGAATTGCCGCCACAGTCCGGTCTTGGTGTCGAAGCCGTTGAGACTGCCACCTCCGCTGCCCTTGAGCGGCATCCAGTTCTCGCGCACCGCGCAGCCGCCGTAGAGTTTCTCGATCCGGCTGTGGGCAACCAGGTTATCCTTGCCGGTGGGGTAGACGTCCCACTCCCCTACCCAGAAGTCGAATGCGGCATGATTCGCATCTGCGCAGGATGGTTGAGGCGGTGCCTGGTTTGGCGTTGGCGTTGCCGATTGCACGGCGAGAGCCAGCGCGGCGAGCGAAGCAAACGCTGGTATCATAGATTATCCCCTCTGTTTGGTGAGGGGATCGTCGTGCGTCGGGTAGAGATCAACCGGAGATGGACGAGTTGCCATTTAGGATCGACGGACTTTGCACCTGCGGCAGCGACAGGTCAGGTCAGCACTCCATCATGAAGCCGCACGATACGGTCCATCTTTGCCGCAAGCCGCTCGTTGTGCGTTGCGACCAACGCTGCGCTGCCTTCGCCGCGCACCAGCTCGAGGAACTGCGCCAGGACCTTGTCCGAAGTTTGTTCATCGAGGTTACCGGTCGGTTCGTCCGCGAGAACCAGCTGGGGACGATTGGCCAACGCTCGACCGACGGCAACGCGTTGTTGCTCGCCTCCGGAAAGCTGGCTCGGCCGATGTTCGAGCCGGTGACCGAGGCCGAGGGCGTCGAGGATGGCTTGTGCCCTTTCCTCAGCTTCGCCGCGCGAACGCCCTGCCACCAGCTGCGGAATGACCACATTCTCGAGCGCATTGAAGTCCGGCAGCAAGTGGTGGAACTGGTAGACAAAGCCAAGGTGTTCGCGGCGAAGCGTCGTCCGGCCATCTGCAGGAAGCGCGTTAGCATCGATCCCGGCGATCTCGATCTGACCACTGAACCCGCCTTCGAGCAGCCCGACCGCCTGGAGCATCGTCGACTTGCCCGACCCAGACGGCCCGAGCAGCGCGACGATCTCCCCGGGCGCGATCGCCAGATTGACGCCGCGCAGAACCTCGATCGTCACCCCGCCTTGCTCGAACGAGCGCGTGAGGCCGGTCAGGCGGACAACAGGCGCATCATTCATAGCGCAACACCTGCACCGGATCGGTGCTTGCGGCCTTGAACGCCGGATAGAGGGTCGCAAGGAAACTCAGCACCAGCGCCAGCAGGCAGATGCCGATGATTTCAACCGGATCGGGCCGCGATGGGAGCGTCGAGAGGAACCGGACCGAAGGATCCCACAGGTTCTCTCCCGTCAGCCACTGGATCGCATCGACTATGTTCTGGCGAAAGAACAGCACCAGGAAGCCGAGCCCGAGCCCTGCCCCCGTGCCAATTGCTCCGACAGTGAAACCTGCCGTGACGAAAATCTTGAGCAAACTTCGTCTTGTAGCGCCCATTGTTCGCATGATTGCAATGTCCCGGGTCTTGGCGCGCACCAGCATGACGAGGCTCGAGAGGATGTTGAATGCAGCAACTAAGACGATGATCGACAGCGCGAAGAACATCGCCACCCGCTCGACCTCGAGGGCCTGGAACAGCGAGGAGTTTATCTGCTTCCATGTCGAAACGACCGCCCTGCCCGCGAGCGCCTGCTTCACGGGGGCGAGGATCTCGCCAACTTTCTCCGCATCGGTGGTCTTGACCTCGATCATGCCGATGGTGTCGCCCATCAACAGCAAGGTCTGGGCATCGGGGATCGGCATGACGACGAACTTCTCGTCGTAGTCATAGACCCCGACCTCGAAAATTGCCGCCACACGATACCCGATCTGGCGCGGCACCGTGCCGAACGGTGTCGAGCGCCCTGCCGGATTGATGATCGTAATCATGTCTCCGACATGCGCGCCGAGGTTCTCGGCGAGCCGCGCGCCGATTGCCACATTTCCCGAATCGGGTTTCAAGGCTGCGAGATCGCCCGCGACAACGTCCGGCTTGAGACGCCCGATGTCCGCTGGTGTGTTGCCGCGCACGAGCACGCCTTCGACCCGGCCCTGGAAAGTGACCAGCAGGGGTTGTTCGATCAGCGGACTGGCGCGGACCACACCGGGGGTTGCCTCGATTTCCTTCAGCACGCCCTGCCAGTTATCCAGCCTGCCGCCGTATGCCTGGACGATTGCGTGGCCGTTGAGGCCCACGATTTTGTCGATCAGGTCGGCGCGAAAGCCGTTCATCACGCTCATGACGATGACCAGCATTGCCACGGAAAGCATGACCACGCCGACGCTTATTCCCGCAACCAGTGCGATGAATCCTTCGCCCTTGCCCGGCAGCATGTATCGCTTGGCGATGGTCCATTCGAATGAAGAAAGCAGCACGGCGGGGTGATAATCGTCCGAGGATTATTAGGGTTCGCGCGGTGTAGGGGTGGCAACGCGCACACGCAACGCGAAAAGGTTGTGACGCGCAACACCCCGCCCTTGTAATCGAGCCGTAACATCGCCATTGAGCGTGCCGTGACGCGCCGCCCACGCAAGGTCTGCCAGCGATGATGAATTTCCATCCGTTCGAAGATGCGAATGGAGACAAGCTCCGCGAGGAATGCGGGGTGTTCGGCGCGATCGGCGCTGCCGATTCAGCCGCGGTAACCGCACTTGGCCTCCATGCCCTGCAACATCGCGGGCAGGAAGCAGCGGGAATTTGCTCGTATGACGGCGAGCATTTCTTCAACCGACGCGGCCTTGGGCACGTTGCAGAAAACTTCTCCACCCAAGAAGCGCTGGCCGAATTGCCCGGAAACATGGCTTCGGGGCATGTCCGCTATTCGACGACCGGCGGAGCGGGTCTGCGCAACGTCCAGCCGCTTTATGCCGACCTGGCTGCCGGCGGATTCGCCATTTCACACAACGGCAACATCTCCAATTCGCAAGCCTTGCGCGATGAACTTGTCAGCAAAGGCGCGATCTTCCAATCGACCTCGGACACCGAAGTAATCATCCACCTGGTAGCGACAAGCCGGTATCCGACCACGGCCGATCGGTTGATCGATGCACTGCGGATGATCGAAGGCGCATATTCGCTGATCGTGATGACGCCTGAGGGCATGATCGCGTGCCGTGATCCTCTTGGCATCCGACCTTTGCAGATGGGCAAGCTGGGCGATGCGATCGTGTTCGCTTCGGAAACCGTGGCGTTCGACGTGGTCGGTGCAGAGTTCATTCGCCAGGTGCAGCCGGGTGAAATCGTGAAGGTGGGTTTCGACGGCAAGATCGAGTCGCTCCACCCGTTCGGTAATCACAAGGCGCGTCCGTGCATCTTCGAGCACGTCTATTTCAGCCGGCCCGATTCGATCTTCGATGGGCGCAGCGTCTACGAAGCGCGCAAGGCGATCGGGGCGCAGCTGGCTATCGAGAACCCGGTCGATGCCGACCTGGTGGTCCCGGTGCCCGACAGCGGCGTTCCGGCCGCGATCGGCTATGCCCAGCAATCCGGGGTGCCGTTCGAGCTGGGGATTATCCGCAGCCACTACGTCGGGCGCACGTTTATCCAGCCGGGTGACGGCGCGCGCCACTCGAGCGTCAAGCGCAAGCACAACGCCAACCGCTTTCTTGTCGAAGGCAAGCGGATCGTGTTGATCGACGATTCGATCGTGCGCGGCACCACCAGCCTGAAGATCGTCGAGATGATGCGCGATGCGGGCGCCATCGAAGTGCATTTCCGGGTGGCCAGCCCGCCCACCGCGCACAGTTGCTTCTATGGCGTCGATACGCCCGAGCGCTCGAAGCTGCTCGCCGCCCGGATGGACATCGAACCGATGCGTGAGTTCATCAAGGCCGACAGTCTTGCATTCGTGTCGATCGACGGCCTCTACCGCGCGGTCGGGGAAGCACCTCGCAACAACGGTTGTCCGCAGTTCTGCGATGCGTGCTTCACCGGCGACTATCCGACGTCGTTGACCGACCTCGAGAACCGCGAAGCGCACGAGGCGCAGCTCTCATTTCCTGTCAACAAGGTAGCTTAAATGCCCGAAAACAAACCGCTTGACGGTCGGATTGCGCTCGTCACCGGGGCCAGCAAAGGAATTGGTGCGGCGACGGCAAAAGCGCTTGCCGGAGCCGGCGCGCATGTCGTGTTGACCGGGCGCAACGTGAAGCAGCTAGAAGCGGTCGAAGACGAGATTCATGCCGCTGGCGCCTCGTCCACAATTGCTCCGCTCGACCTGATGGAACCCGACGGGATCGCCCGCCTTGCAGCGGCGATGGCGCAGCGGTGGGACAAGCTCGATATCCTGGTGATCAATGCTGCGTTCCTGCCGACATTGACGCCAATCACCCAGATCAACCCCAAGCAGTTCAACGAAGCGCTCACCACCAACGTGCTCGCCACCCAGGCGCTGATCTCGGCGGTCGATCCGCTCCTCAAGCGTGCAGGCCATGCGCGGGTGGTCGGCCTTACCAGCTCGGTCGGGGCAAAGCCGCGCGCATACTGGGCGGCCTACGGCGCGACCAAGGCGGCATTCGACAACCTGCTCGAAACATACGCATCCGAGATCGAAAAGCTTGGCGATACCCGTGTCGTGGTGCTCGATCCCGGTGCAACGCGCACCGACATGCGGGCCAAGGCCTACCCCGGTGAAGACCCCGAGACCCTGAAGCCACCCGAGGACGTGGCGTCGCGCATTCTCGCCCTCGTGCAGGACGATATTCCGCAGTTCCACCGCGCGAATGCTTAATTTCGGGTAACCAACCCTCTCCACCGCCCATCAATGCGACTGACGCCATTGTACCGCTTCGCGCGCCGACGGGTGCGTGAAACGACACTGGTCGCAAGTCGTCATTTCAGGGACACGGTAATGATGGTCACCGATGAAGATCGCTATTCGCTAGCCGCGCAGGAAGATCGCTGCGCCCCCCGCACAAAGATCACCATTCCCGCGCAGTTGCGCGTGTCGGGTGGTCGCGCATTCCAGACAGTGGTTCACGACCTCTCGCTCGGTGGGTTCTCCGCTGCAGCGATTAACCGGTTGCACGTGGGCCAGCGCTGCTGGCTGACGCTGCCGGGGCTCGAATCGCTCCAGTCGCAGGTCGTGTGGTGGGACAACTCGATCGCCGGTTGCGCGTTCGACGACCTGCTCAGCCCGATCGTGCACGACAACATCCTCGCCCGCTATTCGGGCGGCGGAGTGTATCGTCCGATGGTGTGACGGCTAGTTGGCAGCGATCAACGCGGCAATCAGCTTGCGTCGCGCCGCTTCCAGCTTGTCGCCGACCGCGCTCGGCCAGTCCGCCACTACCGCCACGACCATCCTGCGTTCGGGGATGATGGTGATCGACTGGCCGAAGATGCCAAGCGCACCAAAGTTGCCATCGGGGTAGCTCCACCACTGATATCCGTAACCGTAACCGTCTCCGAAGCCCACTTGCGGAGCGCCTGCCTTCGCAAACCATCCCTTTGGCACGCTTGGCTGGCCGCCTTCCATCACCCACTGGCCCATCCGGGCGTAGTCGGACAGGTGGAGTGAAATGCAGCAGCCACCGATATTGCTACCGGTCACGTCGGTCATCCAGAAAATTCCGCCCGAAAACCCCGCCGGATCGACGATCTTCTTTTTTGCATAGGCATCGAGCGATTGCCCGGTAGCCGCTGCCACAATATCACCGAGCAGCCCGGTCTCGAGCGTCTTGTAGACCCACTTCTTACCCGGAGGCGCTTCGCGGGTCAGTGTCTTGGCGTAGGTTATTTCCTGCGTTTCGCCAGGCGCGGGTTTGATCGAAAGAAACTTCGCAACATCGCTGTTCGGATCGCTGTAGTCCTCGTTCCACTTCACACCTGAGGTCATCGTTGCGACCTGTTCGACCGTGACCGGCCCGTAGGCCGTCCCCTTTAGCGCCGGCAAATACTTCACCACCGGATCCGACAGGCTGGCGATGTAGCCATCCCTGATCGCTGCGCCGAGCAGGGTCGAAGTAAAGCTCTTGGCCACCGAGAAGCTAGTCCAGCGTCCTTCTGGCCCGAACCCGAGGCCATACTTCTCGTAGCGGATCTTGCCGTCCTGCAGCACCATGATCCCGGCTGCGTGATTGGCGACGAGATATTCGTCGAGCGTTGCAGTCGTCTTGGCGCCAAAGGATGCCCCATGGGGAAGAGCGCGGGCATGCGGCGAAGGTGTCGTGTCGAATCCCGCGAAATAGCGATCCATGTGTCGAAAGCGCTGATCGCGCGTTGCCTGGCTCCAGAACAGCACGCCTTGGTCGCGGACGCCGATTGGCTCACTTGGCTTGCTGGCAAATACATCCCGCTGATGCCCGGCTACCCCGGTCGATGCACATGCCGCCAGCGACAACGCGGCCAGCGGGACCAGTAGTTTACGCATCAATCCTCCTTCACCAGCGTCACCTGGTGGACATCGATGCCGCCACCCCGGAACCCGCCTTCGCAATACTGCAGGTAAAACCGCCAAAGCCGCACAAAACGTTCGTCGAACCCGGCGGGAAGCCGGTCATCTACTGCTGCTTCGTCAAAGCGTTCGCGCCAACAGCGCAAGGTTTCGGCATAGTCCTGCCCGAAATCGACCTGGTCGGTCCACCATAGCCCGCGCTCCTCCGCTAGGCGCCGGAACTCGCTACTGCGGATCAGCAGACCACCCGGGAAGATGTACGCCTGGATGAAGTCGGCGCTGTCTGCATAGGCATCGAACAGGCTGTCCTTCATCGAGATGTACTGGATCGCTGCCCGGCCGCCCGGTTTGAGGTTCCGCGCGATGCAATCCATGAACGTCGGCCAGTACTCCCGGCCAAGCGCCTCGACCATCTCGACGCTGACAATGGCGTCATAGCGACCATTGGTATCGCGATAGTCCTGACGGCGGAATTCGACCGATCCATTCTCGGGGGAAGAGCTCTTACGGCACCATGCGAGCTGCTCGTCGGAAAGGCTGATGCCGGTAACCGATGCCCCGTAGGCTTCCGCGATGTGCCGCGAGAGCGCACCCCATCCGCATCCGATTTCGAGCACCTCGTCGCCCCCACCGACCGCCAGCCTGTCGGAGACATCGGCGATCTTGCGGATTTGCGCATCATCGAGCGACGTCGCACCCTCGGCAAAGCGGGCACTCGAATAAGCCATCGTTTCGCCGAGCCAGAGCGAATAGAAGTCGTTACCGAGGTCGTAGTGCACCTGGATATTGCGTGCTGACCCTGCATGGGTGTTGCGGTTGAGCCAATGCGCGAACCGCGCAGCCCAGCGGAACGGGCCTCTCGCCCGCCCTATGTCGCCCAGCGCATCGCCGTTGGCCATGAACAGCGCGAACAGCGGAACCGGATCGGGGCTGTCCCATTCGCCAGCTTCGAACCCTTGGTAGCACCCGATCGAACCGTTGGTGGCGAGCCGCAACAATGCGCGCCAGTCCCGGATATCGACTTCGGCCTCGAATCCCGGGGCACGCCCCCCAATCATCCGGGTTGTCCCGTCCGGCAGTCGGGCAATGATCCGTCCGCTGTCGAGCCCAGTGTCGACCGCGTCGAGGATCTTGTGAAAGCTGGGTGCAGTGAGGCGGGCAAACAGCCCGGGCTTGCGTTCGAAACGCGCCCCACCGTCGAGGAGGCCCTTGCCCCTGATGTTCCCCTCAGCCCGCATGGTGGCGCTATGGACCCGGCGGCGGGTCTATTTCAAGCGTTGTCCTTGGCAACCTGATAGGCGGCCAGCGCCCGCTCGCGCGCTTCGCGATGACCGATGATCTTCGATGGGTAGCCGCGGCGGATTTCGTCTGGCGGATCGTGAATCGGGCTGGCGGGAAAATCGGCCAATTCGGGCACATAAGTACGGATATAGCCCGCCGCGTCGAACTTCTCGCTCTGGCTCAACGGAGCCATGATCCGCACGAACATGTTCGAATCGACCCCGGTCCCGGCGACCCATTGCCAATTGACCGCGTTGTTGGCGAAATCGGCATCGACCAGGCAGTCCCAGAACCACCGTTCGCCGTATCGCCAGTCGATCAGCAGGTGCTTGATCAGGAAACTGGCGGCGATCATCCGTACGCGGTTGTGCATCCATCCGGTTTTCCATAGCTGGCGCATCCCGGCATCGACGATCGGGTAGCCCGTCTTGCCCCTTTGCCACGCGACTAGATCGGCGGCGGCTTGCGGGTCATTGGTCGGATCGCGCCAGACCGTTTCGAACCCCGCGCGATAGCTCGCGCGCGCGTAGGAGGGAAACTGGCAGATCACATTTTGCGCATAGTCGCGCCAGATCAATTCGCGCGCAAACGTCTGCCAGCCTTTGTTCTGCTGCCCATCGAGCCGGTGCCAGACCTGCGCTGGAGAGATTTCACCGAGATGCAGATGCGGCGACAGGCGGCTCGAACCGTCCTGCGAAGGCAGGTTTCGCGCAGCTTCGTAGTCCTTCACCCCGCGAGACCATTCCTCCAGTCGCATTTGCGCTGCCTCCTCGCCGACCTCCCAGAACTCGGCAATTCCGCCTGACCAATCGGGCTTGGTCGGCAGCAAATGCCAGTCGTCCAGACGATCGCTCTCAGGCCATGATTTGGGCGACTGGATTGTTTCGGGTTTAGGACGGCACTCGCGCGGAGGCATGAACTCGAGCAAGGAGCGCGAGAATGGAGTGAAGATCTTGTAGGGATCGCCGCTTCCCGTCGTCACTGCCCCCGGCGGCATCAGGTAATTGCCGTCGTGCAGTTGCAGGTCGAGTTCCTTCGCCAGCTTGCCTTGCGCCTTGCGCCACCACGGCTCGTAGTGGCGGATGGCATGGACAGTCACAGCGCCCGTTTCCTCGGCAAGCTTGCAGAGTTCGGACACTGCATCGCCGCGCCTAAGGACGACCCGCGAACCAAACTTGGTCAACGAGCGGGACAGGTTTTGGAGGCTATGATGGAGCCACCACCGCGACGCACCACCATACGCGTGATCGCCCGCTGCATCGTCGTCGAGCACATAGACCGGGATCACCGGCCCCGCGTTCGCTGCAGCGTAAAGAGCGGGTTGGTCGGCGAGCCGCAAATCCCGCCGCAACCACACGATGACTGGAGCGGTCATGCTCCGCTGCCGGACATAATATCAATCGTCTTCGGCAACAGTCCAGGTCTGCCCCTTGGCGAGGAGAGCGGCGAGGTTGGGTTCCTTGCCAGCGCTGGCGCGTTCGCGTTCTTCGGCGACAAGCACTTCAAAGGTCGGGTGCGGATCGTCGTACAGCACGCCGAGTGCCTTGGGGAAAGGGCCGAACGGCAGTTCCACCAGCATGTGCGCGATCGAGCGGTTCCTGACGTCGTGGACGATTACCCCGGCAGACTTCCAGTCGCCATCGACCACATCCACGACCTTGAGCGCGAGCCTTTCAGCATCGAGCGCGATACCCTTGGTGCCTTCGGCGAACAGCATCGGCTCACCGTGTTCGAGCCACAGCTGTGCGTCCTCGGCCCCCTTCGCCGCAGCGAAGTCGTTGAACACGTCCTTGTTGTAGACGATGCAATTCTGGTAGATTTCGACGATCGCCGCACCGGGGTGCGCGTGCGCGGCCTTCAGCACATCAGGCAGCTTCTTAGACACGTCGAACCCGCGGGCGACGAACCGCGCGCCTACGCCAAGCGCAAATGCAGCGACGCGCGTGGGGCTATCGACCGACCCCGTGGGGGTCGACGGGCTCTTGGTGCCGACGCGACTCGTAGGCGAGGCTTGCCCTTTGGTGAGGCCGTAAATCTCGTTGTTGAACAGCATGATCTGCATGTTCACGTTGCGTCGCAGCACGTGCATCAGGTGATTGCCGCCGATCGACAGGCCGTCGCCGTCGCCGGTCACCAGCCAAACGTCGAGATCGGGATTGGCGAGCTTCACGCCGGTGGCGATCGCCGGCGCACGCCCATGGATCGTGTGGAAGCCGTAGGTCTCCATGTAATAGGGGAACCGGCTCGAGCAGCCGATGCCGCTGATGAACACCGTGTTCGACGGATCGGCTCCGAGCTGCGGCAGCGTGCGTTGCACCGCCTTGAGGATCGCGTAGTCCCCGCAGCCCGGGCACCAGCGGACCTCCTGGTCGGTCTCCCAGTCCTTGAGGGTAGTCTCGATCTTGACGGGGGCGTTCATGCCAGCGCTCCTTTGATCGCTCGTTCGATCTCGCCGATCGTGAAGGGTTGACCGCTGGTCTTGGTCAGCGGCTTGGCGTCGACCAGGTACTGGTCGCGCAGCACGGTCTTGAACTGGCCGGCGTTCATCTCCGGCACCAATACCTGGTCGAAGCCCTTGAGCAATTCGCCCAAGTTCGCCGGAAGCGGCCAGATATGGCGCACGTGGATGTGGCTGACGTCGAGCCCGGCACGGCGCGCACGGGCGACCGCCTGGTGGATCGGGCCGTAGGTGCTGCCCCACCCGACAACCGCGAGCTTGCCTTTTTTGCCGCCCAGCGCGACTTGTTGGTCGCTGACCCGGATATTGGCGATCTTGTTGATGCGCGCATCGGTCATCTTCTGGTGGTTGCCCGGCGAGTAGTCGATGTGGCCGGTATCGACCGCCTTCTCGATCCCGCCGATGCGATGCATCAGGCCCGGCGTGCCCGGCTTGATCCACGGGCGCGCACCCTTCTCGTCACGCTTGTAGGGCAGCAGCGTGGCGTTTCCGTCTTCG
Source organism: Tsuneonella mangrovi (assembly GCF_002269345.1). NCBI lineage: Bacteria > Pseudomonadati > Pseudomonadota > Alphaproteobacteria > Sphingomonadales > Erythrobacteraceae > Tsuneonella > Tsuneonella mangrovi. The sequence continues at coordinate 373,023 of NZ_CP022889.1, forward strand.
TCCATCGGCCCGTTGGGCTTGGTAAGGAAGGTCGCCGGGAAGCGCACGAACAGGTCCGGATCGGGCACCTTCCAAGGTTCGCTGGCGTTGGCAATATAGCCGTCGGTCAGCAGCATCACCGGGGTCATGTACTGCACCGCGATACGGCACGCTTCGATCGCACACTCGAACGCATCGCCCGGGCTGCGCGCGGCAATCACCGGCATCGGGGCATCGCCATTGCGGCCATAAACCGCCTGGTAAAGATCGCTCTGCTCGGTCTTGGTCGGCAGGCCGGTCGAGGGGCCGCCGCGCTGGCTATTGACGATCACCAGCGGCAGCTCGGTCATGATCGCGAGGCCCATCGCCTCGCCCTTGAGCGCAATGCCCGGGCCCGACGAACTGGTGACGCCGAGGCTCCCGGCATAGCTTGCGCCGATTGCGGAACAGATCGCGGCGATCTCGTCTTCCGCCTGGAAGGTCGTGACGTTGAACTCCTTCATCCGCGCCAAGTGGTGCAAGATCGCTGAGGCCGGCGTGATCGGATAACCACCGAAGAACATCGGCAGGCGCAACAGCCGCGCGCCCGCCACCAGCCCGAGCGATACCGCCTCGGCACCGGTGATCGTGCGATAGAGTCCGGGCGCGGTCGGAACCGGGTCCATGTGAACCTGCCGCAGCGGCCCCGCCAGTTCGGCGGTCTCGCCGTAGGCATGTCCGGCATCGAGCGCGGCGATGTTGGCATCGGCGATCTCGGGCTTGCCCTTGAACTTGCCCCTCAGCCAGTCATGCAGCGGCTTCCGTGGGCGGTCGAACATCCATAGCGCCAGCCCCAGCGTCCACATGTTCTTGCAACGCAGCGCTTCCTTGTTGCCGAGACCGAACGGCTTCACTGCCTCCATGGTCATTGCCGAGATATCGAGCGGCAACACTTCGTACTTAGCCAGCGTGCCATCCTCGAGCGGGTTCGCCTCGTACTTGGCCTTGTCGAGGTTGCGCTTGGAGAATTCGCCAGTGTCGATGATGATCAGACCACCCGGCTTGATTGCGGGCAGGTTCACCTTGAGCGCCGCCGGGTTCATCGCCACGAGCACATCGGGTGCATCGCCCGCGGTATCGACCTCAGATGAACCGAAGTTGATCTGGAACGCCGAAACGCCGAACAGCGTGCCTTGCGGGGCGCGGATCTCCGCAGGGAAGTCCGGGAACGTCGCGAGGTCGTTGCCCGCGAGCGCGGTCGACAGCGTGAACTGCCCGCCGGTCAACTGCATCCCGTCCCCTGAATCGCCGGCAAATCGGACGACGACCGCGTCTGGGCTGTTGGGTTTAGCGCTTTTCGCTACCGGGGCGGCTGTGCTCGCCATGTACCATCCTTGCATTGCGCCGTCGGATTGCGGCACCTTGAATGTCTTGGGTGGTCGGCCCTATGCGGCGACACCCACTCCCGCAATCAAGTTTTTCTCGCAATCGGGCAAAATGTCGAGTGGTAAAACACCGTCATATTGATAGTCTGGTTGCAAACACGAACCGATGAGAGGGGTTTTAGTGTCGTCAACAGACAACGCACCGCGCGACGATGTGCGCGCATTTCTCGATTTCATGAATAGCCAGCCAAAGCCTGAAGGCCCGCCTGATGTGGCGGTAAGCCGGCAGGCCTACCGCGTGCTGAAGCAGATGACCAATCCCGATCCGGTTAAGCTTGCTGTCGTCCGGGATCTGGCGTGTCCAGGTCCAGCGGGCGACATTCCTGTGCGGTTCTACGATTCTCGCGAATCGCGCGATCCGGGTCCGGTCGTGCTTTTCTTCCACGGCGGCGGATACGTGATCGGGGATCTGGAGACACACAATTCGCTTTGCAACGAGCTTGCTGCGCGACTCGACTTGCCTGTGCTTGCGGTCGACTATCGCTGCGCGCCGGAACATCCTTTTCCCGCGCCGGTCGACGATTGCGAAGCAGCGGCAAGATGGCTGGCCACTAACCCTGCAGAGCTCGATCGGGAAGTCACAGGCATTGTGACGTTCGGGGTTAGCGCGGGCGCGAATGCTGCTCTCGTAATTGCCCGCTCCCTTGCCGACAATCCGGCCGAGCTGCCTATCCTGCTGCAGGTTTTGGGCTATCCGTGGGTTGATGATCTTGTTGGTGGTTCAATGGAAGAATTCGCTGAGAAGCATCTCCTCACTCGGGACACGATGGAATGGTTCTCGAGTTGCTACCAGCCGGAAGCGGGCAATCCACGCGCTTATCCCGCGCTTGCAACTGTCGATGGATTGCCACCGACAGTAATCGCTACCGCAGGGCTTGATCCGCTGCGCGACCAAGGTCGCAGTTACGCTGCAAAGCTTGTCGATGCCGGAATCGACGTTTGCTTTTTCGACATGAAGGGGCTGATTCACGACTTTATGACTCTGCGGAAAACTCTACCGAGCGCACAAACGGAGACACTCAAGGTTATCTCGGCCATGAAAATGATGCTTGGATTGGCTTAGCCAAAATGAACGACTTGAGCAGCCTGCCTTATCGCCCCTGCGTCGGTGTCATGCTCGTCAACCAGCACGGCAAGGCTTTCGTCGGGATGCGAATCGATAACCGGGACAGCGGCTTCTGGCAGATGCCGCAGGGTGGGATCGATCGCGGCGAAGATCCAGTCGTCGCCATGCATCGCGAATTGGCGGAGGAAACCGGGGTGGTCGCCGATCTTGTGTCCGTGCTCAAGCAGATGGACGAGCCGCTCCGCTACGATTTGCCCGATGAGCTTCTCGGCAAGTTATGGGGCGGCAAATATCGCGGGCAGGAACAGACCTGGTTCCTTGCGCGGTTTCATGGTCCCGATGAGGCAATCGACCTGGCAGCGCACAGTCCGCCGGAATTCTGCGAATGGAAGTGGGCGGATCCGGAGCAGCTGCCGGACCTGATCGTGCCGTTCAAGAAGCGCGTCTATCGCGCGGTTCTCGAAGAGTTTCGCGACCTTATCTGACCTAGTTCTGCTGGGTCACTGAAGAATCGGGCATCACCGCTTCGGCAGTGAGGATTCGCTGTTGCGGGCCCTTCGCGATGGCCGCAGCAAGCTGGCGCGTAGCGGGGCAGTTCGGCCCGCAGAGCGTTTCGAGCTTGGCGAGGTTGCGATTGGCCTTCTCGACCGCGCCCTTTTCAACGAGTGCGGTGCCTTCGCCCGAGATCGCCTCAAGGTTCTTCGGATCGAGCCGCATTGCGTCGCGGTAATAGCGGATTGCCTTGCCCTGCAGCCCGTTGATACGAGCCGCATCGCCAAGGTCGTTGAATATCTCCGGAGAGCCAGGATCGACCGCGAGTGCTGCCTCGAACGCATCGATTGCCTGTTCCGTTTGCCCGGCGTCGAGCGCTGCACGACCTTGCGAGAGCAGTGCCACTGCGCGCGGGTCGGTAACCCGGTCGGCACCCTGCCCCATGCTCGCAGTCAGTGCGAAAACCATCGCAACGGCGGTGGCGGGTGCAGCGAAACGCATCAGCAACTCCTTGAAATTCGAGCCATCGAAAAGTTCAACAGCAGACATAACGTCTCAAGTTAACATGCGCGAGCCAGCCGCGCGATGAAAAATCCGTCCGTGCCGTCATGGAACTGCGAAAGCCGCAAACCCTTACCGCGTGGCGTCCCTGCCGGAAGATCGAGAGCTTCGGCGCTCCATTGCTCGTTAGCGGCGAGGAATGCCTCGATCCTGTCGCTGCCCTCGGTGTCAAGCAGTGAGCAGGTGATAAAGACAAGCCGACCACCCGGCTGAACAAGTTGTGACGCAATTTCAAGCAGTCGCGACTGGATGTCTGCAAATCGCGCCAGTCTTTCGGGCGTCAGCCGCCAGCGACCTTCGGGGCTGCGTCGCCACGTCCCGGTCCCCGAACATGGCGCATCGACCAACACCGTATCAGCCTTGCCCGCAAAGCCATCTAACGCAGCGAGTTCCTTGCCCGGATCGAGCAAACGGGTCTCGATCATCCCTGCCCCCGCCCGTTCAGCGCGCGGCACGAGGCGCGACAGGCGCGTCCGGTCGGAATCGCACGCGAGCAAGGTGCCGCGATTGTCCATTGCCGCTGCCAGCGCGAGCGTCTTGCCTCCCGCACCTGCGCACAGGTCGATCACGGTTTCGCCGGGTGCGGCCGGCACTGCCAGACATGCCAGCTGACTGCCAAGGTCCTGCACTTCGATCCGGCCATCCTTGAATGCGTCCCACTGCTCGACCGGGGTTCCCGCCGGATAGCGAAGCGCTTGCGGAGCGACGAGGCGCTCGCCGATTTCTGGAAGTTCGAGCGTATCGCGATCGGCTTTGAGCGCATTCACCCGGACATCGAGCGGAGCCCGATCAAGCAAGCTGAACGCTTCCTCGGAGTCGACGCCGGATTGACTGAGAGCTTTCGCCAGCCAGTCCGGTGCCACGCCGCCCTTAGCGACTGGTTCGTCAGTCGAGATTGGCGCTGGTCCGTGCGTCGATCCGTCGAACAGCGGCGCAATTGCCGGATCGACCTCCGCCAACCGCAACATGGCTGCGCGTCCGCTTGCCGGGACCGGGCCGCACGCACGGATCGCAGCATAGACCATTTCGCGCACTGCACGCCGGTCTTTCGATCCCGCGTAGCGACGTTGGCGGAAATAGTCCGACACGATCCGGTCGGCCGGCGCGCCGCCGGCCTGTGCGGCCGAGATTACCGCATCGAGCAGTTCGATCGCAGCCTGGACCCGCGCCGCCGGGGTCATGGCTTAGCGCGTCGGATAATTGGGTGCCTCGCGGGTAATCGCGACATCGTGGACGTGGCTTTCGGCGAGGCCCGCGTTGGTGATCCGGACGAACTTGCCGCGTTCGCGCAGCTGCTCAATCGTCGCGCTCCCGGTATAGCCCATCGCCGCCTTGATCCCGCCGACGAGCTGGTGGACGACGTCCTTCGCCGGACCCTTGTAGGGCACCTGACCTTCGATCCCTTCCGGAACCAGTTTCATTGTCGAAACGTCCTGCTGGAAATAGCGGTCCGCACTGCCGCGTGCCATTGCGCCGACGCTGCCCATCCCGCGGTAGGCCTTGTAGCTACGGCCCTGGAAGAGGAACGTCTCACCTGGCGATTCAGCGGTTCCGGCGAGCATCGAACCGACCATCACCACTGAGGCACCTGCCGCGAGAGCCTTCGCCGCATCCCCCGACGTGCGCAGGCCGCCATCGGCAATGATCGGCACGCCCGACTTGGCCGCTTCCTCGGCGCATTCCATCACAGCGGTCAACTGCGGTACGCCGACACCTGCCACGACGCGCGTGGTGCAGATCGACCCCGGCCCGATGCCGACCTTTACGGCATCCGCCCCGGCATCGATCAATGCGCGGGTGGCTTCGGCGGTGGCGACGTTGCCAGCGACAATCTGCACCGCATTGGAAAGCTTCTTCGCCCGTTCGACCGCGCGCGCGACATCCTTGTTGTGGCCGTGCGCGGTGTCGATGATGACGACATCGACTTCGGCTTCGACCAGCGCCTGGGTGCGGGCAAAGCCCTTGTCGCCCACAGTGGTAGCGGCGGCGACCCGCAAACGACCGGTCTCGTCCTTGGTGGCATCGGGATAGGTCACCGCCTTTTCGATGTCCTTGACGGTAATCAGTCCGACGCACTTGAAGGCATCGTCGACCACCAGCAGCTTTTCGATGCGGCGCTGGTGAAGCATTCGCATCGCCTCGTCCTGACTGGTGCCAAGCGGGACGGTTGCGAGGTTTTCGGCGGTCATCAGCTCGCGGACCGGTTGCTGAGGATTCTCCGCGAAGCGCACGTCGCGGTTTGTCAGGATCCCGACGAGCTTGCCGTCGCGATCGGTCACAGGGATGCCGCTGATCCGGTTCTGGATCATCAGCGCCTGCGCTTCCCCAAGCGTCGCATCGGGCGAAATCGTGATCGGATTGACCACCATCCCGCTCTCGAACCGCTTCACCGCGCGGACGGCAGCACATTGTTCGTCAATCTCGAGGTTGCGGTGGAGCACGCCGATCCCGCCCATCTGCGCCATCACGATCGCCATGTCGGCTTCGGTCACGGTGTCCATCGCGGCGGAGATCACCGGAATGTTGAGCCCGATCCCGCGCGTCAGCTGCGTGCGGGTGTCCGCCATGCTGGGCAGGATGTCACTTTCGGCGGGCCGCAGAAGCACGTCGTCGAAGGTAAGGCCGAGGGGAATATCGTCTTGTGCCACTGAGTCGCTTTCACCGGGAGATTCGTGGCGGCCCATCTAACGAGACTGTGTGACGACCGCTAGTGGGCTGGAGGGATATTTTTCGTGCTGCCCGGCCAGTCGAGCGTATTGGCGAAGAAGCGCACCAGTCTGATGTGCAGCAGGGTGTCGTCGACCGCACCGCCCAGTTCGATCCCGCCGATCTCGTCCGAAGGCTTGTGATAGCGCTCGGCCATGAACTTATCGAACGGCTTGCCGGAAGCATAAGCGCTACTGACCGAAATGGCCGGCACGTCATGCTGTAGCAATGCCCAGCCATCCTGCCTCCGGACGAATTGTGAAGCCACCGTTTCGTCGCCCATTTCCCTGCCGGACTCGCGAACTATCTTCTCCACCGCCGCATCGAGCGTCGTGAGGCCCTTGCCGACGATAGCCACCGGGCTTCCACCAGGGGCGATTGCAACCGAATCGAGATTGAAGGCGGCAACGATAGTGTCGAGCGGGATCGGCGGGTTCTCGGTGAATGCTTCTGCCCCGAGCAATCCGCGTTCCTCCGCCGTTGTCGCGAGGAAATAGACGTCACGATCGAGCTTGGGACCGCTGCCTAGCTTGCGGGCGAGTTCGGTCATCACGGCAACCCCGCTGGCATTGTCGACCGCGCCGTTGCAGATCCGGTCGGCCGCACCCGGCGGCGCGCACTCACTACCGAAGTGGTCCCAGTGCGCGAGGATCAGGACCGCGCCATCCCGTGGGCGCTTGCCCGGCAGCTTGCCGATCAGGTTGAAGCTGCGCGCCGTGCCGATGTCCGACGTTGCTTCGATCGACGCGGAGATACGAAGCGGCACCGGCTTGAAATCGGCTTGCGATGCAGCCTGGACCAGATTGGCAAAGCGCGTTGCACCAACCATGCGTTCTGCAGCGTCACGGGTAACATAGCCGTCGATCGTCGAGATGGCGTCCGTACCGGCGAGGCGATAGAGGCCCCTGCGGCGCTCCTCGGCGAGGTGCGCAAGCTCGTCATCGTCGGCAACCACCGCGAGCACCGCCGATGCACCTGCGCGGAGCAAGGCCTCGCGCTGCTCCACATCGCCTTCGTGATCCCACAGCATCATTGCGACCCGGCCGGCGAGCTCCGATTGGTCGAGTCCGGCCCCCGCATTGCCCACGAACAGGACAGGCGCACGTTCGATCAGGCCGCGCGCGCCCGAAGTGTAGACCATTGCGCTTCCCGTCGGCAGCGCGATCTGGCGGCCGGATCGCACAACCTTGAGGGTGCCGACCGCGGGCGTCGTGAAAGCGAGTTCGACCGGGGCGAACCACGGGTGGGCAGGGTCGTTCGTGCCCGACTCCAGCCCGGCCACCTGCCATGCCCGCGAGAGGTAGCGCAGGGTTTTCGCTTCGCCTTCGGTGCCCGGTTGCCTGCCGCCGAAGTCGTCGCTGGCGAGCGTTGCAATGTCCGATCGCAGGGCGTCTTCGATCTGGGCGCGCTGGTTTACCGGGTTATCAGCCTTCTCGCGCGGGACCGGCGCGCATGCAGCAAGCAATGCCAGCACAATGATCGCCGCGCCGCGCATTTGCCCCCTGCTAGCCCCCTATTCCGTCACTCGGCAGTCCAGCCGCCGTCAATGCTCCAGTTCGCGCCGGTGACATTGCCCGCTTCCTCACGGCAGAGAAACACGGCGAGCGCCCCGATTTCGTTCGGCTGCACGAAGCGCTTGGTTGGTTGCTTCGCGAGCAGGACATCGTTGATCACTTCCTCGCGGCTCAATCCCCGCGCCTTCATCGTGTCGGGGATCTGCCCTTCGATCAGCGGCGTCCACACGTATCCCGGGCTGATGCAGTTCGCGGTCACCCCGGTCTGCGCCAGTTCAAGCGCGATGGTCTTGGTAAAGCCGTCAATCCCGTGCTTCGAAGCATTGTAGGCGCTCTTGAACGGCGATGCCGTCTTCGAATGGGCGCTGGCGGTGTTGATGATCCGGCCCCAGCCCTGCGCCTTCATGTGCGGCACTGCGAGGCGCGTGGTGTGAAACGCGGCTGTAAGGTTCAACGCAATGATCAGGTTCCACTTGTCGATCGGAAATTCGTCGACCGGTGCGACATGCTGCATCCCGGCGTTGTTGACGAGGATATCGATCGGCCCTGCACGCTCCATCAGCTCTTCGCAACCGGTGGCTGTGGTCAGGTCCGCGCCGACATGTGTTGCCTCCAGCTCTTCGCGCAAAGAGGCAATTTCGCCTTCGTCACCAAAGCCGTTGAGCACGACTTCCGCCCCTTCGGAATGGAGTGCACGGGCCACGGCCAGGCCGATCCCGGAAGTGGAGCCGGTGACGAGTGCACGCTTGCCGGAAAGAAACATCAGTGCCTCCAATTGCGGTGAACGGGATTCATGTCGTTGCAAGTGCTCTTGCGCTCTGTGCCCCGCCTGTCCAGACTTATCGCCGGAGATCACGGCAATTTGCAGCGATTCCCGCGCATTCGAAGGGGAGTACGATGCGGCTCAACAGGTTCAACCCGGCGAACATCCGTGTCCGGGGCGGTGAAAGCGGACGGAGAATTCCCGGCGGAGCGGGTGGCGGCATTGGTCTCGGAACGTTGGTGATCGTACTGATCGCGGCTTATTTCTTCGGCGTCGACCCGGCACAAATGCTCGGTAACATCGACCAATCGGGCCCAACGACCCAGCAATTGCCCGATAGCCGCCCGGCAGGCGCGTCCCAGTCCGTCGAGGCGCTCTGTACGCAAAACCAATACGCTACCGAAGCCTGCAATGCGCTCCAGTCGCTCAACCAGACGTGGGGGCCGGAATTCCAGCGCGCGAATATCCAATTCGAACAACCCGAACTCGTTTTCTACAGCGGAGGAACCGCATCCGGTTGTGGCGCAGCCCAGTCGGCAATGGGGCCGTTCTACTGTCCGGCGGACGAAGGCATCTACATTGACACCAGTTTCTACGACCAGCTCGCCCGGCAGCTGGGGGCAAAGGGTGATTTTGCGCGCTACTATGTGATCGCGCACGAATACGGCCACCATATCCAGAAGCTAACCGGGGTGGCAGACGCGATCCGCAGCGCGCAGCAGCAGAACCCGGTTGCCGCAAATCAACTGCAGGTGCGGATGGAACTCCAGGCCGATTGCTACGCCGGGGTCTGGGCGGGAAAGAACCGCAACCTGATCGATCCGGGCGACTTCGAGGAAGGCATGACCGCTGCCAGTGCAATCGGTGACGACACGCTGATGCGCAATGCCGGTAGACGGGTCGATACCGACAGTTTCACCCACGGCTCCAGTGCACAGCGGATGCAAGCGCTCAGGGAAGGAATGCAAAGTGGGTCCGCATCGGCTTGCAGCCATTATGTCAGGCTGACTTAAGCAGCACTCAGCAAATCGGGGGCAGCGCTCGCACACCGCCCCCGACAGGCTCTCCCACCCAGGAAGGAAAAATCAGCTGGCGTTTGCCTTGGCGCTCATCCGCGCGATCTCTCGGTCAAGCGATTCGAGCACTTGCTTGCGGACGCTATCAGACATGTCGTTGTCGTTCGCGATTTCCTCGCGAGCTTGGCGAATGCCTTCGAGCGCCGATGCCATCACCTGCTTGATGCAGATTCTTTCAACCTTGCGGCCATCCTTGTCGGTCCAGGTCTGCTGCTTTCCGTTGCAATCGGCCATGAACACCTTCTGGTCAGCCATCGCTTCGCGCATGGCTTGGTCGGCATCGGCACGGGCCTGTTCGGCATCTGCCCTTGCCTGCCGCACCTGGATTTCGATCTCGCGGCGATCGACGTTGTGGTTCTTCAGCTCGATCTGCATTTTTTGCATTTCCTGGTCGAACTTCTTGCTGTCCCATTCCTGCCGCTTCCCGTCCTTGTCGACGAAGACGATCTTGCGCACTTCGTGAACCTTGGCCGCTTGCGGCGCTTCTGGAGCAGGAGCGACCTCTGGTGGCGCAGGCGGGGTCGGTGGCGTCGGTACAAGCTCTGGCGCGGGCGGAGCCTCGGGGGCAGCCGGCGCTGCCGGTGCTGCCGGGGCAGGCGGCGGAGCCGGAGGGTCATTTACCTGGGCCTCGGCGTAGGAAAACGATGCGGTCAGCGGAAGCGCAAGCGCCGCAGTCGCGACAAGCAGGCGCCCGGCAATCCGGCGGCGACGGGAAATTTCGGTCATTGTCAGGTTCCTCAAACGGTGAACGATCGATGTGTCACCCAGCACTGGGCAGGCCATCGGCGCGGCCAGCGCAACGCGGGGACCTGCCGCCTGGGCAGCAATCAACTGGGCATAAGCGGCGCGCTCGGCTGAACCGCGCGCAGCGATAACGCGGGCATCGCACGCCGCCTCCTGGTCGCGCCGCATGGCGCGCCAGCCGTAGTATCCGAGCGGGTTGAACCAGTGCAGCGCGAACAGCGGCTGTATCAGCATGTTGGCGAGCAGGTCGTTGGCGCGGTGGTGGGATAGCTCGTGCTCGAGCGCGAGATCACGCGACCGGCGGTCGTGCATCGCCATGAAGTGATCAGGCAGCACGATCACCTTGTCGACCACTCCGATCGCAAGCGGCGAATCTACCAACGGCGTTTCGAGCAGCCTGATGCGCCCTTCCCGCCCCATTTCACGCGCGCTTTGCAGCAACTCGCGACGAATCCTGAAATAGGCGGTAAAGCGCCAGGCAAGCAGTACGGCCGCTCCCGTGATCCACAGCGCTGGCACTAGCACCAGCCAGTCCAACGATGCGGCCATGGGGGCCGGAGCGGCGATAGCGGTTGCACCCGTGGGGACTAGGTTGGGCGCGAGTACCATCGCCGGCTCCGGAGCAACCTGTTGCGCCGGGGCCAGCCACGCTGGCAGCACGATCGGGGGCAGCAACAGGCGCAGAAACGGGAGCAACCACAGCGCGTAGGCGGACTGCGGTCCGAACTTGCGGGAGACCGGATGCCTGAGCATGAGCACCAGGCCGATGAGGACCGCGGTCCATGCGAGCGTGTCGAGCAGCCAGGTCATTGGCGGAGCTCCTTGAGCAGCGCCTCGATCTCGGCGAGGTCCTCGTCGGTCAGGGCCTCAGCCTCGGCAAGGTGCGCGAGCAAAGGGGCGGCGCGCCCACCGAACAGCCGTTCTACCAGGCGCTTCGACTCGCTCCCGACGTAGTCGGCGCGCTCGATCAGCGGCGAGTAGAGGAACTTGCGGCCTTCGGGCTGGGTTGCGACAGCATTCTTTGCGACGAGGCGGCTGAGCAGCGTCTTGACCGTGGGCATCGACCAGTCCCGCGCCGTGCACACCGCTTCGCAAACATCGGCCGCGCTGGCGGGGCTTTTGGCCCACAGCACTTCCATTACTGCGAGTTCGGCCTCGCTAATGCGTTCTGGCGTTGGTTCTTCACTTCGGGTCATGCGGCTGACCTCCCCGGTTCGCGCCTTCGACTACGTGTGTAGGTACAACGATTACGGTTGTAAACATGAGCGCTCGATGAACGGCTGTTCACCTTCGACGAACGTCGCTAGAGCCTTGCTCATGGCAACCGATTTCCCAGTCCCCCACTCCATCCGCCGTGTGACGGACTGTCAGAACATCGAGGATTTCCGCACGCTCGCGCACCGCAAACTGCCGTTCCCCGTGTTTCACTACATCGACGGCGCGGGTGACGACGAACTCACCAAGGCGCGCAATACGGCCGCCTATGCCGACATCGACCTGGTCCCGAACGTGCTCGCCGGTGTCGAAGAGATCGATACATCGATCACTGTCATGGGGCGCGAGACGAACCTGCCGTTGATCCTCAGCCCGACGGCGCTGCAACGGCTGTTCCACTGGCAGGGAGAGCGCGCCGTCGCGCGGGTGGCAGAGCGGCACAACCTGTGGTTCGGGATATCCAGCCTGTCGAGCGTCAGCATCGAAGAAATCGGGGCGAATTATGCCGGCCCGAAGATGCTCCAGTACTACTATCATCGCGACAAGGGTCTCAATGCAGCGCTTATCGAACGTGCAAGAGCCGCGAAGTTCGATGCCATCGCGCTGACGGTCGACACGATCGTTTCGGGCAATCGCGAACGGTGCAAGCGCACCAGGTTCAAGACCCCGCCCGAGTTCACACCCGCAAGCTTCATGTCCTATGCGATGAAACCCGCATGGGCATTGAACTTCCTGCTGCGCGAGAAGTTCACCCTGCCCAACCTCGATACCCATTTGGCCGAAGGAAGCAGTTCGTCGATCTCGATCCAGGACTATTTCGACAAGATGCTCGACCCGGACATGGACTGGAAGGCGGTGGAGCAGCTGCGCAACGACTGGGGCGGCACGTTTTGCCTCAAGGGGGTGATGTCGGTCGGAGATGCTAGGCGTGCAGCGGACATCGGTTGCGATGCGATCATGATTTCGAACCACGGTGGCCGCCAGCTCGATGGCAGCCGCGCGCCGTTCGACCAGCTCGAGGAAATCGTCGATGCCGTCGGCGACCGGATCGAAGTGATTTGCGACGGCGGCATTCGGCGCGGAACGCATGTACTCAAGGCGCTTGCTACTGGCGCGACTGCTGCTTCGGGCGGGCGGCTATATCTCTACGCGCTCGCTGCCGCGGGTGAAGCGGGCGTAGAGCGTGCGGTGACGATCCTGCGGCAGGAATTCGAACGCGGGATGCGCCTGATGGGCGTCAAATCCCCCCGCGAACTCAACCGAGAGATGCTGCGACGGCGGTGATTTCTGGCATGATGCGCGCCATGCTGAAACGATTCGCGCTACTGCTCGCCCTCCTGTCCGCTTCCCCGTCTCTAGCGCAAGACCAACCCGTTTCCGCGCCGCAAACCGAGCCGAAGGTGCAACTGGTGGCTATCGAAACCACGATGGGCACCATCACCGCCGCGATCGAGGTCGAGCGCGCGCCGATCACTGCTGGTAACTTCCTCAAATATGTCGACCAGCACCGGTTCGACGGCACCGTATTCTATCGCGCGATGCGGCTTGATTGGCCGCCGCAGCCCAACGGTCTGATACAGGGGGGGACACAGAACGATCCCCAACGGATCCTGCCGTCCATCGCGCACGAGCCGACCAACGTCACCGGGGTCCACCACATCCGCGGCGCGCTATCGATGGCGCGTTTCGCTCCCGGTACCGCGACGGGCGATTTCTCGATCCTCTTGCAAGCACAACCGAGCATGGATGCCGATCCGACCTCCGACGATCCCGAGATCAAGGCCGGGTTCGCCGCCTTCGGCCATGTGGTGGCAGGGATGGACGTGGTCGAAGCGATCCACGCCGCCCCGACCGACCCGGAAAAGGGCGAAGGCTGGATGAAAGGCCAGATGCTCGCCAATCCGGTGAAGATTGTCCGGATCGTGCGGGTAAGTGCGGTGCCAGTCAGCGAAGCCGCCGAATAGGGTCGGATTGCGCGCCTAGTACACCCGCTTCTTCGGCTTGATGTACTCCACGTCGTCGGTCAGCGTGTAGTTATGCACGTCGCGGTACGAGAGCGTTACATCGCCGCCCTTGCCGCCCCAGCCTTCGAACGATGCCAGCGTATGCTTCATCCAGTTGGCGTCGTCGCGATCCGGGAAGTCCTCGTGCGCATGGGCCCCACGGCTTTCCTTGCGGGCGTGCGCACCGTGAAGCGTCACAGTGGCCTGTCCGATCAGGTTGTCGAGTTCGAGCGTTTCGATAAGATCGCTGTTCCAGATCAGCGAGCGGTCGGAGACGTGGATGTCGTCCATCCGCTTGTAGGTCTCTGCCAGCTTCGCCTTGCCTTCCGCCATCAGTTCATCGGTGCGGAAAACCGCCGCGTGAGCGGACATGTTGCGCTGCATTTCGGTGCGGATTGCCGCAGTGGACGAGCCACCGTTGGCATGGCGGAAGTGATCGAGGCGACCAAGCGCGAAGTCGGCGCTGTCCTTGGGCAGCTCTTCGTGTGCCAGGCCCGGTGTGATTTGTTCCTTGAGCCGCAACCCGGTTGCCCGGCCGAACACAACGAGGTCGATCAGCGAGTTCGAGCCCAGGCGGTTCGCACCGTGGACCGAAACGCACGCTGCCTCGCCCACGGCAAACAGGCCCGGCACGGTCGCGTCGGGATCGCTTGCGGTCGGATTAAGCACCTCGCCATGATAGTTCGTCGGGATGCCGCCCATGTTGTAGTGTACGGTCGGCACCACCGGCAAAGGTTGGCGGGTCAGGTCGACGCCAGCGAAGATCTTGCCGCTTTCGGTAATCCCCGGAAGCCGCTCGGCGAGCACCTTGGGATCGATGTGGTCGAGGTGGAGGTAGATGTGGTCCTTGTGCTCGCCCACCCCGCGACCTTCGCGGATTTCGAGTGCCATCGAACGCGAGACGACGTCGCGGCTCGCGAGGTCCTTCGCGCTCGGGGCATAGCGTTCCATGAACCGCTCGCCTTCCGAATTGGTCAGGTAACCGCCCTCCCCGCGCGCACCTTCGGTGATGAGCACACCCGCGCCATAGATACCGGTCGGATGGAACTGGACGAACTCCATGTCCTGTAGCGGCAGTCCTGCGCGCAACACCATTCCGCCGCCGTCGCCTGTGCAGGTGTGCGCGCTGGTGCAGGTATAGTAGGTGCGGCCATATCCGCCGGTCGCCAGCACGACTGCCTTGGCACGGAAGCGGTGGATAGAGCCGTCATCGAGGCACATCGCGATCACCCCGCGGCAAACCCCGTCGACCATGATCAGGTCGATCGCGAAATATTCGATGAAGAAGTCGGCATCATACTTCAGGCTCTGCTGGTAGAGCGCGTGGAGCATGGCATGGCCGGTACGGTCGGCTGCGGCGCAGGTGCGCTGCACCGGCGGACCTTCGCCCATGTTCTGCATGTGTCCGCCGAACGGCCGCTGGTAGATCGTGCCATCGTCGTTACGGCTGAACGGCACACCGGCGTGTTCCAGTTCGTATACCGCCTGCGGCGCTTCGCGGACCATGTATTCAATTGCGTCCTGGTCACCCAGCCAGTCCGATCCCTTGACGGTATCGTACATGTGCCATTGCCAGTGATCGGGCGTGTTGTTCCCAAGGCTGGCGGCAATACCACCTTGCGCGGCCACCGTATGGCTGCGTGTCGGGAACACCTTGGAGATGTTGGCGGTGCGCAGACCCGCCTCGGCAGAGCCCATCGTCGCGCGCAGGCCTGAACCGCCCGCGCCGACCACGACCACGTCATAAGTGTGGTCGACGATCTTGTAGGCCGGTTGGGTCGAATCGGTAGCCATCAGGCGGCTCCTCCAAGGGCAATTCGGACGATACAGAAAAGGGCGAATGCGCCGCCACCGAAGGTCGCAAGGTTGAGTGCTGTCAGCGCGGCAAACTTGTTGCCGGGGGTGTGGACGTAATCTTCGACCAGCACCTGCAGGCCGATGCGCGCATGCCAGAACGCGCTAATTACGAACAGCGCAACCGCAGTTGCCGGGACGGGCTGTTTGATCCACCCGATGATCGTGCCGTAGTCGTACCCCGGCAGCAGCGCGATGCTCGCCGCAAGAAACAGCCCGAGGACAAGATTGCCGATCGCGGTGAAGCGCTGCAGCAGCCAGTGATGCACCCCGGCGTGTGCTGAGCCAAGGCCGCGTACCCTGCCGAGTTCGGTTCCGTTACCCATCGTTCATATCCCTCAGCGATAAATCAGGTAAGCCCAGAAGCCGGCGGTGAGCAGGACCCCGCCGAACATGCTGAGCGTGGACCACAACGTGTTGGTCTTGAGTTCATAGCCCGCGCCAATGTCGAGCACGAAGTGGCGCAGCCCCGAGCACATGTGCGTGAAGAAAGCCCACGAAAGTCCAACGAGAACGAACTTGCCGACTGGCGAGCCCGCCAGCGTCAGGAAATCGCCATAGGCTTCTGCGCCGCTCGCCAACGCACCCAGCCACCAGACCAACACGACCAGCCCGACCAATGCCATACCGTCGCCAGTGACACGGTGCAGGATCGAGACCGCCATGTTGGCGCCCCATTTCCAGATGCCGAGGTGAGGAGAAAGTGGACGTTGTGCCATTGTCGGTCTTCCGGTTGCGCGTTCGGCGTGGCCATCCCTTAGCGCAATGATATCGTGAGGCAAGCGTAGCGCTCGACAGCAGATGCCCGATCGCCGATAGACGGGCCATGCCCCATATCCTTCTCACAGGCGCCAGTCGAGGAATTGGCAAGGCCGCCCGCGCCGCACTCACAGCTCGCGGAGCTTCTGTCATCCCTCAGGCGACTCGAGCGGCCGCCGATGGCACGATTGGAGCCGACTTTTCCGACTCGCTGGCACCACAAGCCCTGTGGCAGGCCGCGCTCGAGGCCGCGGGGGGATCGATCGATGTGCTGGTCAACAATGCCGGACTGTTCGCCGCCAATCCGCTCGATACGTTGGACAGCGATTGGCTCGGCGCGTGGGAAGAAACCATGCGCATCAACCTCACCGCCGCTGCCCAACTCTCGCGATTCGCAGTGCGCCACTGGCAAGAGCGTGGAGTTGGTGGTCGTATCGTCCACGTAGCGAGCCGCGCCGGGCATCGAGGCGATTCTCCCCAGCACTGGCACTACGCGGCGGCAAAGGGCGGGATGCTGGCAATGCACAAGACGATTGCTCGCCAATACGCAGCGGATGGGATCCTCAGCTTCGCGATCACCCCCGGGTTCACCGACACGGCGATGGCCGGGGACTACCTTGCGAGTCGCGGAGGCGCAGGGCTGCTAGCCGACATCCCGCTCGGTCGGGTGGCGACGCCAGAAGAAGTTGCGAAGATCATCGAGTTCTGCGCGCTCGATGCGCCTCCCAGCATGACCGGTGCGACAATCGACGCCAACGGGGCGAGTTATGTCAGGTGACAGCTGGAAGCTGACTGCATTTGCCCGAAAGCCGATGATCCAGGCAGCGCTTCTTGCACACGAGGAGGCGCTCGGTTGGCCGCAAGATGTCGTCCTCACCGGGTTCGAACTGGCCGACGACCGGCCGGACGATTGGCGGCTCGATGCCTATTTCCCGCGCAAGCCATCGAAGGCGGACAAGGCGTTGGTCGCGTCGCTATTTACCGGGGGAGCGCCAAACTTCATCGTCGATAAGCTGCCCGATGAAGACTGGGTGACCGTGAGCCAGGAAGGGATGGACCCGATTTCAGCAGGACGATTCTACGTCCGAACTTCCGACCATCCTCCGACAGATCAGCCTGGAATGATCGATTTCATGATTCCCGCCAGCCAGGCATTCGGAACCGGCCAGCACGAGACGACCGCTGGCTGCCTCGCGATGCTCGACGCGATGAAAGCGCGCGGGCTGGTCGTGCGCAATCTCGCCGATATCGGCACCGGCACCGGCCTGCTCGCATTTGCCGCGATGGCCCTGTGGCCGAAGGCGCTCGCTACAGCGAGCGATATCGATCCGGTCTGCACCGGTGTTGTTGAAGACAACGCCGCCACGAACGGCATCGCCGCCGGTGGCGGTCCGGGCGGCCTGACGATGGTCGTCGCTGACGGGATGGATGATCCATTGTTGGTGGCACGCGGCCCCTACGACTTGTTAATCGCCAACATCCTCGCCCGACCCCTGATCGCGCTTGCCCCTGACTTCGCCGAAGCAGTTTCGCCAGGCGGCAGCATACTGCTTGCCGGACTGCTCAAGACGCAGGAATCTGCTGTAAGGAGAGCATTCAAACGCGCCGGATTTCGACTCGCCGCGAGGTTGATCGATGGTGACTGGAGCATCCTGTGGCTGCGTAAGAGACGCTTCGCCTGATTGGGCCAACGATCCCGCTGAAGCCGGTTATTTTGCGGCATTGACGATTTTCGCCCAGGCCGCTTCGTCGATAATCTCGATTCCCAGTTCGGCGGCCTTCTTGAGCTTGCTCCCTGCGCCGGGTCCGGCAACGACAAGGTCGGTCTTCGCACTGACCGATCCGGCTGCCTTGGCACCGAGTCGTTCGGCCTGCGCCTTGGCCTCGTCGCGGCTCATCGTTTCGAGCTTTCCGGTGAAAACCACTGTTTTACCGGCAACTTTGCTCTCGACTGTTTCAACAACGTAGAGCGGTGGGTCGACTTGCTCGAACAATTCCGACCACACGCGCCGGTTGTGTGGTTCGTGGAAGAAGTCGGCCAGTGCATGGCCGACAGCAATCCCGATCCCATCGGTCCGCACCTCGAAGATGCGCTTGACCGCCTCGACCATCCGCGCGTTGAACGGACTTTCCTTCTCATCGTCGCCGCGCGGATGCTCCGCGCGATACGCGGCAAATTCGGAAGATTTTTTAGGAAGAATGCGGATATCGCCCAGCCCCTTCATCAGGTCGCGCGCTGTCACCGCGCCAACGTGGCGAATGCCAAGCCCGAACAGCAGCCGCGGGGCATCCGGAGAACGCCTTTTCTCCACCGCTGCCAACAGGTTATCCACAGACTTGTCCTGCCATCCGTCGAGTGCGAGGATCTCGCTGCGCCGGGTGTGCAGCCGGAAGATGTCCGCCGGGCTTTCGAGCCAACCCAGCGCGAAGAACTGGTCGATGGTCTTTTCGCCCAGCCCGTCGATATCGAGCGCACCGCGGCTGACGAAATGTTTCAGCCGCTCGGTCCGCTGTGCGGGGCAAATCAGGCCGCCGGTGCAACGCACATCGACCTCACCTTCCTCAGCAACGGCTTCGCTACCGCATTCGGGGCAATGGTCGGGAAACACGAACGCAGGACGATCCTCGCCGCGCGTCAGGTTCTCGACCACTTGCGGGATCACGTCACCGGCGCGCTGGACCTTGACCCGGTCACCGGGGCGGACCCCGAGACGGGCAATTTCGTCGCGATTGTGGAGCGTGACATTGGTGACTGTCACGCCGCCGACAAGCACCGGGGCGAGCCGCCCCACAGGGGTCAGCTTACCGGTACGCCCCACCTGTATGTCGATCGCCTCGAGCGTGGTTTCAGCCTGTTCGGCAGGGAACTTGCGGGCGATGGCCCAGCGCGGTGCCTTGGCAACGAAGCCAAGCCGCTGCTGGAAGTCGAGCCGATCGACCTTGTAGACCACTCCGTCGATTTCGTAGGGCAATGACGGACGACCTTCCGCGATCTTGCGATATGCGGCGAGCATGTCTTCAAGCGTTTCGCAACGGGCCAGGCCCGGAGAGATTGGCAAGCCCCACTTCGCGATCTGCTGCATCACCTCGTGCTGCGTTTCACCGGGAACTTTGCTCGTCTCGCCCCACCCCCAGGCCCAGAAGCGCAGGGGCCTCTCAGCTGTAACGCGTGAGTCCTTCTGGCGCAGCGATCCGGCGGCGGCATTGCGCGGATTGGCGAACTGGCGGACCTTCTTGGGATCGAAATCCTCGCCCGTTTCGCCTGCCTTGGCCCGAGCCTCATCCATCAGCCGATGGTTGAGCGCCGTGAAATCGGCGATCGCCATGTAGACCTCGCCCCGCACTTCGAACACGTCCGGTGCCTCGCCGGTAAGTTGTTGGGGAATATCGGCGATATGCGCGACATTGGTGGTTACGTCTTCGCCGATCTCGCCGTCGCCACGGGTTGATGCCTGCACCAGCTTGCCGCCTTCATAGCGCAGCGAGCACGACAGTCCGTCGATCTTGTCCTCTGCAGTGAAGGCAATCGCTTCATCCTCGTTGAGCGACAGGAACCGCCGCACGCGAGCGACGAATTCGGCCACCTCGTCGTCCGAAAACGCATTGTCGAGGCTCATCATACGAACCGCGTGCTTGATCTTGGACAGCGGCGATGAGGCGATTTCGTGCCCTACCGCCTTGGAGGGGCTGTCTGCACGAACGAGCTGCGGGAATGCCGCTTCGATCGCGGTGTTGCGGCGAACAAGCGCATCGAACTCCTGGTCGCTGATCTCGGGTGCGTCTTCGGCGTGATAGAGCTTGTTGTGATGAGCAATCGACTTGGCGAGCCGCATCAGCTCGTTCGCGGCCTCGGCCTCGCTCAGCTTTTCCACATCGTCAGGCGTCATGTTTTGTCGATTCCCACGCTTTTGCTATGCCCGAGGCGCAGGGCGGGGAAAAGAGCCGCCCGATGCGGGTCGCAAATCGATGGACTGACCGTAGGGGGAATCGATGATCGACCGTACACTCAAATCGCTGTTTTCGCTCGCGCTTGGGGTCATGGCGCTGTTCTACGTGGCGCACAATATCGCCAATTGGAGCGCTGCACGGGCCTTTTTCGAATACACGACCGGGAGGGTAGGCCACGAGGCCTATCCGGTGGACTTGCTGCCGGTGCCGCCGGGGCCACTGATCCTGCTCGGGATGCTGATCGTCTTCGCACTCGAAATCGCCACTGGCGTCATGCTGGTGTGGGGATCGGTCGAGTTATGGCGGGCCCGCAAGGGGGATGCTGCCGCTTATCAGAAGGCCAAGGTCTATTCGAAAGTCGGCATCGGCTGCGCGGTTCTCAACTGGTGGGGCCTGTTCCAGGCGGTCGCCGTGGCCGGATTCCAGTTGTGGCAAGCCCCTTTGGGCGAAGGGCCATTCTATGGATCGTTCTTCTTTGGCGCGATGAACATGATGCTGCTGATCTATCTTGGCCAGAAAGAGCCGTCAGCCGATGGGTGACGCGCTATTCGCCGTGTAGCACCTTCAGCAACGCGGCCTCGTTCTTGGCGAATGTCTCGTCGCCGGGAGTGACGATGGCGAAATGGCTGGCGCCGGGGTTTTCGACCACCGAGACGCCTGCGCCAGCCACGCCGATCGCTTTCAGCGTGGTGTCAGACGGCGATGGCAGGACCGCCTGCACAAACATGACTTGTGCGAGCGCCGGAGCATGGGTTGCAGGCGAGATTGCCGTGTAGCGTGCAGGCACCTGCTCATTCGTTCCACCCATGAATGGATCGACCGAGGGAAAGTCGCACAGTTTGTCGAATGCTTCGCGCTCGGCCCCGACATCGCCGGGCCCGTCGAACACAATTGCCGCGCGCGCTGCCACCGGTTCCTGTGGGCCAACCGGACCATCGGCACCTTGCGGCTCGCCAAGCCACAGGGCCGGTAGAGCGCCCGCCGAATGACCGACCAGCGTCACCCGGTTGCGATCGACCGGGTATTTCACCGCGATTTCGTCGATCAGCGATGCCGAGGCGCGCCAGTCTTCGAACGAACCGGGCCAGCCTCCGCCGTCGCCAACTTCGCGATAGTCAACATTGAGGCTGGCGATGCCGTGCTGCTGCATCCAAGCCGCGAGCGGCGTCATATAGGCTTGCGTCGCGATCCCGGCCTTCCAGCACCCGCCATGATAGATCACCGCAAGTGGGAATGGTCCGCTCCCCACCGGCAATCGCAATTCACCGAATGCTCGCTTGCCCGAACCGTAACGCAAAACTGCATCGGGTTTGCCCGCCGCCATGTGCGCATCTGTCCCCCAGAGGTTTTCGCCCGCATAATAATCGGAGGATTGCACTGGAGTGGTCACGGAAGGGCTACTCGCAGCGCATCCGCTGGCAACGACAAGGGCCAGAACGGCGAGCGCATATTTCACAAATCCTCGAGCAACCGATCGGCTTGCGCGCGCGCCTCCGGGGTGACTTCCGCGCCCGAGAGCATCCGTGCAATTTCCTCCTGACGGGCGTCATTGTCCAGCAAGCTGACCGATGTGCGGGTGACGGTTCCTTCGCTGGTCTTGTGGATCGCGTAATGCGTCCGTCCGCGAGCGGCGACTTGCGGGCTGTGCGTGACGACCAGCACTTGCCCTCCCTCGGCGAGTCGTGCGAGGCGCTCGCCGATAGCGCTGGCAACTGCGCCGCCGACCCCGCGATCGATCTCGTCGAAGATCATTGCCGCTGCCCCGCCCTTTTCCGCCAGTGCCACCTTGAGCGCAAGGATGAATCGCGAAAGCTCGCCGCCGCTGGCGATCTTGCCGAGAGGGGCGAAGTCGGCGCCGGGATTGGTCGCGATCAGGAACTCGACCGCGTCGGACCCGCTGGCGCTCCAGCGCTCTTCGGGCAGCTCGGTCACTAGCGTCCGGAACCGGGCGGAATCGAGCTTCAAAGGCGGCAACTCGGCCGCGACTGCGGCATCGAGCGCCTTCGCCGCCTCGAGCCGTGCCTTGTGCAGTATCGATGACTTGTCCCGGTAGGTCTGCCCGGCCTTTCGCGCAGCTTCGATCAAGGCATCGAGCTCGGCTTCACCGCCTTCGATCGAATCGAGTGCCGCGCGGAATTCGCGCATCTTGCTCGGTAGATCGTCGACTTCGCAGCGATGCTTGCGGGCGATCGCGCGCAATTCGAACAGCCGGGTTTCGGCACGGTCGAGCTCGGCCGGATCGTGGACCAGCGCTTCGGCAGCGTCGGCGAGCTTGTCTTCGGCCTCCCCAGCTTCAATTACGGCACGATCGAGCGCAGAGAGCGCTTCGGTCAACAGTGGGTGTTCCGCAGCGATCCGGTCGAGCCGCCGGGCTGCTACGCGCATGGCCGCAAGCGGGGAATCGGAACCTTCCCACAAATGGCGCAATTCCTCGAGATCGCCCGACAGGCGCTCGCCCTTCTGCATCGCGGCGCGGGTTTCAGCGAGGCGCGCTTCCTCCCCGGCTTGCGGTTCGATAGCTGTCAGTTCGGCAAGGTGCGCGATCAGCAGGTCCTGGTCGGCCTTGGCATTCTCCACCCGTTCGCGGGCCGCGGCCAAGCGATCTTCCGCTGCGCGCCAAGCCATCCAAGCTGCCGCTACTCCCGCTACATCGGCTCCCGCAAACCGGTCGAGCAGCAAGCGGTGCCCGCGCGGATTGACGAGCCCGCGATCGTCGTGCTGGCCGTGCAATTCGACCAGCGCAGCAGACAAATCACGCAGCAGCGCGACGCTGACGGGTTGGTCGTTGACGAAGGCCTTGCTCCCTCCGTCCACCTTGAGCGAACGGCGCAGGATCAACGGCTCGCCCGGCTCGCACTCGATTTCTGCATCGTCGAGAACTTCAGAGACGGTACCTGGCAACTGCGCGAATTCAAACGTTGCGCTCACGCTTGCCTTGTCTTCCCCAGCACGCACCAGCGAGGTTTCCGCCCGATTACCGAGTACCAGTCCAAGCGCATCGAGCAGGATCGATTTGCCCGCCCCCGTCTCGCCGGTCAGCACGCCGAGCCCGCCGCGAAACTCGAGCTCGAGCGCCTCGATCAGCACGATATTTCGGATAGAGAGCCGGGTCAGCATGATAGGGTAGTTCCCTAACCCAACCCGATGCCCTCGTCACCGGGGCAAGCCAGCCTTGCCAACAGCGGCTTTTGCAAGCGCGGCAAACTCTGCCGCATTCACCGGAGGCGAACGCAGGAAGCCCTGGAACAGTTCGCAACCTTCCTCTGCCACGATTGCCCGCTGCTCTTCGGTTTCGATACCTTCTGCGATTACCTTCAGTTTGAGCGCGTCGGCCATCGCAACGATCGCCCGCAAGATTGCGCGATCACGTGCATCTTCGACGATGCCGGTGATCATCGACCTGTCGAGCTTGAGGTAATCGAGCGGCAGCAACTTGAGATATCCGAAGTTGCAGAACCCTCCGCCGAAATCGTCGAGCGCGATCCGCATTCCGCCCTCTGCGAGCCGGCCGAGCTTCTCTGCCGCATTCTCGAGGTCGGTCAGCAGGACGTGCTCGGTTATCTCGAGCGTCAGGCGCTCAGGCGGAAAGCCGGACTCAGATACCAGCGCGGCAAATTCTCGGGCAAAGCTTGCGGTCGCGAGATCGTTTGGAGTGACGTTGAGCGACAGGCGCAGCGGTGCAGGCCAGTCCGCCGCGATCGCCAGCGATCGCTCGGCGATGTGGCGCGACAGGTGCGCGACATGATCGGCGCGCTCGGCAATCGCGAACAGCGCCGCTGCACCGATCCGGCCGATCGTGGGGTGTTGCCAGCGCGCAAGTGCCTCTCCACCGACCAAGCAACCGCTGGCGAGTGAATACTGGGGCTGGATGGCGATCTCGATCTCGTCGCGGTCGAGCGCGGCCAGCAGGTCCGCCTCAAGCTCGGCACTGCGGTGACCAGGCAGCGCATGGACATGTCCGGCCCATGCGATACGCGCCGCTGGCAGGTCCTTCGCCCGTTCGAGCGTCGAGGCGAGGCGGTCGAGCACGTGCTCGCTGCGCTCGCCAGGCAGCACCCGGACGAGCGCCAGGCGGGGCCATAGCCGCACCGCTTGCGTTCCACCGGGAATGGAAATTGGTGCGGCGACCGCGTCGGCCATCGCTTCGGCCAGCCATTGCCAACGCTCGCGGCTGCAGGCCTCGCGTGCGGCGACGAGGAATTGCCCTCCCCCGGCCCTGGCGACGAGCCAATCGCCTTCCTCGAACTCGTCTTCGGCCATCAGCCGAATCCGCCGAGCCACTTCGACGAGGGCGCTGTCGCCGACCGTCTCGCCATAAGCGAGGTTGATCGTGTCGAACCGCCCCAGCCCGAGCATCATTGCCTGGACCGGGACTCGCCGTGTGTCTTGCGCGGCAGCCCCGCACCACCGGTCGAGCAGCGATCGGGCATGATCCGCATCCGCAAGGCCCGTGAGGGCATCGCGCGAGGAGAGGGCGGGTTGATCGGGCATCGTCGTCATCGAGCGTAGCCTAGATCGATTGAGCGAAGGTTGCGCGGCGCATGTGTGGTGCGTTGCCAAATGGGACAGCGCCGCTTAGCTTCGGAAACGACGCCAAGGCGGGCGTGAATGCGCGAGAGGGGCACAAGTGACTGGCCAGCAAGAATTCAGCCGCCTGGCGCTGCTCGCTTCCGATACGGAGCGTGCGCAGGAGGCGGCCTTGGTACTGCGCGATGCATTCGACTGGGTACCGCTGTCACGGGCTGATGCCGTGGTCGTCCTCGGCGGTGACGGTTTCATGCTCCAGACGCTTCACGGGATGCTCGATTCGAGCCGGATTGTACCGGCCTACGGGATGAATTGCGGGACGGTCGGGTTCCTGATGAACCGCTATCGCAGCCCCGCCAAGTTGCTCGACCGGATCGCGAAGGCAAAGGCATTCCAGATTGCCCCGATCAAGATGAATGCCACCCTCCGTGATGGAAGCAGCGTGGAGGCGCGTGCAATCAACGAAGTTTCGCTGCTGCGCGAAACCCGCCAGACGGCCAAGATCGAAATCTCGGTCGATGGAAAGGTGCGCCTGTCGGAAGTCGTTTGCGACGGTGTGTTGTTGGCAACCCCGGCTGGATCGAGCGCCTACAACCTGTCGGCCAACGGACCGATCCTGCCGCTCGATTCGCAACTTCTCGCGCTCACCGCGATCAGTGCATTCCGCCCGCGGCGATGGAGCGGAGCGATCCTTCCCGAGCGCAGCCAGGTCACTTTCCGCATCAAAGAACCGGAGAAGCGTCCGGTATCCGCTGTGGCCGACCAGCACGAATTCCGCGACATCGCCGAAGTGCAGCTCGAGATCGACCGCGAGAACCAGCTCGTGCTGCTGTTCGATCCCGGCCACGCGCTCGACGAGCGGATTGTGGCCGAACAGTTTGCGGTGTGAAAAACGCCCGATTCACGGGGTTGCCAAAGGTTCGAAGCGCCCATATAGGCACGCGCCTGCCGACACGGCTGCTCCCCGATAGCTCAGCGGTAGAGTAGGTGACTGTTAATCACTTGGTCGTTGGTTCGAATCCAACTCGGGGAGCCATTTTCCGCTAAACTCCCAGCAGCAAGCGCCCGCCAACCCAGATGGTCAGCGCGGCGGTCATCCAGCGGATGACCTTCTGCGGCAGGAAGCGGACCGCCAGCAGGCTGCCGATCTGCCCTCCGATCACGACCGCGAGCAGCAATGGCAAGCCAAGCCCCACGGCCTCGCCGATCCGGTCGAACCCACTCTTGGTCAGTTGGCCGACAAGGCCGAACATCGAATTCACCAGGATGAAGAACGCTGCCGTCGCGGCGACCTGTTTTGCACCGTTCCAGCGCGTGAGGTGGAGCAATGGCGCAAGGAAGATACCGCCGCCGATCCCGACGAGGCCAGCGAGATATCCGATGGGCGCGGCGATAAACGGCATATACTTGGCCGCAGCCATCGGTTCGCCTTCGTTGGCGGACGAGCGCGGCAAGAGCAGCGTGATTCCCGTAAGGACAAGGCTTGCGCCGAGAATCGTCAGGAAGGCCCCTTTCCCGATCGGGGTCAAACCGCCGAGCAGCGCCGCCGGAGCGGCAATTCCGGTAAGCAGGATAGCGCCTCGCCATGGGGTCAGCCCCGCCCGAGCAAAGCGGATCGAACTGCCGCTAACCACTACTATGTTGCACGCCAGCGAGAGCACCGGCAGCAGGCGGTAATCGAAACCCGCCATCGCCAGAAGCGCACTGTAGGTCGATCCCCCGCCAAACCCGACGGCGGCGTAGAGCAGAGCGGTGATGAAGAATGCGATTGCGAGACCCGGCATGGGGGCGCTCTATCGGCCACGGGCGGGCCATGCTAGGTCAAAATGGAGAGGGTGGAGGCTCGGCAGATGCAGGCAGACCAAATCGAACTTGGCGGTGAACTCCACCGCTCGCTAAGCGACGAGGCCGACAAGATTGGCGAGATCACTGCCGACGCCTTCCGCAACGATCCGATGATGGCCTGGATGGTCGGTAGGTTTCCGGCGATTTCGGCCTTGTTCCACCACCAGGCGCGGAGGATTTATACGCCGCGCGGATTTTGTTATCGCCACGCCGACGAAGGCGCATGCATGTGGATGCTCCCGGGCGGAAATACCGACTTCAGCCTCGGCGACTATGCTGCGATTGGCTGGTCGACCCTGCTCCATGCCGGCCCCGGTGCCCTGATCCGTGCGATCAAGACCGGCAACGCGATGGACGCCAACCATCCTCATTTCGAACACGCCTACCTGTTCAGCATCGGCGTGCGTCAGCGTTCGCAAGGCAAGGGATTGGGGCGCAAGCTGATCCAGCCTGTGCTCGATGCCTGCGACCGGGAGGGAATCCCCGCGTACCTCGAGAACTCGAACCCGAACAACACCGGCTTCTACCGCTCGTGCGGGTTCGAGGAGACGGGCGCGGTTATCCGGCCCGAGCCGGACAGCCCGCCCCTCGTTCCGATGGTCCGGCAACCGCGGAACTAGGCGTTCCGCGCAGCACCTTGCCCGCCCACGGCACCGTGGCAGTGTTTGTACTTGTTGCCCGATCCGCACGGACACGGCGCATTGCGGCTGATGTCCTGTCCGGCCCAGGGGTTTTCGCCCGGGCTTCCGGGGCTGGCCTGCGCCATCGGCGAACCCGCCAGGGATCCGAACAGAGCCGCGCGGGAGGCAGAGCCATCGCCGTCATTCGAATCATCGATCCCGAGCAGCGGCTCGATATGGCCGGTCAGGAAATCGGGCAGATCGGGTAGCGATTCGGGCGGCGGCGGAGCAAAACGGAATTCCGCCTTGAGCAGGATCGAAGTCACGTCTTCGCGCAGCGCATCGATCATCCGTTCGAACAGAGCGAAGGCTTCCTGCTTGTAGGCGTTGATCGGCTGCTGCTGGGCATATGCCCGGAGGAAAATAACCTGCCGCAGCGCGTCGAGCGTGGCGAGGTGTTCCTTCCAGTGGTGGTCGAGCCGTTCGAGCAGGATCTGCTTTTCTAGCCGCTTCCAGATTTCCGCGTCGGTCTGCGCGATCTTCTGTTCCATCAGGTCGTCGGTGATCTTCTGGAGCCGCTCCTCGATCAGTTCAGGTTCGAGGTGGTCCTCCTCCATCCAGTCGTCGATCGGCGGAGTGATGCCGAGCACTTCCTCGATCCGCTGCTTGAGCCCTTCGACGTTCCACTGCTCGGGATACGATCCCGGCGGGCAAGCCTCGCCCACCAGCGTGTTGACGGTGTCGTGGCGCATTTCGATCACCACGTCGTCGACCGCTTCGCTGTCCATGATCTCGGCGCGCTGCTCGTAGATCACCTTGCGCTGGTCGTTCATCACGTCGTCGTATTCGACGACCTGCTTGCGGATATCGTAGTTGCGCGCTTCGACCTTCTTCTGCGCAGTCTCGATGGCCTTCGACAGCCATTTCGATCCGATCGCTTCGCCGTCGGCCAGGTTCGAATTCATCATTCGCGCGAACAGTGTGTCCGGCCCGAATATCCGCAGCAGGTCATCCTCTAAGCAGAGGTAGAATCGCGATAGCCCCGGATCGCCCTGGCGGCCCGAGCGGCCGCGCAACTGGTTGTCGATCCGGCGGCTCTCGTGACGTTCGGTCGCCAGTACGAACAGCCCGCCGGCTTCGAGCACCTTTGCCTTCTCGGCAGCGACTTCGGCCTTGATCCGGTCGATCTCGATCTGCCGCTTGGGATCGTCTTCGGGGATGTCCCTAAGTTCGTCCTCGATACGGAAGTCGACGTTGCCGCCAAGCTGGATGTCCGTGCCGCGGCCAGCCATGTTGGTCGCGATGGTGACCGCGCCGAGTCGCCCGGCCTGGGCGACGATATGCGCTTCCATCTCGTGAAAACGCGCATTGAGGACCGAGTGCTTGACGCCTTCCTTGTCGAGGAATTCGCTGAGCAGCTCGCTCTTTTCAATCGAAACGGTCCCGACCAGCACTGGCTGCCCGATCGCATTCTTTTCTGCGATTGCCTTGGCGATGGCCTGGAACTTGTCCTGCGTGTTCTTGTAGAACTCGTCTTCCTCGTCGATCCGCTGGACCGGCACGTTGGTCGGTATCTCGACCACGTTCATCTTGTAGATGTCCCAGAATTCGGCAGCTTCTGTCGCCGCGGTGCCGGTCATGCCCGACAGCTTGGGGTACATCCGGAAGTAGTTCTGGAAGGTGATCGAAGCCATCGTCTGGTTTTCCGGCTCGATCTTGACGCCTTCCTTGGCCTCGACCGCCTGGTGGAGGCCGTTCGACCACCGGCGGCCTTCCATCATGCGACCAGTGAACTCGTCGATAATGACGATTTTTCCGTCCTTCACGATGTAGTCGATGTCGCGCTTGTACATGATGTTGGCGCGCAGGGCCTGGTCGAGGTGGTGGACCACCTGCGTATTCTCGACGTCATAGAGATTCGGCGTTTCGAGCAGGCCGCTGTCCGCCAGCAGTTCCTCGATCTTCTCCGCACCCTCTTCGGTCCAGGTGATCCCCTTGGTCTTCTCGTCGGCTTCGTAGAAGCTCTCGTCGACCCCTTTCACGATCGCATCGACCGAGATGTAGAGGTCGGTCTTGTCTTCGGTCGGGCCCGAAATGATCAGCGGGGTACGTGCTTCGTCGATCAGGATCGAATCGACCTCGTCGACGATCGCGAAATTGAACGGGCGTTGCACCATGTCGGCACGTTCGTGCTTCATGTTGTCGCGCAGGTAGTCGAAACCAAATTCGTTGTTGGTGCCGTAGGTGATGTCGGAGCCATACGACGCGCGCCGTTCCTCTTCGCTGAGGTCGGGAACAATCACGCCGATCGACAGACCCAGGAACTGGTGCAGGCGACCCATCCATTCGGCGTCGCGCTTGGCGAGGTAGTCGTTAACGGTAACGACGTGGACGCCCTTACCTTCGATCGCGTTGAGGTAGGTGGCGAGAGTCGCAACAAGCGTCTTGCCTTCACCGGTGCGCATCTCGGCGATTTCACCGCGGTGGAGCACGATCCCGCCGATCAGCTGCACATCGAAGTGCCGCATCCCGAGCACGCGGACCGACGCCTCGCGCACCGTGGCAAAAGCTTCGGGCAGGATGTCGTCGAGTGTCTTGCCTTCGGCCAGCTGGTCGCGGAACTTCTGCGTCTGTGCCTTCAGTTCATCGTCGGTGAATTCCTGAAGTTGCGGTTCGAGAGCATTGATTTGCTTGACGATCTTGTCGAGCGACTTGACATAACGATCGTTGGCGGAGCCGAAGATCGACTTGGCGATATTCTGGAACATGGGCTTTTGCGTCCTGGAAAAGCGGGATCGTCCGGATGGCGGACTTGTATTGGAATGCTCCGTCCCGGCGCCTGGCCAGTCGGAGTGAATCGGCTCAAATGATCGAGTAGTGCGCTATTCGCGCGCGCGGTCGATACCGACGCGGACCGTCGTGCCAACATGATCGAGCGACGGAAAATCGCCGAAGGAACCCGTCGCCGTACACTCGGTCGATCGGATCGCAGCCGGAGCTAGCGCCTCCAGTGATGCGATTTGCCCAACGCTTGCAGCGACTTGCCGAGCTTCGATTTGCTGCTCGGCGCCGATCGCAACCGTGCGTGCTTCCACCGGAACGCCAATCGCGGCGAGCCCGGACATGAGCGCAAGGACAGCAAGGAGGCGTCTCAGCATGATGCGGGCTAGATAGTGCCGCCGGGTTAATTAGTCCACCGTCCGGATGTGGATGCCTGCGCCCGATGATTGTTCTCGTTTGTTGGGCGTTGTTCGCACGCTCGGTCCGCACTATGCGCGCAGGCGTATGGACCTCGAACGTTCCCCCCTCGCCCGCCCCTTCCCCGATGCGCCTCCCATCACTGGAGCAACGCCGCATATTGCCCGAGCGGGATACAAGGATTGGGGGCGCTGCGACCTGACCTATGTCGAGTTGGCTGAAGGGACCGCTGTTGCGGGAGTCTTCACCAAGAACGTGTGCTGTTCGAGCGAAGTCGAACTCGGTCGCGAACAAGTGATGCATGGCAAGGCCCGTGCATTGGTGGTCAATGCCGGGAATTCCAACGCTTTCACTGGTTATCGCGGGCGCGAAGCGGTCGAGCAGATCATGGTGCAAGTCGCCGAACATCTCGGCTGCGCACCCGGCGAGGTGTTCGTATCCTCCACAGGGGTGATCGGCGTCCCGCTGCCCAAGGACAAGGCGCGCGAGGGCGTCAAGAATGCCCTGTCAGCCGCCGAATGCACCTGGGAAGACGCAGCCCTCACGATCGGCACAACCGATACCTTCGCCAAAGGCGCGTCCGCCAGCGCAATGATCGGCGACACGAAGGTGCAACTGGTCGGGATCGTCAAGGGCAGCGGGATGATCGCACCGGACATGGCGACGATGCTCGGCTACATCTTTACCGATGCTGCGGTCGCGCCCGCGTTCCTGCAACAGCTGTTGTCGGCGGCGAGCGATGCGACGTTCAACTGCATCACGGTGGATTCCGATACATCGACCAGCGACACCGTGCTGGCATTTGCCACCGGCAAGGCTGGCAATTCCGCGCTGTCTTCTTTCGACGATCCCGGCGCGGATGCGTTCGCTGCTGCCCTCAATGACGTGTGCCGCCAGCTCGCCCACCTCGTCGTGCGCGATGGCGAAGGCGCGCAGAAGTTCGTCGCGGTGAAGGTATCCGGAGCGGTTTCCGATGAAAGCGCTCGCAAGGTCGGCCTGGCCGTCGCCAACTCTCCACTGGTGAAAACCGCTATCGCCGGCGAGGATGCCAACTGGGGCCGCGTGGTGATGGCCGTCGGCAAGGCGGGTGAGCCCGCCGACCGTGACACGCTCTCGATCGGGTTCGGCGGAATCTGGGCGGCCAGGGACGGTCTGCCTTTGGCGGACTACGACGAAGCGCCGGTCGCCGCGCATCTCAAGGGTCAGGACATCTCGATCGAAGTCGATCTGGGCCTCGGCGAAGGCCGTGCCACCGTGTGGACCTGCGACCTGACGCACGGCTATATTTCGATCAACGCCGATTACCGTTCCTGATGACTGCACTCGACGAAGAAATCCTCTCGCTCCTGCGTTTCGCCGCGGAAAATTCGGTGATGCCGCGCTGGCAAAACCTCGCCGAATCCGAAATCGAGGAAAAGGCAAAGGGCGACCTCGTGACCGTAGTCGATCGCGAAGTCGAAGAGTTCCTGACCGAAGCGCTGACCAAGCTTGCACCCGGGGTTGCCGTGGTCGGAGAGGAAGCCGCAGCCGCCAATCCTGCGGTTCTCGAGCGCCTGTCCGATGCGTGCTGGATCATCGACCCGGTCGATGGCACGCACAACTATGCCCACGGACGCACTCCGTTCGGTATCATTGTGGCTTTGGCCGATGGCGGAGAGACGATCGGCGGGTGGATCTACGATCCGGTAAACCAGCGGTTCTGCCATGCCCGGCGGAACGAGGGCGCTTTCGTGAACGGCGAGCGGATCGCTTCAACTGCGACGGGCGAAAACATGCCGATCGCGGCGATCTCCAAGCTATTCATCACTCCCGATCAAGTCAAATGGGTCGAGGAGCACATCGAGCCACATTTCCGGCTCGTCGAAATCCCGCGCTGCGCCGCCGAGCAATATCCCCGGCTCGCGCTCGGCGAAAACGACATCTCGAGTTTCAACCGGACCCTGCCGTGGGACCACGCGGCCGGTGTCCTGTGGCTCAACGAAGCGGGCGGCAAGGCAACCCGATACGACGGCGGAAGCTATCGCGTCGACGAGCACGCACGCCCCGGATTGCTCGCGGCATCGAGCCCTGCACTATGGGACGACTATCGCAAGCTCATCGAACCGCTTGTCGGGAAAGCGCCCTAGAGCTCGCCTTCGAGCCACTGCTTGAGCTGGCCCTTGGGGGCAGCGCCGAGCTTCTGGGCGACCGGCTTGCCATCCTTGAACAGGACCATCAGCGGGATCGACTGAACGCCGATCTGTCCGGGAACGCCGGTGTTTTCCATGATGTCCATCTTGGCGATGGTCACCTTGTCAGCCAGTTCGTCGGAGATTTCCTCCAGAGAGGGGGCAATCATCTTGCATGGGCCGCACCAATCTGCCCAGAAATCGACCAGCACGGGTTTGCCGGATTCCAGCACGTCGGACTGGAAGCTGGCGTCGGTGACTGCGATGGTTGCCATGAAAAATCTCCTGGATGTCTCTTCGTGCACCAATTTAGGGTCGTCGCAGCGTTACTCAAGCGCTGGCTGTGCATAGCTTTCCGACGCGGTCGACAAGCCGCTCTTGCGCGCTGCCAGCATCTCCGCAGGTATCGCGATCAGCTGCGGTGTCTGGGTGTAGAGCACTGCCGCCCTGACTGATCGCCCGGGATAGATCGCTTCGAGCGCCGCGGAATAAGCCGCCATCTGTCGCAACGTTGTCTCGGGCACGTCTTCGAGCCTGGAAGGCGGCCGACGCGCGGTCTTGAAATCGACCACGGTTACCTCTTCCGCCGTGACCAGAAGGCGGTCCGCCGTCCCGGCTATTACCTGCCCATCGACAGTGGCAGCCAGCGGAACTTCGGCCAGAGCCCCAAGTGCGAAAATGTCGGCGAATTCGGACTCTGCAAGCACTGCAATCGCAGCGGCTAGCATATCCTCACGCTCTTCCCTCTCGAGGTCTCCGGCTTGTCGCTCAAGCCATTGCCGGGCAGCATCTTCGCGTTGTGTCGCTGCGATGTCGGGCAAACGCTCCAGCAGGCGGTGGATCAGCACCCCGCGCCGGGCAGCAGTCTTGGCGATTTCGGGTGGTAGCGGAGGGTCTGCGCCTTGCTCGCCACCGGCGGACGACGGTGCCAGCGGGCGCGGAGGGCGCGGTTCAGATCCAACAGGCGTCACCGCCCACGCCGGGAGATCGACATCCTCCGTTCGCTCTGTTGCGTCCTTTGCGAAAGTTAGGGAACACATTTCGCCAAGTTGCCGCCGCGCACCCCAGATCGGATCGGTCAGCTCGTCATCGGTAAACAGCGGAGCGAGCCGCGCGTACCACGAATCAGGTGCCGGTTCGGTTTCTCGTTTCTTGAGGGGACCGCCGAGGAACAACGCCTCCTCGGCGCGGGTCATGGCGACGTATAGCAATCGCCAATGTTCCTCCCGCTCGGCTGCGGACATTGCCGTTTCCGCCGCTTCGATGCGACCGACTTTCTCTTCGCTGCGCAGGTTCGGCAAGGGAACGGTGCGCCCTTCACCATCCGGGAGATCCTCCGCCAACGTCAGCCCGCGCGTACGCGAGCTGTCGGGGTTGCCGGTTGCATCGGCGAGGATGACGATTGGCGCCTGCAGCCCCTTGCTGCCGTGCACCGTCATCACCCGCACAAGTCCTCCGCCGCCGTCGGCCTCGCGCTTGAGTTCGGCATCCCCGGCGTCGAACCAGGCGATGAAACCGGCAAGACTGGGCGTATGTGCGCTGGCATAGGCGCTCGCCGCATTGAGCAGTTCGTTCACCGGATCGTTCGCTTCGTGACCGAGGCGGGAGACGATCGCCTTCCTGCCCTGCCACGGCCCGACGAGGATCCAGTGGAGCAAGGCTTGCGGCGGCTCGAAGTCGGCCCGTTGCAACAACCCGCGCAGCCGCTCGGCGGTCTCACGCTGGCGAGGAGCCGCGCCGCTGCGGATATGGTCCCACAGCCCCACGCCTCTCTTGCGCCAACCGTGATCGAGCAAGTCCTGCTGGCTCCACCCGATCAGCGGTGAAACGAGCAGGCTGGCAAGGCTGAGGTCGTCGCGCGGCTGCGCAGCAAAGCGCAGTGCGGCCATCAGGTCCTGCACCGCGAGCGGCGCGCCCAGGCGCAATCGATCGACCCCTGCCACCGGCACGCCCGCCGCGTGCAGCCGGGCAACGATCAGGCCGGCCAGTTCGCTCCGCTTGCGTACGAGCACCATGATGTCGCCCGGCTGAGCATTGCGGCGATGCTTGGCCAGAGGAAAACCCTCGTCGAGCCACATCTTGACCTGATCGGCGATCCGGTTGGCCATCGTGCGCTCGGGCGGGGACAGCCATTCATCCGGGCCGTCATCGTCAGTATCGTCCGTTTGCCCCGAGACAGGTTGCCACAGGCCCACGAGACCGGGCAGGCCCGATGTGTGGCTGACGTGCGGATCGGCGCGTTCGGGCAGGCCGAAATTGTCAGGTCCGATCGCCTTGATCGCGGCGTCGACGAAATCGAGCACTGGCTGCGCTGTGCGATAGGACCGCCCAAGGCCCAATTCGAGCAACTCGCGTGCACGGACATTGCTGCGCAGTTCGCGGGCGTTTTCCGCTGCCGCGCGCATTTCATCTCGAAACCGCTGCCGTGCAGCTTCGAAATGCTTTGGGCTGGTGCCCTGAAACCCGAAGATCGCCTGCTTGTAATCACCGACCACGAAAATGGTCCGCAGCTTGCCGTCATGCTGCCCTTGCCCGGAGAAAAAGTCTCCGGTCAGCGCATCGATAATCGACCACTGGGCCGCGTTGGTATCCTGTGCCTCGTCGACGAGGATATGGTCGAACTGGCGGTCGAGCTTGTAGCGGATCCACGCAGCGAGGTCGGAATCACTCAGCAGCTCCGCCGCGCGACGGATCTGGTCGTCGAAATCGATCAAGCCTTCGCGCTGTTTGGCCGCATCCCACGCCAACGCAAACTTGCGGCCGATTTCGAGCGCGGGAGCGATCCAGTCGACCAGCTCAAGCAGCACCTGCACTGTACGGACACGGTCGATCGATGCGAGAACGCGGTTGGACAATTCCTGATAGTCTGACGCCTGCTTTTCGAGGCTGGAGAGCGATCGCGCGGTCCCCTTTTGCGTAAACAGAGCAACCTGCATCGGAGCGATTGCAGCAACCCTGTCGGCTCCAACCGCTGCAAGGAAGTCCCCAATTGCCACGATCGAAGCGTCTGCGGTCTTTGTCCCCCACGCCTCGTTCGCGGCGAGCATCGACCTGAGCGCGACGACATCGAAGATCTCGTCCGTACAAAGCTGAGCTAGTGTCGCCTCTCCGGCATCTGCATCAAGCCCGAGCAATTGCGAGACGCGCGCACGCATCGGCGGTTGCCAGCTTCCCGGGCCGAACCATGCTTCGTGCGCCTGCGCGCAGCGCATCAGCCAAGCCCGCGCACCATCGGGCCCAAACCGCAAAGAGAGTTGCGCGAGCGGCTCGATTACCGAAGCATCGCCGCGCGCTTCCGCCTCGGCGACCAGCTCTGCAAGGACAGTGTGCGCAAGGGTTTCGCGATCACGATCTTCCATCGGGCGGTTGCCCGGCACGAGGCCCGCCTCTTCCGGGAACGCCGCCAGCAACCATTGCGAAAACGCGTGGATCGTGTCGATCCGCAGGCCTCCGCCCGGGCAATCTAGGACGCTCGCAAACAATGTCCGGGCGCGCGCTTGCGTTTCCGGGTCGACCGGCGCGCCGATGTCCTTGAGCTCCTTTGCAAGCGCTTCGGGCTTGAGGCGGACCCACCGGGCGAGCACGGTATTAACCCGCTCGGCCATCTCGGCAGCACCGGCCTTGGTGAATGTCAGGCAGAGGATTTCCGATGGCCTGACATTCGGGCTCAACAGCAACCGAAGCACACGCGCAGAGAGCACCTGGGTCTTGCCGGTCCCGGCCGAAGCCGAGAGCCATACGCTGTCCGCAGGCTCAACTGCCTTTGCTTGCGCGTCGGTGAGCGGGAACACCTTGCCGCTCATGTCTCGCGGCCCATCCATTCATCGAGGCGCATGAGCTGGTCGTACGTCGCATATCCGTCTGCGTCGGGGTTCAACCGCGCAGTGAACGCCTCACGGCCAAGGATCCATCGGTCGAGCGCATCGTCGAGATACTCCTGCGCCTTGGGCAGGAATGCATCTGGATCGAGTCCGCCGCGCGCACCGTCGACCTTGAGCGGCGTCTTGACGTAGCCGAACCCGGTTTCGCTGTCCTTGCTGCGCGCCAGCGACCAGTATTCGAACCGCGTCGCTTTGCCCGTTACGCTGGGAAACGCGCCGTTCTCGACCATCAATCCGAGCGTCCCGAGCTGGAGCGCGTAGCCTGCCTCGACTTGCGCGCCGCTGGGCGGCGAGCCGGTCTTGTAATCGACCACGGCAAAGCTGCCGTCTTCGAGCCGGTCTAGCCGGTCGATCCGCCCCCGTATGGTGACCCCGCGGCATTCGATTGTGCCCCATGCTTCGAACAGTTCGGGAGTTCGCGTCGGATCGCCGGCAATGCGGTTCTGGACCCACTCGAGCGCTTTCATCAGCCGCGGTCGCCAGAGCGCACGGGTCAGCGGATGGGCGTGCATCTTGGCAAGCTGTTCTTCGGCGATAACCTCGATATCGCGCCCGGTCTTGTGCCATTCCTCGAGGATCGCATGCGCCAGTTCGCCCTGCCACGCCGGGCCGGGCTCGGCATCGAGCGCATCGAGCTCGCGCAAGCCCATGATCGAGGACGCGTAGAACTGGTATGGGTCGGCGCGCAGTCGGTCGAGCGCTGTCACGCTAACCGCGACCCTGCGCTGTTCGGGCCCTGGATCGGGAGCCGGGCGCGGATATCGCGCGGCCGGCTCGGCATTATCGATCGCTTGCGCAAGCCGAACCGAACCGCGTTCCCGATGCCGGTCGAGAAGATCGCCCAAGATCGCTTCGACACGCAGCAGGAAACGCGAAGCGATAGCCGGCCCGCTTTCGTCGCGCCGCGCACGGCTCAACACGACTTCAGGCGCGCCCAATGCTGCGGCGAGATCGTGCGCGGAAAGGCCGATGCGGAAGTCCGCGCCAGGAACCCCGAGTGCACGCAAAACTGCCGGAGGAAGCAGAGGATCCGTTGCCGGACGAGCAGGCCAGGTGCCTTCGTTGAGCCCGCCGCAGATCACAAGGTCGGCACGAGCCATGCGCGATTCGATCAGGCCGTAGATCGCGACGCGCGGGTGGCCGCCATAAGGTGGACGGACCGAAATGGCTTCCATCGCATCGGCGAGCGCAGCGTGGATTTCGTCTGCCTCGATCAGGGTTCCAACATCGCGCGCGTGCGACCGAAGGTCCTCGACGAATTGCCCCAAGGCACGGCCGTCCTCGCGGCTCCACAGGGCATCGCCGCATAGCGCTTCGCCGGTTGCGGCAAGTCGGTCGAGCCAATCGGCGAGAGGCAACGTCTGTTCTGAGCAAAGCGGATCGAGGATTGTTGCGGTTTCATTCCACCAATCGGTAACTTGCGCTTCTTCGGCGATCCCCGCCAAAGGGCCGAGACCCGGAGCTGGGCGCGGCCCGCGCAGGCATTCCTCGAACGCGCGGACGCAATCGAGCCATGCCCCGCGACGGTCCCCCATGCGAACGAGCGGGTTGGACAGAGCGGCGATCAACGCGACGGGAGCAGCGCGTTCGGCAGCGACTTCCGCCAGTTGCAGCAGCATCCGCCCGGCGGCGGTGATTGTCAGCGATCGCCCGGCCGAATCGTCGGCCTCCAGGTTCCAGCGGCGCAAGTGCTGCACCACCCGGCGGGCCAATGGACGGTCGGGCGTGACCAGCGCCACTCTCTTCTCAGGTTCGGCGACCGCTTGCCGGATGAGCAGCGCGATCGCTTGTGCTTCTTCCTCGGGGTTTGCGGTTTCCATGATCCTGACGCCTGCCAGGCGACGCTTTTCGGGTGGCAGGTCGACCCATGCCTTGCTCGCCTGCGGTGGCTGGAACAGGCTCGAAACAGCATGGCTGCGCTCGGGCTCGGCAGCGGCCAAACCCCGGCGGTGCCACGGCAGCACTTCGTCCCGGTTGATCCCCATCCGGTTGAGCAACAGCTTGAGGTGGTACTGCGGATGGGCAACCGCATCGCCTTCGCCGAACGGCGGGTCGCCCGGGTTGTCGCTGGCCCCGGCAGCGCCGAGCTCGTCCCAAACCTCACTTGACATCGTGAGGTCGAGGTCCGGCAGGATGACCGCGCCCTTGGGCAGCTCGGATACGACGCGCAGCAGCCGTGCGAGCGCAGGTGCCGCGCTGGTAACACCGGCGGCCACGATCGGCGTCGGCGGCGGTGCCTCGCGCCAGCGCCGAGCGGCAAAATCGAACAGGCGATTGCGGCGCGTAGCGGCATCGGTCATTCCGCTGGCGTCCAGTTCGGCGAGCCATTTCGCCTGAACCCTGGCAAACCGCCGAGTCGCCCTCTGCCAATGGCCCGCCAGCTCGCCGACAATCCCGACGACGCGTTCCTCAAGCAGCTCTTCGGGCCCGATGTCTTCGACCAGCAAGCGGTCCATTGTTGTCGCAACGTCTCGGGCGAGCCTGAGGAGCGCCGAGCCGCGAGGTGCATCCTTGCCCAGTTCCTCGCGCACGATTTCGGCGAGCCGCAGCCAGCGCCGAGTCGGATCGACCGCAGGAGCGATGTCTGCCGCTCCCAGCGGGTCGAGCAACGCGCCGAGCGTTTCGTCGAGGTCGAGGTCGCCCACCACCGCCATTCGCGGCATCAGCATCCCGCCGCCGGAAGCGCGGATGAAGGCCTCTTGCACAGTCCGTGCTGCGCGGGTCGAAGGAAGCAGCAGGGTCAGCCGGGCAAGGCCGAATTCGGGTTCGGAATATCGCGGGATCAGACCGGCTACCAGGGCATCGGCAAAGCCGCGGTGCGCGGCGATCGAATAGACGCTTGGTTGCTTCGCCTCAGACACCCTTCAGCACCGCTTCGGTCGGCTTGATCGCTTGCGGCGTGCCAACCTCGAACCATTGCCCGGTGAAGCTGGCGCCGAACAGGCGCTCCTCCTCGATCGCCCGTTCCCACAATTGCATCGTGCCGAAGCGCCCTTCCGGCGCATCGCGCAGCAGGTGGTGGCTCACGATCTGGATCCCGGTGTAGATGAACGGCGCGATCCGTCCCGCGCGTCGCCGGGTGAGCCGCCCGTGCGGGTCCATATGGAAGTCGCCCTGCCCGGTGAAGTTGTTGGCACGGGAATGCGGCACCACCAACAACAGCGCATCCATCCGCTTTGCGTCCCACAACTCGGACAGTTCGAGGAAGGCATTGCGCGGCCCGTCGAGCCAGATGTTGTCGGCGTTGAGGCAGAAGAACGGATCGGGTAGCAGGCCAGCGTTCACCGCCTTGACCATCCCGCCGCCGGTTTCGAGCAAGGCTTCGCGCTCGTCGGAGATCGTCACCTTCGGTGTCTTGCGGCCCTTGATGTGCGCTTCGAGAGAGTCGGCCAGGTAATGGACGTTGACCACCGCCTGGCCAATCCCGGCTTCGGCGAGGCGGTCGAGCGTGTGATCGATCAGCGCCTTGCCTGCGACGCGGACCATCGGCTTGGGCTGCGCAGCGGTGAGCGGACGCATTCGCTTGCCGAGGCCTGCCGCCATAACCATCGCGGTATCCGAAGCGAGCCCGCTCACATCAACTCTCCGCCAAAGTCGTCGCGGATATTGCGCGGGATATTGGCATCGAACCACGCGGCAACCGCGGCGAGCGCCGGATGCTCGAGATCGCGTTCCATCGCTTCCCAGACGCGCGGAATGTAAGCAAGGTAACGCTGTTTGCCATCACGTTTCCATAGCCGGGCGAAGATACCGACGATCTTGGCGTTCCGCTGCGCGCCGAGCCGGGTGTAATCGGCATCGAAATCGGCGTCCGGGGACGCAAGCTCGCGATAATGCGCCAGCATCGCCGCTTCCAGCTCGCGGCTGACGTCGCGCCGCGCATCCTGGAGCAATGAAACCAAGTCATAAGCCGGGTGGCCGACGAGCGCATCCTGGAAGTCGATCAGGCCTTGCGGCCCTCGCCCTTGTAGGTCCGGGCCAAGCAGCATGATGTTCTCTGCGTGGTAGTCGCGCAGCACGGTTACTCCGGGCAGCTGGCGAGCAAGCATGGGCGCGAGCGCTTCTT
Organism: Tsuneonella mangrovi; assembly: GCF_002269345.1. NCBI lineage: Bacteria > Pseudomonadati > Pseudomonadota > Alphaproteobacteria > Sphingomonadales > Erythrobacteraceae > Tsuneonella > Tsuneonella mangrovi. The sequence continues at coordinate 413,432 of NZ_CP022889.1, forward strand.
CCCAAGCCGCGACGTAGCCGTCCGCATCAACCTCGAGGCCCATCGCCGGGCAGTACCATTCAGTGAACAGGCCCGCTTCGCGCTGGTAGGTTGCCAAGTCGTAGGGCGGGAAAGGTCCGGGCGCGCAGCGGTGTAGCGTTGCGAGAACCGCCACAGCATCCGCGTAGGCTCCGTCTTCGCCAGATGGATTGGCATCGAGCCAGTCGCGCATCCGGTCGTCGCCGAAGTCCTCGAGCAGGACCCAACCTTGTGCTCCGTCAGCGGCGAAAATCTGCGGCGCGCGCAGGTCGTGCTGCGAGAGCCAGGCGGCTACATCGAGAAACGGCTGCGGGTCCTCGTGCGGCGGCGGCGCATGCATCAACATCGCCTTGCGTTCGCCGTCGGCAATTCGGAAGTAGCGGCGAAACGACGCGTCACCGGGGATCGGGTCGATTGCGGCATTGCCCCAACCGGACTGGGCGAGAAAGGCGTGAATCCCGTCGGGCAGGTCGCTCATGGTTCGCGCCCTAGCCAAGATGAACCGGGCAAGACAATCGCTGTTCTGCCCTCGCCCGCATTTTCGAGCGTTACCGACAGGCACCCGGGCTCCTGCGCAAACCCGCCCGCGTTTTCGGGCCATTCGGCAATAAGTGCGGCACCTTCACGGTAGTCGTCGAGGCCAAGTTCCTCGATTTCGCCCGGTCGCTCCAGGCGGTAGAAGTCTGCATGGACGAGCGGCGGATCGAGCGCGTCATAGGTCTCGATAATCGTGAAAGTTGGCGAGGGAACTTCGCTCCGGTGACCGAGTGCGGCAATGATCGCTCTTGCAAGCGTCGTTTTCCCCGCCCCGAGGTCGCCCGACAGCGCCACGACATCGCCGACCCGGAGTTGGCCGGCGATCCGTGCGCCGAACACTTCCATTGCTGCAATGTCGGGGAGATCGACGATCACGGAACGAAAATCGTCGCGGTCGTCCCGGCGCCCTTTTGCGACAGCATCTCGAGTGTGCCGCCATGCGCTTCGATCAACTGGCGGGCAAGCGGGATGCCAAGCCCCTGTCGGCGTTCGAGCTTGCCGTCAGCACCGGTCCTGAGGCCGTCGAGCGCGCGTGATAATTCCTCGCGCGACATCCCGCGTCCGTTGTCCGAAATGACGATGTGCACCCCGTCCCTCTTGCGAGAGAGGTCGACGAGGATCTTTCCGCCGTTCGGCGTCGCATCGATCGCATTATCGAGTAGCTGACCTATCGCCCGGCCCAACTGGCGCTCGTCGGCGGAAATCTTCGCCGTACCGCCACCGCGCAGGTCGAGGCTCAATCCCTTACCGGTGATCGCTTGCTCGCGCTCGCGGACGATTTGCGTGACGAACGGCAGCAACTCGATCCGTTCCTTCGAAATCGGCAGCAGCCCCGCTTCGCTTTGCGAGAGGTCGAGGACGTTTTCGACCTGCGTGGTCAACCGCTGGACCGATTCGAGGATCGCCGCGACGTATTCCTTGCCTTGCTCCGAAAGCTCGCCCGCCACCCCTGCTTCGAGCAATTCGGCAAATCCGCCAATCGAAGTCAGCGGAGTGCGGAACTCATAGCTCATGTTGGCGAGGAACCGTGTCTTGACCTCGTCCGCAGCCTCGAGTGCCTGGTTGCGCTCGCGCAGCGCATCTTCGGCCATTTGCGAATCGGTGATGTCGAGCACCGTCAGCAAGCCGTTGCCATCCGGAAGCGGGACCCCGGCGATTTCCAGCGTCCGACCATCCTTCAACGCGACACGGCCAGCGGTTTGCTTGCGGTCGAGCGTCGCCCCGCGCACCACTTCGCCAATCGCCTGCGCCTGCTTCGGCTTGGTCAGCAACGGAGCCAACATGACAACGAATTCCTCCGCCGTCGGATGCTCGTCGAGTTGTTCACCCTCAAGGCCCCACGCCCCTGCAAACCTGCGGTTCCACAACTGCATGTGGCCATCGGGTGCGAACACCGCGAGCGCCTCGAACAGGCTGTCGAAAGTCGCGGTACGGGTACGCAACAAGGTGTCGCGCGTCGCCGACAATGCGAGTTGTTCGGTGCGATCTTCCGCAATCAATACCAGCGAACCGTCGGGCATCGGCTGCGCGACGATCCGCAGGTGCGTGCCGTCAGCCAGCGGCCAGTTCTCTTCGGCCGGTTCATCCGCCGCAAACCACTCGATGCGTTCGCTGCGCCAGGCAGGGAAATCGCGAACCTCCGGGGTTCGACCTGCCTCGCGCGATTCGCGCATGAAGCGTTCGAATTCGAGGCCCGGGCCTGCTCCCGAGCGCATCGTGAACGTGCGGCGGAAGGCCTGGTTCGCAAATGCCAACCTTCGGTCGGGATCGAACTGCGCGATGCCTACGCCGAGCTGGTCGAGCATCTGGCGCTGCGCATCGCGATAGGCTCGGAACGCGCGACCTTGCTCTTCCATTTCCTCGATATCGACCGCGTAGCCGGCCACGCCTTCATCGCCGAGCGGCAAGTCGCTTACCCGCATCGAGCGCCGCTGACCACTGATCGTCGTTGCTACGATACGCTCGATCGGCCTGCGTTGCTCCGCTGCCTGAGACGCAATCTGCGCGGCTGTGAGACCATCGACCGATTCGATCAACTCGGTCTGCGCTTCGACCACCGCATCGGCGCTATCGCCCGCGACAGCTGCGACATAAGCAGCGTTGACGAGGCGCAGTTTGGCATCGGGGCCGCGAAACCACATCGGCATCGGGGCTGCTTCGATCAACCCGACCAGCGCAGCAAAATCGCTCCGCGCCCGGGCCGCTTCGCTTCGCAGCCGGGAGAGTTCGCTCTCGCTGTCTGAGAAGTCGAAGATCCACAACAGCGCAGCGCCACCCGGTGAGACCTGCGGATCGGCGAGCGTCCCGCGCACTGCGAAGCTTCGCTCCGATCCAGGGACAGATAGCGCCATGCTGAACGGCGCTGCGGTCTTTTGGGTACGGTTGACGTGTTCTGCCAGCTCGGTGACCTGTTGCTTGGTAAGGCCGTTGCCTTGCCCGGCGTGGAGCTCGCTGAGATATTGCGGCAGCTTGGGCAGCCCCAGCCATCCGGCAAGCCGCTCGCTCCCTTCGATCCGCCCATCGACACGCACGACCAGCGGAATCGCCGGAGCTTCATCGATGATGCGGGCCATGCGCCGCGCGGCCTTGCGGGCATTGTCGGCCCCGCGCGCCTTGGCGGCGGCAGCAATCATCAGCCACGCCGCGGCAGCTGTCCACGCTGCCAGCAGCAGGCCGACCATCACCAGCAGGGTCGAGGAAAATTCCATGCCTGACCAGCTATGCGCCGCGCGCGCGCGATGCAACGTGTAGATCGCCCGCTCCCACTGCAATTAGGCCGGCGGGAGCGGGAGATAGCGTCAGTAGCGGTAATGGTCCGGCTTGAACGGTCCGTTCACCGGCACACCGATGTAGTCCGCCTGCTCCTGGCTCAGCTTGGTGAGTTTGACGCCGAGCTTGTCGAGGTGAAGTGCCGCGACCTTTTCGTCGAGGTGCTTGGGCAGGACGTACACATCGTTCTTGTAGGCGTCCGAATTTGCCCACAGCTCGATCTGCGCGAGCGTCTGGTTGGTGAACGAGCAGCTCATCACGAAACTCGGGTGGCCAGTCGCGCAGGCGAGGTTCACCAGGCGCCCCTTGGCCAGCACGATGATTTCCTTGCCGTCGGGGAACTTCACCAGGTCGGTGCCCGGCTTGAGCTCAGTCCATTCGTAGTTGTCGAGCGCGCTGATCTGGATCTCGGAATCGAAGTGGCCGATATTGGCAACGATCGCCATCGGCTTCATCGCCTTCATGTGCTCGGCAGTGATTACGTCCTCGTTGCCGGTCGTGGTCACGAAGATATCGGCGCGAGTGACCGCGTCTTCCATCGTCACAACCTCATAGCCTTCCATAGCCGCTTGCAGCGCGCAGATCGGGTCGATTTCGGTCACCAGCACCCGCGCGCCGCCATTGCGCAGCGACTGCGCACTGCCTTTGCCGACGTCGCCGTAACCCGCAACGCACGCAACTTTGCCGCTGAGCATCACGTCGGTTGCGCGGCGGATCGCGTCAACCAGCGATTCGCGGCAGCCATAGAGGTTGTCGAACTTCGACTTGGTCACGCTGTCGTTCACATTGATCGCCGGGAACGGCAGCTTGCCGTTCTTGGCGATGTGGTAGAGCCGATGGACGCCGGTGGTGGTCTCTTCCGACACGCCGCGAATGTTGGCGACGGACTTCAGCAGGTATCCCGGCTTCGCTTTGACGAAAGCCTTGAGCGCACGCTGGAACTCGATCTCCTCGGCGTTGGCAGGTTCGGGCAGCTCTTCGCCCGCTTCGAGCCGTGCGCCCCACAATGCGAACATCGTCGCGTCGCCGCCATCGTCGAGGATCATGTTGGCGGTGTCGTCACCCCAATCGAAGATCCTGCCGACATAGTCCCAATAATCCGCGAGGCTTTCGCCCTTGATTGCGAAAACCGGGATACCCTGCGCGGCAATCGCCGCCGCAGCGTGGTCCTGCGTCGAGAAAATGTTGCAAGTCGCCCAGCGCACTTCGGCCCCGAGTGCAACGAGCGTTTCTATCAGTACCGCCGTCTGGATCGTCATGTGGAGCGAGCCGGTGATCCGTGCGCCCTTCAGGGGCTGCGAGCTGCCGTATTCCTCGCGCAGCGCCATCAAGCCCGGCATTTCGGTCTCGGCGATCGCAATTTCTGCCCGGCCATAGTCCGCAAGGGCAATGTCCTTGATGACGTAATCGTTGAATTCGCTCACAAAATAATCCTTCACATCGATCAAAGCAGGGTAATACGTCGCGCGAACCAAAAAGGGCGACACCCCGTTCGGTGCCGCCCTTAGGCGCTCGATGCTGTGAACGCAAACGGGCGCGGTGCGCAACCCGGCCGGGACTTAGTGACCGAGCGCGAGCTGGGTCCCTTTGGAAGGATTGTCAGCGAGCATCGTGTCCGCAGCTGCGAGCAGGCTCGCGCGATCGTTGGGCGCTGTCTGCGCCAAATCGCGGGTTGCGGACTTGAGCTCCATGCAGCTCATCCACGGGTGGCCCCTGCCGTATTTGTTGGCCATCCCGACGCTCAATCGATCGAACGCGGCGCGGCCACGCGTCGTTCCGTAACGGCGATTGAGATCGGCCTGTAGCACATGCCCGGCCGAGTTGAGCATGCCGATATGGCGCGAAGTAAAGCGTTGGTAGTCGGCCTGGAAATTGTCGGGCCCCATGCGGCAACGGAGCGAACTGACCATCAACATGATATCGAGGCTACGCAGCTGGCGCGCCTCATGCGCGGTTTCTGCCGCGGCTGTTTGCGGCATCATCATTCCCGCCGTCGCCACCAATGCGAGACCTAGTGTTCCTGTCCTCATCGATTTGCTCCCCTGCAGGCGATCCCATGTGCCTGCTGGAGCCGATGCTGGACCGAGAGATTTACCCGATCTTAAACACCGAAAGTAAAGCGAAATTTACTACGTCGGTGCGCGCGCCAACAGGACAATTCGCAGTTGAGCAATCTCGCTCTTGCAATTGGCGCTTCATCACAATTGCGGTTGTAGCGCATGAACGCGAGCCTATATCCCGAGGCAGATCCAGAATGCACAGCAAGGAGCGATGCAATGACAATTGCCAAGGGTGACAAACTGCCGGACGTGAGGCTGGTCAAGGCGACGGACAATGGACCCGAAGCGGTCCAGAGCAGCGATTATTTCAAGGGCAAGAAGGTTGCGCTGTTTTCCGTTCCCGGTGCTTTCACCCCGACTTGTTCGGCCAAGCACCTGCCGGGCTTTGTCGACAAGGCAGCCGAGCTAAAGGCCAAGGGAGTCGACGAGATTGTCGGCACCGCAGTCAACGATGCGTTCGTGATGAGCGCATGGAACAAGGCCGCCGGCTCGGACGACATCACCATGCTGGCCGATGGCAACGGCGACTTTGCCGAGGCACTGGGCCTGACGATGGATGGCTCGGGTTTCGGCATGGGCAAACGCGGCCAGCGCTTCTCGATGATCGTCGACGATGGCGTGGTCACCGAAATCAATGTCGAAGAGCCCGGCGACTTCAAGGTCTCCAGCGCAGAGCACATGCTCGGCCAGCTCTGAACCGATTTATCCAGAATTGAAGGAAGGCCCGTCGGCGGTGGCGTCGGCGGGCTTTCGATTCCGCCTCAAGGAATGGCGTACGTGACTGTCGCCTGCGCCACGATGTGCTGTTCGCTGCCTTGCCACAGCCGCACGTCGACGGTGGCCAGCTTGCGCCCGAGCTTGAGCAGAATGGCGTCGGCAAACACCGGCTCTTTCTGCACTCCGCGCAGGAAGCTCATATTGAGATTGCTGGTCACGGCCATCGCGACCGGGCCGATATGTGCAAGAATCACCGCATAGGCAGCCCGGTCCGCCAAGCCCATCTGCGTCGGACCCGAAACCAGGTCACCCGGTCGCAGCATCGTCACGTCAGGCACCATCTTGATGCGAAGAAACCCGGGTTCGAACGCTTCGAATTCGAAATTGCGCTGAGGATCGCCGGGGAACGCCTGCCGGAAAAACGCGGAAAGGTCCTCGGCAGTCATTGCCAGCTCGAATGCGCGTGCCATTAATGTACCTCCGGGCCTTGTCCGATCAGCCGTAGCCCATCAGGCTAAGCACTTCCTTGCGGCTGCGCTGGTCATCGAGAAAACAACCGAACAGGCGGCTCGTGACCATGCCCACGCCGGGGGTGCGCACACCGCGACCGGTCATGCAGCCGTGTTCGGCTTCAATCACCACCGCGACGCCGTGCGGATTGAGGTTGTCCCAGATACACTTTGCGACTTCAGCCGTGAGACGTTCCTGAATCTGCAACCGGCGCGCATACCCGTGAAGGACCCGGGCAAGCTTCGAAATCCCGACCACTCGGTCGCGCGGCATGTAGGCGATCGCTGCCTTGCCGGTGATCGGCGCCATGTGATGTTCGCAGTGCGACTGGAACGGAATGTCCTTTAGCAAGACGAGCTCGTCGTAGCCGCCGACCTCCTCGAACTGGCGCGACAGGTGGCTCGCCGGGTCTTCAAGGTAGCCCTGACAATATTCCTTCCATGCACGCCCGACGCGCTTTGGGGTGTCGAGCAGACCCTCGCGCTGTGGATCGTCGCCCGCCCATCGAATCAGCGTTCGGATCGCGTCCTGCACATCGTCGGGAACGTCGATCTTGCCGTTGGTGCCGTTTGCCTCATCGTGATCGTGCATCGCTTCCAATTCCCCAAACGTGTTCCCGGGCACAGCCAGGCTGGCCCCATCGATTTGGCTGGCTACTTGGGGCTTCGGGTCACGTTGGGCAAGGGCATCGCGACCAGAACGCAGGCCAAAACCAACAAAGCCCACCCCTCACGAAAAGGGATGGGCTTTGTTGGCGCGCCCGGAAGGATTCGAACCTCCGACCACCTGATTCGTAGTCAGGTACTCTATCCAGCTGAGCTACGGGCGCGCTTGGAGGGCGCCACATAGGGGGGCAGTTCCGCCTTGGCAATCCCTTTAGGCCGGCAATTGTGCCAGCAGCGCCATATCGAGCGGCGGCATCGGCAGAGAGGATACTTCCGAGGCTGCGAACCAACCAATTTTTGCATCGGGATCTGGTCGAGGCGCCCCAACCCACGCGCTCACTTTGTAAAGCTTTATGACGATCGCGCGGTTGGCACCTTCGTCGGCACCTTCCGCCGCTGCAATCTCGGCAAGCGCTTCCTCCCGGACCAGGATCCTCAACTCCTCGTTAAGTTCTCTGACCAGCGCAGCCTGCGAGGTTTCACCGGCCTCGACCTTTCCACCGGGGAATTCCCACAGGCCGCCATGTTGCTTGTGATCGGGGCGGCGCTGCAGCAGGAAACGGCCCTGGCCATCGCGCATCAACCCCGCGACTACGGTCAGAGATGTCGGATTATTTTCCAATCGAAGCACCCTCCGAAACCATTTCTTAACTGATCGGGACGCAAAATCCGGTTCGTATCAGAGTTTATGGACGCAGGGGCAGTATCCGCAATGAGCAACATACTCTTTCGGTTCGTCCGCGATGAAGCGGGTGCGACTGCCATCGAATATGGCCTGATACTCTCGATGGTATTTCTCGCCATGGTGGGCGCGGTCCAGGTTTTCGGAAACGAGACGATCGGAATGTGGAACCGCATCACCACGGACGTGAAGACAGCCATCAACAAATGACTGCGCTGTTAGGAATTTATCAACACCCGCTGCGTAGTCCACGAATGTCCCGGTTACCAATTTGGGTTTGGGCCGGGTCGGGTAGCGAAGACTGAAACCAGGAGACGACTAATGCAGTTCATCAACAAGCTCATCCGTGACGAAGACGGCGCGACCGCGATCGAATACGGCCTGATTGCCGCTCTGATCGCCGTTGCTGCGATCGCCGCCATGCAGGGCCTCGGCAACCAGCTGAGCAGCACCTTCGGTGGTGTTTCGACCTGTCTCGCGAACGCTCAGGCGAAGACCGCCTGCTAATCGCAAGATACGCAAAAAGATTTGGGCGGTGGAAGCGATTCCGCCGCCCTTTTCTTATGCGCGATCGGTATGTGCGCGCTTAGCTCGCGCGGACGACGATCTTCACCTTCTGACCCGGCGTGACCCGATCGCTCGAAGAGAGCCCGTTGAGAACGCGGAAACGTTGCTCTTGTGCGTTAGTGTAGGCCATCCGCGCAGCTAACGACTGCACGGTGTCGCGCGAACCAACCGTCACCACGGCGATCTTGCGCGGAACCACGCCCCGCGCTTCCGCATCGCTGATCTTGCGAAACGAACGAAACATCGGGTTGAACACCCCTGCTCCGCCAGCCTTGGTTACCGTTACGAAGTGATAAGCGCGATTGGGCGCAAACTCGTAAGCGAATACCGTTACATCGACTTGCCCGCCGCTGGTGTTGGCACGCGCCGTCCCGTAAGCCGCCGCCAGCCCGTTGACCGTCGCGCGCTCGACGCTCGCGGGTACCACCTTCTGCTGCTGGCTGACGTTCGCGAACACTTGCCGCACATAACTGTCCAGGTTGCCGCTGTAAGGCGCGTAGCTGAATTGCGCTTGCCCGCTCTGGCCGTTGATCGAAACGGCCTGGGTCCCATTGACCATGTAGAACCCGCTCGGTGCGGAAAATGTCAGCTTGAGAGCCGGCTGGATGAACGCGCTTCCTTCGATCACCCCTTGTGCCGGATCGTCCCCATAGAGCAGCCCATCGATGCGGCTGAGGAACAGGTCTCGATCCGTCCGCCCGGTCGCCGTGCCCGCCCGCTGGAGCGCAGCTGCCACGCGACTTGCCGGATCGGGATGGGTCGAGGCCCATTCGGGGATCGTCGCGTTGCTGCGACCTTGTAGCTGTGCGTCGAGCGCATTCTGCGCGGCGAGATCTGTCAGCAAAGTTGCCATTGCGTGCGGATCGTATCCCGCCTTCACCAGATACTGCTGCCCGAGGGTGTCGGCTTCCAGTTCCTGGCTGCGCGAGAACTTGAGCGTGAAAGCCTGCGACAACTGCTGGCTCGCCTGGCTGGCGAGTTGCCCCAGTTGGCTGTTGCCGAGAACGGCCCCGGCCAACACCGACCCGAGCGCACCGAGTAGCGAATTCTGTGTCGCGGTTTGTTGGCGGCGCTGCGAGTGCCGCGCAGCGACGTGCGCCACTTCGTGACCGAGCACTGCCGCCAGTTCTGCCTCGTTGTTCATGAGGTTCACGAGTTGCCGGGTGGTGTAGATGTACCCGCCGGGGATGGCGAATGCGTTGTTGACCGAGCTGTTGAGCGTCGCGACGTGAAAACTCGATCGCGTATCGCCCAACCCCGACTGGACGGCGATGTTCTGGCCAACTTGTGCGATATAGGCGGCTTGTGGCCCGCTCATCGCGCCGCCGAACTGGTCGAGGATCTGCTGGTTTGCTTCCGCGCCCTGTTGCGCTTCGGCTGCAGTGATTGGTGTCGATGCGCTCGGGATCGGGCCACCCATCGTCGCGCATCCGGTTAGCGAAAGCGCGGCAAGCGCCATGGTCATCGTGCCCGCAGGCACGCGATTCGTGCGGTATTTCGGCATAAGTCTCCCCAGATTATGCGCGCTGGCCCCACCGCCGACGCCGGTTGTCTCTCTCCATTCTTCCAATCGTCGGCCTATGCCGATCGTTCCCGGCAGCGAAATTCAGTTCCCGCCGATTGTCAGGAATCGCTCTTCGCGCAGGCGACGCAGCGCGTCGGCCGGCAAGCCCACCAGCGCGTCGAGCTCTTCGCCGATTGCCTCGCCCAGCGCTTTGGCCGCACTTTCCGGGTCGCGATGCGCGCCGCCGATCGGTTCCGGAACGATCCGGTCGATCACTCCGAGCCGTTCAAGGTTCTGCGCGGTCACCTTCATCGCTTCAGCCGCATCGGGTGCCTTTTCCGCGGTGCGCCACAAGATCGACGCGCAGCCCTCGGGCGAAATCACCGAATAGACCGCGTGTTCGAACATCAGAACCCGCTCTGCACTGGCGAGTGCAACCGCGCCGCCAGAGCCGCCCTCGCCGACGATGGCGGAGACCATCGGCACCGGCAGCGCGAGGCACGCCTCGGTCGAACGGGCGATTGCTTCGGCCTGCCCGCGCTCCTCTGCCTCGATCCCGGGAAACGCCCCCGAGGTGTCGACCAGCGTAACCAGCGGTAGGCCGAACCGGCCCGCCAGTTCCATCAGGCGGATCGCCTTGCGGTACCCTTCGGGCTTTCCCATCCCGAAGTTGTGGCGAATACGCGATTCGGTGTCGTGCCCCTTCTCGTGCCCGATCAGCACGACCTTGCGACCATTGAGCGTCGCTAGCCCGCCCATGATCGCCTGGTCATCGCCGTAAAGGCGGTCACCCCCGAGCGGCACGAAATCGTCGAATGCAAAGGCGACATAGTCGCGGAAATGCGGTCGCTTGGGATGGCGTGCGACCTGCGTCTTCTGCCACGGAGACAGCGCCGCATAGGTGCTCGCGAGCAAGTCCGCGCTCTTGGTTTCAAGTCGGGCAAGCTCGCCGGAAATATCCACGTCGTCGCTGCTGGAAGCGGCCCGCAGCTCCTCGATCCGCGCATCAAGCTGCGCGACCGGCTTTTCGAAGTCGAGATAGGCAATCATTGTGCGCGGCGCTAACCCGCTTCGCGAGCGCGTGCAAGCGGGTGGCGTTCGTTGACCAGCGCGACGAGCCGCGCCGAATCGACGTGGGTATAGATCTGCGTGGTCGCGATATCGGCGTGACCGAGCAGGGTCTGCAGCACACGCAAGTCCGCCCCGCCCTCGAGCAAATGCGTCGCGAACGCGTGGCGCAGCACGTGCGGACTGACCTTCTCCGGCGGCAGCCCTGCGCGCACTGCAAGTTCCTTCAGCAATTGGAAAAGGCGCACGCGCGATAAGTGTTTGCCGCCGCGCGAGGGAAACAGGAACCGCCCCTCGGGCCTGACCGCGATCCACTTGGCGAGCGCCGCTTGCGCGCGTTGGCTGACGGGGACCATCCGTGCCTGTCCGCCCTTCCCGGTCACAGTCAGGAAGGGCGCGTCGCGCGGAACGGCGGAAAGCGGCAACGACACCAGCTCGGTCGCGCGCAAACCGGAGCCGTAAAGCATTTCCAGCAACGCAAGCATTCGCGCGGTGTGCGGTTTGCCATCGGCAGTTTCTTGCTCCGCCCTCGTCAACAAGGCCTCGACTTGTGCATGCCCAAGAATCTTGGGCAAAGGTCGGCGGGTCGCCGGGCGCGGCAACGCAGCGCTCGGGTCGTCGGTGCGCACGCCCTCGTCCACGAGGAAACCGTAGAATTGGCGCAGGGCGGAGGCTTTGCGCGCTACGGTGGATGGGGAGAGACCGCTCCACGCCTGCCCCAGGCGGGCGAGATCGTTGCGATCGGCACCCGCGAGATCGCCAACCACTTCGCCGGCATGTTCAAGATCGCGGCGATAGGCTGAAAGGGTATTGGCCGCGGCTCCCCGCTCGGCGGCGAGCATGGCGAGAAACTCGTCGATCCGGGCCGTCATCAGCCCCGTGCGACGGCCTCTGCCGCAATCATTCGCGCCTCGGCCGAAAGGCCCACGCGGTCGAGCGCCGATACGATATGGTAGAGCGCGCGCGGGGTCATCTGGTTCCACCCGCTGCCTTGCATTCCGACACCCGCCAGAAGTGCGACGAGTTCCTGGTTGCGGACCGCAGCCGCCTTGTCGATCAGCCCGCTCCACTTGGTTGGTGTGTAGAGGTCAATGTCGAGATCTTTCGCGAGCGAAGTTGCTGCCTGCCGGTCGATTCGACCGAGCCCGGCAAGGCCTGCCAGCAGGAACTTCGCCTTGCGATTACCTGAGCTCGAATCCTTGTCTGCGAACGTGCTGACCGAAGCCGGCTCGACCTGGCCGTTGTATTGCGGCGCTGAGGTGACCAGCAAAGCCCACGCCTCGGTACCCTCCTGCACCACGCCACCCCAGCGCTGCGCGTTGCGGTCGAGCCCGGCAGTCAGCATCGAGGCGAGCAGCGGGGCGGCATCGTCGGCGTAATTTTCGCTGGGGTCCATCCGCGCCGCGGCATAGGCCGTCAGGACAAGGCGGGCGTAATCGATCGAGCTACTCGAGCCCCACAGCGTCTTGATCGCCTGCAACCGGGTGTCGGCGTCCGCCCCGACATAAGCCTGTCGCAGCATTCTCGCCGCCCCGGCCGCATCGCTGTCCTGATCGGTCCCGTCATCGGTATGGAGTTGGGAATAGAGATCGATCATCGCCCGAGCCGAGAGAATTCCCTGACGTCCTGCGAGATCGGCCGCTGCAATCCGCGCCGGAAGCCCGAGCATCGGCGCGGTCGCGGTTGCCTGCTGGTAATACGCCCCGGCACCATCAAGCAGCCGTTGCGGAATCTCCTCACCCACAGCATTGGCCAACGCAAATCGCCATGGGGTCAGCTTGGTGACGCCGTCCCACTCGATTGTGACGGCAGATCGCTGTTCTCCAGCGGCCCCGGCGAACCTTTCCGCGAGGAAAACGTCGATCGGATCAGCCCCACCGCGAAACCTGATGCCCCTAAGCTCGTTTCGGGCGGCCAAAGCCTCTCCGGAATAGGCGTTGCAAATCGCCTGGAGCATTTGCCATTCGCCGTCCTTGCGCCGCGAGCTCTGCAGTTCGACCGCAGGGCATGCACCCACAATATCGGCGGTTCCGACATAAGCTTTGATCGCCGCATTCGTAAGATCGGGAGTCCAGTTCGCGGTGTCGACATCCTGCGCCACAGCGCGCGCAGCGGCGAATTCGCCCATCCTGTCGAGCAGCGCAATCCGCATTGCCGCGAATTCGGCGGGGTCCATTGCTTTCGGGGCAGCAAGGCGGCTCGCCAGCGCCCGGCGCAATATAATATGGCCCCAGCGCGAAACCATCGGCCCCTTGTTGCCTTCGATCGCTGCTCTCACCAGCTGCGCCGACTGATTGGCGAGCGACTGGGTCGGCAGGCCGCCTTCACTCGGTGCCAATACCCCAACTTCCGCCATCGAGCGCCGCGCGGCCGAAGGAATATCCACCTTTGGCTTCAGTCCGAATATTTCATCAAGCTGGTCCGGAGACATCGCCTCGAGTTCGTCGAGGCTCGGCAACTTCCCGCTGGCAAGCCGCGCGAGATCTTCAGGAGTGAGCAGGCTGCCGTTGGTATCGCCGTTGCCCGGAACCGGTTGAACAACCGGGCTGGCCGAGGTTGCCGGTGCGGACGAAACCGTTGCCGGTCCCTGGGTCGGTCTCACGGCTGGCGCAACCGGGCGTGGCTGCGCCTTTGGTGTAGGGGTCGGCTTCGGCTCGTCGAATCCGGGCGGGAGCAACGATTCGGGTGCTTCCTGCGCCGCCGCAAGGGCCGAAACCAGCGCCAGCAGGCCGGCACCAACGCCGAGGGCGAGCGCGCGCTTCACGATGCTTCACCCGGCACAGGCACGGATTGCACTATCTGCTGGAGCGGTTGCTCACCGCCATCGACCCACGCATATGCCAGCACAGCGGCGGCAATCGCCCCCGCAACCCACACCATTCGTTTCCTGCTTGCCTGCACTTGTGTGCAACCCTTTACCTTACTGCGCTCGCACCCGTCGGTGGTTGCGCCAGCCCTAGCCCATCTATAGGCGGAGCGGCAATGCATCCCGAACCCTCCACCCCGGGCAAGGCCGAGATTGCCGCGATTGCCAACCGGATCGATCGACCGATCGTGCTTGTCGGCCTGATGGGCGTGGGCAAGTCGACCGTCGGGCGCAAGCTGGCCGGGCTGCTCAATTCGGACTTCCGCGATGCGGACCAGGAGATTGAAGAAGCCGCGGCGATGACGATCCCCGAGATCTTCGAACAATTCGGCGAAGCCTATTTCCGCGACGGGGAGCGCCGCGTGATCGCCCGACTGGTCGACGAAGCGCACGGGGTGATCGCGACCGGCGGTGGAGCGTTTATCAACGACGAGACCCGTGCACTGATTCTCGACCAGGCGATTGCGGTGTGGATCGATTGCGAGATCGAAACGCTGGTCGAACGGACGAGCCGCCGGGACACCCGCCCGCTGCTCAAGGACGGGAACCCCCAAGAAATTCTCACTCGCCTCTATCGTGAACGCGAGCCATTCTACAGCCAAGCACCGATCCGGGTCACGAGCTCGGACGGGCCGCAACACGATACGGCGATGGCGATACTCGAGGCAATCGATCGATGGCTGTGATTCCAGTCGAACTGGCGGGGCGGGAATATTCCGTCCATGTCGGCTACAACCTGCTCGACGGTGCGGCGCGACTTGCGGCGGATTTTATCCGCAAACCGCAGGTCTGCGTGGTTGCGGACGAGCGGGCCTACGAGTTGCACGGACGGCGGCTCGAGAGTGCATTGATGGAAGTCGGCCGCGATGTGGCGTGGTATCTCGTCGCACCCGGAGAGGCTTCCAAGAGCTGGTCCAGCCTCGCCAAGCTGACCGAATGGCTGCTCGAAAAGGAAGTCGAGCGCGGCGATCATGTGTTCGCCTTTGGCGGCGGCGTGGTGGGCGACCTGACCGGATTTGCCTCTGCGATACTCAAGCGCGGCTGTGGGTTCGTCCAACTGCCGACGACATTGCTGGCGCAGGTCGACAGCTCGGTTGGCGGCAAGACCGCGATCAACACCAAGATGGGCAAGAACCTCGTCGGCGCATTCCACCAGCCATCGCTGGTCCTGGCTGACCTCGGGACGCTGGCAACGTTGCCGGTTCGCGAGCTGCGCGCGGGCTATGCCGAAGTGCTCAAGTACGGCGTGCTGGGCGACCGCGAATTCTTTGACTGGCTGGGCGATCATTCGGCGGAAGTACTGTCGCTCGACCACGCGCCGCTCGAACACGCAGTGGCTGTCAGCGTTGCAGCAAAGGCGCGGATCGTCGCGGAGGACGAACGCGAAACCAGCGGGCGACGCGCCTTGCTCAATCTCGGGCATACTTTCGGACACGCGCTCGAGGCCGAGACCGGTTTTTCCGATCGCTTGCTGCACGGCGAAGCGGTGGCGCTGGGGATGGTGATGGCTGCGCGTTATTCGGCACGGCTCGGGATGATCGGCAACGACGATGCCGATGCGGTCGAGCGCGCGGTCTCGCTTGCCGGGTTGCCCGCGCGGATCGGAGAGCTGGAACTTGCCTGCGATGGCGCAAAGCTTGTTGCTCACATGCGGCACGATAAGAAGATGGACGCAGGGACTTTGCCGTTCATTCTGCTCGATGGAATCGGCAAGGCAGTGGTGAAGCGCGACGTCGCACTCGACGATGTCGCCGCGTTCCTCGACGAAGAGCTACAATTTGCCTGACACCTCGCGGAAACCTGGCTAACCGGTCTCACCTGAAACCAGAACAACACGGGGGGATCCATGTCGGTTGCCGAAGCCGCGCCTGAAGTAGAGCCCGAAACGGTCGAATCGGTCGTTCGCGACGACCGCGCCTTCCTGGGCCACCCGAAAGGGTTGGGTTATCTCGGCTTCGTCGAGGCGTTCGTGCTGTTCAAGCTGTTCTTGTCGCGACACTTGCTTCACGGGGCCGCATAGCCAGTCCCGCCCCGATGTAGCGGTTTGCTGCGCGGTCAGGCAGGCGTCAGCTGATCAGGCGATCGCGCTTTCCGTCGATAGGCGTGACGTTGCTGTCGGCCAGCGTGACGCTCTCACGCATCTGGTCGAGTTCGGCAAAGATCCGTTCGATTTCGACCCGCTTCTCGAGCATCAAATGGGCTATGCCCGGTGCCAGGCTGTCACCTTCGCCGATCTTGCCGAGCAGCGCGCACAGGTCGCTCAGTGCCGCGTCCTCGGGCACCTTGAAGAACTGTCCGCGATTGTCGAAAAATCCGATACCCTTGTGCGCCATGAAACACCTCCATCGTGTGTATCCGGACCCGCACGGCGACTCTCGTGCCCCGGGGCGGAGCATGGTCACTTCGCAATTTCGCCTGTGAATTTAGTGTGAACCGCTGATTCGCACCAAGCGCGGTAACCACGATAGGGTCATTTCGACACAGCTTCGTGCGGAAATGTTTCTTTATGATCGCTGTCTAAAACAATCGCGATCCATCGGGCACTTTTACGTCCGGTGCGAACAACACAACCTCTCCGGCCTGGTCGGCAAATCCCAGCGTGAGCACTTCGGACATTGCCGGCCCGATCTGCCTTGGCGGGAAGTTGACCACCGCGGCGACCTGCCGCCCGGGAAGCTCGCCGATGTCGTAGTTGGCGGCGATTTGGGCACAGCTCTTCTTCAAGCCGATCACCGGGCCAAAATCGATCTTCAGCCGGTAGGATGGCCTCCGTGCCTCGGGAAACTCCTCTGCCGCCACGATCGTACCGATGCGGATATCGACCTTGAGGAAATCGTCGAACGCGATTTCGGGTGCAGCTGGTGCAGAAGGATCGTGGGTGACGTGCATTATTCGAGCTCGAGGATGACTTCGTCGACCGCGAGGCTGTCGCCCTGCGCAGCGTTGATCTTGGCTACCTTGGCGGTCTTTTCGGCGCGCAGGATGTTTTCCATCTTCATCGCTTCGACGGTTGCGAGTGGCTGACCGGGCTGGACCTCGTCCCCCTCGCCCACGTGTAGCGCGACCAGCAGGCCCGGCATTGGACAGATCAGCAGCTTCGAAAGGTCCGGCGGCACCTTCTCGATCATGTGGGAAGCAAGCGGCGCGACGTGCGCGGGGAGTATCCGCAATGCGTGCCTCGCCCCACGCGTCGTGATTGCATAACCGGTTCGGGTCGGCTCAAGCTGAAGCCCGAAGGTGTCGATCGGCTCCGCATCATCGTCGTCCGCATCGGCAAATAGCGCAACCTCGACGAAGCGTTCGCCGGGGGTGTACGCCATTTCGATCGCCACGGGATCGCCGTTCACGGTAATCGCGTTTTCTTCGAGGCTCACGGCATAGTCCGAACCGGCGATCGTCACCGACCAGTCGCCTGGGGGCGGCATCGAGCCGTCGAGCTGACCGTCGATGCGCCGCGCGCGGTCGGCATCGAGCGTCGCGATCACGCCGCCGACTGCCGCCAGCACCCCGGTTAATTGCTCTGTTGCAGGCGCGCCTTCGAACCCGTCGGGGTATTCCTCGGCGATGAAGCCCGTGGTGAGTTCCCCGGCGCGGAAGCGCGGGTGCTGCATGATCGCGCTGAGGAAATCGACGTTGTGGCCCAGCCCTTCCAGGCGGAACGCGTCGAGCGCGTGAACCTGCTTGTCCGCCGCTTCGTCGCGCGTCTCGCCCCAGGTGACCAGCTTGGCGATCATCGGGTCGTAGAACATCGACACCTCGCCGCCTTCGAACACGCCATCGTCGACGCGCACGCCATCAACCCCGCGCCGCCCGTTTGCCGAGCCATCATCGGTCCAGCCTTCGACCGGCGGCTGGTAACGCACGAGCCGCCCGATGCTCGGCAGGAAGCCGCGATAGGGGTCTTCGGCATAGACGCGGTTTTCGATCGCCCAACCGTCGATGCCGATGTCGTCCTGCGTGAACGGCAGTTTCTCGCCGGCCGCGACGCGGATCATCTGCTCGACGAGGTCGATCCCGGTGATCGCTTCGGTAACGGGATGCTCCACCTGCAGGCGGGTGTTCATTTCGAGGAAGTAAAAGCTTTCGCCGGTCGGATCCGCACCGGAGACGATCAGTTCGACCGTGCCCGCGCTGAAGTACCCCACGGCCCGCGATAGCGCGACGGCCTGCTCGCCCATCGCCTTGCGCATCTTGGGCGTGACGAAGGGGCTCGGGGCTTCTTCGACCACTTTCTGGTGACGGCGCTGGATGCTGCATTCGCGCTCGTTGAGGTAGAGGATGTTGCCGTGCTTGTCGCCGAGCACCTGGATTTCAATGTGGCGCGGATCCTCGATGAACTTCTCGATGAACACGCGATCGTCGCCGAACGAGTTCAGCCCTTCGCGCTTGGTTGCCTCGAAGCCTTCCTCGACATCCTTGTCATTCCAAGCGAGGCGCATGCCCTTTCCGCCGCCGCCCGCGCTGGCCTTCATCATCACCGGATAACCGATCTCGTTCGAGACCTTCAGCGCCTCTTCGGTGGTATCGATCGCATCTTCGGAGCCGGGCACGGTGTTGACCCCTGCCGCCTTGGCGAGCTTCTTGCTCTCGATCTTGTCACCCATCGCAGCGATGGCATTGGCGGGCGGGCCGATGAAGGCGATCCCCTCCGCGTCCAGCGCCTCGACGAAGCTCGCACGTTCGGAGAGGAAGCCGTAGCCCGGATGGACAGCCTCGGCCCCGGTGTCCTTGCACGCCTGGATGATCTTGTCCGCCAGCAAGTAGCTTTCGGCAGCAGGCGGCGGGCCGAGATGCACCGCCTCGTCCGCCATCTGCACGAATGGCGCACGCGCATCGGCATCCGAATAGACGGCGACCGTCTTGATGCCCATCCGGCGGGCGGTCTTGATGACCCGGCAAGCGATCTCGCCGCGGTTGGCGATGAGGATTTTTTTGAACATTCAGAAACCTTGCTGCTGAAGTGCGGTCAACAATTCGGATGCGCCGATTGCCAGCCCACCTGCTGCAATCGGAAGCAAGAAAATTGCTACGACCACGTTTGCCCAGAATTTGCCGGGATTTTCAGTCCGAAATTGTGGAGTCTCGATCGTATCCCGAAACGGATTGGTGAGCGCCATTACATAGTCCCGTGTCTTGGCCACCCAGAGCAACCGCACAAGATACCAAAGCAAGCCAAGTCCTGCGCATGAAAGGAAGGCACCCCAAATCACCCCACCACCTCCACTTCCCGACCAGCCCGCATCGGCTCCTCGCCCTTGAGCGCGGTCAGCCCCAACTTGGCGAACAGCGCGGCGTCGCTGTCGTCACCCGCGTTGGGGGTGGTGAGCAGCTTGTCGCCGGTGAAAATCGAGTTCGCTCCGGCGAGGAAGCACAGCGCCTGGGCCGCCTCGCTCATGGACTCGCGCCCGGCGGAGAGGCGCACCATGCTGAGCGGCATCGTGATCCGCGCCACCGCCACGGTGCGGACGAACTCGATATCGTCGATCTTCGCCAGCGGCGTATCGGCCAGCATATCGCCCAGAGGTGTACCTTTCACCGGCACCAGTGCGTTGACCGGCACGCTTTCGGGATGTTGTGGCAGGGTCGCGAGCGTATGGACGAAGCCCACTCGGTCCTCGCGCGTTTCACCCATGCCGATGATCCCGCCCGAACAGACATTGATGCCCGCGCTGCGGACATTGCCCAGCGTATCGAGCCGGTCCTCCATCGTGCGGGTGGAGATCACGCGCTCGTAATACTCCGGGCTGCTGTCGATGTTGTGGTTGTAGTAGTCGAGCCCGGCCTCGGCGAGCTGATCGGCCTGTCTCGGGGTCAGCATCCCCAGCGTCATGCAGGTTTCCAGCCCCATCGCCCGCACGCCCTTCACGATCTCGACGATCTTGGGCATGTCGCGATCCTTGGGATTGCGCCAGGCGGCACCCATGCAAAACCGCTGGCTGCCCGCATCCTTCGCCTGTGCTGCGCGCTGGAGCACTTCCTGCGCGTCCATCAGCTTCGACGCCTTGAGGCCAGTGTCGTGGTGCGCAGACTGCGCGCAATAGCCGCAATCTTCCTCGCACCCGCCGGTCTTGATGCTGAGCAGCGTGCAGAGCTGCACCTGCTCCGGCGGATGAAATTCGCGATGGACCGTGGCCGCGCGAAACAGCAGCTCGGTAAAGGGAAGCGCGAACAGCTCCGCGATTTCCTCGCGCGTCCAGTCGGTGCGGATTTGGGAACTCATTTTTGCTTAGTGCTCCGTGTCTTCACAGAAATTCAGTCCGTTGCCGGCAGGTTTGCAATTCAATCCGCATTCGTAGTCCCCACTCAGCAACTGCCCATTTTTCTGCTTTGACAATTTCGCGAGTTCGGCATGTGCCGCATTGCGGCAGCTATCGAGCGACCTGAAGGTCCCGATCTGCTTGGAATTGCTTGGCTCGGAGCCGTCGGGATAGACCCATCCTTGCCAGACATGCTGCTTCCCACACCCAGACAGCAGCAATGCAACAAGGATGGGGGCGACAAGCTTCACTCCGCCGCCTCCAGTTCATCACCCGCAGGCGGCATATTGTGGCCCAGCAGGCGCAACATATCCGCTGCGCATTCGACCACGTTCGAGCCTGGGCCGTAGATGCCCTGCACCCCGGCGCGCTTGAGGAAATCGTAGTCCTGCGGCGGGATCACTCCGCCGGCAACGACCTTGATATCCGCCCGCCCCGCTTCACGCAGGAGGTCGATCAGTTCGGGGATCAGCGTCTTGTGCCCGGCGGCGAGGCTGCTCGCACCGATCGCATCGACCCCTTCGGCGAGCGCCATGTCGCGGGTTTCCTCCGGCGTCTGGAACAGCGGGCCACTGACCACGTCGAAGCCCATGTCGGCAAACGCGCTGGCGATCACGTTCGCGCCGCGATCGTGCCCGTCCTGCCCCATCTTGGCGACCATCAGCCGCGGCTTGCGTCCGAGCCGCCGCTCGACCGCAGCCACGCCCTCGACAACCTGCGCATAACGGCTGTCACCCGCGTAGGCGGCGGCATAGATGCCCTTCACCGGCTTGGGCATGGTGTCGTAGCGGCCGAAGGCTTCTTCCATCGCAGCGGAAATCTCGCCCAGCGTCGCGTCGCAGCGCGCCGCCTCGACCGCGCGGGCGAGCAGGTTGACGTTGCCGAGCCGCTCCATCTCCGCGATCACCTTGGGAGGCAGCGGCACCCCGCGCTCGTCGTAGGGATTGTCGAGCGCCGCACGGTGCGTCTTCACGTCGACAGACGCCGCTTCGGTCAGTGCCTTGAGCGCGGCCTGGCACGCGGCCTCGTCGCGTTCCTCGCGCACCCGCTTGATCCGGGCGATCTGCGCATCGCGCACTGCATGGTTGTCGACCTCGAGCGTTTCGATCGGGTCTTCCTCGGCCTTGCGATACTTGTTGACGCCGACGATCACCGTCTCGCCCCGGTCGACGCTGGCCTGCTTGGCTGCCGCGCTTTCCTCGATCGCCGCCTTGGGCTTGCCGGTGGCAACGTAGGCGGTCATCCCGCCCGCTGCCTCGACCTCGGCCAGCAGCTTGCGGGCTTCGTCGACCAGCGCAGCGGTGAGGCTTTCGACGTAGTAGCTTCCGCCCAGCGGATCGGCGACATTGCAGATGCCGCTTTCCTCCTGGATCACCAACTGGGTGTTGCGGGCGATGCGGGCGGAGAAGTCGGTCGGCAGTGCGATCGCTTCGTCGAGCGCGTTGGTGTGGAGCGACTGCGTGCCGCCCAGCACCGCCGCCATCGCTTCGATCGTGGTGCGGATGACGTTGTTGTAGGGGTCCTGCTCCTGCAAGCTCACCCCGCTCGTCTGGCAGTGCGTGCGCAGCATCTTGGACTTGGGATTCTTCGCCCCAAGCCCATCCATCACGTCGTGCCACAGCGCACGGGCGGCGCGCATCTTGGCGACTTCCATGAAGAAGTTCATGCCGATGCCCCAGAAGAAGCTGAGGCGCGGCGCGAAGGCATCGATATCGAGCCCGGCATCCATTGCTCGGCTAGCGTATTCCTTGCCGTCGGCGATGGTGAAGGCAAGTTCCTGCACCGCCGTCGCCCCGGCTTCGTGCATGTGATAGCCGCTGATCGAAATGCTGTTGAATTTCGGCATGTTGGCCGAGGTATATGCGATGATGTCGCTGACAATCCGCATCGATGGCTCGGGCGGATAGATATAGGTGTTGCGGACCATGAACTCCTTGAGGATGTCGTTCTGGATGGTCCCGGCGAGCTTGTCCTGGCTCACCCCCTGCCGCTCGGCCGCGACGATGTAGAACGCCATTACCGGGATCACCGCGCCGTTCATCGTCATCGAGACGCTCATCTGGTCGAGCGGGATCTGGTCGAACAGGATTTCCATGTCGCGCACGGTGTCGATCGCGACCCCCGCCTTGCCGACATCGCCGACCACGCGCGGGTGGTCGCTGTCGTAGCCGCGGTGGGTGGCAAGGTCGAAGGCGACCGAGAGGCCTTTCTGCCCCATCGCCAGGTTGCGGCGATAGAACGCGTTCGATTCCTCGGCGGTCGAGAACCCGGCATACTGGCGGATGGTCCACGGACGGCCGGTATACATCGAGGCATACGGCCCGCGCGTGAACGGCGCGATGCCCGGCACGCCCGGATCGGGCAGCGCCGCGGTGTCGTCGCTGGTGTAGAGCGGCTTCACCTCGACCCCCTCCGGCGTGTGCCAGGTGAGATCGCGCCCCTTCACTTCCTTGTCGGCCAGCGGCTTCCAGTCGTCGTAGGTCGGCTTTTCGGTCATAGCGTGGTCCCCTGCGCGGTCAGTTCGACCAGTGCGCGCCTTCCTTGGGCGTTTCCATGATCTCGGTGAGCATCCCCATCATGTCTTTGGGATGGAGGAAGAAGATCGGGGTGCCGTGCGCACCGATCCGCGTGGGGCCGAGGATGCGCTTGCCCATGTCATCAAACCATTTGCGCGCCTCCTCGATGTCGTCGACCTCGTAGCAGACGTGGTGCTGGCCGCCCGAGGGGTTCTTCTCGAGGAAATTTACGATCGGGCTGTCGGGGCCGAGCGGCTCGATCAGTTCGATCTGCGTGCCGTGCGTGCCGTTCTGGCCCGGGGTATCGACGAAGCAAACCTTCACCCCTTGCGCTTCGAGCTCGAATGGCTTGTGGAACGAAGTTGCGCCCATGACGTCGCGATAATAGCGGATCGATTCCTCGATCGACGGCGTGGCAACGCCAATGTGGTTCAAACGTCCGAGTTTCATTGCTTTCTCATCGATAAGGGATTGATCCAATCACGGAACTGGGGGGACATACGTACAATTACCTCGGTAAGCAGGCTCTCGAAATGGGATGTTCGCTTCGCGCAACTTCTTTTCGAGGCATTCGAGTTTGGCGCTCTTTTTCCCACTTTCGCAGTCAAGTATCTGCCCACCGAGAGCAATCTGGCCGACTGGAGCTCGCTCGGGTGTAGTGTCGAGCTTGACCTGATCTAGCGGAAACCCGCAGAACCTAGCGCCCACAATCGCCGAGTTAAGGTGGTTATCTGCTTCCATTTTCTGGTGAATCCAAATTCCAGATACAGTACCACTCCCGATCAATATCGCCATAAAAAGCAATATTTTAGAGCGGAATATTGTCATGCTTCTTCCACGGGTTTTCGAGCTGTTTGCCGCGTAACTTGCGCAGTCCCAGCGCGATCCTCCGGCGGGTCGAGTGTGGGTAGATCACTTCGTCGATATAGCCGCGCTGGGCGGCGATGAACGGGTTGGCGAAGCGGTCTTCGTATTCCTTGGTGCGCTCGGCGATCTTGTCCGGATCGCCGATGTCCTTGCGGAAGATGATCTCCACCGCGCCCTTCGCGCCCATCACGGCGATTTCCGCGCTCGGCCAGGCGTAGTTGAGATCGCCGCGCAAGTGCTTCGAGGCCATCACGTCGTACGCCCCGCCGTATGCCTTGCGCGTGATCACGGTGATCTTGGGCACGGTCGCTTCGGCATAGGCGAACAGCAGCTTCGCGCCATGCTTGATGATCCCGCCGAGTTCCTGCGCGGTGCCGGGCAGGAATCCGGGCACATCGACGAAGGTTACGATCGGGATATCGAACGCGTCGCAGAACCGCACGAAGCGCGCAGCCTTCTTCGACGAATTGATGTCTAGCACCCCGGCAAGAACCATCGGCTGGTTGGCGACGACGCCCACCGTGCGCCCTTCGACCCGACCGAAACCGCAAATGATGTTGCCCGCATGGGCCGGCTGGATCTCGAAGAAATCGCCTTCGTCCAGCGTCTTGCGAATGACTTCGTGCATGTCATACGGCTGGTTCGCGTTGGCCGGGATCAGCGTGTCGAGGCTATCCTCGATCCGGTCCCATGGGTCGGCGGTCGGCCGCTCGGGCACCGCTTCGCGATTGGATAGCGGCAGGTAGTCGAAGAAATTGCGGGTTGCGAGCAGCGTTTCGATGTCGTTTTCGAACGCGACGTCGGCGACGCTGGTCTTGGTGGTGTGCGTGATCGCCCCGCCCAGTTCCTCTTGCGTGACGACTTCATTGGTGACGGTCTTTACCACGTCCGGCCCGGTAACGAACATGTACGAGCTGTCTTTCACCATGAAGATGAAGTCGGTCATCGCCGGGGAATAGACCGCCCCGCCAGCGCACGGCCCCATGATCAGGCTGATCTGCGGCACCACGCCGCTGGCAAGCACGTTGCGCTGGAACACTTCGGCATAGCCGCCGAGTGATGCAACGCCTTCCTGGATGCGCGCGCCGCCGCTGTCATTGAGGCCGATCACCGGTGCGCCGACCTTCATCGCGGTGTCCATCACCTTGCAGATCTTCTCCGCATGGCGCTTGGACAGCGAACCGCCGAACACCGTGAAGTCCTGACTGAAGACATATACCAGGCGGCCATTGATCGTTCCGCTCCCGGTGACGACGCCGTCGCCGGGGATCTTCTGCGTTTCCATACCGAAATCGACGCAGTCGTGTTCGACATACATATCTAGCTCCTCAAAGCTGCCTTCGTCGAGCAGGACATCGAGCCGTTCGCGCGCGGTCAGCTTGCCCTTGGCGTGCTGGGCATCGATGCGCTTCTGCCCACCACCCAAGCGGGCGGCATCGCGGCGGCGTTCGAGTTCGGCAATATTGGCGGCTGACATGGGCGCTCCCGAATAACTGCGAACTCTCGCAATGGCGGGCACTTGGCGCCAAGTCTAATGTGAAGTTGCAAAGTTGCAAAGTCGAACTTTGCAAACTATGCAAAGCGGATGCCGACCCGTGGCCGCATCTTCGCCGGACAATCGCTGCGCGCACTGCGCCGCACCTCAGCTCTGCGCCAAGGCGATATGGCCGAGCGATTGGGGATCAGTGCGTCTTATCTCTCGCAGCTCGAGAACGACGACCGCCCGCTGACCCCGCGCCTGCTAGAAAGGCTTGCCAGCGAATTCCCGCTCGACTGGAGCGAACCCGCCAGCGACGCACGCGGCACGCTATCCGCCGCGCTAGGCGAAGCGACCGCCGATCCGCTGTTCGCCGAACCGCTGCCCGCCGAAACCCTCACTCGCTTTGCCGAGCAGCATCCCGCCCTCGCCCAGCGGTTCGTCGCATTGCACGAAGCCTATCGCCGCACCGGGCAGCGGTTGGAGATGATCGACGAAGCCCTTGCCAACGACCAGGGAAGCGCGCGCCTGCCGTGGGAGGAAGTGCGCGACTGGTTCCACTTCGCAAATAACTACATCGACCCGGTCGACCGCGCTGCAGAAGCTCTGGCGGCCCAACTATCACGCGGTGCGCCCTCCCCCGGGCTCGAGGCGATCGAGGACCATCTGCGCAGCGCGTTATCTGTCTCGCTGCTCTACGCACACAATCGGGGTTTGCGCGAATTTGACGGGACGATGCGGCACTTGGTGATCGACCCCGGCCTTCCCGCCGAAAGCCGCCGGTTTCAACTCGCTCACCAGCTTGCTGCAATCGCCTTGCGTGACGAAATCGCGGCGGTGGTAGAAGCCGCACACCTGCGCACCGCCGCGTCGCGCCAGCTGCTGTTCGTCGGCCTGAGTAACTACGCGGCGGGCGCGCTGTTGATGCCCTATGAGCGGTTTCGCCGTGATGCCCGCGCGCTGCGCCACGATATCGACCGGCTCGCGCAGGCTTTCGGCACCAGTTTCGAGCAGACCTGCCACCGTCTCTCCACGCTCCAGCGCGAAGGTGCGCGCGGCGTGCCGTTCTTCTTTTGCCGGGTCGACATGGCCGGCAACATTACCAAGCGGCATTCGGCCACCCGGCTGCAATTCGCGCGCTTCGGCGGCGCCTGCCCGCTGTGGATCGTGCACGAGGCTGTTGCAATCCCCGACCGGATCCTCGTCCAGCTGGCCGAAACCCCCGACGGGCTGCGCTACGTTTCGATGGCCAGAGGACTGGTGAAGCCTTCGGGCAGTTTCGACCGAAGCCCGCGCCGCTATGCCGTCGCGCTCGGGTGCGAAACCGAGCACGCGCGCGAATTCATCTATGCCGATGGGCTCGACCTCAAGTCGGACCGCACCGTCACGCCTATCGGGATATCGTGCCGCATCTGCCCGCGCGACGACTGCGACCAGCGCGCGTTCCCTCCCAGCGACCGCCCGATCGCGGTCGACCCGGATCGGCGCGGGGTCGTGCCCTACCGGATCGGCTAGCCGGGTATTTCCCCGGCCATCCCGAAGTCGCGCTGCCGGTCGTGCGGATGGTCGATCACCGCCACTACTGCGACCGCCAGCAGCAGCATCAGGACCGAGAACAGCGACAGGCCGAATGCCATCGCGCCGTTACTGGTCTTGGTGACGGTACCGCCGCGCCCGGTGCGGGTGCGCCGGTCGTCGACCCGCGCCTCCTCGCTTGCCCAGCGGTGGATGACAATCACGGCGGATACCGCGAACATCATCGTGCCCGGGATCCACATCACCAGCCCGCCGGTCTGCTCATCGCTGAGCATCGAGACGTGCCACATATGACCGAGCTCGAGATAGGCCGAATAGAGTGGCATCGTCTTGAAGGTGAGGAACGAGCCGAGGATGATATTGCCAAGCGCCGCCGTCACCACCATCGCGATGCGTGCGCCCAGCCCTGCCCCTTGCGGCGCGGGCCTGCGGTCGAACACTACCGAGAAGAAGATCAGCCCGGTCACCAGCAGGCTGATGTGCCACATGTAGTGGATCGGCTCGTCGAGGATCGCCATGTCGTGCCAGCGCGGGTACATCCAGAAATAGCTGGCAGAGAGAAACAGGATCGTCGCGATCGCCGGGATGCGCAGGAAATCTACTATCTCGCGCAGCCATCCGCGTCCGGCAAAGAACCGCGACACGCCGGGCGGCAATCCGCGCACCACCGCCGCCTGCGGCCGCGAGAGGAACAGCAGCATCGGCGCGATCGTGCGCAGCAGCATGTGTTCGATCTGGTGGATCGCGAAGATATGGTCGGCGACTTCCTCGATCGGCGATATCAGCGCCAGGAACAGCGCGAACAGCCCGCCATAAAATGCCGCGTCACGCCACCTCTCGGCGACCTGTCCGTTGCGGCTGCCACGCCAGTAGATCGCGCCGGCGATGGCGATTCCGATGAGTATCTCCGGGGAGAACTGCCACATGCTCCACGGCGAGGCTCTTGCCTCGACGTGGTCGCCGTGGGCGAGAGCTGGAGCCGACCATGCGGCGAGCATAGCGATGGGGAGCGCGATCCGTTTTTTCACGCGGCCCTGCTGCGCCTCGACGCCGTGTGGCACAACCGCAAAGAATCGCGGCTCGTCGCTGCCGTGCAACGCTTCGCCGACGATCAGGGTTTGACGATCCCATGCGCGGCGAGACTGCGAACGGTGTCGGCAATCGTCCGGTCGGCGGGGATGTAGCTCATTCCGAGCAATTCCTCCGCCCGCTTGCCCGACACGTCGCGCCTGTGGCCAAGCTCGCTCGCCAGCTGCTTGAGGTCTGCGCTGAACGGCCGCAGCAGCTTGACCAGCCAATCGGGCATGTTGCGCTTGGGCAGCTTCCCGGCGAACTCGGGTGCCTCGCGCCGGACAACATCGACCATCTCGCCGAACCAGCGGAAGCTTTCGGATGCCGGGAAACGCTCACCACGCACAGTCGATGCCGGCGCTTCGATCGCCAGCACGTGGATCTTCGCCACGTCGCGCACGTCGACCACGCTGAAACCGACATTCGGGACCATCGGTACCGATCCGTCGAGCACCCGCTTGAGCATCTCGATCGAAGTGGAAAGGTCGTCGTTCGCGACCGGCCCAAGGACCGCGACCGGGTTGACCGAACAGAACGCCATCGAGGGATTGTTCACCGCAACCCAGTCGCGCGCGGCGCGCTCGGCGACTGTCTTTGATTCGATATAGGGTGGCACCCCGGCAGTCAGGTTGGTCCAGTCCGTGTGGTCGAATTGCTCCTGGCCCGGGTGGCCATAAGCAATCGCTGCAGCAGAACTGGTCTGGACGAACCGTTCGATCCCTGCATCGGTCGCAAAGTGCAACGCGCGCAAGGTACCTTCGCGTGCCGGGATCACCAGTTCATCGGCGCTCTTGGGCACCCCGAACGGGAACGGCGATGCAACATGGGCGACCGCATCGCATCCCTCGCAGGCCTCCGCCCAGCCCGCATCTTCCATCAGGTCCGCCTGGAACACCTTGAGACGATCGCCAGCGTCGGGCCAGCGCTCGCGCAGGCGCGGTTCGCTCTTGGGCTTGTTGCGCACTGTCGTGTGGACCGCGTGGCCATTCGCCAGCAACTGGTCGATGACTTCGCCGCCGATGTAACCTGTGCCGCCGGTGACCAGTACAGTTTGTGCCATCGGTGCGATCTCCTTCGCCATCAAACTAGCTGGATCGGTTGCATCGAACAATCTACTCCCTGCCGACTTAGAGGAGTCGCAATGCGTCAGGTCGAAACAATCGTCATTGGAGGAGGGATTGCCGGTCTTTCGGCTGCGGCCCGTTTTGCGCAGCACGGTGAAGTGGTGGTGCTCGAGGGTGAAGATCATCCAGGCTACCATGCGTCCGGGCGCAGCGTGGCGTACTTGCACTTCGGGCTCGGTGACCGGCTGGTGCGTGCGCTTACGGCGATGAGCCTCGAGGCCCTATCATCCGACGGAGACACGCTGGTTCGCCGCCATCCGGCGTTACACATCGTCCGCGAGGACGAGACCGCGCTGCTCGATGCGCTCGAAGATTCGCTCCGCAGCTTTGGCGCTGATTACGAACGGGTCGGGCCTGAGCGCATTGCCGGGATCGTGCCGGTTCTCGACATCGGCGAAGGCGGATTTCGCGAAGCGATCCTCGAACGCAGTGCACTCAAGCTCGATACTGACGCGATGCTGCAAGCCCATGTTCGAGCGCTCAATGCCGCAGGGGGTGCGCTCGAATGCCGGGCAAGGGTGGAGCGGATCGCTTCTGCGGGCAATCGCTGGCAGATCGACACGTCTGGTGCCAGCTACAGCGCCGCACGTGTGGTCAACGCAGCCGGGGCGTGGGCCGACGAGATAGCCGACATCGCCGGTGTCTCACCGATCGGCATTTCACCGCTCCGGCGAACGGTGATCCAGTTTGCCGCGCCCGACGGAGTGGACGTGTCTCCCTGGCCATTCGTGAAGACCGTCGGCGAAGGCTTCTATGTCCTGCCCGAAGGCTCAACCCGACTGCTCGCTTCGCCGATGGACGAGACGCCCAGCGAGCCGTGCGACGCTGCGCCGGAGGAACTCGATATCGCGATCGTCGCGGACCGGGTTATGCAGGCGACCAGCCTCGACATCCGGCGGATCGAGCACAGCTGGGCGGGCCTGCGCAGCTTCGCGCCGGATAAACATCCGGTAGTCGGATACGATCCTGCAGCGCCGGGATTCTTCTGGCTTGCGGGACAAGGCGGTTTCGGGTTCCAGACCTCGCCCGCTCTGGCCGCGGCGGCCGAGGCGTTGCTGTTCGGGCTCGACTGGCCGGAAGAGCTTGCGGCGCTCGGCGTGACGGTGGCCGACATCGGCCCTGCCCGCTTCGCGCGCTAGCCCTATTTCAGAAGGACCAGCTCTTCCGCCATCGTCGGATGGATCGCGACCGTCGCATCGAAATCTGCCTTGGTCAGCCCGGCTTTCACCGCCACGGCGGCGGCTTGCATGACCTCAGCTGATTCCGGCCCGACCATGTGGATCCCGAGGATCTTGCCCGACGTGGCATCGACGATCATCTTGTAGAGCCCCCGCTCGGGATGGTCGGAGAAGATGTTTTTCATCGGCCGGAAATCGGACGAATAGACTTTCACGTTGCCGTAAGTCGCCCGCGCCTGGCTCTCGGTGAGTCCGACGCCTGCGAGTGGCGGTTGGCTGAACACCGCGCTGGGGATCGCATGATAATCGATCGTACGCGGATTGTCCCCGAACACGGTATCGGCAAAGGCGTGGCCTTCGCGGATCGCCACCGGCGTCAGCTGGACGCGGTCGGTAACATCGCCCACCGCATAGATGCTCTCGCAGCTGGTACGATTGTATTCGTCGACCTTGATCGCACCGTGCTTGCCAAGGTCGACACCGGCGGTTTCGAGTCCAAGTCCGGCAGTATTCGGGGCGCGACCGATCGCGATCAGGACCTGGTCGACCTTGACCGGGTTGGTCTCGCCGGAATCGACCAGCAGGCAACCGTCGTCGGCCTTTTCGACCTTCTGAATCAGGCTGTGCATCCGGAAATTGATTCCCCGGCCCATCGCGACATGGAGCATCCGCTCGACGATCTGTTCGTCATAGCCGCGCAGGATCCGGTCGGTGCGATTGGCCACCGTCACTTCGCTGCCGAGCGCCTGGAAGATCCCTGCGAATTCAAGCGCGATGTAACCGCCCCCCACGACCATCAGGCAGCGCGGCTGCTCCGCGAGGTGGAACATCTCGTTCGAAGTGATGCAGTGCTCCACACCCGGGAAATCGGGCATTGTCGGATGCGCGCCGGTAGCGACGAGGATCACTTTGGCAGTGACTTCGCGCCCGCTCGCCAGCCTGATCCCGTGCGGTCCGGTAATCGTGGCACGCTCGGGGATCACTTCAACCCCATGGTTGTCGAGCGTTTGGCCGTAGAGCCCCTCGAGCCGGTCGACGTCGCGGTTCACGAAGTCGCGCAGCGTCGGCCAGTCGAAGCTCTTGCCTTCGACCGTCCATCCGAACCGCTCGGCATGGCCCAACTCTTCAGCGAACATCGAGCCGTAGACCAGCATCTTCTTGGGGACGCACCCACGGATCACGCACGTGCCGCCGACCCGGTATTCCTCCGCCACCGCGACCTTCGCCCCGTGGCTCGCCGCCACCCGGCTGGCCCGGACCCCGCCCGATCCGGCACCGATGACGAAGAGATCGTAGTCGTATTCGGCCATGTGCAACTCCTGAAGTCAGGGGCGCATATGGCGGCGGGTGCCGACTATCTCAATGGGCCAGCGCGAAAAGCGCTCGCTCAGCCGCGCGCCTGGCGACCTCCGCCACCACGATTGCGACGCCGGCGGTTGCCGCCCCCCGGCTTGCCGTGATTGCCGCCCTCGGCGCGCTTGCGCTGTTCGCCGCTGCCTTGCGGCTTGCCGCGGCGCGCACCGGAGTGCTCGCTGAGTGGACGCGGTTGGACCATCTTTGCGCGGCGGCCCTGCTGGGCCTGCCCGGGATTGCCCTTGGGCTTCACGATCGGCGCGTTCTCGATCACTGCGCGGAAATCGTCCGGCAAAGGCAGGCGATCGAGCGTAACACCGGTCAGCTTCTGGATATCGCGCAGGTATGCCCGCTCGTCATCGCTGCACAGCGTTAGCGCGATGCCGTCGGCACCGGCGCGCGCAGTGCGGCCGATCCGGTGGACATACTGCTCCGGCACGTTGGGCAGTTCGAAGTTGATCACGTGGCTCACGCCGGGAATGTCGATCCCGCGTGCGGCAATATCGGTCGCGACCAGCACCGGCACCTTGCCCGAACGGAACAGCGCCAACGCGCGCTCGCGCTGCGGCTGGCTTTTGTTGCCGTGGATCGCATTGGCTTCGATGCCCTGCTGCCCGAGCTTCTTCACGACCCGGTCAGCGCCGTGCTTCGTGCGGGTAAATACCAGCACGCGGTCCATGTCCTTGCACTGGTGGTAGCGGCCCCGCAGCATCAGATCGAGCAACGCCTGCTTTTCATCCTGATTGACGCGGGTGACGAACTGTTCAACCCGCTCTGCGGTGGTCGCCTGCGGCGCGACCGAGACATGCTCGGGGCTGCGCAGGTACTGGCCCGCAAGATCGCGGATCGATTGCGGCATGGTGGCGGAAAACAGCAGCGTCTGGCGCTTGACCGGAACGAGGCTGACGATCTTCTTCAGCGCGTG
The DNA here is from genome assembly GCF_002269345.1 of Tsuneonella mangrovi. NCBI lineage: Bacteria > Pseudomonadati > Pseudomonadota > Alphaproteobacteria > Sphingomonadales > Erythrobacteraceae > Tsuneonella > Tsuneonella mangrovi. The sequence continues at coordinate 445,699 of NZ_CP022889.1, forward strand.
GATAAAGCCGAGGTCGAGCATCTGGTCCGCTTCGTCGAGCACGAGGATTTCAACGCCGTCGAGCCGGAAAGCCTTCTGATCGACGAGGTCGAGTAAGCGGCCCGGGGTGGCGACGAGGATATCGGTACCGCGGTGGAGCTTGTTGCGGTCCTTACCGACAGAAGTGCCACCGACGATGCTCTGCACCTTGAGGCCGGTGTAACCGCCATAGTCGCGGGCGGACTTGGCGATCTGGCCGGCCAGCTCGCGGGTCGGAGCAAGGATCAGCATCCGGCACGACTTGAACGGCGTCTGCCGGTCGGCATCGCGCAGGTTGTCGATGCTCGGGAGCATGAACGCGGCGGTCTTGCCGGTGCCCGTCTGGGCGATGCCGAACAGGTCGCGGCCTTGCAGCACGAGCGGGATCGCCTGTGCCTGGATCGGGGTGGGCGTGGCGTAGTTCTTCTCGTCCAGCGCCTGGAGGACGGGCTGCGACAGCCCGAGTTCTTCGAAAGTCATGAGTATTGGTACTCGCAATATATATGCGGCGACGCGCAGGCCCAATCCGGGCGCGCGGAGCAGCGGGTGGTGGAGCCGGAAAGGCCCCGTCAACAACCCGCGTGAAAAGGGAAGTCATTCATCTGGAACCGAAGCGCGGCCGGGGCGGCTTTCCGCCTGTTCACGCTGCCAAGGCGCTTCGATGAGGCGCCATGTGGTGCAGCGCAGCAAAAAAGTCAATCGAAACCGGTCTGCCTAGTTCAAACCCGCAGCCGCCAGCAGCGCAGTCGTGCTGGCGTCGAAGTCACCGCCTCCGGCCTCGATGTCCTTGGCCATCTTCTTGCCGAGTTCGACCCCGAACTGGTCGAACGGGTTGATGCCCATCAGCAAGGCGTTGGCAAAAGTGCGGTGCTCGTGAAAGGCGATCAGCGCGCCCAGCGTCGCCGCGTCGAGGTCGTCGCACAGGATCGTCGCACTCGGGCGGTTGCCGGGGAATGCCCGCGCCGGGTCCTTGCCGTCCGCCGCCATGTTGCCGCCCGCCATCAGTGCAGCGCCTTGGGCGAAGCAGTTGGTGAGCAGGATCGCATGGTGCGCCCGATCGAGATCGTCGCCCGGTGCGATGCTGGCGATGAAGTCGACCGGCACGGTCACAGTGCCCTGGTGAAGCAGCTGGAATACCGCGTGCTGCCCATCGGTCCCGACCCCGCCCCAGGTTATCGGGGCGGTCGGCTCGGTGACGGGTTCGCCATCGGCAGTGACGCGCTTTCCGTTCGATTCCATCTCGAGCTGCTGGAGGTAGTCGGGCAGCAGTGCGAGCCGTTCGTCGTAAGCGAACACTGCACGCGTCTGGCAGCCCAGGACGCGCGTATAATAGCGGTCGGCGAAGGCGGCACGCAGGCACAGGTTGTCGCGGCCATCGGTGTCGCGGAAATGTTCATCGACCGCTTGCGCGCCCGCCAGCATCGCTTCGAAATCGTCCCAACCCACGCCGAGTGCAACCGGGAAGCCGATGCTCGACCACAGCGAGTAACGTCCGCCGACCGTTTCGGGGAACGGCAGCACACGGGTCTCGTCGACGCCCCAATCGACCGCCTTTTCGGGAGATGCGGTGAGCGCAACGACCCGGCCGTAGGGATCGGAAACGCCGTTGTCCCGCAGCCACTTCAGCGCGCTCTCGGCGTTAGTCATGGTTTCGATCGTGGTGAAAGTCTTGCTCGCGACCGCGACCAGCGTGGTCGCCGGATTGCAAGCGGCAAACGCGTCTTCCAGCGCGATCCCGTCGATATTCGACACGACATGGACGTCGACCAACGAGAGATCGCGCGACAACGCCGAAATCGCCAGCTTTGGGCCCAGCGCCGACCCGCCGATGCCGATGTGGATCAGATGGTCGATTTGTCCCAACGCGCCGCCGTGGATCGCTTCGACCAGCATCTGCATCCGGGCATGGAGCGCTGCGGCTTCTTCCACCGATGCATCGGCACCGACGCCGCGCTGTGCAGTGTGCTCCGCCGCGCGACCTTCCGTCACATTGACCTTCTCGCCCGTAAGGAGCGCCGCGCGCTTCTCGAAAAAGCCGCACGCGTCCGCCAGCGCTTCGAAACCGGCCAGCAGGTCATCATCGAGATGGGTCTTCGACCAGTCGAGCAGCATCCCGCCGGCAAATTCATCCTCGCCCCATTCGAGCCGCGTCGACAGCTTGCCCACGCGCGCGGCATCGGCAGCGAACAGCTCCTGCAAGGTCCGGCGGGGTGCATCTTCGATCGCTTGCCAAGCGGCAGCAACGGGGTCGGTCACGTGAAAATCCCTTTCCATACTGGCCTCCACCCGACTAGGGACTGCGGCGATGTTTGCAAGCGCGCATACCCCCTGCCCCGCCGCGCAATACGAATGCGCAGTGCGAGCGGCGCACCAGTTGCAGGAATTCCCGAATGCGTAACCAGCCAGCCGCCGCATGACCGAAGCAGCTTCTCCCACTCCGCCCACCGAATCCTCGGCCAAGCAGGAACCCGAAAAGGAAACGCTCGGTTCGTTCCTGTGGTTCGTGATCAAGCTAGCGGTGCTCGTGCTCGCGTTCCGCAGCTTCGTGTTCTCGCCTTTCTCGATTCCGAGCGAATCGATGCTCCCGGGCCTGTGGAACGGGGACTACCTGGTCGCCGCCAAGTGGCCTTACGGTTACTCGCGCTATTCGTTGCCGCTCGATGCGCCGCTGATCCCGGGGCGAGTCCTGGCGCACGATCCCCAACGCGGCGACGTGGTCATCTTCAAGCACCCGATCGACAAGGTCGACTACATCAAGCGGGTGATCGGGCTTCCGGGCGATACGATCGAGGTCAGGAACGGCCAGGTGATCCTCAACGGCAAACCGGTCGAGCGCGAGAGGATCGGCGATTTCGCTCTGCCGATGTCGCCCAATACCGGTTGCACGTGGGGCGGACAGGTGGTCCCCGTCGGGACCAGCAAGGACTGCGTCTATGTCCAGTACCAGGAAACGCTGCCGAACGGGAAAAGCTACGATACGCTCGACTTCGGCCCGACCCCGCAAGACAATTTCGGGCCGGTGAAAGTCCCCGCAGGACATATGTTCGTGATGGGCGACAACCGCGACAATTCGGAAGACAGCCGCTTCCCTGCCGCGGCAGGTGGCGGCGTGGGCATGGTGCCCGAAGACCTGCTGGTCGGGCGCGCGACATTTATGATGTGGTCGACCGACGGATCGGCCAACTGGTTCCTGCCGTGGACCTGGTTCACCGCGGCGCGGTGGGATCGGCTCGGGAACACCTTTTGAGCACGCTCGAACCAGGAACGCTCGCTTGGCTCGAAGCGAATGGTTTTACCGTGCGCAATCCCGAAGTGTGGCGTGAGGCGCTGACCCACGGCAGCACCGGCGAGACCCCGACATACGAGCGCCTCGAGTTCCTCGGCGATCGGGTACTCGGCCTGTCGATGGCCGAATGGCTATTCGAGGAAATGCCCGACGCGGAAGGCGTGCTCGCCCAGCGTCTCAACGCGCTGGTCAACAAACGGACGTGCGCCTCGATTGCCCGTGGTATCGGGGTTCCCGACCATGTACTGCTCGGCAAGCAGGCTCGCGACGACGGCGCGCACGAAAGCGAAAACGTCCTCGGCGACACGTTGGAAGCGCTGCTCGGAGCCAATCTGCGCGATGCGGGGTTCGATGCCAGTCGCGATCTCGTTCGCCGGCTATGGCGCAGCGCAGTCGAAGGCAGGATCGGGCATGCCAAGCATCCCAAGTCCGCGCTCCAGGAGTGGGCCGCAGGCAACCGCCGCAAGATGCCCAGCTACACGCTGATCGACCGCAGCGGTCCCGACCACAAGGCACGGTTCACCGTGCGAGTGGAAATTCACGGTGTTGGCGAAGCCGAAGCAACCGCTTCCAGCAAGCAGGAAGCCGAAACCGCGGCTGCGCGGGCCTTCATGGAGCAGTTCGGATGAACCAAACCGCCTCAACGCATTGCGGAGTAGTTGCGGTGATCGGCGCGCCCAACGCGGGCAAGTCCACGCTGGTCAACGCGCTTGTGGGCCAGAAGGTCGCGATCGTCTCGTCCAAGGCGCAAACGACCCGTGCGCGACTGATGGGCATCGCGCTTCAAGGCGATGTGCAGATGATCCTGGTCGATACGCCGGGTATCTTCGCCCCGAAGCGGCGGCTCGACCGCGCGATGGTCAGCGCAGCTTGGGAAGGCGCGGAAGCGGCCGATGCGGTGCTGGTGGTGGTCGATCCGGTCAAGCAGCGTCGGCACGAACTGGAACCGCTGCTCGAAGCACTGGCCCAGCGCCACGAACGCAAGATTCTAGTACTCAACAAAGTCGATGTCGCGAAGAAGGAGCCGTTGCTTGCGCTGGCGCAGGAGCTGACCGCCAAGGCCGAATTTGCCGAGGTGTTCTTCGTCTCCGCATTGACCGGCGACGGCGTGGCGGAAATGAAGGCCTCGCTGGCCTCGGCGATGCCCGAGGGGCCGTGGCATTATCCCGAAGACCAGGTGTCCGATGCCAGCGAACGTCTACTCGCAACCGAAATCACCCGCGAGCAACTATACCGCCAGCTGCACGAGGAACTGCCGTACGACAGCGCGGTGCGCCCCGAGAGCTATACCCAGCGCAAGGATGGCAGCGTCGAGATCCACCAGCAGATAGTCGTCACCCGCGACAACCAGCGCGCGATCGTGCTCGGCAAGGCTGGCAGCCGGATCAAGGCGATCGGCGAAGCCGCGCGCAAGGAACTGAGCGAAGTGCTCGACCAGAAGGTCCATCTGTTCCTGCACGTGAAAGTGGAGGAGAACTGGGCCGACAGCCGCGAGATCTACGAGGAAATCGGGCTCGACTGGGTGCGCTAGGGGAACTTTCGCCGCCAATGGAATTCGACCAGCAAATCCTGAATACCGGGGCAGCGTTTGCCGCCGGATTGCTGATCGGGATCGAACGCGGGTGGAAGCTGCGCGGCCAAGCAGACGGAACCCGCGTTGCCGGGATCCGCACCTTTGCCTTGTTCGGCCTGCTCGCCGGGGTTGCCGGGCTGATGGCGCAAAGCGACTTCGCGCTGATCGGAGGCGCAATTTTGGCAGGCGCGGTCGGCATAATCCTGATCGGCTATGCCCGCGCGGTTGATCGAGATGGCAAGCCGGACGCCACGACAGCGGTCGCCGCATTGATCACCATTGCGCTCGGTTTCGCCGCAGGCGTGGGGTATCCGGCGCTGGCAATTGCCGGGTCGGCACTTGTCACCCTTGCACTGGCGCTTCGCACCGAATTGCACGGGTTCCTTGCGCGGATGGACGAAGCCGACATCAAGGCGCTCGCTCGGTACGCAGTCATCGCAGGAGCCGTCTATCCCTTCCTGCCCCACGGTCGCTACGGGCCATACGAAGCATGGGACCTGCACACGCTTTGGCTGGTGGTCATCGCGGTCACCGGGTTCTCGTTCATCGGCTATGTCGCCAACCGCCTGTTCGGCGCCCGACGCGGCACGATCGCCACCGCAATTATCGGCGGAGCATATAGCTCTACGGCGGTTACTTACGCCTTCGCGCAGCGCCTTGGCGCGGGTGGCGGCGGGTGGGCCGAAAACGCCGGGATCGCGCTCGCGAGTTCCGTCATGTACCTACGCGTGCTCATCTTGGTTGGCGTAATCGCAACGCCGATCATCGTGCCGTTTGCAGTGCTGGTTTTCCCGCCGATGATCGCAACGATGGCGATTAGCCTGTTCCTCTACCGCCGCGCCGAACCGAGCGGCGCGCCGGTCTTGCCCGGCAACCCGATAGCCATGCTGCCCGCCCTTACGTTTGTGGCGTTCGTCGCCGTGGCGGCAGTCGCGGCCCGTTGGGGCGAAAGCCAGTTCGGCGAACACGGAATCGCGGTGCTGCTCCTGCTGATGGGTACGATGGATGTGGACGCGGCAATCGTCACCGCGGGCGGCCTCGAACCCGGATCGATCACCCCCGCCCTTGCCGCGCTGGCGCTCACCGGGACCATCCTCGCCAATATGGGCGTGAAACTGGGCGCGGCTATCGTCTACGGCCGCAGCCACGCCAAGCCGGCCGCGTTTGCGCTCGCGATAAGCATGGTTGTGCTGGCGGCATCGCTCGCGGTCGGCTGGTTCCGGCTCTAGCTAGCCGCCCCGACGCCGAGCGGGTTCGAGCTAGCTCTTGGCCTTGGCTTTCCGCCGCCCCTTCTTCTTCGCCGGACCTTTTGCCGCACGCGCATCGATCAGCTCGATCGCCTGGGCCTCGGTGACATCCTCGGGCTTCACGTCCTTGGGAATCGTCGCGTTGGTCGTGCCATCGGTGACATAGGGCCCGTAACGGCCGGGCATGACCTTTATTTCCCCGCCACTGGTGGGGTGCGTTCCAAGCGCCTTGATCGGCTCCGTCTTCGCACGGCTACCCTGACCGCCACGGTTGGCGGCTTCGGCAAGGATCGTGACCGCGGCGTTCATGCCCACTTCGAATACGTCGCGGGTCGAGGAGAGCTTGCCGTACTTCCCGTCATGACGCAGATATGGCCCGTAACGCCCTATATTGGCTTCGATTTCCTTGCCCGTTTCAGGATGCGCACCGACGATACGCGGTAGGTCCAGCAGCTTTATCGCCCAGTCGAGATCAAAGTCCGGCAGGTCCTTCGGGATCGAGGCGCGCTTGGCATCCTTGCCCTCGCCCATCTGGACAAAAGGACCGAACCGACCCGACTTGCGGTGGATGTCCTCGCCGGTCTCGGGATGCTGGCCCATCACGCCATCGTCCTCCCCGCCGTCGCCCTCGCCGCCCGGTTGCGCGAAGCGGCGGGTGTACTTGCATTCGGGGTAATTGGCGCAAGCGATGAACGCCCCGTAGCGCCCACCCCGCAGGCTCAGCCGCCCACCTTCACGCCCTTCCTGCTCGCATAGCGGGCAGGTGCGCGGATCCTTTCCATCCTCGCGAGGAGGGAACAGGTAGTCCGAAAGGTACTCGTCGAGCGCTTCGGTCACTTCGGACGGCTTGCGTTCCATGACCTCGTCGGTCTTGGGTTTGAAGTCGCGCCAGAACTGGCTTAGCAGCGCCTTCCATTCCTCGCGCCCACCCGAGACCTCGTCGAGCTCGTCTTCCATCCCGGCGGTGAAGTCGTAAGCGACGTAGCGCGGAAAAAACCGCTCGAGAAATGCTGTCAGAAGACGGCCTGATTCCTCTGCGAAGAAACGGTTTTTCTCCATCCGTACGTAGTCACGATCGCGCAGCGTCTGGATCGTGCTGGCGTAGGTCGACGGGCGCCCGATCCCGAGCTCCTCGAGCCGCTTGACAAGGCTGGCTTCGGAATAGCGCGGCGGTGGCTGGGTGAAGTGCTGGGTCGCATCGATCGCGTCCTTGTGCGGTGCGTCGCCCTTGCGCATCAGCGGAAGCAAACCTTCGTCGTCGTCATCGGACTTCTGGTCGAGACCTTCCTCGTAGACCGCGAGGAAACCTGGGAATTTCACTACCTGCCCGGTTGCGCGCAGTTCGTGCCGGCCGGTGGGGTCGCGCATCGTCACTGTGGTCCGCTCGAGACTCGCAGCTGCCATCTGGCTCGCCATCGCGCGCTTGAAGATCAGGTCGTAGAGCTTGCCTTCGTCACCCGAACCGGCCCGTTCGCGACTGAAGTCGGTCGGGCGGATCGCTTCGTGCGCTTCCTGCGCATTCTTGGCCTTGGTCTGGTAGATGCGCGGCTTTTCGGGGAGGTAATGGCCCGAGAACCGGTCCGAAATCGCCTTGCGCGCAGCGGAAATCGCGCTGCCGTCCATCTGCACGCCGTCGGTCCGCATGTAGGTGATCGCGCCAGCCTCGTAGAGCGACTGGGCACAGCGCATCGTGTGGCTGGCAGAAAAGCCCAGCTTGCGCGCGGCTTCCTGCTGCAGCGTCGAGGTGGTGAACGGCGGCGCGGGGTTGCGCTTCAATGGCTTGGTTTCGACGTCCTCGACGATGAAGCGACCTTCCTCGACCGCCTTCTGCGCTGCCTTGGCCGTCCCTTCGTCACCGATCGAGAGCCGCTCGAGCTTCTTGCCGTCGAACGTCACGAGTCGCGCGTCGAACTTCGTCCCGTCATGCTGCATGTGCGCGACGACCGACCAGTATTCCTGCGGCACGAAGGCTTCGATCTCGCGCTCACGCTCGACGATCAGCCGCAAAGCAACCGACTGCACGCGGCCTGCACTCTTCGCGCCGGGGAGCTTGCGCCACAGGACCGGCGAAAGCGTGAAGCCGAACAGGTAATCGAGCGCGCGGCGGGCGAGGTAGGCATCGATCAGGTCCTGATCGAGCGCACGCGGGTGCTCCATCGCGCCGGTCACGGCAGCCTTGGTGATCGCGTTGAAGGTCACCCGCTCGACGTCTTCGGGCAGCGCCTTGCGCTTCTTGAGCAGGTCGAGCACGTGCCAGCTGATCGCTTCACCCTCGCGATCGGGGTCGGTGGCGAGGATCAGGCGGTCGGCCTTCTTCGCAGCATCGGCAATCGCCTTCACCTGCTCGCGGTTGCGCTTGTCGGAATAGACTTCCCAATCCATCGCGAAGTCCTCGTCCGGCCGCACGCTGCCGTCCTTGGGCGGCAGGTCGCGGACATGGCCGTAGGATGCGAGGACCTTGTAGTCCGCGCCGAGGTACTTCTCGATGGTCTTCGCCTTGGCCGGCGATTCGACGATTACTAGCTGCATGGAGAGGGCGATCGGTCCTTACGTGCGTACGTGTATGTACGCGCGAAGGTGGGGTCGGGGATTCGATGCTGTCAAGCGGCTGCGTTGCGAAGTCGGCGCCATGCGATGAAGAACAGCGTCATCAGCACCAGGTCGATCGCGCCGAATACGCCCATCGTCAGTTCGACTTGCCCACGCGCGGCAAACGCCACGGCCGGGACTCCGAAGCAAAGCTTCTCGAAAAACGTCACCGGCATCAGCGGTTCGAACCGCACAGGATCGCGGGCAATGACGAGGAACACGCCCTGGAACACCAGCGCAACACCGACGAAAGCGAGGTAAGTAAGGTGCCACGGATCGGGCACGGGTCGCAGATAGGCCAGCAGGAGCGAAGCAATCCCGTATATCGCTGCCCAACGATAAACGCGTGCGGCGAATTTCACTTCATATGACAAGACTAACTCTCCCACCGGCATGTCTCACCAGTTTTCCAGCAATTTCAAGCTCTAGAAGCGAAAGCTGCACAGCTGCGCCGCTCGTTCCCGACTGCCGGATCAATTCGTCGACCGTCACCGGGGCAGTGGTGAGCAGCGCTGCGATGTCAGCAGGTTCGGCCTCGGCGAAGTCCTCGTCGCCCCACTCATAGGCAGGCGCCGCCTCGCGGAAAGTCGAACGCGGCGAGCCGTCGAATGTCGAGAGCAGCTCGATCACGTCTTCGGGCGACTGGACCAGCACCGCGCCGTCGCGGATCAGCTGGTTGCAGCCCTGGCTGCGCGCATCGAGCGGGCTGCCGGGGATCGCCATGACCTCCCTGCCCGCTTCGCCCGCGAGCCGCGCGGTGATGAGCGAGCCGGACTTGGGCGCGGCCTCCACAACCAGTGTTCCCGCAGCAAGCCCAGCGATGATCCGGTTGCGGCTTGGAAAGTGGCTTCCGCGCGGCTCGGTCCCGGGCGGTTGCTCGGCCAGCAGCAAGCCCTCGGTCGCAATCCGCTCCTGCAAGTCGGCGTGCTGCGGCGGATAGGCGATGTCGATCCCGCTGGCGATCACGCCTATCGTCGCCGGAAACGCACCTTCGTGCGCCGCCCCGTCGATCCCCCGGGCAAGGCCCGAAACGACGGCATAGCTTTCCGCTGACAGGGCTGCGGCAAACTCGCGCGCCAGCTTCACTGCCGCCGCCGAGGCGTTGCGCGCGCCGACCATCGCCACGCACGGCTTGGCCACCAGCGCGATCTCGCCGCGACAGGTCAGGATTGGCGGCGCGCCGGGTGTTTCGGCCAGCAACGCAGGGTAATCAGGCTGGTCGTGGAAAAGGTACCGCGCGCCTGCCCGGCGAACCTGCGAGATTTCCTCCGCGATCGCATCCGGTGGCGCTGCGCGGTAATCGCGCCCACCGCGCTTGCCGAGTTCGGGCAGTGCTTCGATTGCTGCTTCACCGCTGCCGAACCGGCGCAAGAGCTGGGCGTAGCTGACCGGCCCGATATTGGGCGATCGCAGCAGCCGGATGCGCGCGAACGCTTCGGTCTGGGACAGCCCGGTTTCGCTCACTTCTTGCTGCCGACCTTCGGTTCCTCGCCGCGCATCAGGCGACCGATATTGGCGCGGTGCTGGATGATCACGATCGCAGCGACCGCTACCAGCGTCGTGACGATGGAAGGAAAGCCGAGCAACCACGCAAGGATCGGCGCGGCAATCACTGTCGTCATCGACGAGACCGACGATATCCGGCTGATCGCCAGCGTGGCAGCCCACACGGCAGCACACGCAAGCATGACCTGCCACGACAGCGCCAGGCACACCCCGGCAGCGGTAGCAAAACCCTTGCCGCCCTTGAACTTGAGCCACAGCGGAAAGCAATGGCCCGCAATCGCGGCAACCGCTGCCACCCCGGCCATTCCGGGCCACAAACGGTCCGCAAGCAGCACTGCCACCAGGCCTTTGCCAGCGTCGAGCAGGACGGTCGCCGCTGCCAGTCCCTTGCGCCCTGTGCGCAACACGTTGGTCGCGCCGATGCTGCCCGAACCGATCTGGCGCACGTCGCCCGCCCCGCCAAACCGCGTCAGCAGCAGGCCGAAGGGGATCGACCCCAGCAGGTATCCGGTCAATGCAGCGAACAGGAGTTCCATGCTATCCCCCTAACCATGCAGGACTTACTTGTCGAAGCCCCGCCTTTTCCTCTAGCGGCGGTGTAGCGCATAACCGGCCAGCGACAAGCGCGGGCCGCACGGGATTGATCTGACTTGGACCCATCTGCCCCGATCCTGCTCTTCGATTCCGGCGTCGGCGGGCTGACCGTGCTCGCCGAGTTGCGCAAAGTCCTGCCCGAAGCACCGGTGATCTACGCGGCCGACACGGCTGGCTTGCCCTACGGTTCGAAGACCGAAGCAGAGATCGCCGCGCGGGTCGCGGGGCTGCTGGGGCGTTTGAGCGAACGCTACCGCCCGCGCCTCGTCACGATTGCCTGCAATACCGCCAGCACGATCGCATTGGGCATGGTGCGCGACGTGCTGCACATTCCGATCGTCGGCACGGTGCCGGCGATCAAGCCGGCAGCCGCGATGACAAAGACCGGGGTGATCGGCTTACTCGGGACAGAAGCGACGATCCGGCAAGGCTACGTCGACCGGCTTGAGGCTGAGTTCGCTAGCGACAAGCGCCTGCTGCGTTATGCCGCACCGGGACTGGTCGCAGCGGCAGAGGCCAAGCTACGCGGTGAGCCTGTCGATAATGGCGCAATTGCAGCGGCGGTCGATGGTCTACGCAGCCAGCCAGACGGCGCATCGATCGATACAGTGGTGCTTGCCTGCACCCACTTTCCGCTTATCGAGGACGAATTGCGCGCTGCGCTCGGTCGCGAGATCACCTTCGTCCACGGGGCGGAAGGCATTGCCCGCCGCATCTCCCACCTGACGCAAGGCCTGCCCTTTGCCCGCAGCGAGCCCGACTTGGCCATCACAACTGGAGAACTCACCGAGTTCGAACGGCTTGCGCCGACGTTTTCGGCCTTCGGGATCGAACGCATCGAGAGGCTCTGACAGCACCGTGGGCGAAGATCGCATTTACCTTGCCACTCGCAGCCTGACGCGACTGGCGGAACAACGCGGGGACGTGGCCGGCCAGGTCATCAATCGCTTCTATCGCGACCACCCCGATGCCCGCTCTTCGTTCGAGCATCACGGGCTCGGTCAGACCCGCGACCTGGAAGGCAGGATGGCCACCGAAAGCATCTTTATGTTGCTGCAATGGGTTGAAGACCCGGCTGCTGCACGGATCGACCAGGGCACCACGATCGTCCACCACAACGACACGCTGCAGGTGCCTCCGCGCTGGTATCTTGGGCTGGTCGATGCAGCGCTGGCCGTGCTGTTCGAGACCTTTCCACCCGATGCCAGCAACGAACACGCGATGTGGCTGGAGGTGCGGGCCGACTACGCCGCATTCGTCGATAGTTTGCGCGGCGACTTTTTGCGCCCCGACGACAGCTCGCCCTTGCCGACGTTTTTCGACCCTGCATGACATTTAAGAACCATTCGCAAAGATCGCAGTGGCAAAATCGGTTGCAAACGAGTAACCGACCGTTCGCAAATTGCCGGACTCGAACCCGGCGCTGCCGTGGAATGTGCCTGTGAATTACGACCAGATCTTCGACCAGGCGATCGATCGCCTCCATGCCGAAGGCCGCTATCGCGTTTTCATCGATATCCTGCGCAACAAGGGGGCGTTCCCCAACGCGCGGTGCTTCCACGGGCACAACGGCCCCAAGCCGGTCACCGTGTGGTGTTCCAACGACTATTTGGCGATGGGCCAGCATCCCAAGGTAATTGCCGCGATGGAAGAGGCGCTGCACGATGTCGGCGCCGGTTCGGGCGGCACCCGCAATATCGGCGGTAACACGCACTACCACGTGGACCTCGAGGCCGAGTTGGCAGACCTCCACGGCAAGGAAGGCGCGCTGCTGTTCACCAGCGGGTATGTCTCGAACGACGCGACGCTCTCGACGCTCGCCAAGCTGCTGCCGGGCTGCATCATCTTCTCCGACGAGCTCAACCACGCGAGCATGATTGCGGGCATTCGCAATTCGGGCTGCGAGAAGCGCGTATTCCGCCACAACGACGTCGAGCACCTAGAAGAGCTGCTCGCGGCCGAAGAACCGGACGTGCCGAAGCTGATCGCTTTCGAGAGCGTCTATTCGATGGACGGCGATGTCGCACCGATCCACGCGATTTGCGACCTCGCCGAGAAGTACAACGCGCTGACCTACATCGACGAAGTCCACGCCGTCGGCATGTATGGCAAGCACGGCGGCGGGATCTCCGAGCGTGACGAGGCGGCCCACCGGATCGACATCATCGAAGGCACGATGGGCAAGGCCTTTGGCGTGATGGGCGGCTATATCGCTGCCGACAAGAAGATCATCGACGTGATCCGCTCCTACGCCCCCGGGTTCATTTTCACCACTTCGCTCAGCCCGGTGCTGGTCGCAGGCGTGCTCGCCTCGGTCCGCCACCTCAAGCAGAGCAGCGAGGAACGCGACGGCCAGCAAGCCGCTGCCGCGCAGCTCAAGGCGATGATGCGTGCCGCCGGCCTGCCGGTGATGGACAGCGTGACCCACATCGTGCCGCTGATGGTCGGCGATCCGGTTCGCGCGAAGAAGATCAGCGATATCCTGCTTGCCGAATACGGCATGTACGTGCAGCCGATCAATTTCCCGACCGTACCCCGCGGTACCGAACGCCTGCGCTTCACGCCGGGGCCGGCGCATACCGAGGAAATGATGCAGGAACTGGTCGACGCCCTGGTCGAAGTTTGGGACCGGCTCGACCTGGAGTTGCGCGAGGCAGCGTAACGGCGCACAATCGCTCTCAAACATATTGGGAGACGATCGATGGCAACTGCCGCAAGCAAGGACGCTTCAAACCGTTTGGAGCTCGATATCCGTCCGCTCACGCCCGTGATCGGAGCGGAAATCCACGGCGTCGACCTCGCATCCCCCGGTATCACCGAGCAGGTTCCCGCGATCCGCGCGGCGCTGCTCGAATACGGAGTGGTATTCTTCCGCGACCAGACGCTCACGCAGGAGCAACACATCGCATTTGCGCGCCACTTCGGCGACCTGGAAATCCACCCGGCCACCCCGAGGAAGCAACCCAATCGCGAAGTGCTGCGGATCGTCCACGGCCCGGAAAGCCGCGGCAGCGAAAATGCCTGGCATTCGGATGTGACCTGGCGTGAAGAGCCGTCGCTAGGCTCGATACTGCTTGCTCGCGAAGTGCCGGATGTCGGCGGCGATACGCTGTTTGCCAACATGCACGCGGCTTACGAGCGGCTCAGCCCGGAAATGAAGCGCTGGTGCGAAGGGTTAACCGCAGTGCACGACATCGCGCGCGTGTTCGCCAAGCGCCTCGGCAAGAGCGTGGACGAACTCCACGAGCAGTACCCGCCGATGCGCCACCCGGTGATCCGCACGCATCCCGAGACCGGCAAGCGCGCAATCTACGTCAACACCGGGTTCACCAGCCATATCGAGGGCTTGGCAGATGCCGAGAGCCGCTGGTTGCTCGACCGGCTCTATGCCACCGCGTCGAACCCCGAAGTCCAGTGCCGCTTCCGTTGGCGAGAGGGGTCGATGGCATTCTGGGACAACCGGTTGACCCAGCATTTCGCTGCGAGCGATTATTACCCGGCCCGCCGGGCGATGGACCGGGTAACCATCGCCGGCGACCGGCCATTTTTCGATCCCGAAAACTGACCGGATCGCCGGATCCCGCTTTAGCGTAATATAAACCATTAGGTTGCAAGGTATTCCAAGGTCTGGCCGGGAAATCCGGTCGGTTGATCTCTGGACTGACTGGCGGAAGCTTTGCGCAATATTTTGAAAGGCCTATCGGGCACCCAGCCCACAACGGCGGACGGGCACGATCTCGTCAGCGACGGCCTGCGCCATGATGTGCTCGACGATTTCGAACAAACCGGCATCGCCTGGGTCTGGGCGAGCGATGCGGACAACGTGCTCAGCTATCTCTCCTCCGGTGCCGCCAAGGCGATCGATCTTCCGCTTTCGACCTTGCTCGGTCAGCCGATCAGTACATTGTTCGAGACCGACCCCGACGATCCGGACAATCGCGCGGGCCGCCCGCTGGGATTCCAGCTCAATTCACGCTCGAAATTGACCGACGTGGTTGTGCGCTGCGCACTGCCGGTTGCGAAGGCAGGTGGCAAACCGGTCTGGTTGTCGCTCTCGGCGCGACCGAAGATCGATTCTGCGGGCAAGTTCCACGGTTATCGCGGCCTCGCGAAGGACGTTTCGGTCGAATACCAGCGCAAGATCGAGGATTCACGCCTCGCCGAATTCGACTCGCTCACCGGCCTCTACAACCGCCACCGAATGAACCGGCGGCTGGATTCGATCCTCGCTGCGTATAAGTCGGCCAAGCGCAGCTGCGCGATCATGATGCTCGACCTCGACCGCTTCAAGCAGGTCAACGATACCATGGGCCACCCGGCAGGCGATTCCCTGCTGCAGCAGGTCGCCGAGCGGCTGCGCAACGTTATCGGTGAACGCGGCGAGATCGGCCGCCTCGGCGGCGACGAATTCCAGGTCATCTTACCCGATCTCGACGATCGCGGAAAACTCGGCGAATTGGCCGACAAGGTTATCCAGATCGTCTCCCAGCCCTACCCGATCGACGACAAGCGCGCGATCATCGGCACCTCGGTAGGCGTTGCAATCGCACCCTACGACGGGATCGAAAGCGACGACCTCGTTCGCGCGAGCGACCTCGCACTCTATTCCGCCAAGAACGGCGGACGCGGGCAGTTCCGGTTCTACTCGGCCGATCTCAAGGACGAGGAGCAGGAGCGCCAGTTGCTGCTCGACGACTTGCGCGAAGCGCTCGCGGCCGACGAACTCCAGCTGCACTACCAACCGGTCGTGCGGATCAAGGACAACCACGTCGTCGGCATGGAAGCGCTGATGCGCTGGGAGCACGAAGAACGCGGCTGGGTCAGCCCGGGCATGTTCATTCCCGTGGCCGAAGAATCGAGCCTTATCGGCGCGCTGGGCGAATGGGCGATCAACCAGGCGTGCAAGGACGCGATGGAGTGGCCAAGCAGCATTCGCGTCGCGGTCAACGTTTCGCCGCGCCAGTTCACTGCCAACGGGTTCGTCGACCAGGTGGCTGCGGCGATCGAGAACAGCGGCATCGATCCCGATCGGCTCGAACTCGAACTGACCGAAAGCGTGTTCCTCGGCGATAGCGAGCAAACCGAGAAAACGTTCGACGCACTTAAGAAGCTCGGCGTGCGGCTCGCGCTCGACGATTTCGGTACCGGCTATTCGTCGCTCAGCTATTTGCGCTCGGCTCCGTTCGACAAGCTCAAGGTCGACAAGAGCTTCGTCGACTCGTGTACCCTCAAGGACCAGAACAGCGCCAAGATCATCGCTGCGATCATCGGCCTGTCGAAGGCGCTCGGGATGGAAACGACCGTCGAAGGCGTGGAAGCGTTCGACCAGCTCGAAGTGGTCAAGTCCAAGGGTGCATCGCTGATCCAGGGCTGGCTCTATTCGAAAGCCTTGCCGCAAGCGATCGTGTTGCAGAATATTTCCGCCGGCGAATACCTGATAGAGCCGAGCGGGCCGGACAAGCACCGCCCCGACCGCCGTTCGATGTTCCGCCGCATCGGCCTGATTCACGAAGACCATCGCTACGAAGCGGTCATCCGCGACCTTTCAACCACCGGGGCCTTCATCGAAGGGCTGGTTGGGGTGCCGCTCGGCACGCCGCTGGTGCTCGACCTCGGCGGCGGACAGCTGGTCGTTTGCACGGTCATGCGGTCCGAGGACGCCCAGATTGGGGTCGAATTCGAAACCCCGCTGGTCAGCGATGGAGCGGGCGGCCTGTGCACCCGCCATCGGGTCAGCCCCTACGCGCTTGCCGCTGCCGGTATGCCGCTGGGCGCCCTCCCCAAGGGCAACTACCCGATGGAGCAATTGCAGCCGCCGCCCACCAGCAAGCCGCAATTCCTCCAGGTCCAGGTCGGCGGCGGAGCGTAGCACTTTACTTATACGTAAACCCGGCTAGCGTGCCGGTCATGCCAGACATCATGCAATCGCCGCCCTACGACGAAGTCGTGCTCGGCCGTCGCTCGATCCGCGGATACCTCGACAAGCCGGTCCCACGAGAGCTGATCGAAGAGATACTCGCGCTCGCCATCCGCGCGCCTTCGTCGATGAACACGCAGCCTTGGCATTTCCATGTGATCACCGGGGAACCGCTCGACCGGATCCGGCGCGGCAATACCGACCGGATCCTCGCGGGCGAGCCCGACAGTCGCGAATTCCGCCGCGGACAGCCGTTCGCCGGCGTGCACCGCGAGCGCCAAGTCGGCGTCGCCAAGCAGCTGTTCGGCGCGATGGGGATCGAACGCGACGACAAGGAGCGACGTCAGGACTGGGTCTTGCGCGGATTCCGCCAGTTCGACGCCCCGGTGTGCGTGATCGTGACTTACGACCGCGAATTGTCGGAAAGCGACGACACTCCGTTCGATTGCGGCGCGGTCACCACTGCCCTCGTCAACGCAGCGTGGAGCCGGGGCCTCGGCTGCGTGATCAACTCACAAGGCATCATGCAAAGCCCGGTTGTACGCGAACACGCCGGTATCCCCGAAGACCAGGTGATCATGAAGGCGGTAGCGCTCGGTTGGCCCGACGAGAGCTTCCCGGCCAATGCCGTCGTCAGCGAACGCAAGAGCGTGGACGAAGCCGCTCGGTTCGTGGGGTTCGAGGACTAGATTGCGCCCTTCCCCTTCGGCGTTCAACCTGTCGCACGGCTCTCTCGCCTCGTCTCGTAACCACGTCCATTGAGCGGAACTTAAGCCTGATAGAGGCGTAACTGTGCGAAGGCAGCGTCGTTGCGACACCGCCTTGCAGAGTTTTTCAAACCTTGAGGGTACGCAAGATGAAAAAGATAGTTCTGGCCGGATCGGCCTTGGTGTTGGGCCTGGCAAGCGTGGCATACGCGCAGGACGCGGGAAACCAGTCGAACGATCCGCCGACCGAACCGACCGCAAACGGTAACGGCGCGACGGTCACTCGCGAGGCCACGACCGAACAGGTGCCGGTGCTCGATGCCAACGGTGATCCAGTGCTCGATGCCAACGGCAACCCTGAATACGAGACCAAGACCACCGGCAGCGTGCAGACTGTGACGACACCAAGCGGCATCGTCCATACGATCACCAAGACCGATGGGGAGCATACGACGGTCGAGCACGATCGTTCGGGCATGACTCATCCCGACAAACCGGACAAAGCGGATGTGCCGGACAAGCCGGAAAAACCCGAGAAACCGGAAAAGCCCGAGAAGCCTGAAAAACCCGAAAAGCCCGAGAAGCCTGAAAAGCCGGAGCATCCCTGAGCGGGTTCGCAAATCGCCAGCAGCGCGGGTCGGGAATCGGCCCGCGCTGACGGCTTAAAATGGAAAGAAACAGGGACCGTCCAATGAGGAACAGCAGCAAGATCGCCATCGTAGTCGCGGCAGGCCTCGTCACTTTCGGAGCAACGCCGGCCTTGGCGCAAGACAGCTACATCCAGTTCAACACCGGAGCCGACTATTCGTCCGGGAGCTACGGCGACCCCACGAACACGGACTTTCTGGCGATCCCGATCGGCGTGAAATACAACACCAACAGCTTCTACCTGAAAGCTTCGATCTCGTACTTGTACGTCAAAGGGCCTTCCAACGTCATTCCCGGTGACGGCGGCGTGAATGGCGGAACGTCGGGCGCAGTGACTTCGCGCAGCGGCATCGGCGACATGTGGCTGACCGCCGGATATTCGATGCCGGTGGGCGGCTCCACTTGGTTCGATTTTGTCGGCAAGGCCAAGATCCCGACCGCTTCCGAAACCAAGTTCCTTGGCACCGGCAGCACCGATTTCGTGGCCCAGGGCCAACTGCTCCACAGCTTCGGCAATGTGAGCATCGCCGCGTACGGCGGGCGCCGGTTCAACGGCAAGAGCAACCTGTTCAATCTTCGCGATGTCTGGCTCGGCGGTGGCGGGGTCTATGTCAACTCGGGCAAATCGATGCTCGGGCTCGATTACGACTATCGCCAGGGAGCCACAGTAACTTCGCCGCCGATCAGCGAAGTCACCGGATCGCTCACCTACAAGGTATCCGACACGCTGCGCGTTCAGGGATACGGCTATACCGGGCTAGCCAACGGCAGCGCCGACATTGGTGGCGGGCTGCAATTGCTGCTTCGCTTCGGCCTGTAACCAACAGCGGTGGCGCGGAGTGCAATCCGCGGCGCCCTTTGCCTTAGCGCAAGCTGACGACGTTATCGCTCGCCCGCGGATCGACACGGTCTCCGCGATAGAGGCTGCTCATCGGCTCGTCCTCGACCACGTACTGGTCGGCGTTGCCGAACCCGTTGAACCCGGTCTTCATCGCTGCACCATAGGCACCGAGCATACCGATCTCGATATAGTCGCCCGCCTGGATGTCTTCCGGCAGCAGGAACGGCCCCTTCATGTAGTCGGCATCGTCGCAAGTCGGGCCGTAAAATGCAAACTCAGCGAGCGGCTGGGTAAGATCGTCCTCCAGCGCCACGACCGGGAACCGCCAGTCGACGTGCGCGGCGTCGAACAGCGCGCCGTAGGCACCGTCGTTGATGTAGAGCTCATCGCCGCGGCGCTTCTCGACCCGCACCACCAGCGAAGAATATTCGGCGCACAGCGCACGGCCCGGCTCGCACCATAGCTCGGCATTATAAGCGATCGGCAGGGCTTCGAAGTGCCGGAAGATCACCGCAAAGTAATCTTCGAGCGGCGGCGGCTCCATCCCCGGGTATTCACTCGGAAAACCCCCGCCCACGTCGACCACGTCGATCACCACGCCGGCTTCGGCGACGGCGGCACGCACGCGCTCGAGCGCCTGGACGTAGGCGAACGGGGTCATTGCCTGGCTACCGACGTGGAAGCACATCCCCAGCCAGTCGCAATACTGGCGGGTCTTCTGCAGCAACTCCGCCGCATCGGCGAGGTCGACACCAAATTTGGATGCAAGGCTCAGCTCGGAATATTCGCTCGACACACGCAAGCGAACCAGCAGGCGCAGGTCGCTCGGCGGAGTGCCGTCGGCCGAGGAGCAAGCAGAAACGATCTTCCCCAGCTCTTCTTCCGAATCGAGGCTGAAGGTCTTCACGCCATGCACGTTGTAGGCCTCGGCGATCGCTTTGGCGGTCTTCACCGGGTGCATGAAGCACAGCGTTGCATCGGGCAGCGTTGCACGCGCCAGGCGTACCTCGGCAATCGAAGCGACGTCGTAGTGGCTGATCCCGTTGGCCCACAGCACTTCGAGCAGCTCGGGCGAGGGATTGGCCTTCACCGCATAGAGCGACTTGCCCGGGAACTTCTCGGAAAAGAAGTGGGCAGCGCGCGCGGCGGCATGCGGGCGGTTGAGGATAACCGGTTCGTCCGGCGAAATATCGCGGACTACAGACCGGGCGTCAGGATAATGGTGCAACTCAAGGGACCCCCAAACGGTTAGTTTGAACGAGGCTGCCTTGCGGTTAGGAAGTCCCCTTGGGGCAGCGAAGCGCGCATATACGCGTGGAACGGTGAACCGCAAGTGAAAATGGCACACCCGCGACACAAGATTGCGCGGGGTGAATCGTTTCACAACCTCGACAGGCCACCCAACTTTGCGAACAAGCCGAAATGTCCGCAGGCGTTAAATATAATACAACACCCTGATGTTAGCTCACGAGTATGGGGAGACTGGGGTCGATCTTCGCAGCGTTCGCGCTTGTGCTGGGAATTGCCCTGTCATTCAGCGCGCCTGCAGCTGCCAACGAGCTCTACGATCGTTCCTGCCTGCTGACGACGCCAAACTCCATTTCATATGATCAAGCACGCGCGAGCGCCGCTTGGGATTGCAAGCCGGGCTTCAATGCGGCGCGAACCGGGCACAGTTGGCAGCAAGTCTCGCTCGACGGGATCCCGCCTGGAAAAATTGCGTTCGAGACTGCCGGGGGGCCGATCGAGCAGATGCGCATCGTCATGTTCGACAAGCGCGGCTTGCTGACGAAGATAGCGCTCGACGGGCACGAACTGGCGCGCGACTGGATGCCGGGCAATTCGATTGCCATACCGCTCCCTGTCGAAGGCAAGGATCTTGCCTCGCTCTACGTGGCTATCGATGGCGAGCCCAATGCGCTCCCCGTTACCGAAATTTCGCTTCGACCCGAGGCATTGGTGCAGAGCACGAAGGTCTCGCACAGCGTCCTCTATGCGATGGCATTCGCAGTCTTGCTGACGGTCGGGTTGTTCAGCGCGTTCATGGCCGTCGCGGTCGGGACGCGAACCACCGCCTATCACGCCATCTTTAGCTGCCTCGCTGCCCTCTACACGGCATCGTCCAGCTCGCTGATATTCCTGCTCCTGCCCGGCCTGACAATGTGGGAGCGGACCGCGATCAGCTATGCCTCACTGGGGTTTGCCGTGCCGATGCTCGGCCCGATCGTCATGACTTATTTCGAGCAGGAAATTTTTTCGAAAGCGGAACGGCGCGCGATGTGGATTGCCACCGGCGTCGCCGCACTCGGGGCGTTCGCATTACCGGCGTCTCGGATCGTCGAGTTCGACGCCAAGCTGGTGTACCACTTGCTGTTCATTCCCGGTGTGATTGTGCTGCTTTTTGCCCTCATCGCGGCGTGGCGCAGGGGTAGCCGGGTCATCGGAGGATTTCTCGTCGCCTGGTCGCTCCCGCTGGTCGCGGGAATAGAACGGATCCTTCGCGGAGCGGGGCTCTATTACCTGCCGAGTTCAGCTGACGCCTTTCTCTTCATTGGCCTCGCCGCGCAAGCATTCCTGATGGCGGCAGCGATCGCCACGCAGGCCGATGCGGTCCGCAGGGAACGCGATGATGCGCACGATCGCGCGCGCGAAATGCAAGGGGAAGCGCTGAGCGACCCGTTGACCGGTCTATACAACCGCCGCGATTTCGACGCTCGGCAATGGCGACGATCGGATATCCTCGCGATCATCGACATCGATCGATTCAAGCGCGTCAACGATACCTTCGGCCATGACGTGGGCGACGAAGTACTCAAGGCAATCGCTCGCGTCCTGAAGGGCAGCATCGATTCAGGCCGGATATTGCGGGCTTGGCGGCTTGGCGGAGAGGAATTCGCCGTAGCAATGACCGGTCTTTCGACAACCGACGCGGCCGTCTCGCTAAACGAACTTCGAACGCGAATTTCAGCCGAAATTCGCACAGCGGCCCCACAGATCAACTACGCCGTCACCGCCAGCGCCGGTCTTGCGGGGGTCGGCGAGGACGGGATGCGGCAGGCCTACCGCGCGGCGGACGCGGCGCTCTATCGTGCCAAGGCAAGCGGACGCGACCGGCTCAGCTACGAGATCGAGGAGCAGGAGTTTGCAACGATCTTCCCACGCCGACGCAATCCCGGAACGGACGCAGCCGCACAAGCGGCATAGTGCCAATGCGGCCTGGCGGCTCGGCAGCTAGCACTGGGCCAAGAGATGCTCGCCCAGCGCCTTCCAGAGCGGCAACGAGGTAGGGTCGTTGGCACCATTCGCGGCGGTCGGGTGCGAGCCGAACCGGGCGACGACCATTTCCGCAGCGGGATCGATCCACAGCGTCTGGCCGTGGATCCCGCGCGCGCAATAGCAACCGCGGTTGTCGTGGCTGACCCACCACTGGCTGCGGTAGCTCCAGCCCGGCAGTTGCGGATAGTGCGGCTTGTCGAAGCGATCAGGATCGCCACCCGCCGAAATCCGGTCGATCGCCGCAGTGGGGATCGCGCCCCTCCCGGCGAGGCGCATCGCTTCCCCGAACCGGGCGAGGTCTTCGAGCCGCAAGTTGAGTCCGCCGCCGGCGAAAGCACTCCCGGCCTCGTCGACCAGGAATTCGGCATCGCCGCCCATCCCGAGTGGTTGCCAGATCCGCTCCTCCAGCACTTGCGCCAGCGGCTTGCCTTCGGTGCGGGCCACGATCCATGCCAGCACGTCGGTGTTGACTGTGCGATAGGTAAATTTCGCGCCATGCGTGCCCGCTTTCCCGACGGTAGCTGCGAATGCGCACATGTCGCGCGGCCCATCGTAGCCTTGAGGGCGCGGGGTAATGCCCAGCGCGTTCGACAATCCGCCGATACCCGAAGTCGGATCGGTGTAGTCTTCGGAAAAATCGATTCCCGTCGTCATGTCCATCACTTGCCGCACGGTGGCGTCGGCAAATCCGCTGCCTTGCAATTCGGGTATAATCGCACCCACCAATGCGTCGGGATCAAGCTTTGCTTCCTCGATCAGCATCTCGGCGAGCACCCCGACGAAACTCTTGGTCATCGAAAAGGCGATGTGGCGCGTTTCGGGGCCGGTCACACCGAGCCAGCGCTCGTAAACGACATTGCCCCGGTGCAGCAGGATGATGCCGTCGGTAAAATTGGCCACAAGCGCCTCGGCGAAGGTGATCGGGGCATCGCCGCCCAGCGGTGTAAAGCTGACCTGCTCGATATCGTCCCGTAACGCGCGCGGCAGCGGCGCGTGCACAGCGCCCGCTCCTACCCGCACCGTTGGCAAGAACTGGCGCAAGTTCGAATAGGACCAGCGGATCATCGGGAACCGCATATGGCCCGCATCGCCGTAGAGAATCCGCTTTTCAGGCGGGACAGGCGTGCCTTGCATCCACCCCATCCGCACCGGATCGCTGGTGATCCCGTCGAGCACTTGTGCGTCGTCTGCCAAGTCGAATCCTCTCGTAGTTGAGCGCCTGACCGAAGCTAGCTCAGCCGATTGCGGAAGTCTTCGTATTCAAAGCTCTTTACCATCTCGAGCTGGTCGGTCTCGCTGTCCCACAGCCAGATGCTCGGCAGTTGAACGCCGTTGAAGGTGTTGGTCTTGACCATCGAATAGTGTGCCTGGTCGAGGAACGCGATGCGCTGCCCCGGCTCAGCGGGAACCGGCAGCGAATAGTCGCCGATCACGTCGCCCGCGAGGCACGATGGGCCGCCGAGGCGGATCGGCTGCCCCTCCCCAACCTGCTCGTGCAGCATAGCGGGGCGATAGGGCGCCTCGATCACGTCTGGCATATGGCACGTTGCGGAGATGTCGGTGATCGCGAACGGCACTTCGTTGACCCCGGTATCGAGGATCGTACCGACGAGGATTCCCGCATCGAGCGCAACCGCCTCGCCAGGTTCGAGATAGATTTCCGCGCCGCTGTCTTCCTTGGCATCGCGCAGGAATTCGACCAGCTCCTCGCGCTGGTAGTCGGCGCGGGTGATGTGGTGCCCGCCGCCCATATTGATCCATTTGAGGTGCCCGAACCACGGCTCGATCGCATCGAACACCTTGTCCCACGTCTGCTGGAGCGGTTCCAAGTCCTGCTCACACAGGTTGTGGAAGTGGATCCCGTCGACCTGTTCCATGATCTCCGGCGTCAACTGGTCGAGCGGGAAGCCTAGGCGACTGCCGGGGCTGGAGGGATCGTAACGCGGCACTTCGCCGGTCGGCACCTGCGGGTTTACCCTCAAGCCGATGTCGAACCCGCCGCCGCTCGCCCGTGCATTCTCAAGGATCAACGCCGCGCGTTCGAGCTGGCTGGGTGAATTGAAGATCACGTGATCCGACAGGCGGCAGATTTCGTCGAGCTCATCGGGCTTGTAGGCCGCCGAATAGGTCGCGATCTCGCCGTCGTAGAACTCGCTCGCCAGCCGCGCTTCCCACAAGCCGGAGGTGCACACCCCGTCGAGGTATTCGCCGATGATCGGCGCGACCGACCACATCGAGAAAGCCTTGAGTGCGGCGAGCACCTTGATGTCCGCAGCGTCTCGGATATCGGCCAGCACCTGGCAATTGGCGCGCAGCTTCGCCGCGTCGACCACGAACGCAGGGCTATCGACCAGGTTGAGGTCGAACTGTGCAAACGCCCCCGGATCTCCTGCGCGCGTTTCCATTATTGGTCCACACTCCGCGAACATCGGACCAAGGTCTTTGGCTGCTCCCCATCCAGAGTCACAAGCATCCGGTCTTCACCGAGGCCTTCCAATGTTCCCGAAGGACCGCCCTGCAATGAGCCGAACCGGACAACCGGGCCATCGAGTCCCACGCTTGCGACCGTATACATGTGCTCAAAACTACCGACACTGTCTTTGGTAACAAAGAACCATGCATTGGTGTCCATCTTCGATCGGTCACAGGACTTAGGATCGGTCGACCATCTTCCGGAATAACTTGCAGGAATTTGGACCGTTTGACTGACGCAACCCGCCAATTGCAGCACGAGAACAGCGCGACAGATACGAGCCAGCATCAAAACTCGACCGGCCCGTCCAACTCTTCCACCGTCCACGGCAAACCGTGCCGGTTGAGCATGTCCATGAACGGATCGGGATCCATCTGCTCCATGTTGAACACGCCCTTGCCGCTCCAGATGCCCTGCACCATCATCGCGCTGCCGATCATCGCGGGGACGCCGGTGGTGTAGCTGACTGCCTGGTTGCCGGTTTCCTCGTAAGCCGCTTCATGGCTGCAGATATTCTTGATGTAGAACGTTTTCTCGCCGCTTCCGTCGAGCGCCTCACCGGTAGCGATGCAGCCGATATTGGTGTTGCCGTGGGTCGTCTCGCCCAGCGTTTCCGGCTTGGGCAGCACTGCGGCGAGGAACTGGAGCGGGATGATCTCCTTGCCCTGGTAGCGGATCGGTTCGATCGAGGTCATGCCGACGTTCTGCAGCACGGTCAGGTGCTTGATGTACTCGTCGCCGAAGGTCATCCAGAACCGCGCGCGCTCGATCTCGGGATTGAACTTCGCGAGGCTTTCCAGCTCCTCGTGGTACATCATGTACATGTTCTTCGGGCCGACCGCCTCGAAGTCGAACTCGACCCGCTTGGCCATCGCCGGGGTCTCGACGAAGGTGTCGCCTTCCCAGTGCCGTGCTGGCGCGGTGACTTCGCGGATGTTGATTTCCGGGTTGAAGTTGGTCGCGAACGCCTGCCCATGATCGCCGCCGTTGCAGTCGAGGATGTCGAGCGTGCGGATGGTCTTGAGCTTGTGCTTCTTGAGCCACATCGTGAACACGCTGGTCACGCCCGGATCGAAGCCGCTGCCGAGCAGCGCCATCAGCCCGGCATCCTTGAACCGGTCGTGGTAGGCCCACTGCCACTTGTATTCGAACTTCGCCTCGTCCTTCGGCTCGTAATTGGCGGTGTCGAGATAGTTCACGCCGGCGGCCAGGCAGGCGTCCATGATCGGCAGGTCCTGGTACGGCAGCGCGAGGTTGACCACGAGGCTCGGCTCGATCTTGCGGATGAGGTTCGTCATCGCCGGGACTTCCTCGGCGTCGATCTCGTAGGTCGAGATATCCTCGCCCGTCCGCTCCTTCACGCTGGCGGCGATCGCATCGCACTTGCTCTTGGTGCGGCTGGCGAGGTGGATATCTGTGAATATATCCGCGTTCATCGCCATCTTGTGGACGCAGACCGAGCTGACCCCGCCCGCGCCGATTACCAGGACTTTCGACATAGCTACTCCGCAACGAATTCATGTGAAGCCGATTGGCTCTTGCTGGCAAACGCACTAGTCGGGTCGGATGTTGAGCGAAAGCCCCCGTAGCCCCGATCATGCAGGCGTTTTGCGCGCGGCAGAGAAAATTGCCGCGATCCTGCCGCCGACGCCGCTGCTGCCGGTCGAGATCGGTGGGGTCACCTGCCATGTGAAGGCGGAGAACCTGCAGCCGGTCGGCGCGTTCAAGATTCGCGGCGGATGGCATCGGCTGAGCGATCTGACCGACGAGGAAAAGGCACGCGGCGTCGTGGCCGTCTCCAGCGGAAATCACGCGCAGGGCGTCGCGTGGGCGGCGCGTCGGCTCGGGATCAAGGCAACGATCGTGATGCCGCGCGATGCCCCGCAAGTGAAGCTCGATGCGACCCGCGCGCTTGGTACAGAGGTTGTGCTCTACCAGCGCCCCGGCGAGGACCGCGACGAAGTCGCCGCAAAGATCATCGAGCAAAACGGCGCGGTGCTGGTCCATGCATTCAACGATCCGTGGGTGATCGAGGGACAAGGCAGCATGGGCATCGAAATGACGACCCAGCTCGGCCGCGAACCGAGCCGCATCGTCGCCCCGTGCGGCGGCGGGGGCATGGTTTCGGGCCTGTCGCTCGCGTGCCCGTCATCAGCCATAGTGCCGGTCGAGCCGGTCGGGTGGGACATGGTCGGGCAGGCGCTACTGGCAGGCGAAATCGTCCGCGCGGCAGACGATGCTCCGGCGACGATCTGCGACGCGTTGCAGCCTTTGGCGACCGGGCATCTGGTACTTTCGACCCTTGCCGGCAGGTCCGAGCCGGGTGTCGCGGTCACCGACGAAGAGGTCCGCGCCGCGCAGCGGTTTGCATTCTCGCGCCTGCAACTGGTTGTCGAACCGGGTGGCGCGGCGGCCTTGGCGGCAGCGCTCGCGGGCAAAGTCCCGGTGGACAGCGACACAGTCCTCGTCATCAGTGGCGGCAATGCCGATCCGGCGAAGTTTGCGAAGACGATCGCCGGCAATTGAGTTGCGTTTGACAATCGTTCTCTCTGGGCGCAGTTTCCGGTGCAATCACTGGGGGAGGAATTCATGGTGACGCAAATGCTCGCTCCGGCCGCCGTCCTCGTCGCTTGGTCGTTGGTGATGTTGCTCCTGATACCTGTGACGCGTTTTCCCGCGCTCTCCAAGCTAGGCATCAACCTGCGTACCGCCGCACGGGGAGTTCGCGGCAAGGACTCCGAGGAACACCTGCCGCCCAGGGTCAACTGGATTTCCCACAATTACACCCACCTGATGGAGCAGCCGACCATCTTCTATCCGGCGGTGATCATCATCGCGCTATGCGGTGCGTCGGCGGGAGATGTGCTAGCGGCGTGGATCTATGTCGGACTGCGTATAGTCCATTCGTTGTGGCAGGCTTTCGTCAATGTGGTGGCCATTCGCTTCGGCCTGTTCCTGGCCATGACCGGTGCCCTGCTTTACCTCGCCTACCGAGCTGTCACGCTAACACTGTTCGCCAATCCGGGAGCACTCGCATGATCGGCATGGATATTCTCAAGCCCGCCGTCGCGCTGATGGCATGGACGATGGTCATGTGGCTGTGGATGTACGCCACACGGATGCCTGCGATCGCCAAGCTCGAGGGCAACGACGCGCCCGGTGCGGATGTCGGCTGGACAGGCGCCAAGTTGGAAGCGGCATTGCCCCGCGAAGTCCAGTGGAAAGCCCACAACTACAACCACCTGCATGAAGCGCCGACGCTGTTCTACGCGGTCTGCCTGCTGCTTGCGGTGATCGGTCAGGGTAGCGGCCTCAATGCAACGATCGCGTGGGTCTATGTTGGCCTTCGGGTCATCCATTCGATCTGGCAGGCGACCGTCAACAAGGTCATGGTGCGCTTCGGCTTGTTTGCGCTGTCGACAGTCGCGTTGATCGCGCTGATCGTTCACGCCGCGATAGCGGTGTTCTGAACCAGGCCGTTCAGTAGGTGGCTTCGGGCGCCGCTTCGCGGGCAAATTCAGAGGTAGCCAGAAACCGCTCTGCGTCGAGCGCGGCCATGCACCCGGTTCCGGCGGCGGTCACCGCCTGGCGATAGGTATGGTCCATCACATCGCCGCAGGCGAACACACCGGGGATCGCAGTCTTCGGCGTGCCCGGCTCGACCACCAGATAACCACTCGCGTCCATCTCGAGCTTGCCCTTGAATAGCTCTGTTGCCGGGGCATGGCCGATAGCAACAAAAGCACCGTCTGCGGCAAAGTCGCTGCCCTCGCCCGTCACGGTATCCTTCAACGCCAGGTGCGTGAGGCCGCCCGCCAACGGATCGCCTTCGAAGCTTTCCACCACCTTGTTCCAAAGGACGGAGATCTTGGGGTTCTTGAATAGCCTTTCCTGCAGGATGCGTTCGGCCCGCAGTTCGTCGCGCCGGTGGATCAGGGTGACGTCGTCGGAATGATTGGTGAGGTAGAGCGCTTCCTCGACCGCGGTATTGCCGCCGCCGATTACAGCGACCTTCTTGCCGCGATAGAAGAACCCGTCGCACGTCGCACAGGCGGAAACGCCCTTGCCGCCCAGTTCCTGTTCGCCCGGAACCCCGAGCCAACGGGCCTGCGCACCTGTAGCTATCACGAGCGTATCACCTTCGTAGCTATCGCCGCTGTCGCCTGTAGCGCGAAACGGCGATCCGCTTGCGAGATCGATGTCTACGATCGTGTCCCACATCATCCGCGTGCCGACGTGTTCGGCCTGCGCCTGCATTTCCTGCATCAGCCACGGACCCTGGATCACGTCCTTGAAGCCCGGGTAGTTTTCGACGTCAGTGGTGATCGTCAACTGGCCGCCCGGCTGGAGGCCCTGCACTACGATCGGTTCCATCATCGCCCGCGCACCGTAGATCGCGGCAGACAGCCCGGCCGGACCGGAGCCGATGATGAGCATGCGGGTCTTGTGGGTCGCCATAATTCCTCCGTCGTGTCCGCGCCAGATAGGCACCTGTCGCTGCAATTGCGAGTCACCCGGGCAGGTCTTCCCACAAGCATTCCAAATCTACAGTTGCGATTGCAAACCATTCGCATTAGCGGCCCACACGAACGGAGATTCGATTCGTGAAGAAAATGATTGCGGCTGCCGCCTTCGCGGCGGCATGGCCCTCACTCGCCCATGCCGACCCGGGACAAGCGGGCGAAGTGTACGGCGCTACGGTAACTGCCGGACAGACCGAACTCGAAGCGCGCTATGGCGAGCTAGACGGTGGCTCAGCTGACGGCAGATCCAAGCTCAAGCTCGAAGGCGCATACGGCGTCAACGACCGCCTCCGGCTCGGCCTTGTCGGCGAAGTCGAACGCACACCGGGAACCTCGAGCGAATTCACATCACTCGGCTTCGAAGCCATCTATTCCCTCGGGAAAGTCGGCCCGGTCGATATCGCGCTATACGGAGAATACGAGGCCAAGTTCGACGGCGCGGACAAAGTCGAATCGAAGCTGCTTATGCAGCATAAGAGCGGCCCGCTTGATCTGCGCTTCAACCTTATCGCGGAAAAGGAACTCGAAGCGAGCGAACCGGTCGAACTCGAATATGCCGCGTCTGCCGACGTCGAAGCGGTCGGAGAGATCCGGCTCGGAGTGCAGGCCTACGGCCAGCTCGGCGGCTTCAGTCGCTTCCTTCCAAGGGGCGGACATTACGTGGGGCCCGTCGCGAAGATCGAGATCGAAGGGCTCGGACCAGAGACCAGCCTCGGCGTCGGATACCTGTTCGCACTGGGCGCTGCAAAGGACAACGCTGACGGACAATTCCGGCTGACTGCCGAAGTCGAGTTCTAGCGCACTACTCCACCAGCATTGCGCGCAAGCGCTCGACCTTGGCCTTGTCCACATCCAGTTCGGCATTGGCATAGGCTTCGACCGTTCCGTAGCGGTCGAGCAACCCGTTCACCGCGGTTTCGAGATATTCCGGGGCGACTCCCATCACGATGCGCATCCGGCGTTCGTCGACTTCTTCGCCGGTCGCGCGCAACGCCGCGATCGCCGCTTCGATCCGCGCTTCGTTGTTTCCGGCGGTGTTGGTCAACAGGTAGTCCTCCATT
Source organism: Tsuneonella mangrovi (assembly GCF_002269345.1). NCBI lineage: Bacteria > Pseudomonadati > Pseudomonadota > Alphaproteobacteria > Sphingomonadales > Erythrobacteraceae > Tsuneonella > Tsuneonella mangrovi. The sequence goes on from NZ_CP022889.1 coordinate 475,958, forward strand.
GCATCGTCCGGGTGGACCCCGAGCAGGCGGTGGAGGACCCAGACCGCGAGGCCCGTGCGGTCCTTGCCGGCAAAGCAATGGACGAGGCTCGGCGCGTCGCGGGTTGCCAGGATCTCATAGTACTGGCGCAGGACGGTGTTGAGGTTCGGGCGGAACGGAATCGTACTGTAGACCCAGCGCATACGGCGGTGGGCCCCCTCTTCCGGTCCGTCGCCCTTTGCGGCCTCTTCGTGCGGAGCCACGCCCGAAGCGGTCTCTCCGTCAAAGTAAATCACTTCGGCATTGAATTCGGGCGAGCGACGACACGGGTGGTTGTCACGCTCCGAATTGCCGCGCAGGTCGAATACGGTCTCGATGCCTAGTGCGTCGACCTTCGAGAGGTCGGCTTCGGTTGCATCGCGGTGATGACCCGAGCGCCACAGCACTCCGCGCTTCAGCCGTCCGCCGTCGGCTTGGTAGCCGCCGTAGTCGCGAAAGTTATGAATTCCTTCGAGGACGAGAACTCGGTCGTTGGTGGCTGCTTCAGTCATGCCCAGTGCCCTGCCAGCCTGCCGTGTCAGGGGCAAGACACCTGTTTGCCGGCTCGGCATCAATCATCAGAAGCTACATCATCCGACACCGGGTTGCGCGGAACGAGGATCAGCGTGTTGTCCTCCACCCGCCACGAGGCAAGCCGCGAAAGCAGGTTCATCCCGATCACGTTGGTCTCGCCGAGGTTCGGTGCGATCACCGCATCGAGCCCGTTGGCCGCGACATTGCCAAACTGGAGCCGGTCGATCGTCGCCAGCTTGGCGGTGACGGTGCCGTTGGCTGTTTCGACCCTTACCGGCAGGCTCCCTGCTCGAGGATGGATGCCCGCATGGCCCGCAACCGGCTCCGAAACGGCGGTCAAAGTTGCACCGGTGTCGATCAGGAACGGGGCGGTCACCCCGTTGATCGTCGCTCGGACCCAGAAATGCCCGTCGGGCGCCATCGGCACGCGCGTCTCCCCGCCTTTCACGATCTGCTGCGGCAGTCCGAGTTCGGGCACTGCAACGTCAAGCCGCGGATCAAATCGCGCGACCTGCAGCACGACCACAACGAGGATACCCGCCAAAGCGAACGAACTCAGATTGTTGATCGCCCGCCCGAGGGGCACACCACGCCGGGCGAAGAACCCGCCGAGCATGCTGCCGCCGATCGCTGCCAGGGTAGCAATCAGCAAGCCCGACCGCGGCACTGCCAGGATGACCTGTGAAAACGCAATCCAGAGGGCATGAAGGTCCATCGGGAATGACGTTACACCGAAGCCGGTTGCTGCGCCATGACTGGCGAATGCCTAAGGCGCGCTGCGCGGGATCGTCGCGTCGGCGAGGATAAGCGAAAATCGCTCATCACTGTCGGTCCATCGCGCGAACGGCGTCCAGCCACCCGCCAGCAGGATCGCGTTGGCGCTGCGGCGGGAGAACTTGTGGCTGTTTTCGGTGTGGATGCTCTCGCCCTGTGCAAGACCAAACGCGCGGCCTGCGACCGTGAAATGAACTGCTTCGCTCGAGACCAGGTGCATCTCGATCCGCGCGAATTCGTCGTTCCAACGCGCTTCGTGGCGTAGTTTGTCGACCGGGATCGTCCCGCCCAGTTCGCGATTTATCCGCCGCGCGAGGTTGAGGTTGAATTCAGCCGTCACCCCTGCCGCGTCGTCGTAGGCCGCTTCGAGCACTGCCACGTCCTTGATCAGGTCCATTCCGATCAGCAACCTGCTGCCTTCGCCCAAAGTTGCGCGCATCGTCCGCAGCAGGTCGACCGCCGTGCGTGCGACCATGTTGCCGATCGTCGAACCCGGAAAAAACCCGAGCTTGGGCAACCCGGACACCTCTGCAGGAAGCTCCACCTCGCGCATGAAATCCGCTTCCACCGGATAGACAGGCAGGCCGGGGAACTTCGCGGCGAGGTCTTGGGCCGCAGCGCGCAGGAAATCGCCCGATATGTCGAGCGGCACATAGGCTGCCGGATCAATCGCAGAGAGCAGCAGCGGCGTCTTGACCGAACTACCCGAACCGAATTCGACCACCGCCCTGCCAGGCCCGATCAGCCTGGCGAACTCTGCCCCCTTACCCGCAAGGATCTCACGTTCGGCACGGGTCGGATAGTATTCGGGCAGATGCGTGATGTCTTCGAACAGCCGCGAACCTGCATCATCGTAAAGCCAGCGCGCCGGAATCGCCTTTTGCACTTGCGACAAGCCCGCCAGCACATCGGCGCGAAAGGCCGTCGCAACCCCATCCTCGTCGAGCTCGACGAGGCTCAGACCTTTGCCTGCTGCCATCAGAGATCCCTTGCGAGCCGCAACCCGGTGAATTGCCAGCGCTGGTGCGGATGGAAGAAATTGCGGTAACTGGCGCGCGAATGTCCGCGCACTGTCGCACAGCTTGCGCCCCTCAGCACGACCTGCCCGGACATGAACTTGCCGTTGTATTCGCCAACTGCCCCCTCCGGCGGCGCATAGCGCGGATACGGGAGATAGGCCGAGCGGGTGAATTGCCAGCAATCGCCGAACAATTCGCTCCCGCCCGATGGTGCGGGCGGACCCGCAGTGTCGAGCTGGTTGCCACCGCTTGCGTCGAAGTTCTGCGCCACGGCTTCCCATTCGAATTCGGTCGGCAAACGGTTACCGCTCCAGCTTGCGAATGCATCGGCTTCGTAAAACGAGACATGGGCGACCGGGGCATCGGGATTGCGCGATTGCCAACCTGCGAGCGTAAAGTGCTCGTCGCCTTGCCAATACAGCGGCGTCTCGATCGCATTCGCAGTGACCCACGCCCAACCGTCGGACAACCACAGCGCAGCGTTGCGATAACTGCCGTCGTCGATGAATTCCTGCCACTCGCGGTTGGTCACCAACCGGTCCGCCAGCGCGAACGGCTCGAGCAGGACACGATGTTGCGGCCCTTCGTTGTCGAACGCAAAACCTGTGCCATCGTGACCGACGAGGGCGATTCCGCCCGGATGCTCGTACCAACCCATCGCACCCGCCGCCGACGCTGTTTGCGGAGCGCCTGTCCACATCGCCGGACCCAGCGGGCTCTGGAACAGCGCGTGCTTGATGTCGGTCAGCAACAATTCCTGGTGCTGCTGCTCGTGCGCGATGCCAAGTTCGATCAGCGGTCCGAGAGCGGGATCGTCGAGCAGCGGCTCCATCGCAGCGGTCACGTGCGCCCGCCATTCGAGGATTTCCTGAACGGAAGGCCGCGAGAGCATCCCGCGTCGATCGCGGGCGATCCGCGCGCCTTCGGCCTCGTAGTAGGAGTTAAACAGGAACGGCCAATCGTCGTTCCACAAGGCGTAGCCGCGCGCATAGTCGCGCAACAGGAAAGTCTCCCAGAACCACGTGGTGTGCGCCAGGTGCCATTTGGTGGGCGAGGCATCTTCCATCGACTGGATTGTCGCGTCGGCCTCGCTCAACGGCGCAGCCAGCGCCTCGGTCAGGGCGCGGGTTGCGGCAAATCGCTCGGCAAGCGCGCCACCGGCCCCGGCGGCGTTATGGGCAGGACGTCCTCCCATGCCTAGACAATGTAGTCACGCGGCCGAAGTTCCGCAAATGGCGGAGGGAATCAGTCGCTCGCGCGTCGCAAAGCTCAGGCGGCGTCGGCCTGCCGATCGCTGGCTTCGAGGTTGAGCATCTCCGCCAGCAGGAACGCCAGCTCAAGCGACTGCGCGGCGTTGAGGCGCGGATCGCAATGCGTGTGATAGCGGTCTGCCAGCGCAGCGTCGGTAATCGCCACCGCTCCGCCGACACACTCGGTCACGTCCTGCCCGGTCATCTCGATATGGATGCCGCCCGCGTGAGTGCCCTCGGCGCGATGGACTGCAAAGAACCCACGCACTTCGGCCAGGATACGGTCGAACGGGCGGGTCTTGAAACCGCTGTCTGACTTGATGACGTTGCCGTGCATCGGGTCGCAGCTCCACACTACCGGGTGGCCTTCCTGCTTCACCGCCCGCACGAGCCGCGGCAGGCCGGCCTCGACCTTGTCGTGCCCGAACCGGCTGATCAGCGTGATGCGACCCGGCTCCCGTGCCGGATTGAGCGTATCGAGCAAGCGCAGCAGGTCATCGGTTTCGAGGCTCGGGCCGCACTTCATGCCCAGCGGATTGCCGATCCCGCGCGCGAATTCGACATGCGCACTACCCGGAAAGCGCGTGCGATCGCCGATCCATACCATGTGCGCCGAACAATCATACCAATCGCCGGTCAGCGAATCGCGCCGGGTTAACGCCTGCTCGTAAGGCAGCAGCAGCGCCTCGTGGCTGGTGTAGAAGCTGGTCCGCTCAAGCTGCGGCAGCGTCTGCGGGTTGACCCCGCAGGCCTCCATGAAATCGAGCGCCTCGCCGATCCGGTCTGCCATTTCGCCGAACTTGTCGGCCCACGGGCTGCGGCCCATGAATTCGAGCGTCCACTGGTGAACCTGGCGCAGGTTGGCGTAACCGCCACCGGCAAATGCCCGCAGCAGGTTGAGAGTCGCGGCAGCCTGCGAATAGGCGCGCACCATCCGCTGCGGATCGTTGCGGCGCGTTTCGGGATCGAACTCGATCCCGTTGACGTTGTCACCGAAGTAGCTCGGCAGCGTTACGTCGCCCTGCGTTTCGGTGTCCGAACTGCGCGGCTTGGCGAACTGGCCCGCCATCCGGCCGACCTTCACCACTGGGCGCTTGCTCGCGAAGGTGAGCACAACTGCCATCTGGAGAAGCACTCGGAAAGTGTCGCGGATGTTGTTCGGATGGAATTCCGCGAAGCTTTCCGCGCAATCGCCGCCTTGCAGCAGGAACGCCCGGCCCTGCGCCACTTCGGCAAGGTCCGCTTTCAACGCACGCGCTTCCCCGGCGAACACCAGCGGCGGATATGCCGAAAGCGTCGCTTCGGCTTCGGCCAATGCAGCCGCATCCTCGTAAGCAGGCAAGTGACGCGCTTCGTGCGACTGCCAGCTGTCGGGTTTCCAATCCTGTGCCACTGTATTCAGTTCCGGTCGTGCAATTGTGAACAAGTAAACGGACGCGCGCCTTTACGCGCCCTGCCACCAGAACGCAAAGCCCCTCTACGGGCAAGAGCGATAATCTTGAGCGCGGACTAGCCGGGCTAATCAGCGCGAAGCTGCCGCTTCCTTGGCGATGTCGGCAGCAGGAACCTTGGTCGCCAGCCTTTGGCCGTCGGGGATGATTGCCATCCGCCAACCCGGGCGGGCACCGAAATACTTCTTGGCCAGCGCCTGCATCGCTGCGGGCGTAGTGCGCGAATAGTCCCTGAGCAGCGACCGTAGCATCGCAACCCTTTGCGGATCGGTGCTCGCGCCTTCGAGTTGCCACAGCCAGAATGTGTTGCCTGTCGAAGCGCGAGTGATCATCTGCTTGAGCGGTTCAGTCACGCGTTCAAGCTCGGCGGCCGTCGGCGGGGTGGCCTGCAGGTCGTGCACGATCTTGTCGGCTGCGGCGAAGAACGCCGGGACGTCCGCCGGTTTGAGCTGCCCCAGCGCAGTGATCGTGCCGCCCGAATCGAGGTCCTCGGGCCAGTCCGACACGACTTGCGGCGAGTAGCTCGCCCCGGTGCGCTCGCGCATTTCCTCGAGCAGGCGGTTGTTGAACAGGTTGACGAGGATTTGCAGCTGGCGGGATTCGGGAAGTCCTGCAACACCGCCTGCAGTCGGCCAGGCAATCACGGCGGCGGCCTGGTCGGCGTCACCATTGTGATGAAGCACGACCGTCGGCTCGCCCGCCGGCGGGAACTGTTCGGTCCGCGCCAGCGCCGCAGCGGGGATCGGCTCGCGCGGAGGCAAGGCGCCGAACGTTTTCGCCAAGGCGTCTATAGTCTTGGCTTCATCGAATTCGCCGAAGACAAGAACCTCGACAGGGCCCTGCTTGAGTAACGGTGCCCAGGTCGCCTTGAAGCCCTCGGGGGTTGCCGCATCGAGCTCAGCGGGAGTCGGGGTCTTGAACCTCGGGTCCTTGTTGCGCTCGTAATAGGTGAGGTCCCGCGTCAGGACGCCTTCGGGGCTGGTCGAATAGGACTCGTAGGCGAGCTTGTCGGCGGCGATCGCGCGCCGGACCGGGTTGGCATCCCAGCGCGGGTTCGCGAGTTTGGCCGCGAACAGGTAGAGCTGGTCGGCGAGGTCCTGCTGGCGGGTCTGCGCGCTGAAGTCGAAAACTGCATCGTCGATATCGAAATCGAAGCCCATCTTGCGGCCAGTGCTGATCCGGTCGAGATCCTCGATATCGAGCGGTCCGACACCCGACGGCACGAGCGCCTTCTCGCCAATCGAAGCGTACACCGCGTCCTTGGCATCGAACCCGCGATATCCCGATCCGAACCGCACCTTCACCGCGACCCGTCCCGGTTCGGCACCGTTCGACCACAGCAGCGCGTGAACGCCGTTGGAAAAAGTCACCTTCTTGATGTCGAGCACACCGATTGGAACGTCCGACACGACCGTTCCGGGCGGGCCAACCGGCGGCAGGTCCGCAAAGGTGAGCGACTTGGCCGAAACGCGCGAACTGGCGTCGGCCTTGACCGGCTGCTCCAGCGCCGCGCGCAATTCCGCCGCGGTTGCCTCACCCGCTGTCGGGGTCACATAAATGGCGCGCACGACGTTGCCCTTGAACAGCTCGCGGGTGTGCTCGAGTACGTTCTGCGGGGTCAGCTGGTCCTTCATCGAGCGGAAAACCTGCAGCACCGTCTGCGGCGATGCGACTGTCTCGCGAATATCGACCGCCTGCACCAGGTCGTCGGCCAGCTTCGATCCGGCCTGCACTGCGCTCTGTTCGACCTGGCTCTGGAATGCCACGTCGAGCTCGGCGGCTTCGCGATCGATTTCCGCCTGGGTCGGCGGCTGGTCGATTGCATCGGCAATGACCCCGCGCACATCGAGCAAGGCCGACTTCCAGTCTGTGGTCAGCGGAGCAAAGGTGACGAACGTCGCATCGGCCGAGCGGCTCGGTTTGTCTTCCTGGACTTGCGCATAAAGGTACGAACCCCCGGTGCGCGCCCGCGCCTCGAGCCGCCGGTTGATGATCGCCTGTGCCACTGCATCGAGCAACAGGCCCTGGTTGTATTTGATGTTGTCGTGCACCTGGTGCCACGGGCGAAGCACCGCGTAGGTCATGTTGCGCGGCAGGTCCGGCTCGACCAGCACGCGCGTTTCGCCGACCGGTCGCTCCGGATTTACCCCGGGCGGCGCGGTCGGAACACCGAAACTCGGTGCGGGAACATGCGGGCCCTTGCCCTGCCATCCGCCGAACCACTTTTCGACCAGCCCTGCGAGCTCGTCCGGGTCTGCATCGCCGGCAACTGCGATCATGGTGTTCTCGGGCCGGTACCAGCGATCGTGAAACGCGCGGACCGTGGCCGGTGTCGCCGCATTGAGCGTCGCTTCGGTCCCGATCGGCAGCCGGTTGGCGAGCGGCTGGCCGTGGAACAGCGTTTCGCGGGTCGCTTGCGAGACCCGCTCCGATTGCGATCCGCGCTCACGCTTTTCAGCCAGCACGATCGGCAAGTCTTCGCTGAGCCCCTTGGCCGAGAGCGTCGGTGCCTCGATCATGCCCGAAAGCAGCTTGAACACCTGGTCGAGCTTGGCCTCGTCGGCATTTGGCAGATCGAGCTGGAACACCGTTTCGGTCGGCGTGGTCTGCGCGTTGGTATCGGTGCCGAAAGTCGCGCCGAGCCGCTGGAAGGTTGGGATCGCTTCGCCGTCGCCGAGATACTTCGACTGGCGGAAGGTCATATGTTCGAGCAAGTGTGCAAAGCCCTGCTCGGCATCGGTCTCGTAGAGCGAACCCGCGTCGATCCGCACCCGGATCGAGACCTGCCCAGGTGGCACCCCGTTGTGCCGCACGGCATACCTGAGGCCATTGGGCATTTCCCCGAACACCCACTGTTTGTCGTGCGGGATATCGCTGCCGACATAGAGCCATGGGGTCTTGTCGCCGGTCTGGAGATACTTCGGCGCCGGCACATCTGCGCTCGCAGCAGTGGCCGGCTTGGTATTGTCCTGTGCCGGAAGCGGCGCGGACAGCAGTGCGATGGGAAGGAGCAGCGCGAGGGGCCGGGCGGCGCGCGGGAGGAATGGCATGGCGAACGTATAGAACCCCATTGGGTGAAGGGATAGTGAATAGCTGGCGGCAATCACCCGTCGTGCTGGCCCTTGCTGCACGGCGTTTGCGTCCCTAAATCCACCGCATGTTCATCGAGACCCAACCAACGCCGAATCCGGCCTCGCTCAAGTTCCTCCCCGGCCGACAGGTCATGCCGAGTGGTACGCGGGAGTTTTCCACCCCCGAATCCGCCGAGGCGAGCCCCTTGGCGGAAGCGCTGTTCGGTACTGGTGAAGTCGTGAACGTGTTCTTCGGCAGCGATTTCGTGGCGGTCACCGCCGCCCCCGGGGTCGACTGGAGCCAGCTGAAACCGCAAGTCGTCGCTGTCCTGCTCGATCATTTCGTCTCCGAAGCGCCGTTGTTCGTCGGCGGAGATGCCAGCGGGATCGCGGTGCCCGGCGAGAGCGACATGGTGGTCGAGGAAGACCCCGCCGATGCGGACATCGTCGCACAGATCAACGAGCTGCTGGAAACGCGCGTGCGCCCGGCTGTAGCCGGCGACGGCGGCGACATCGTCTATCGCGGTTTCCGCGACGGTGTGGTGCACCTGCAGATGCAAGGCGCGTGCTCGGGCTGCCCCAGCTCGACCGCAACGCTCAAGCAAGGCATCGAAGGGTTGCTCAAGCACTACGTACCTGAAGTGACCGAAGTCCGCGCAGCATAACCCGCGCAGCCGCACCGCCGCGATCATCCGGCTTGAAACGCGGCGCTTCGCGGGGCATCGCCCGAACCGATGCGAACACTGGCAATCGAGACAGCGACCGAGGCGTGTTCGGTGGCGTTATTCGACGGGAGCGATCTCCTCGATGCACGCCACCGCGTTCTGGGGCGGGGCCATGCCGAGCAGCTCGTGCCGATGATTGCGGAGCTGCCCGAACGCGGGCGCGCGGAACGGATCATCGTCTCGCGCGGTCCGGGCAGCTTCACGGGAGTGCGCATCGGGATCGCCGCAGCGCGCGCACTCGGCATCGCCTGGCAAGCCAAAGTGCTCGGGTACCCTACCCTCGCGCTGGTCGCGGCAATGGCGCGCAACAGCCATCCCGGTCCGGTAACCGTGTGCATGGCCGGCGGGCACGGCGAATGGCTCGTGCAGGATTTCAATGCCGAGGGATCGCCCGAAGGAAGCTTTCGTTCGGCAAATCCCGCCGAAGTGACGAAGGCCGCCCACCATCCGGTCATCGCCGGGAGCAAGGCCGCCGAAATGGCAGAACTTGTCGGGAGTGAGCAGATCGCGCTCGATATCCTGCCCGACGCCCGCTCCGCTTTCGCGGTGCCCGAAGCGCTACTGGCGCCTGATGTTTCGCCGATCTACGGCCGCGCGCCCGACGCCCGCCTGCCGATATGAAAGACGATCTCGACCGGATCATGGAGGTGATGAGCGCGGCGTTCGACCCGCACTGGGGCGAGGCATGGACGCGCCGGCAAGTCGGCGACTCACTTGCATTTCCCAACACCCACTACCGCTTGGTCGGCCCTTCGGGAGGTCCACCGCAGGAAGAGGGTCTGGCAGCCGGATTCACGCTCGTGAAGTCTGCACCCGGCGAGGAAGAGCTGCTGCTGATCGCGGTCGATCCGGCCTATCGCAATCGTGGGCTTGGCCGGCAATTGCTCGAACGCGCCGCCAGCGACGCGAGCGAACGCGGGGCTGAGAAGATCTTTCTCGAAATGCGCGAGAACAACCCCGCAATCGAGCTTTATCGCGCGTTCGGGTTTGTGCCGATCGGACGGCGCAGTAATTATTACCGTCTTTCAGATGGTTCACGAATTGATGCCGTTACCTTTTCTCTCGATCTCTAAATCCTAGATTGTGCAAAAAAGTGCGAATTCGTTTAAAGCGGTCCGATACTACTTGTATCGACCAAGAACTTGACGCACTGTCGGCAACGCGGGGATGACGATCACGCTCCCTCGTATAAATCTCGATCGCAAAGGGATACTAATGGAGAACCTCGAAACCGACGTAGCCGAAATGTTGATTACGCTCACTTCGGACATCGTCGCCGCCCATGTCAGCAACAACAACGTATCGGTCGATGAAGTGCCGGCTCTGATCACTTCGGTGTACCAGGCGCTTGCCAGCCTCGACGGGCCTGCCCCGGCTGAAGAGCAGCTCCCCGAGCCAGCGGTATCGATCCGCGCTTCGGTGAAAAAGGATCACATCATCTGCCTTGAAGACGGCAAGAAGATGAAGATGCTCAAACGGCACCTGATGACCGAACACGGCATGACGCCTGACGAATATCGCGCGCGTTGGGGCCTCGGAGCCGACTATCCGATGGTCGCGCCAGATTATGCCGAAACCCGCCGCACTCTCGCCAAGAAGATCGGCCTGGGTCGCAAGCCGGGCCAGAAGCGCGGACGGCGCAAGAAGGCCGCAACGGCTTAACTGCGAATCGTTCGCTATTGGCTTGAGATAGCTGCCCCGTCCCGATAAGGTTCGGGGCAGTTTCTCATTTTCGGCAGGACAAATTGCACCAGACGATCGACCTCGAAGCACTGTGCAGCGAACGCGGCCTGCGGATCACTGACCAACGCAGGGTGATCGCTCGGGTCCTGTCCGAGAGCGAGGATCATCCCGATGTCGAACTGCTGCACCAGCGCGCTGCCGCGATCGATCCGAAGATCTCGATCGCCACTGTCTATCGTACCGTGCGCTTGTTCGAGGAGGCGGGGATTCTCGACCGCCACGATTTCGGCGACGGGCGCGCGCGCTACGAAGCTGCGCCCGAAGCACATCACGACCACCTGATCGACGTGGAAACCGGCAAGGTGGTGGAGTTCGTCGACCCTGAACTCGAAGCGCTGCAAAAGCAGATAGCCGAAAAGCTCGGTTACCGGCTCGTCGATCACCGGATGGAACTCTACGGTGTCCGGATCGACCGCGACGACTGACGCCGACGCCTGGCGCGAAGCTGCCGCCCGGGGCGAATCGACACCTGTTTCCCCGATCGGCTGGGTCCGGTTCGCGATACGCTTCGCGGCGCTTGTCTTGCTGCTGGCCGTGATGGTCCCGCTGCACTACGCGTGGCGCACGATCGCCTATGGCTCTCCGTTCCCGATGCTGTTCCTGCGCTGGACCGCGCGGATCATCGGTGCCCGCGTAAAGACCATCGGCACCCCGCTCAAACGCGACGTGTTCTTCATTTCGAACCATGTCTCTTGGGTCGATATTCTTGCGCTCGCCGGGGCGAGCGGAACAGCCTTTGTCGCCAAGCAGGAACTGAGCGAAGTCCCGGTGATAGGCTGGTTGTGCAAGCTCAATCGCACGGTATTCGTCAAACGCGAGAACCGGATGAACGTCGCCGACCAGATCAACGACCTGCGCGAGGCGCTGGCGGACAACTGGTCGGTCACGATCTTTCCCGAAGGCACCACCACCGACGGACAGAGCCTCCTGCCGTTCAAGACCAGCATGATGAGCGTGCTCGAACCGCCGCCAGACGGGGTGCTGGTCCAGCCCGTGATGCTCGATTACGGCGAATTCGGCGAATGGATCGGCTGGGTCGGTGATGAAAGCGGGATCAACAATGCCAAGCGTGTATTCGCGCGCAAGGGCACCTTTCAATTGTGCATCCACTTCCTCGAACCGTTCAGCCCGGTCGAATTCTGCGGGCGCAAGGCAATCGGCGCCCGCTCTCGCTCGGAGATCGAGGCGGCGCTGCTGGCCGCGCTCGGCAAGCCGTTGCGCGAGTTCAAGCATGACGTAGCACCGGTCCGCTACAACGCGCCCAAGCAAGGCGATCTTCCGCCTTTGGAATAACGCCCCTTTGCCGCTATAGGCGCGCGCCATGCGTGCCAGTTCCCCTCCCAAGACCTACCGGGTCAAAAGCTTCGGTTGCCAGATGAACGTCTACGACGGCGATCGGATGGCCGAATTGCTCGCCTCGCGCGGCATCGCGCCCGCGGCGGAAGGCGAGGAAGCCGACCTGGTGGTGCTCAACACGTGCCACATCCGGGAAAAGGCGGCGGAGAAGGTCTATTCGGACATCGGCCGCTTGCAGAAGGCGGACGGTTCAAAGCCGTTGATCGCGGTCGCCGGGTGCGTCGCGCAGGCCGAAGGCGAAGAAATCATGGCCCGCGCCCCGGCTGTCAGCATGGTCGTGGGCCCGCAGGCGTACCATCGCTTGCCTGAAATGCTCGACAAGGCGGTAGCGGGCGAGCGTGCGACCGATACCGACATGCCGCCGATCGCCAAGTTCGCTGCCCTGCCCGCACGGCGTCGCGCACCCCCAAGCGCGTTCCTGACGGTGCAGGAAGGGTGCGACAAGTTCTGCACCTATTGTGTGGTCCCCTACACGCGCGGCGCGGAAATTTCGCGCCCGTTCAACGATCTCGTTGCCGAAGCAGAGAAACTGGTCGAAGCCGGCGCGCGCGAGATCACTCTGCTCGGCCAGAACGTCAATGCCTGGAGCGGGGAAGACGCGAAGGGCCGGGCAATCGGGCTCGACGGGCTGATCCGCGAACTGGCGAAACTGCCCAATCTCGCCCGCATTCGCTACACCACCAGCCATCCGATGGACGTGACCGACGGTCTGATCGCTGCGCACGGCGAAGTCGACAAGCTTATGCCGTTCCTCCACTTGCCGGTGCAAAGCGGTTCGGACCCGATCCTGAAGGCGATGAACCGCAGCCACGATGCCGAAGGGTATTTGCGGCTGCTCGAACGGTTCCGCGAAGCACGCCCCGACATCGCACTGAGCGGCGACTTCATCGTCGGTTTCCCGGGCGAGACCGAGGCCGATTTCGAAGCCACGATGCAGCTGGTCGATGCGGTCGGTTACGCGCAGGCGTTCAGCTTCAAATATTCCGCCCGTCCCGGCACCCCGGCGGCAAGCATGGATGGAGCGATCGCGCCCGAAGTGATGGACGAGCGCCTCCAGCGCCTGCAGGCCGCGCTCAACCGCGACCAACTGGCGTTCAACCAAGCCAGTGTTGGCAAGCGGTGTGCCGTACTGGTCGAACGCAAGGGCAAGAAGCCCGGGCAGATGCTCGGCAAGTCCCCATGGCTGCAATCTGTCTGGTTCGAAAGCGACGCCGCGCTGGGTGAGATTGCCGAAGTCGAACTGGTCGAGGCGGGCCCGAATTCGCTCGCCGGGCGCGTGCTCGCGCCTGTCAGCGCCTAATCGCGAGCAATCGTTGCCAGCACGACTTCGGTCGGCTGGTGGGTCGTCTTGCCCGCCTTCACCCGCAAATCGAACGCGTCGTTACCCCTGCGCCCGTCGAGGACATCCTGCCCACCGTCGGTCTTTCTGTGACGGGGCGCGTATTTGGATTGCGTTGCGCGGGTCCAGTAGAACGACAGCACGTCGGCAACCGGAACCGGTGTCGTAAAGCGCACGACGCGCGCGTGGCAGTCGGCCGAATCCCCGCCTGCCGCCGCCTGCGTCGCCCCGCGCGGATAGACCGGCAACTCGGGCGGCAAGCGAGCCGCCCAAATCGCGCCTCGCGCCAGCTTCGCCTTGCATTCTGCGGCACCGGGAAGGGTAGCGAGATTGCCGCTAGCCCGCGCATCGGTTGGAACGGCCGCCACCGTCCCGCTCGCGGCAGGCACTGCCAGCACCTTACCATCGAGCATCTGAATCGCGTCCTCGCGCGCAGCAGCGATCGCTTCGGGGGTGACCGGAATGATCGGCAGCGAATGATCGGTATCGATCGTCACTGCCGCCGCACCCTCGTTGCGTTGGGAAAGGTCGGGATCGACCATAATCGGATCGTTGAGCGCCTGCGACACGGCAGGATCCCGGTCGGGCTTGTCGGTATCGGGCGTTTCGCCTTTCCCGCAAGCGGCGAGCAGGACGAGCAGGATCAGTGCAGCGGGATAAGTGCGTCTCATCGGTCGAGACACCTATCCGATAGCCACTCGCATAGGAAGAAGGCGCCGCCTGCCGTGAAGCGAGCGACGCCTTCCGCGACCCCAAGGGGGTTCGCGCCCTGACCGTGGGTGGGCACGGCCTGAGTTGGGAATTTCCAGTCATTGTGGATGGCCGATTCGTCAGCCGTCCCTCATTTGATGCGTTCACAATTAGACGTGTTTACCTGAACACAGAGCAACACCGCTGTCAGATTGCGAAATAATTCAGGACCCTGTGGAGAACCGCTTCTTCAATGAAGCCAAACAGCTGCTTGCCGGGTCGGAACTCCCACCCTAAGGGCCTCCCGAAGATGAACGAACCCAAGCCCTCGCTGCTTCATTCGTGCCTGCCCGCCGCACTTACAGCATACCTGATCTGGGGTTTCCTGCCGCTCTACCTGATTCTCGTGCGGGTAGTGCCACCGGTCGAGTTCGTCGCCTGGCGGATCGTGTGGACGCTGCCGCTGTGCCTGCTGATAGCGGGCTTCCGGAAGCAATTGCCCGAAGTCCTCGCCGCACTGCGTAACCCGCACGTGCTGATGCTGCTGGTCGCGAGTTCGGTGCTGATCGTCATCAACTGGCTGACCTACATCTGGGCGATCCAGGAAGGGCACGTCTACGCCGCGAGCCTGGGCTACTACATCAACCCGCTGGTCAACGTGCTGCTCGGCACGGTCGTGCTCGGCGAGAAGCTTTCGCGGCGCCAGTGGATCGCGGTGGCGATTGCCGCCGCGGGAATCGCGATCCTGCTTGGCGGCGCGCTGACGACGCTATGGATCAGCCTGACGCTGGCTTTCAGTTTCGGCACTTACGGGCTCGTGCGCAAACAGGTGCCGGTGGGGGCGCTGCCCGGCCTGACCATCGAATCGACGATCTTGTTGATGCCCGCACTGGTGACGACCTGGTGGTTTGCCCAGACCCCGCACGGCTCGTCGTTCGGCCACGACCCGCAGCTCAGCCTGCTGATCATGCTCGGTGGGGTGCTCACGGCAACCCCGCTGTGGATGTTCGCGACGGCTGCACGCAAGATGAGCTATTCGGCGCTTGGCTTCACCCAGTTCCTCGCACCGTCGATCGTGTTCGTGCTGGGCCTGACGGTGTTCGACAAGCCGCTGCACCCCGCGCAGCTCGCGTGCTTCGTGTTCATCTGGGCCGCAATCGCGGTGTTCGTGTGGGACCTGCTGGCGCGCAGCCACAAGGCGAGGCCTGCCTCCGCCTCACCAGTCAGTTCATCGTTCGAATGATCCCGGAGAAGTCGACCGCGCCGTTCCCCGCCGCGTCGAACGCTTCGTAAAGGTCCTTCGCGTGGTGGCCCATCTGCGGGTCGATCCCGGCGCTGGCAGCGGCCTCCATCGCCAGCTTGAGGTCCTTGAGCATCAGCGCGGTGGCGAACCCGCCCTGGTAATCGTTGTCCGACGGGCTTTGCGGGCCGACGCCGGGGACCGGGCAATAGCTCGTCATCGACCAGTTCTGGCCGGAGGAAACGCTGGAAATGTCGTAGAAGGTCTGCGGATCGAGCCCGAGCTTCTGCGCCATCGTGAACGCTTCGCAGGTGCCGATCATGTGGATGCCGAGCAGCATGTTGTTGCAGATCTTCGCCGCCTGCCCATTGCCCGCCTGCCCCGCGTGGATCACCGCCTTGCCCATTGCTTCAAGCACCGGTTTCGCGCGTTCGAACGCCTTGTCGCTCCCACCGACCATGAAGGTCAGCGTGCCCGCATTGGCTGCCGCGATCCCGCCGGAGACGGGCGCATCGACCATGTCGTAACCGGCCGCTTCGGCCAGGGCGATCGTTTCGCGCGCGGTAGCGACGTCGATCGTCGAGCAATCGAGGAACACCGCGCCTTCAGGCGCATGGCCGATCACGCTGCCGGTATAGACCGACTTCACGATCGCGCCGTTGGGCAGCATCGTCACCACCGCTTCTACGCCCTGCACCGCTTCCTTGGCATCGGTGAAGGTCGCGCAGCCGTGCTCCCCGGCAGCAGCCAGCGCCGCTTCGCTGAGGTCGAACGCGTTCACCGCGTGGCCCGCCTTGACGAGGTTCGCGGCCATCCCGCCGCCCATGTTGCCGAGGCCGATAAATGCGATCTTCATAATCCAGATCCTCTCAATTCGTTCGTGTCGAGCGGAGGCCGAAGGCCATAGTCGAGACACCTCCCTGAACGTGTCTCGACTTCGCTCGACACGAACGGAGGTTGTCTCCTATCGCCCCTTCCACTGACCTTCGCGCTTCTCGATAAACGCGGCCATGCCTTCCGCCTTGTCCTCGCTGGCGGTGAGGACCTGGAAGATGCGGCGCTCCATGACGATGCCCTGGTCGAGCGTCGTCTCGAACGCGGCGTTGACCATTTCCTTGTTCGCCACCGCCGCCATCGGCGGCATCCCGGCGATGGTCGCGGCGGTTTTCAACGCTTCTTCGAGCAGGCTTTCGTGCGGCACGACGCGCGCGACGAGGCCGCTGCGCTCGGCTTCTTCCGCCCCCATCATCCGCCCGGTGAGGCACATTTCCATCGCCTTGGCCTTGCCTACCGCGCGGGTCAGCCGCTGGCTGCCGCCCATCCCTGGCGCGACGCCGAGCTTGATCTCTGGCTGGCCGAACTTAGCGTTTTCGCTCGCGATGATGAAGTCCGCCATCATTGCCAACTCGCACCCACCGCCAAGCGCGAAACCGTTGACCGCGGCGATCCACGGCTTGCGGGTCGCCTTGACCAAGTGGCTCGTCCAGCGGGAGAAGAAATCCTCGTTGTAGAAATCGGCTGCCGGCTTGTCGGCCATTTCCTTGATGTCGGCCCCCGCGGCAAACGCCTTGTCCCCGCTGCCCGTCAACACCGCACAACGCTGGGTGCTGTCTGCCTCGAACGCGGCGAACGCGCTGATCAATTCCTCCAGCACCTGGCTGTTGAGCGCATTGAGCGACTTGGGCCGGTTGAGCGTGACCAGCGTCACCGCGCCTTGTTGTTCGACAGTAATCGTTTCGTAGCTCATAACGGCTTCCATTCCTCGTTTGCCGGCAGCGGTGCGAAGATACTGTCGAGCAGTTCCTCGCTCACGCCTTCGGGGGTCGGCGGGTTCCACTTGGGGTCGCCGGTCTTATCTACGATCACTGCGCGCACGCCCTCGGCAAAGTCGGGGCGCAGCAGCACGCGGCTGGCGATGCGGTATTCCATCGCCATGTTGTCAGCGAAATCGGAGAGCTTCGCGCTTTCGGCGAGTTGGCGCAGCGCGACCTTGCAGGTCTGCGGGCTCTTGGTGCCGAGCGCATCGCGCTCTTTCGCCGCCCACTCGCTGTCGTCGGCCTCGAGGCTCGCGAGGATGTCCTCGTAGCGGTCCGAAGCGAAGTGCTTGGCGATCTTGTCGGCGTTGCCTTCGATCCGCGCGTGCGGGGGCGTTATCGAAAGCTCCGACAGGATACCGCCGATGCGATCGGGGTTTTCGGCGATCCGCGCCTTGGCCTCGGCCAGCTTCTCGCTCGGCAGGTAGTGCGTCGCGATCCCTGCCCACAGGCATTCCGCCCCATCGAGCCGCGCTCCAGTCAGTGCAAGGAACTGCCCTAGCCGCCCACCGAGCCGCGAGAGATACCACCCGCCGCCGACATCGGGGAACAGTCCGATCCCCGTCTCGGGCATCGCGAACCGGGTGTTCTCGGTCGCCACGCGGAACTTCGCCGGCTGGCTGATGCCGACCCCGCCGCCCATCGTGATCCCGTCCATGAACGCGACGATCGGCTTGGCGTATTCGAACATCCGGTGGTTGAGCTGGTATTCGTCGTGGAAGAACTTCCGCCCGCTCACCCCGCCATCGTTGAGCGCGGAGTTGCGCAGCAGGTTGATATCGCCACCGGCGCAAAAACCCCGCCCTTCGGCATGGTCGAGCAGGACCGCAGCAATCGCGTCGTCTTCCGCCCATTCGCCCAACGCCGCGCTCATCGCGTGGCACATATCGAGCGTCAACGAATGCAGCGCCTTCGGGCGATTGAGCGAGATATGCCCCGCCGCGCCGTGGGTGTGAATGTGAACTTCCGAAGTCAATCAAACCTCCGTTCGGTTCGAGCAAAGTCGAGAACCGACTGCGCGACCGTGTCTCGTCTTCGCTCGACACGAACGGCAGAAATGAGTCAAATTTACTGCCGCAGCATGTCCCGGCCGACGATCATCCGCATGACCTGGTTGGTTCCTTCGAGGATCGAGTGGACCCGCAGGTCGCGCCAGAACCGCTCGATCGGGTAGTCTTTGAGATAGCCGTAGCCGCCGAACAGCTGCAGCGCATCATTGACCACCTTGCTGCCGGTATCGGTCGCGAGCCGCTTGGCCATCGCCGAGAAGCGCGACTTGTCGGGCGCGCCGTCGGTCACCTTGCACGCTGCAAGGTAGAGCAGCGCGCGCGCCGCCTCGAGCTCGGTTGCCATGTCGGCGAGCATGAACTGGGTGTTCTGGAAATCCGCCACCGGCTGGCCGAACTGCTGGCGCTCCTTGGTGTAGCTCACCGCTTCATCGAGACACCGCTGCGCCCCGCCGAGGCTGCACGCCCCGATATTGAGCCGCCCGCCGTCGAGCCCGGCCATTGCGAAGCGGAAGCCCTCGCCTTCGGCGCCGACCCGGTTGGACACCGGCACCCGGCAATCCTCGAAGATCAGCTGCGCCGTCGGCGAGGCGTTCCAGCCCAGCTTGTTCTCCGGCGCGCCGTGGCTGAGGCCGGGCGTGCCTTTCTCGACCACCAGGCAGGTGATGCCCTTCGCCTTGTCTTCGCCGGTGCGGACCATCACGACGTAGATATCGTTGAACCCGCTGCCGGAGATGAACTGCTTGGTGCCGTTCAGGACATAATGGTCGCCGTCGAGCTTGGCGGTGGTCTTGAGCGCGGCGGCGTCGGACCCGCTGCCCGGTTCGGTGAGCGCGTAGCTGGCGATGTGTTCCATCGTCACCAGCTTGGGCAGGTACTTCGCCTTGAGCTCCGCCGAGCCGTAGGTGTCGATCATCCACGCGGCCATGTTGTGGATCGAGACGTAGGCGCTGGTCGCGGGGCAGCCATAGGCCATTGCTTCCATGATCAGCGCCGCTTCGAGCCGCCCGAGCGCGATCCCGCCACTTGCCTCGCTGACGTAGATCGCGCCGAAGCCGAGCTCGCCGGTCTTCTGGATCACGTCGCGCGGGAAGTGATGCTTCTCGTCCCACTCGGCGGCGAACGGCGTGATGTTGTCGGCGGTAAACCGCTGCGCCATTTCCTGGATGGCGAGCTGGTCGTCGGTAAGTTGGAACTGGCTGGTCATTGTGCGTTCCGTCACCCCATCGTCGGGATGACGAATGCGTTGGAGCCATCGCCGCCGCCATCGGGCCAGCGCTGGGTGACCTTCTTGGTCTTGGTCCAGAACCGCAGCCCTTCCATCCCGTACTGGTCGATGTCGCCGAAGCCCGAACGTTTCCAACCGCCGAAGCTGTGGTAGCTCACCGGCACCGGGATCGGCACGTTGATCCCGACCATGCCGACGTTGACCCGGCTGGCGAACTCGCGCGCGGCGTGGCCGTTGCGGGTGAAGATCGCCACACCGTTGCCGTACTGGTGCTTGCTCGGCAGGCTGACGGCTTCCTCGAAGTCCTTAGCCCGCACGATCTGGAGCACGGGGCCGAAGATCTCTTCCTTGTAGCTGTCCATGTCAGTGGTGACGCGGTCGAGCAGCGTCGGGCCGACGAAAAACCCGTTCTCGTGGCCCTGCAGGCTGAACCCGCGCCCGTCGATCACGACTTCGGCGCCTTCCTTCTCGGCGGTGTCGATCCAGCCTTCGATGCGCGCCTTGTGCTCCGCGGTGACCACCGGGCCATAGTGCGCATCGGGATCGGTCGAGACACCGACACGCAGCGCGTTGATCGCGGGGATCAGCTTGGCCTTGAGCTTCTCGGCAGTATCGTCGCCCACCGGGACCACCACGGGCAGCGCCATGCACCGCTCGCCGGCCGAACCGAACGCCGCGCCGGTCAGGTCATTGACCACCTGGTCGAGGTCGGCATCGGGCATCACGATCCCGTGGTTCTTGGCTCCGCCGAACGCCTGCACCCGCTTCGCATTGGCACTGCCGCGCGCGTAGATATATTGCGCGATGTCGGACGAGCCGACGAAGCTGATCGCCGGGATATCGGGATGGTCGAGGATCGCATCGACCATTTCCTTGTCGCCGTTGACGACCTGCAGCAGCCCCTCGGGCGCACCCGCCTCGAGGAACAGCTCGGCGAGCCGCACCGGCACGCTCGGGTCACGCTCGCTGGGCTTGAGGATAAATGCGTTGCCCGCCGCGATCGCCATGCCGAACATCCACATCGGGATCATCGCCGGGAAGTTGAACGGCGTGATCCCCGCGCCGATGCCGAGCGGCTGGCGCATCGAATAGACGTCGATCCCCGGACCCGCGCCCTGGGTGTACTCACCCTTCAATGCCTGCGGGATGCCGCAGGCGTATTCGATCACTTCGAGCCCGCGCTGCACGTCGCCGTGCGCGTCTTCGACCACCTTGCCGTGTTCGCTCGACAGCAGGCGAGCAAGATCGTCCTTGTTCGCCTCGACCAGCTCCTTGAACTTGAACATCACCCGGGCGCGGCGCTGCGGATTGGTCGCCGCCCACTCCGGCTGGACCGTCTTTGCGGCATCGACCGCACGTTGCAGCAGCGCGGCATCGCCCAACGATACCTGCGCCTGCACTTCGCCGGTGGAAGGGTTGAACACGTCCTTGGTCCGCCCCGAACCGCTGCCCGGGCCGCCGACCATGAAGTGATCGATATTGCGCATGAGTCTCTCCTTTGATGGGAGCCACGTGGCACTTCGGACGCGTGGCTGCAAGGTTCAAACCTGCCCGCAAGCCCTATCGAATTTGCAGCACGCAATTGGACGGCAAGACGACCAAATCGTCGGCCAATTGCGTAATAATGTTTCACCCCTTGATCTAGATCAACCACATCCTCTGATCGATCCGCCAGTGAGTCGGGGCGCAGCAAAAATCCTGGGCCGCGAGGGGTGGCCACTGCGGCGCTGGATTGATCTACATGAAAACCTGTCTAGCTGCTGTCGGCATTGCGCTGGCGGCCTTCGCCAGCCAACCCGCCATCGCCAAGGACGGAGGAAAGCTCCAGGTCAAGGTGCTCGGCACGGCAGTGCTGCCCGATGGAAAGATTACCAAGGTTAACACCGATCTGGTCGGGCTCCCTTCGGACCTACAAACAACCGCAAACGACAACTACGTTCCGACGATCGCAATCGAATATTTCGCGACTCCGTCGGTCTCTGTCGAGACGATCTGCTGCATGACTGAGCACGACGTCGATGCGACCACGGGCCTTCCGGGCGCAGAACTGGTCTCAAACGCCAAGCTGATCCCGGCAACGGTGACGCTCAAGTACCACTTCAACCCCGAAGGCATCTCGCCCTACATCGGCGCGGGTCCCAGCTTCTTCTGGTGGGTCGACAAGAACCCTGGCGCGGCCACGATCCCGCTAGGCGTCACCAATTTCGACATGACCAGCAAGTTCGGCGTCGCGCTCCAGGCGGGCGTGGACGTGCCGATCAATTCGAACGGCCTGTCGATTTCGCTCGACGCAAAGAAGTATTTCGTCAGCACGACGGCACGGTGGTACGCTGGCAGCACGAAGGTCATCGAGACCGAGCACAAGCTCGACCCGTGGGTGCTGAGCGCAGGCTTGGCCTTTCGCTTCTGAAGCAATCCGATAGGGGGAGCGATCGCCGGGTGGCAGCAATGCCCCCGGCGGTCTTTGGCGCGGCCGACTTCAGCCTCCGCGCAACAGCTGCACGCCCCAATCGCGTTCGAACAGGTAGAGCAGGATGCGTGCCGCCTCGCCGCGGTCGCTGGCGAGCCCGCCATCGCGTTCCATCAGCAGGCGCGCATCGTCGTGGGCTAGCGGCAGCAAGCGCTGGATCTGGTCGAGATCGGCGACCTTGAACGGCGTATCGCCCGATTGGCGGGTGCCGAGCAGTTCGCCGCCGCCGCGCAGCCGCAGGTCCTCCTCGGCAAGCCTGAACCCGTCCTGCGTCTCGCGCATCAGCGATAGTCGCGCCTTGCCGGTTTCGCTCAGCTCTCCGCCGCGCAGCAGCACGCACGCGGACTTGGCGCTGCCCCGCCCCACGCGCCCACGCAACTGGTGCAACTGAGCGAGCCCGAAGCGCTCCGCCTGTTCGATCACCATCAGCGTCGCGTTGGGAACGTCGACCCCGACTTCGATCACTGTCGTCGCGACCAGCAGTTTTGCCTCGCCGGACGCAAACCGCTCCATCGCTGCGTCCTTCAGTTCCGGCTTGAGCTGGCCGTGGACCAGCACGACGTCGTCGCCGAACCGCTCCTTCAACGCAGCATAGCGTGCCTCGGCGGCGGCGATATCCTCGCTCTCCTGTTCGCGCACCATCGGGCACACCCAATACGCCTGCGCCCCGCCCGCGATCGCCAAGCCAAGCCGGTCGATGACTTCGCCGAGCCGCTCGGTCGAAACGACCACGGTGTCGATCGCCTGCCGGCCGGGCGGCATTTCGTCTAGGCGGCTCACGTCCATCTCGCCGTATTGCGCCAGTGTCAGCGTGCGCGGGATCGGTGTCGCGGTCATCGCCAGCGTATGCGGCGTGACCTTGCCCTTTTGCGCCAGCATCAACCGCTGCGACACGCCGAAGCGGTGCTGTTCGTCGATCACCACCAAGCCGAGGTTGCGATAGTTCACCGTCTCCTGGAAGATCGCGTGCGTCCCGACGACGAGACTTATCGAACCATCCTGGAGCCCCATAAGGATGGATTCGCGCGCCCTGCCCTTGTCGCGCCCGGTAAGCAGCGCGATCTCGACGCCGGTGGGCGCAAGCATCTGGCGCAAGGTATCGTAATGCTGGCGCGCGAGGATTTCGGTCGGTGCAAGCAACGCGGCCTGCGCGCCGGCCTCCACTGCCGTCAGCATCGCTTCGAGCGCGACGACGGTCTTGCCCGAGCCCACGTCGCCCTGCAGCAACCGCAGCATCGGGGTATCCTGCGCCAGGTCGCCCTCGATCTCAGTGATCGAGCGACGTTGCGCCCCGGTCAGTGGGAACGGCAACTGGAGCTTGTCGCGCAAGTGCCCGTCACCGCGCAGCGCCTGCCCCTTGCGACGCCGGTTGTCGGCCCGCACCAGCATCAGCGCGAGACTGTTGGCGAGCAATTCGTCATAGGCGAGCCGATCGCGGGCCGCGGCGTGTTCGCCCTTGTGCGCCAGCTTGAGCGCATCGGCCCACGCAGGCCATTTCTCTTTCGCGAAGTGCCCCGGCTCGATCCACTCCGGCATTTCGGGCAAGCGAGTGAGCGCCTGTGCTACCAGCCCGGCAACCTTGGGCTGGGTCAAACCGCTGGCGAGCGCATAGACCGGCTCGTTAAGCGTGCCGAGAAGGCCTTCGCTGGTCTTCGCGACATGGTCTGGATGCACGATCTGGAGCATCTGCCCGTACTCGTCGAGCCGCCCGGCGATCCACCGCTTCTCGCCCACCGGAAGCTGCTTCTTCGCAGTGTAGCTCGCCCGCCCGAAGTATGTCAGCGCGCACACATTGCCGAGCGCATCGCTGGCAAAAACACGGTACGGCCCGCGCCCTGTCCTGCTCGCTCGGTGCTCGGTCGGGGTCAATGCCACGACGATCTGTTCGCCAACGCTGGCTTCATCAAGGTTGTCGACCGGGCGCCGGGTCACAAACCGGTCGGGCAAGTGATAGGCGACATCGCCCACCCGCATGAGCCCGAGCTTGTCGAGCGGCTGCTTTACCTTTGGCCCCACGCCATCGAGCGTTTCGACCTCTGCAAACAGCGGATTGAGTACGTCAGGACGCATCGCTAATCCCTAACCCGTTCTGGCGATTCTGCGAAGCCGACGGGCAGGACTTGTCAAACGATCGATTCGCCTGTCTATTGCTCGCAGGATGACGCTGAGGGGGAGGCAGTGTTTTCGAAACATCTCCCTGTGCGATAATGTCCGGACCGAACGGGTCGTATCTCCACTCAACCTAATCAGGGGGAATACGATGATTCGCAAACTGACAATCTCAATCGCAGCGGCTGCTACCTTAATCGGGGGCTCGGCCATGTTCGTGGCCAGTTCGCCAGCAATGGCCCAGGCCGCGGAGAAGGAAGAGGCGCGCACGACATACCGGATCGAATACCTCAAGCTGAAACCTGGCACCCAGCAACGCTGGATCGAACTGGGTGAGAAGTATTTTGGCCCGGCAACCAAAGAGGCGGGCCTCGATCAACCGAAGATAGTCTGGCTGACAACCGGTCGCTGGGATATCATGATGATGTTCAAGATGCCGCGCGGGATGGCAATGCTCGACAGCCACAACTCGCCCGAACAGACCGCCTTCCGCAAGGCAATGGTCAAGGTCGCGGGCTCCGAAGAAGCGGCGAAGAAGATCTACGACGAGGACCAGGCGATGACGGCCGACTCGATGGTGGTCTACGGTCACACGCACCCTTGATCGAAACACGAGAATAACAGACACGGGGTGCCGTTCGACAAACCGAAGGGCGCCCCGTTTCGCATGACCGACCCTGCTGCAATCGATTTTTCGACCCGCCTCGCCCGTGCGAAATTCCGCGCCTGGCACCGCGGGACGCGCGAGGCCGATTTCATGATCGGCGGGTTCTTCGATCGCTACGCTGCAAGCTGGGGCGAGAGCGCGCTTGCGTGGTTCGAAGCGCTGCTCGAAGAAGATGACGTCGACATCATGGCGTGGGCCATGCAGTCGCAGCCGGTGCCGCCTGCCTTCGATGGCGAACTGATGCAGGCAATGCAGAGGCTCGATTACGTCGATATCCGCTGAGGCGGTTGGAATTTCCCGCCGTTGCCCTATGTGAGGGCCCGATAACGACCCCGTCCGAACCCTCGGGCGGGTTTTCGCGCGTGCGCCAGCCACAGGAAACCCGATGCCCGATCTCCAGAAAATCCTGTCTGCACGCGAGCCACTGAATCTGTCCTCACTGCCACGCGGCAGCCAACCACTGGTGCTCGGCGACCTTGCCCGCGCCGCCAAGGGCCGTGCGGTATTCATTGCGCCCGACGATGCAGCGATGCGGTCGATCGCCGAGGCCGCGCAGTATTTTGCGCCGGAACTGGAAGTGATCGAGTTTCCGGCGTGGGACTGCCTGCCCTACGACCGGTCGAGCCCCGCACTCGCGATCAGCGCGCAGCGGCTGGCCGCGCTCCACCGGCTGCAGGCGGGCAAGGCGGGTAGCCAGCTGCTGGTGACGACCGCCAACGCCCTGCTCCAGCGCGTGCTGACCCCATTCCGCATCCGCGAGGCGGTGCAGGAATTCCGGCCCGGCGCGGTGATCCCGCACGACCAGCTCACCGCGATGCTGATGCGGCAAGGCTATTCGCGCACCGATACCGTGATCGACCACGGCGAATTCGCGATGCGCGGCTCGATCTTCGACGTGTTCCCCTCCGGCCTCGACCAGGGTTTACGACTCGACTTCTTCGGCGACGATCTCGAATCGCTGCGCACCTTCGATCCCTCGACCCAGATGAGCACCGGGGTGCTGGAAAGCCACCTGCTGCTCCCCGCAAGCGAAGCCCTGCTCGACGAGCAATCTATCAAGCGCTTCCGCAGCCGTTATCGCGAGATGTTCGGGGCCAACGCGACGCAGGATCCGCTCTACCAGGCGGTCAGCGACGGGCGGCGGCTCGCAGGGATGGAGCACTGGCTGCCGCTGTTCGAGGACCGGATGGCGACGCTGTTCGACCATCTTTCGGCCGACGACCTGTTGGTGATCGACGCCGGAGCGCTGTCGGCGGGCGAGGAACGTTTTGCGGATGTCGCCGACTACCACCGCCAGCGCGCCGAACACGCCGAAGGCAGCTACCGCCCGCTGGCGACCGATGCGCTCTACCTGACGAGCGACGAATTCAATGAAGCGCTGCAGTCGCGCCCGATCCACCGCGCTTCGATCTTCGCCGAGCCCGAAAGTGCGACGACGGTCGATTACGGGTTCCATTCGGGACGTGATTTCGCTCCTGAGCGCGCGCGCGGCGACAACGTCTATGCCGCTGCCGCCGAGCACCTCAAGGCAGTCGGCAAAGCGGGCAAACGGCCCCTGCTGGCGGCCTATTCGAAGGGTAGCCGATCGCGCCTGGCGTCAATCCTGACCGAGGCCGGTGCACCGACCGCGCTTGCCGATACCTGGCAGGAAGCGTTGGGGCTGGCCGCCAAGGGCAAGCCGGTTGCACTGGTGCTGCCGCTCGATACCGGGTTCGCCAACGACGAGATCGACCTCGTCACCGAGCAGGACGTGCTCGGCGACCGGCTGGTGCGGCGCAAGAAGCGGCGCAAGGATGCCGATGCGTTTCTCGCCGAGCTGTCGGCGCTCAATGCGGGCGACCTCGTGGTTCACATCGACCACGGCATCGGGCGCTATCGTGGGCTCGAAGCGATCCCCGTCGGACAGAGCAAGCACGACTGCGCAATGCTCGAATACGCCGGGGGCGACAAGCTCTACGTGCCGGTCGAAAACCTCGAGGTACTCAGCCGCTATGGCGCGGCGGAAGGCACGGTCATGCTCGACCGGCTGGGCGGAGAAGCATGGCAGAAGCGCCGCGCGCGCCTGAAGGAACGCATCCGCGAAATCGCCGGCGAATTGCTCGCTACCGCTGCCGCCCGCGCGCTGCGCAAAGCACCGGTGCTCGAAGCCGAGGAAGCCGGGTTCAACCAGTTCGTCGAACGCTTCCCGTGGGAGGAAACCGACGACCAGGATCGCGCGATCGCCGATGTCCTGCGCGACCTGGAATCGGGCAAACCGATGGACCGCCTCGTCTGCGGCGATGTCGGCTTCGGCAAGACCGAAGTCGCGCTGCGTGCCGCGTTCGTCGCAGCGATGAGCGGCAAACAGGTTGCCGTGGTCGCCCCCACCACCCTGCTCGCCCGCCAGCACTTCGAAAACTTCTCGGCGCGCTTTTCCGGTTTCCCGCTGAAAGTCGGGCGGCTCAGCCGCCTTGTCGGCGCCAAGGAAATGAGCGCAACCCGCGAAGGGCTGAAGAAAGGCGATGTCGATATCGTCATCGGCACGCACGCGATCCTCTCGAAATCGACCGAATTCCGTGACCTCGGGCTGGTGATCGTCGACGAAGAACAACGCTTCGGCGTGACCCACAAGGAAAAGCTCAAGCAGCTGCGCGCCGACGTCCATGTCCTCACGCTCACCGCTACGCCGATCCCGCGCACGCTGCAGATGGCGATGAGCGGGCTGCGCGAGCTCTCCACGATCCAGACCCCGCCGGTCGACCGGCTCGCGGTGCGCACTTACGTGATGGAATGGGACGACATGGTGATGCGCGAGGCGTTGCTTCGCGAACATCATCGCGGCGGGCAAAGCTTCATCGTCGTGCCGCGCATCAAGGACATGGCCGAAGTCGAGGAATGGCTCCGCGAGCACGTGCCCGAGGTGAAGCCGATCACCGCACACGGCCAGATGAGCCCGACCGAAGTCGAGGAACGCATGAGCGCGTTCTACGATGGCAAGTACGAAGTGCTGCTCTCGACCACCATCGTCGAAAGCGGGCTCGATATCCCCAGCGCGAACACCATCGTGATCCACCGCGCCGACCGCTTCGGGCTTGCCCAGCTCTACCAATTGCGCGGCCGTGTCGGCCGGAGCAAGCTGCGTGCCTATGCCTATCTCACCACGCCCGCCGACACCGTTCTGAGCGAAGTGGCGGAAAAGCGGCTCAAGGTGCTCGGCGACCTCGACAGCCTTGGCGCGGGGTTCCAGCTCGCGAGCCACGATCTCGACATTCGCGGCGCGGGCAACCTCCTGGGCGACGAGCAGTCGGGCCACATTCGCGAGGTGGGCTTCGAACTCTACCAGTCGATGCTGGAGGACGCGATCGTTGCTGCAAAGGCGGGCGACACGGGACTGGAACCGGCAAAGGACGCGTTCAGCCCGCAAATCACCGTCGATGCACCGATCATGATCCCGGACGACTACGTGCCCGATCTCGCGGTGCGGATGGGCCTCTATCGCCGTCTCAACGATGCCCGCGACCAGGGCGAGATCGAAGCGCTGGCGGCCGAGATGATCGACCGTTTTGGCCCGCTGCCGCAGCCGACCGCCAACCTCGTTCGACTGATCGAAATCAAGCACCAGGCGATCGCCGCCAATATCGCCAAGATCGACGTTGGCGCGCGCGGAACTCTCGTTACGTTCCACAACGATGACTTTCCCGACCCTGCGGGCTTGCTGGCATGGGTCGATCGGGTGGGTGACACGGTCAAGCTTCGCCCCGACATGAAGCTGGTGCTCAGCCGCGCATGGAGCGATCCGCAAAGCCGCCTCAACGGCCTGTTCCAGCTTACCAAGGGGCTGAGCGGGATCGCCCGGAAGGCGAGGAAACCCGCGGCATGATTTCGCCTGAAATGTAGGCGCAAGTACCTAGGGCGAAGTTTGCGCCGCCCCAACCAATCCCCTCCAATCTCGGACAACCACCGGCAAAGGGGGAACGTCGCCGTGTTCAGAAAGCTTCGGGCAACCGGGTTGCCGCACCCGATCGCCATCTTCGCGCTGGCCGTCGTGTTCGGCCTGCTCGCTTTTGCGGGAATCGAATTGACCCGTGACGACGGGCGGATCGCCGCTGTCTGGCTACCCAATGCAATCCTGGTCGCGGTTCTCCTGCGCGGCCGGGGGCGCGGAACACTGGCGTTTCTCCCGTTCACCTTCGCTGTAAACTTGGCGGTCAACATCATCGAAGGCGACGGTGCGGCAGTCGCTGCCGGATTGGCGTTCGCGAACGCTTTCGAAGTCCTGCTGGTCTGGTGGGGAATGCTCCGTGCCGGGATACCCCGTCCCGATATGTCGGAGATTCGCCACCTGGCCGTCTATTGCGTGATTGCAGGTATAGGGGCGCCTTTGGCGTCCGCGCTCGCGGCGGTTGTTGTCCTCCAACCCGGAACCGTCGCGAGCGCACTCACATTGATCAGGACCTGGTCGATTGCGGATTCGCTGGGCTTGCTCCTGCTTACCCCTACCCTGCTGATCCTGTCTGACGCGTGGCGATCGCGGAGGCGACCGACCGCGAAAGACCTGCCCGACTGGCTGTTCCTGTTCCTGGTCGGAACCGCCATCACGGTCGCGGTGTTTGCGCAGACGCGATACCCGTTCCTGTTCATGGTTCCTCCAGTGGTGGTGCTCCATGCTTTCCGCCAGGGAAGCCTGGGCACCGCGATCTCGATTCTCAAGATCGCTGCGATCGCGACGACCGCAACCGCCTGGGGCTATGGTCCGATACATCTCGCGAAGGGTCAGTTCAGCGAGCAGATCGTCGTGCTTCAGCTGTTCCTGGTAACCGCGTTCGTTACCGGACTCCCGATCGCCGCTATGCTCCATAGCCGGGACAGGATTGCCGATGGGCTGGCCGAAAGCGAGCGGAGGTTCCGCCAGATCGCCGAAGCCGCCCCGATCGCGATTTTCTGCGCCGACGCTGCCGGCAAGATCAACTTCGTAAACTCGACCTGGTCCCGAATGCTCGGCAGGCCGGCAAAGGACCTGATGGGCGATGGCTGGGTCGCATCCCTGCGCGATCTTAGCCCGTTCACGGATGACCCGGCATGGCAAGGCTTCGAGCAACCGGGCGACTTGCGCCGACGTGTCCTGCATTTCGAATCGGCCGACGGCAGCGACCTGTGGCTCGAGACGGTCAACAGTGCCGAATTCGATAGCAAGGGCAGGATCGTTGGTTTCGTCGGCGCGGGAACCGACATTACCGAACAGCGCGCCGCGCTCGAAAAGGCAAAACAGGCTGCGCAAGCAAAGGCCGCGTTCCTTGCCAACATGAGCCACGAAATTCGCACCCCGATGAACGGGGTGATCGGCTTTACCGACCTGTTGCTGGCGGCCGACCTGCCAGCGGAACAGCGCCACCATGTCGAGTTGATCGCCGAATCGGGCAAGGCCATGCTGCGGCTGCTCAACGATATCCTCGACATGTCGAAGATCGATTCAGGCCAGATGCAGATTTCACCCGAACCAATGGACCTGCGGCACAAGCTCGCTGGAGCGATCGCCTTGCTCAAGCCAATCGCGCAGGCCAAGGGTCTCGGACTTACCCTCGACGTAGCCGATGGCCTGCCGACATGGATTGACGCCGACCAGCATCGCCTGCGCCAGATCGTGCTCAACCTGGTAGGCAATGCAGTCAAGTTCACCGAACGCGGCAAAGTCACGGTCGCAGCGCAGATTCACGACACGCTTGGGGAACCGACTATGGTGATCGTAGTCGAAGATACCGGGATCGGAATTGCACCCGATCACCTCGCCACGATTTTCGACCAGTTCACCCAAGGCGACAGTTCGACCGCGCGCAAGTTTGGCGGGACCGGGCTGGGCCTGGCGATCAGCGCAAAGCTGGTCAAGATGATGGGCGGTGAAATCGACGTCACCAGCGAAGTCGGCAGGGGAACCCGGTTCACTGTGCGCCTCCCGCTTGTTCCGATTGTCGAACCGGCAATTCTCGAATCCGCGGCGCCCGAGCCCTGCGATCGCCCACCACCACAAGCTCGATCGCTAAAGGTGCTGGTGGCCGAAGATCACGACATCAACCAGATCCTGATCCGCGCGCTTGCCGAGCAGGCCGGAATGGCCGCGGACATCGCCAACGACGGTGCCGAGGCAATCGACATGGTCGCTGCGGCACACGCTGAAAGCGCGCCCTACGACCTGGTCCTGATGGACATGCAGATGCCGCGGATCGACGGGCTCGAAGCGACACGGCGGATTCGCGCACTCGGCTTCGGCAGCGAACAACTGCCGATTGTGGCGTTGACCGCGAATGCCTACCCGGACGATGTCGCCGCGTGTCTCGATGCCGGAATGCAAGGACATCTCGCCAAACCGGTAACCCTGGAGGATCTGCTGCGGACATCGGCCCAGCTGGTTGCTCGACCTGCGCCGGTTCGGGCTCGGGACAGCGCACCCGCCGTTTCGCTCGAGGACCGCTATCGGGAACGGAAACAGGCAGCATTCGATGCACTTGCCGACGCTGCCAGCGCAGGCCGGCTATCGCAGCACGAACGCGACGATCTGGTCGATCAATTGCACAAACTGGCGGGAACGGCTGGCTATTTCAAAGAGGCCGCGCTCGGGCGCGAAGCGCGCGCGCTCGAGAACGACCTTCGCAACTCCGGTCTGTCCGAAGCATCCCAGCTGGTGAACGAGCGCATGCCGAGGCTGCAACGCGCCGCATAGGCGCGCCTCGCGATCAGCTCGCCTTGGCGTTGGGCGCGTACTTTTCCATCAGGTTGTACGCCTTCTGGTACCACTTGCTGCCGGGATAGTTCGCCCCCAGCACCGCAGCGTACTTCTTCGCCTCGTCCGGGATACCGAGCGCGAGGTTGGTCTCGGTCATGCGGAACAGCGCTTCGGGCGCGTGGCTGGTGGTCGAATAGTTGTCGACCACGTTCTTGAACCGGATCGAGGCCGCCAGCCAGTCGCCGCTGCGTTCGTAGAAACGGCCGATCTCCATTTCCTTGCCCGCCAAGTGGTCCTGCACGAGGTCGAGCTTGAGCTTGGCGTCGGTGGCGTAGGGCGTGTCGGGATAGCGGCGGATCAGTTCGCGCAGCGCGGTTCGCGCCTGGTCGGTCACCGCCTGGTCGCGGGTCACGTCGCTGATCTGCTCGTAGTAGCTGAGCGCGATCAGGTAGTAGGCATACGGCGCCTCGCGGTTGCCCGGGTGGATCGAGAGGAACCGCTGCGCGCTGTCGATCGCCTTGGCATAGTCGCGCGCGACGTAATAGCTGAACGCACCCATGATCTGCGCGCGGCGGGCCCACGGCGAATAGGGGTGCTGGCGCTCGACCTCGTCGAACAGCGCGGCAGCGACCTTGGGCTGGTTGGTGTCGAGCTTGTCCTTCGCGGTGAGGTACAGCGTTTCCACGTCGCGGGCGACGTAGGCGGTGTCCTTCACCTTGCCGCCCCGCCCGGCGCAACCGGTCACGAGCAGCGAGGAGCCGACCACGGCGGCGACGAGAGCAAGCTTGAGCGGGCTGCGCGAAACGATCTGCATAGGCCGGTGCCTATAGCCAGCACGCACGTGAACGCAAAGTGAAGTTGTGCGCCTATCCCCCTCGCGCTTCCCCCATTTTCCTACACCCCCGGTTTTGTGCTTCACTCATTTACTTATGACCCGCCGCAAGGATAACCGCGCCGTCCGCACCCTCGTCCCGCGCGAGCAGCTGCCCGAATTCACCCCCGTCCCGCGCAAGAGCAAGCGCCACGACGGGTGGACCCCCGCCCGCCAGCAGGCATTCATCGAAGCGCTGGCCGATACCGGCAGCGTCGAAGCCGCCTGCCGCGCGGTCAACATGAGCAGCGTGGGCGCCTACCACTTGCGCCGCCAGCCCGGGGCGGAGAGCTTCCGCGCCGCATGGGAGGCCGCGCTCGATTGCGGCGTGCGGATGCTGGAGGACAAGGTGATGGAGCGCGCGATCCACGGCATCGAAGTCCCGGTGCTCAGCTGCGGCAAGCAGTTCGGCACCCGCCGCATCTACAACGAACGCACCGCGATGCTCATCCTCCAGGCGCGCCTGCCGGAGAAATACGGGATGCAGCGCGCCAAGGCGATGAACGGGCTCGACCGCCAGACCCTCGCCCGCGAAAAGCGCCGCTGGCGCAAGGAGTGGGAGCGGGAGCGCGAAGCCGACGAGGCCCACAAGCGCAAGCTCGCCGCCGCCCACGATGCGGAGGACGAGGAGGCGGTCTATGCCAGCATCGAGGCGAAGCTATCCAAGATGCACGAACGCTGGCTCGAAAACCTCAGCCCGCTCGCCCGCGCCGCGCACGACGAAGCCAAGCGGATCGAGCGGGAGGACGAGGAAAACGGCTACGACCCGTGGAAAGACCCGGACCACCCGTTCTACCTGCCCCCGCGCGGCGAGCAGGCGGGCGCGGGCGACCCCACCGCCCTCCCCGCGCCAGGCGATGGCGCGGAGCAAGGCCCGGAAGACGGCGACGCGGAGGCCGCGCCGGAGCAGAAGAGAATGCGTGTGTGGACGATGAAGGACAATGGGTGGGAGTGAGCGAAGGCGCACTTCAACGGTTAACGAATGATCTTCCCGGAAAGAAGCAAGGCGTTCGTTCGATCCACTAAGACGGGGAAAACTAGGTCCAACTCGGATATGAAATCCCATCTTGCCCTTGCAGATGTTCCGCTAATGTTTCACCTAATCTCACGGCAAGACATTGGAGGTTTGCTTGGCCAGTTTCCGGTTTATTGATTTGTTCGCTGGAATTGGCGGCCTTCGAATAGGTTTTGACGCCATAGGTGGACACTGCGTGTTTACCTCGGAACGCGACAAATACGCTCGCCGGACTTACCAAGCGAATTTTAGAGATAATCACGAACTGGGTGCGGACATTGAGCCCTATTCAGCCGACCCCAGCAGTATCCCGGAATTCGACGTGCTTTTGGCAGGCTTCCCGTGTCAGCCCTTTTCAATCGCGGGAGTTTCCAAAAAGAATGCTCTGGGCCGCCCCCATGGTTTCCTCGATGATACACAAGGAACTCTTTTCTTCGATACCGCCAAGATCATCGCTCATCACAAGCCAACCGCCTTCGTGCTGGAAAACGTGAAAAACCTTGAACGGCATGACAAGGGCAAGACTTTTGCTACAATTATGAATGTCCTCAAGAATGAACTTGGTTATAATGTTCAGTCACGAGTAATCTCAAGTCACCCGTGGGTTCCTCAAAAGCGCGAACGCATCTTTATAGTGGGTTTCAAAGAAGCCACTGCTTTCGATTTAAAGAACCTCAAGCTTCCAGAAACATCGCCGACTCTCGGCACCATCCTCGAACCACATACTACGGTCGATCCTAAATACACGCTCACTCCGCGGCTTTGGGAATACCTTCAAGGCTACAAGGCCAAACACGAAGCGAAGGGGAATGGTTTCGGGTTCGGTCTATGCGGACCGGATGATGTAGCTAGGACTCTTTCTGCGAGATACCATAAAGACGGGTCGGAAATTTTGATTAGCCAGCCCGGCCCGAGGCCGCGTCGATTGACGCCTCAAGAATGCGCTCGCCTGATGGGATTTGAGCACGGTGATCGGAAATGGATTATTCCAAAAGAGGTATCAGATACCCAAGCTTACCGTCAGTTTGGCAATGCTGTCGTTGTGCCTGTCGTCGAGTTTATCGCACAGGCAATGAAGCCGCATCTTTTCGGGGCCTTGGCACAGAAAAGGGTGTCTTCTAAGGCCGCCTGAATGGCGGACATCGTTTCTCCTGCGAAGCGCAGCCAGATGATGGCTGGGATCAAAGGCAAGAATACAAAGCCCGAGCTTTTGGTGCGTCGAGCTCTTCATCGGCGTGGCTTCCGATTTCGTCTTCACCAGCGCGAGCTGCCCGGTCGACCAGACATAGTTCTCCCACGGTTCAAAGCCGCCATATTTGTAAACGGCTGTTTCTGGCACGGACACAGCTGCAAATATTTTAAGCTGCCCGCTACAAACACGGAATTCTGGCGCAAGAAAATCGAGGCCAATCAAAAACGTGACGCTCTCAAAGAAGCGCAGCTTGTCGATCTCGGTTACAGAGTTTTCTCAGTTTGGGAGTGCCAGACGCGCGCAGGAACAAACTCGATCGAAGCACTGATTGATAAACTTACGAGTGATATTAGGCGGCCAGAATTACACGACCAAGATGTTTCTTCGGTGCCAAGCTAGCGCCTCAGCCGCAGGATGCTCATCCATGTTCTTCGGCAGCGAAATTTCCCGGCCATCCAATTGGACTAATTGAACGTTCCTAGCCAAGGAACGGACAACATGCGGGATGAGCAACTTGTAGCTGTCTGTCACTCCGATCAAACCATTGTCAAACGCCCAATGGTGCCCCTTGCAGAGCAGCAGCCCGTTCCGGATGTCGTCGCTTCCTTTCAGTGATCGCGATACGATGTGGCTCGCGTCGAGTTCAAACCTGCCGTCTGGATGCTGCAAGCCCCCACCACAAAAGGCGCACGAGTTGGCATACGAAATACTAACGACCCTCTTGAACGCCCTGCTTCGCGCGACCTTACGTGCGCGGGTTTCGGTCAAATTCGCATCATGCTCGAACAACGAAAAAGGTTGCTTAGTGGTGGACTCGATTTGCTCAACAGCCTCAATAACTTCTGTCTCCTTCGCCGGCAAAGACTGTTGGTCCAAAACGCCCCAGCGATTTGACCCGAAGGATCTTATCAGCTTTGAGTGCAATGGACTGGACTCTTTAATGAGCGTGAAGCGATAGTGATCATCGACCTCGATCCCTCGCTCAATAATAAGGATGTCACCGCCTTGCGCGCGATTTAATAGTCCGCTCAGGTTTCTCGTGATGCGGCGCTCTGGCGATCGCACCCCGCCCCATGTCTGATACTGATACCGAGTATCAGCTGTACCGAGAAAATCGTCACCGTCGAACAAGTCGGCAGTGATCTCGACGTCAACAGTCGGCCTTTGCGGAGAGGTCATGTTCCGCAACAAGGGAAGATAGTCCTCGAGGTCCTTTGGCAGGACAAATCCCCCTTGATGGCCTTTTGCAGCGCCTGTGTCGTTGTTCGCCAATACCTTGTAGATCGGAGCATCGAATGATGTGGCAATTGCCATCTACTCCTCCCCCATCCGCAGCGCAGCAATGAAAGCCTCCTGCGGAATACTCACGTTACCGTATTCCCGCATCCGCGCCTTGCCCTTCTTCTGTTTTTCGAGAAGTTTCTTCTTCCGCGTGATGTCGCCGCCATAGCACTTCGCGGTCACGTCCTTCCGCAGCGCGGCGATCGTCTCACGCGCGATGATCTTGCCGCCGATAGCGGCCTGGATCGGGATCTTGAAAAGGTGTCGCGGGATCAGGTCTTTCAGCCGCTCGCACATACCGCGGCCGCGCTCTTCCGCCACGCTGCGGTGGACGATCAGCGATAGCGCGTCGACCGGCTCGTTGTTTACCAGGATGTTCATCTTCACGAGGTCGCCTTCGCGCAGGCCGATCTGCTCGTAATCGAAGCTGCCATAGCCGCGGCTGATCGATTTGAGCCGATCGTAGAAGTCGAACACCACTTCGTTCAATGGCAGTTCGTAAGTCACCTGCGCGCGGCCCCCGACGTAGGTCAGGTCGGTCTGGATGCCGCGGCGATCCTGGCACAGCTTGAGGATCGCGCCGAGGTATTCGTCGGGCGTGTAGATCACCGCCTTGATCCACGGTTCCTCGATGCTCTCGATCCGGTTGGTGTCAGGCCAGTCGGCCGGGTTGTGGAGCATGATCTCCTTCGCGTCCTCGGTCTTCGTATGGCCGAGCTGGATGCGATAGACCACGCTGGGCGCGGTGGTGATCAGGTCGAGGTCGTATTCGCGGCTGAGGCGTTCCTGGATGATCTCGAGGTGCAGCAGGCCGAGGAAGCCGCAGCGGAAGCCGAAGCCCAATGCGGCGGAGCTTTCCATCTCGTAGCTGAAGCTGGCGTCGTTGAGCCGCAGCTTGGCGATCGATTCGCGCAGCTTCTCGAAATCGGCGGCGTCGACCGGGAACAGGCCGCAGAACACCACCGGCTGCACTTCCTTGTAGCCGGCGAGCGGCTTTTCCGCCCCGCCCTTCACCGTGGTGATGGTGTCGCCCACGCGGGCCTGCTCCACCTCCTTGATCTGCGCGGTGATGAAGCCGATCTCGCCCGGGCCGATTTCGGCCAGGTCGATGCGCTTGGGGGTGAAGGCGCCGACGCGGTCGATCAGGTGCTGGGTGCCGCCCTGCATGAAGCGGACCTGGAGGCCTTTCCTGATCACGCCGTCGAGCACGCGGACGAGGATGACCACGCCGAGGTAAGGATCGTACCAGCTGTCGACCAGCATGGCCTTGAGCGGGGCGGCGCGGTCGCCCTTGGGCGGCGGGATCTTGGCGACGACCGCCTCCAGCACGTCTTCGATGCCGATGCCCGACTTGGCGCTGGTGAGCACCGCTTCGGACGCGTCGAGGCCGATGATGTCCTCGATCTCGGCCTTGACCTTCTCGGGCTCGGCGGCGGGCAGGTCGATCTTGTTGATCACCGGCACGATCTCGTGGTCGTGCTCGATCGACTGGTAGACGTTGGCGAGCGTCTGCGCCTCGACCCCT
The DNA here is from genome assembly GCF_002269345.1 of Tsuneonella mangrovi. Classification (NCBI taxonomy): domain Bacteria; kingdom Pseudomonadati; phylum Pseudomonadota; class Alphaproteobacteria; order Sphingomonadales; family Erythrobacteraceae; genus Tsuneonella; species Tsuneonella mangrovi. The sequence continues at coordinate 513,044 of NZ_CP022889.1, forward strand.
TGTGCGGCGTCGACCACCAGCAGCGCGCCTTCGCATGCGGCGAGCGAGCGCGAGACTTCGTAGGCGAAGTCGACGTGGCCGGGGGTGTCCATCAGGTTGAGCTCGTAGGTCTCGCCGTCCTTCGCGGTGTAGTTGAGGCGGACGGTCTGGGCCTTGATGGTGATTCCGCGCTCGCGCTCTATGTCCATGTTATCAAGGACTTGCTCGCTCATCTCGCGGTCGGTCAGCCCGCCGGTGAACTGGATCAGCCGGTCGGCCAGCGTCGACTTGCCGTGGTCGATGTGGGCAATGATGCTGAAATTGCGGATGTGCGACAATTCGGTCATGCCGCGCCCTTAGCCGCAGCGATGCCGCGTGTCAGCAGCCGATGATCACCCGTGCGCCGCCCTCGTCGCGGCAACGTCTACTTGCAGGAATGTCGGCCTGCTACGAGTTCCGTCATTGCCGATATTCGTCGGGTTGTAATTGCCGGGCGGTAGCGCAGCGAGCGGCATCCCGGCAGCGGCCAGAGCATAGGGGCTGATACGATGGCGGGTGCACAGGCCGTCGGCCCCGTCGCTGATCAGCGGGATTTCAAACAGCAGGCCCTGCGAGAAACCCTCCGAACGCACCACCTGGCCGACGACCAGTTGTCCGCCACCCAGATCGAGCACCAATTGAGTGCCGAGCGGAACATCGAGCAAACCTTCGATCGCCGCGCCGGTCTTCGAGAGATTGCGCATCACCGCTTCGTAGCGGTGGTCCTCGTGGATCACACCGATCCGGCGGAACATTCGTTTGCGGTCCGCCCGGTGCTTGGGCGGGCCTTGAGGGTCGAATTCGAGCTTGCCGTTCGTGAGGCGCTCGAGAACTTCATCCTGAGGCAAGCCGCGCGAGAAGATGTACCCTTGGATGTGACTGGCACCGAGTTCCTTGACGAGCGCGAGTTCGTCCATCGCTTCGACACCCTCGGCGACGGTTTCCATCTTTAGCGCATTTGCGAGGCTGACGATCGCAGTGATGATCGCGGCGTTGTTGTTGTCGTCTTCGGTGGCACCGCGAACAAATCCCTGGTCGATCTTGATCTTGTCGAACGGTGCAGAGCTGAGATAACCGAGCGACGAATAGCCGGTCCCGAAATCGTCGAGTGCGAGACGCACACCGAGTTCCTTCAGCGCGCGAAACACCAGCTGGGTTCCCTTGGGGTCGCCAAGGAAAACGCTTTCGGTCACTTCGAGTTCGAGCCGACTCGGCTCGAGCCCGCTCTCGGCGAGTGCCTTCTTGACGATCTTGGGTAGGTCGGCGGTCGCGAACTGGACTGCCGAAACATTGACTGCAACCCTCAGGTCTCCCGGCCATTCGGCAGCTTGCCGGCACGCTGTGCGCAGGACCCATTCGCCCAGCGGATTGATCAGATCGGTATCCTCGGCAACGGGTACGAAATCCTGCGGACTGATCCAGCCACGCTCGGGGTGGTTCCAACGAACAAGAGCCTCGAATCCGCTAACGTGATTGTCTTCGCTTTTCACGAGCGGCTGGAAATGCAGCTCGAGCTGGTCTCCGACGATTGCATCACGAAGGTCTTCCTCGATTTCGCGTCGAAGGTTAGCTCCGTCCTTCAGCTCTGCGGAGTAGAAGCGATATTGCCCGCGCCCTCCACCCTTCGCCGCATAGAGCGCAAGGTCGGTTGCGCTTACGAGTGCGTCGGGTTCGATCCCGTCATAGGGAGCGATCGCAATTCCGATCGAGGTGCCGATGATCGCCCGGCTTCCGTCGAGTGAATACGGCTGTGAAATCATCTGGATCAGGCGGTCAGACAGGTCTCCCAGCTCTCCGCGATCGTCGATGTCGGGCAGGATGATCTGGAATTCGTCGCCTCCGAGACGGCCGATTTCTCCTCTATCCCCGACAATGCGGTTCAGACGTTGCGCCACTTGCTTGAGCAGATCATCGCCTGCCGGATGTCCGAGCGTATCGTTGACTTGCTTGAACCGATCGAGATCGAGCATCATTAGAGCGCAACTGCGCTTTGCGGCCTTGTATGCGATCAGTGTCGCGGTCAGGCGCTTGCTCATCCGGTGACGGTTGGCGAGTCCGGTCAGCGAGTCATATTGCGCCATGCGAGATGCATCGCGCTGGCTTTCGCGCACAGCGGTTATGTCCTTCGCGCTGCCACGATAGCCCAGAAAGCGGCTCGTCGAATCAAACTGCGGCTTGCCCGAAATCGACCACCAGAGTTCGTGGCTGCACCCGGCGAGCCGAACCGGCAGCTCGACAATCGAGTTCCGTGCGGTCAACAGGAATCCGAGCGGTCGCTGCGAATGTTCCTCGTCGTCGCGGTCGAGTTCGAACAGATCCGCTAGGGCGGACCCGTTGAGATCCGGTGCGCGCTCTCCGAATTGCGCCGCTGCCCTTTCGGACAAATAGATAAGTCTTCCGTTTTCATCGGTCGCCCAGAACCAACTTATCCCGAGGTCTTCGAACTGGTCGAGCAGCGCCAGGCGCTGGCCGGAACTGAGCGCTGCGCCTGCTTGGCCGTGGGCGCGCGAAGGACCGGAGGCGTGGTCGCCACCCGACTTCTTCGCAAACAGACCGCCAAGTGCCATCGCTAACCTTCTTCCTTGATCGGTGCGTACCCGCGCCAGCAAGCTTCCAACCGACGCAAACTTATCGCAAATCAGCTAATTTAATCTTTATCCTTTAGATAGAACACTCACTGACCGCATCGGGCCGGATGCGCCGCCTAGAGATCGATGAATCGCCCGGAATTGTCCTGACGGAGCGGCTTGGAGAACTCGACTCCCATCCTGTTTTCGGTACTCCAGCGAGAAGTCGCCGTTACGATCAGGGTATCCGAGAGGGCGATCTTGAAGATCGTCCCTGGAGGCACGTTCCAAAGCCCTTCGACCATCGCTCCCGAGATCGAGATGTTGCGGACCGTTCCATTGTAGTGATGCCCGGAATTCTCGATAACGACTTTACGCAAGACTTTGCTGCGCGGCGACCGCGCTTGTCGCGGCCCCTGGGCGATCGCCTCCAATCCAGTCTTCAGCCGGTTGGTCGCGTCCTCTTGAGAGAGCGCCTTTTCGTAGATGTAACCCTGAACGTGACTGCAACCGTACATCCGGACGAGGTCGAGTTCGTCGAGCGTTTCGACACCCTCCGCCGTGGTGTCCATGTTCAATGCCTGCGCAAGGCTGGTGATCGACGCGATAATCGCACCATTGCGGCTACCGGCGATTGTTGCACCGCGCACAAACGACTGGTCGATCTTGATCTTGTCGAATGGCGCCTTCTTGAGGTAGCCGAGCGACGAGTATCCTGTTCCGAAATCATCGAGCGCCAATCGGACTCCGATACCCTTCAGGGCCGCAAACATCGCGTCGGTGCCTTCGTCATCATTGAGGAACACACTCTCGGTAATCTCGAGTTCGAGCCGCGACGGATCGATTCCGGCGTGCGCAATCGCGTTGGCGACGATCGTCGGCAAGTTGTTGTTGGCGAACTGCAGGGGTGAGACGTTTACCGCACACCGTACCTCCGCAGGCCATCCAGCTAGGTCCTGGCAAGCGGTGCGAATTACCCATTCCCCAATCGCATGGATAATGCCGCTTTCCTCGGCAATGGGGATGAACTTGGCCGGCGAAAGCCAACCTTGCTCCGGATGATTCCAGCGCAGCAGTGCCTCGAAGCCCGAAATCTTCTCGGTCGAGGTGTGAATCACCGGTTGGTAGTAGAGTTCGAGATTCCCCTGCGTGACTGCATCTCGCAAATCCTCCTCCAGCCGACTGCGCTCCTCGGCAGCCGAGTGAAGATCGGCAGCGTAGAAATGGAACCGTCCACGACCGCCATCCTTGGCAGCGTAGAGCGCGAGGTCGGCATTGCGGATCAACGCTTCGCTGCTGGTTCCGTCGTGGGGTGAGACCGCGACCCCGATCGATGCGCCGATGACGACGCGCTGGCCTTCGATCGAATATGGTTGCGAGAGGTTCGCGATAATCTCGCGGGCTAGAGCAGCCAGGGCGTTGCGTTCATAGCGACCGGGAACAATAACCTCGAACTCGTCACCACCCAGGCGTCCGACACGCCCCATCTTACCAACCGTGCGTTCGAGCCGCTGTGCAACCTGCTTGAGCAAAGCGTCACCTGCGGGGTGTCCCATTGTATCATTGACGTGCTTGAAGCGGTCGAGATCGAGCAGGAACACGCTGCATTCGCGATGCATGTCGAGCGGTGCCGATAGGATCTTCTCGAGGCTCTGCGCCATCTGGAACCGGTTCGCGAGTCCGGTCAGCGAATCGAACCGCGCGAGCCGGGTCACGTGCTCGGCATTCTTCTTCTTCTCGGTCAGGTCGGTCCCCGACCCGCGGAACCCGCAGAAATTGCGAAAACTGTCGAAGATCGGTCGTCCGTTGACCGACCACCACCGCTCCTCGACCGTTCCTGCCCGCACCGCAAGTTCGGTAAATGCGGAACGCGCCGAAAGGTGGAAGTTGAGCGTCCGCTCTCCTTCACGGTTGTCGTGGTCAAGCTCGAACAGCTCGGTAAAGGGACGACCGACCAAGTCTTCCGCTGGCTTGCCGAGTGCGCGGGCCACGCTGTCCGAAACGTAAGCGATCTGGCCTCTCCGGTCGGTCTCCCAAAACCAACCCTGACCGGTATCCTCATAGTCGCGCAGGATGTCTTCCGCGCGATTGCGGATTCGCTCCCGCGCCTGGCTGCGTTCCGCCTCTACCCGCTGGATCCCCGCTTGGTATTTGTTAACCGCCCCAAAGACGACAATCGCAACAGATACCACGCCCAATGCTTCCAGCGAGCCGTCCACGACGGCAAATGTGCCCCAGCACGCCACCTGGGCGCAGAACCGGGGGACGAGCCGAGGCCCGAGCAAGGCAAGCGCAACGGCATTCAGGCAGACCAACTGAGCGACCCCGACAATGGCGTCCAGTCCGCCTGTCTGCATCCAGTACGAAATAGCGAATGACATCAACGCGACCGGGATCGGAATCGTGAAAGCCATCAGCGCAAAGCGGAATATCGGGCGAGGCGCGACACGGCGCTCCAACGCAGCCAACTTCCCGGAAAAAACGACCATGACCCCGGCAATTGAACCTGCAACGAGCGTCGGCACCGGTGGCGCGGCCATCGTCGTCGGCACCGCCAGGATCACTGCGACAAGGATGAACAGGGCCATCCTGTTCCAGTCGAACGGAATACAAAATGCCGTATCGTCGGGGATCAGGGTGCTCGCGTTCTCCGTACTGCGCTCGACCCGGCGCCCGCTGGACTGGCTACGACGATCACCTTGCGTATCCTCGTCTCCCCGATCGGCGAGTTCGTCAATTTCGACCTCGAACTGCTCGAGAGAGGCCTGCCCCGGGCGCACGCGCTGCCTCGCGTCGCGTGTCTCGCGCGAGCGATCGTCGGCTTTTGCAACGGCTGAACGCAATCCGGCCATGACAGCGCTTTGCCTTAAGCGGTTTGAAATTCGGTTAAGCGCGAAACCTTTCAATGCCCTGCAGCCAAGACCGCAGCAGCGCCTCCGATGGTTAACCGACCCTTGCCCAGCTTATCTGCGGGCTTGCTTGCCAAGGAAGATGGTGATTGGCATTAGTCACGCGAGGGGAAAGAGGAGACGACAATGGCGGAACCAGCTTCTGGAGATGCCTTGGGCTCAACTACCGCGCTGGGACCGTTGACCGGCCTTGTGCGCGAGGATTTTGCGGGGGCAGTGGCGCTGCTTTTGCGCGAAACGATGTCCGATCCGGGGCGGACCATGCGCCACATGGCGGATATCAACCAGGACATGATCAAGATCATATCCGGTACCAGCGACCTGGCGCCCGATCCGAAGGACAAGCGTTTTCGCGATCCGGCATGGCAGTTCAACCCGTTCCTGCGGGCCGGAGCCCAATATTACCTCGCGGTGCAGAAGGGGATGCACAACTGGCTCGCCGACCTGGAACTCGACGCGATCGAGCGCGACCGGGCCAATTTCATCTCGCAGATCATCATCGACGCCCTCTCGCCGACCAACACGCTACTCGGCAATCCGACGGCGCAAAAGCGGCTGGTCGACAGCGGCGGCCTCTCGTTGGTGAAAGGGTTACGCAACGCCTACAACGACATAGTCCACAACAAGGGTATGGTCAGCCAGGTCGACAAACGGCCGTTCAAGCTCGGCGAGAATGTCGCCACCAGCAAGGGCTCGGTGGTGTTGCGGACCGAGATGATGGAGCTGATCCAGTACGCGCCGACCACCGACGAGGTTTACGCGATCCCCCAGCTGACGATTCCGCCGCAGATCAACAAGATGTACATCAACGATCTGAGCCCCGAGAAGTCGGTGGTGAAATGGCAGGTCGACAACGGCATCCAGACGTTCGTGATCAGTTGGCGCAACCCATCGCCCGAGCAGGGCAAATGGGGCATGGCCGATTACGTCGCATCGTGTCAGGAAGCGATGGAAGCGGTTGCCAGGATTACCGGATCGGAAAAGGTCAACGTGTCCGCCGGATGTTCGGGCGGGCAAACCGCTTCGGTGCTTGCCAGCAAGCTTGCCGCTGAAGGAAGCGACCTGCTCGGTGCTTTGACTTTGATGGTCTGTGTCTTGCATCCGATGCAGAACGATATCGAGGCTGGCTCGTTGATGACCGACAACGGCCTTGCATTGGCGAAGCGCCGCGCAGCCAAGGCCGGGATCATCAAGGGCGACGATCTTGCCCGCGGGTTTGCCTGGCTCAGGCCGAACGATCTGATCTGGAACTACGTCATCAACAACTACTTGCTCGGCGAGGATCCACCCGCCTTCGATGTCCTGTTCTGGAATTCGGACACCACCAACCTTTCTGCCACCCTGATGGGCGATTTCCTCACGCTCTTCGAAACGCTGGCGTTCACCCGCAAGGGCGAAGTGGAGATGGCCGGCCATGCGGTCGACCTCTCGAAGGTCGATGCAGACGTTTTCATTCTTGGCGGGACGACCGATCATATCACGCCCTGGAAGGCCTGCTATCGCTCGACACAGTTGTTCGGATCGGACGATGTAACCTTCGTCCTCAGCCAATCCGGCCACATGCAGGCGATCCTCAATCCGCCGGGCAATCCGAAGGCGAAGTATTACCTGCCCAAGGACCGCAGCGCGCCGCCGCCGCCGAATGTCGAAGACTGGCTGGCGAGGACTGAGGAAATTGCCGGTTCGTGGTGGCCGTACTGGACCGAGTGGCTGCAGCAGCGATCGGGCTCGAAAAAGAAGGCCCCAAAGCAGCTCGGCAACAAGAAATATCCCCCGCTCGATCCGGCACCCGGACTCTACGTTCTCGAACAATCCTGAAAGGATACAACTGCTTGACCGATCCCCTATCCGGAGCAGACGTCTCGATCATGCATGCGGGCGGACGCGACCTGCGGGTCGCACGCTGGCGGCTTGACCAGCCCTCCGAGCATCTCCCGGTGCTGTTCTTCAACGGGATCGGTGCCAATATCGAAGTTGTTGCGCCGCTTGCCGAAGCGCTTTCCGACCGCGGGTTCGTCATGTTCGACATGCCCGGCGTCGGAGGGTCTCCCGAACCCACCGTTCCCTACAACGCTTTCACGATGAGCTGGACAGCTGCAGAGCTGCTCGACCAGCTCGGGATCGAGGAAGTCGACGTCATCGGGATCAGTTGGGGCGGCGCGATGGCGCAGCACTTCACCTTGCAGCATTCCGCCCGGGTGAGGCGGCTGGTGCTCGTTGCGACCACAGCCGGGATGCTGATGGTGCCCGGCAACCCTGCTGCACTCAGCAAGATGGCCGATCCGCGTCGCTACATCGATGCGGCGTTCATGGAGAAGCACTTTGCCACGCTTTACGGCGGGGCGCTTGGCGAAACCGCCGGCAAGGGCGACCATATCAAGCGGATGAAGCCGCCCACGCGGCGCGGATACTTCTACCAATTGCTCGCGATGCTGGGTTGGACGAGCGCCCCAGCACTGCCCTTCCTGAAAAAGCCGACGCTGATCATGATGGGTGACGAGGACCAGATCGTTCCGGTGATCAACGGGCGGTTCCTCAACGCACTGATCCCGGGCAGCGAACTAGATATCTTCGAAGGCGGCGGACACCTGTTCCTGTTGAGCCATCGCGAACAGGCGGTGAGCTCGATCAGGCGGTTCCTCGCCAGCGAAGAAGAACTGGAGCAAGCTGCCTGATGCGCCACATCGCGATCGTCGGTTCGGGGCCAGCAGGCTACTACACCGCCGAAGCGGCGCAAAAGCTCTGGGGCGACGACGTATGCGTTGATGTGATCGACAAGCTACCGGTTCCCTATGGCCTTATCCGGACCGGCGTTGCACCCGATCACCAGTCGATCAAGGGCGTGAGCCGCCGCTACGAAAAGACAGCCCTCACTGACAACGTTCGCTTCGTGGGCAACCTGACGATCGGGCAGGACGTAACCGTGGCGGAACTGCGCTCGTTCTACGACGCGGTCGTGTTCGCGACCGGCGCTCCGCACGATCGCAAGCTCGGACTTGAAGGAGAAGACCTCGCGAACGTGTTCGGAAGCGCGGCGTTCGTGGGCTGGTACAACGGCCACCCGCAGTTCGCGGGGCTTGACCCGGACCTGTCTGGCAAGAGCGCGGCGGTCATCGGAATGGGCAACGTTGCGCTCGATGTGGCGCGCCTGCTGTCCAAGACCGAGTGCGAGTTCGAAGGGAGCGACATCGTTTCGCACGCGCTCGTGGCTTTGTGTGGCTCTTCTATCGAAACGGTCACCATCGTCGGCCGGCGCGGCCCGCACCAGATCATGATGACGCCCAAGGAACTGGGCGAACTGATGCACCTCGAGCGTGCTAGCCCTCGCGTTGACCCGGCAGACTTGCCCGATGTCGAGGAAGACGTTTTCCTCGAGCCGGGCTTGCGCAAGTCGGTCACCTTGCTGCGCGAGTTCGCCGCGATCCCCGAGAGCGAACGCGCCGACAAGTCGGTCGAAATCGATTTCGACATGTTCGCGAGCCCTGTTCGCTTTATCGGAACCGAAAAGGTCGAAGCGCTGGAGGTTGAGCGGACGAAAGTCGAAAATGGCCGGGCGGTTGGAACTGGTGAATTCTACACGATCCCCGCCGACCTTGTCGTCACTTGCATCGGCTACCGCAGCTCACCGATCCCGGATGTCCCGTTCGACGAACGTGCGGGTAAGTTCGCCAACACCGACGGACGGATACTTCCCGGGCTCTATTGCGTCGGCTGGGCAAGCCGGGGGCCAACCGGAACGATTGGCACCAACCGACCGGACGGCTTTTCCGTTGTGGATCGGATCGCCGAAGATCTTGCAGCGGGAACAATCGGCGGTGTCAGATCGGGTCGGGCCGGGCTCGACAAGCTGATCGCCGAGCGTGAACTCGATGTCGTCACCTTCCGCGACTGGAAAAAGATCGAACAGGCCGAGGAAGCCGCTGCGCGCGAAGGTTCTCCGCGCGAGAAGTTCGTCGACATCGAAGCGATGATCCGCGCGCGCGGATAAGCGCAAACCGATTGGCGCCAGATAGCGTCGCCTAGTCTCGATCGCGCTGGACTCATCGGTTGCAATGTGGAACCTTCCCGACAGAGACCAAGCAAGAGGATCCCTGTCATGCCCGCATTCGACCTGATCATCCGCGGCGGTACCATCGTCGACGGAACCGGCGCGCAACGATTCACCGGAGACGTGGCGATCAAGGACGGCTTGATTGCACAAGTCGGAGAAGTGCGCGGAGACGCAGCAGAGGAATTCGACGCGACCGGTTTGCTGGTCACGCCCGGCTTCGTCGATGTCCACACCCACTACGACGGCCAAGCGACCTGGGACCAGGAGATGGCTCCGAGCAGCTGGCACGGAGTCACAACGGTTGTCATGGGCAACTGCGGCGTCGGCTTCGCGCCGGCTGCGCCCGACCGCCACGAATGGCTGATCGGCCTTATGGAAGGTGTCGAGGACATTCCCGGCACTGCGCTCGCCGAAGGTATGAAGTGGGATTGGGAAACCTTCCCCGAATACCTCGATGCTCTCGAGAAGCTTCCGCGCACGGTCGATGTCGGCACCCACGTCCCGCACGGTGCTGTGCGCGCCTATGTGCTTGGCGACCGCGAACAGCCGGGCGCGATTCCGACAGACGAAGACATCGACGCAATGGGCAAGATCGTCGAGGAAGGGGTGCGCGCCGGCGCGCTCGGTTTTTCCACCAGCCGGACGGTGCTGCATCGCTCCGTCGATGGCGAGGTAGTACCCGGCACGACCGCTACTGCCGACGAACTCGTCGCGATCGGCCGCGCAATGGGCCGCGCCGGACACGGCGTGTTCGAGATGGCCAGCGACATGATGCGCGAGTGGGACGAATTCGGCTGGATGGGCAAGATGAGCCGCGAGACCGGCCTGCCCGTCACCTTCGCCGCGCTCCAGTCGATTGCCAAGGAACTGCCGCTCGAAGAGCAGATCTCATCGATGCGAGCGGAAAACGACAATGGCGCGAACATCGTCGCTCAGATTGCATTACGCGGCAACGGCATCGTGATGGCGTGGCAAGGCACGGTCCATCCCTTCCGCCTCAAACCCAGCTGGCAGGAAATCGCCGAGCTGCCATGGGAGCAACAAAAGGCGAATTTGTTCGATCCCGAGTTCAAAAAGCGGCTGTTAGCCGAAGAGCACGACTTCTCCGAGGTGAACAAGGACATCATCGGTCTGATCATGGTCGTCTGCGGCGGCTGGAACATGCAGTACGAGATGGACCCCGACTTCGACTACGAGCCGCAAGCCGACGAGAGCATCATGGCGCGCGCGGCGGCCGCGGGTGTATCTGGCGACGAATACGCGTACGACCTCCTTTGTCGCGATGACGGAAAGGGATTCATCTACCTTCCGATCCTCAATTACGCCGACGGCAACCTCGATTTTCTCGAGGCTCTTCAAGCGAGCGATGATACCGTGAACTCGCTCAGCGACGGCGGCGCGCACTGCGGTACGATTTGCGACGCAGCGAGCCCTACGTTCATGCTTCAACACTGGGTGCGCGATCGCAAGCGGGGCGGCAAAATCGCCATCGAGCACGCGATCAAGCGCCAATGCCAGGACACCGCGCGGCTCTATGGCCTCGAGGATCGCGGCGTGATTGCCCCGGGCTATCTAGCCGACCTCAACGTGATCGACTTCGACGCTATCAAGCTCGGCAAACCTTGGCTGGCGTTCGACCTACCCGCCGGTGGGAAGCGCCTGTTGCAGAAGGCCGAAGGATATGTCGCGACGATCAAGGGCGGCGAAGTCACCTTCCGCAATGGTGAATGGACCGGCGCAACGCCAGGTGGGTTGATTCGTGGGCCGCAGCAGGTGGCGATGCTGGAGGCTGCCGAATGAAGGCGGTCCGCACCGGCGCATCGCCTTCCACCCTCGAAACTCTCGAATTGGTCGATATCCCGGAAGCAGCCGCGCCCGGGCCGGGTGAAATAACAGTCGCGCTCAAGGCGAGTTCGCTCAACTTCCATGACTTCGCTGTCGTGTCGGGAATGATTCCCGCTGCGCAGGGTCGCATCCCGATGTCGGACGGTGCAGGCGAAGTCATTGCGGTCGGCAGCAACGTCAACGAATTTGCCGTGGGCGATCGCGTTGTCAGCACATTCTTCCCCGATTGGCTCGACGGAGCGCCTCCCGCGACTGCATTTCGCGGGGTGCCGGGTGACGGGATCGACGGCTACGCCCGCGAGGCGATCACTGCACCGACGACCTGGTTCACGCGCGCACCGGCGGGTTACAGCTATGCCGAAGCGGCAACGCTGACATGTGCCGGTCTCACAGCATGGCGCGCGCTGTTCGTCGACGGCAGTACCAAACCGGGCGACATCGTGCTGATCCAGGGTACCGGCGGGGTGTCGATCTTTGCGCTCCAGTTCGCCAAGGCAGCAGGCGCGACGGTGATCGCAACCAGTTCGAGCGCGGAGAAGCTGAACAAGCTCAACGCGCTGGGGGCCGACCATCTGATCAACTACAAGGAAGTCGAAGCCTGGGGGCCGCACGCGCTGGCCCTCACCGGAGGTCGCGGAGTGGATACCGTGGTCGAGATCGGCGGTCCGGGTACGCTCGACCAGTCGATGCTCGCCACCCGCGTAGGTGGTCACATTGCCCTGATCGGGGTACTCACCGGCGTTGCGGGACCGGTCCAAACCGCATTGTTGATGGCCAAGAACCTGCGCGTACAGGGCCTGACCGTCGGCAGCAGGGCGCAGCAACTCGCGATGATCGCGGGGATCGAAGCCAACGGGATCAAGCCCGTAATCAGCGATACGTTCCCGCTGGCGGATCTGGCCGACGCCTTCCGCCACCAGATCGCCAACAAGCACTTCGGCAAGATCGCTGTCGCGATCTGAACCGAATCACGCTCAGGGCTCGATGACGATCCCCGTCGAAGGGTCGATCTTCCCTGCCAGCGTGTCGAGATAGGCGCGGCGCGCGGCCTCGAGGCCTGCTTTCCGGTCGATCCGTATCGAGCCTGAGACCGAAGCGAGAAACTGCCCCCAGGCTTTCGCGATCATGGCGACCGCCTCTTGCGGGCCAACCTCTTTGAACAGCGCAACCGCATGATCGGGCGCGAAAAACAGGGTCGGTGGCGGGCCCGGCAGGGCCTCATCAGAAGCAAGCGTACTCGTGCGTGCTTCGACGTGGGTCGCGCCAACGAGGCACGAATACTTCAGGTTATCCTGAAGCGTTCGGTGGACCTCGCCGAGAAGCGCTGCATTTCCCGCAAAATCGACCGACACGCTCGGCTCTTGAGGAAGCGCCACTACATCGTCGTAGGACAACACCTCGTCATAGAGCCCGCTTTCGCGCACGAAACTGACGTTCCCCGAAGAGGTCAGCCCGATCCGCCTGACCTGCGGCGAGTTCTGGCTGGCGACGCTCGCCAGCCCCATCGCGGTCTTCGATGAGGCGCTGGTCAAGATCACCTGCTCAGCACCGAACCAGCCGTTCGCGCGCATGAAGTAATCGATCAGGAACCCGGTCTTGAACAGAGGGCCGAATATCATCCGTTCGCCTTCGTGCATCGGATCGTGCTCGGGATCGGCGGCAAGCCGGGAATACTGGTTGTAGATCGGGCTCATCGGCTGCCGGTGCGCCGAAGTATCGACAAACCCGGAAGGCGAAACGCTGCCGGGCACGACATCGAGATGCGTGCCCATAGGCAGATATCCGTAGACCCGTTCCCCGACGGCGACATCGGGACAATTGCTCTCGATGACCTCGGCGTGCCCCCACATCGGCACGATGCCCTTGCCTTCGGGTGCCGGGAAAAAATTCCAATATCCGAACCCGTCACCGACAACCGCATAAGTGACGTTATTCGCCGTCACCGAGAAGCTCTCGATCTCCAGCCGCACAGCGCCCTCGCCCAACGGCTCCTGTACCACATCGGCCAGCTCGGCCTGGTCGAGTTGCTGCTTGGTGACGTGAACTTGCTGGGCCATGCCGTACTCTCCTCTTCGGGAGAGCAAGCTAGCGCGACCGAACGGCCAATGCGAGCGCTTACACCCGCATCGGCATCAGCACGTAAAGTGCCGGGCTCTTCTCGTCCTGCCGAATCAGGGTCGGCGCACCAGCGTCGGCCAAGTGCATCTCTACCGTATCACTGTCGATTTGGTGGAGGATGTCCTTGAGATAATTGGCGTTGAAGCCGATTTCGAAGCCTTCGGCGCGATAGTCTGCCGGGACTTCTTCCGCCGCAGTCCCGTTGTCCGGGCTGGTAACCGACAACGTGACCTTGTCGTTCTCTAGCCCCATCTTGACCGCGCGGGTCTTCTCGGTGGCGATCGTCGCCACACGGTCGACGCCTTCGTAAAGGCTCCTGGGATCGAGCTTGAGCAGCTTGTCGTTGCCGGTCGGGATCACGCGCGAATAGTCGGGGAAGGTGCCGTCGATCAGCTTGCTGGTAAGGACCACCCCGCCCTCGCCGCCAAGCGTGAAGCGGATCTTGCTCGCCGAAAGGTCGACCTGGACGTTGCCGTCGAGCGCTTCGTCGAGCAACTTGCGCAATTCGGCGACCGCTTTGCGCGGCACGATTACATCGGGCATTCCCTCTGCACCTTCCGGGCGCGGGATCGTGAACCGGGCGAGCCGGTGCCCGTCGGTAGCCGCCGCCTTCAGCACCGGCTGTTCTTCATCCGAAACGTGGAAGAAGATGCCGTTGAGGTAATAGCGGGTTTCCTCGGTACTGATCGCGAAGCGCGTGCGGTCGATCAGGTCGGCGAGCGTCTTGGCGGGAATCTCGAAGCTCGTCGGCAGGTCGCCCTCGACGATCACCGGGAAATCGTCGCGCGGAAGCGTCGGCAGCTGGAACCGGCTGCGCCCGGCCTTTACGACCATTCGGTTGTCGGCGGTTTCGAGGCTGACCTGGCTGCCTTCTGGCAACTTGCGGGCGATATCGAACAGGAGGTGCGCCGAAACCGTGATCGCGCCGCCAGCGTCAACCGATGCTGCCGCGATATTTTCTACCACCTGCAGGTCGAGGTCGGTTGCCATGACCTTGAGCGAACCGCCGTCCGACGCGTCGAGCAAGACGTTCGACAAGATAGGGATCGTGTTGCGCCGCTCCACGACCGACTGGACGTGGGAAAGACACCTGAGGAGTGTCGCGCGTTCGATGGTGGCCTTCATCGGTGCTCTTTCAGCCTTCTGTGCGCGCTCGCGACCGGAATCGCCCGCCAGCGCCGGAATGTGTCCTTCGAACCTTAGCGATGGTGTGGGGCGGGACAAGGGCACGGGGCTCCGCTTGGCAACGGCAAGCTCGATTCCTTGGGGATAATTGCCGCTAAACGCCTCTCAGAAGCCGCTTAGCGCGGTTTTGTGGCCATCAGAGCATTGCCATACCGCCGTTAACGTGCAGCGTCTGTCCGGTGATGTAGCCGGCTTCCTTCGAGGCCAAATAGGCGACCGCCGCACCGATATCGCTTCCCTCGCCCATCCGTGCCATTGGGATCTTCGCATTGATCGCATCCTTCTGCGCATCGGAAAGTGCATCGGTCATCGCTGTGCGAATGAAACCGGGCGCGACGCAATTGACGGTAATCCCGCGGCTGGCGAGCTCCTGCGCCAGGCTTTTGCTCATTGCGGTCAGGCCGCCTTTCGCAGCGGTATAGTTCATCTGGCCGGGATTGCCGGTCGCGCCGACAACGCTGGTGATCGAGATCATCCGGCCGAACCGGGCTTTCATCATCGGCTTGGCCGCTGCACGCATCAGGCGAAACGACGCCTCGAGATTGACCCTGATCACCTGGTCCCACTCGTCATCCTTCATCCGCATCGCGAGGTTGTCGCGGGTGATCCCGGCATTGTTCACGAGGATGTCGAGCTGCCCCAGCGTGTCGATTGCGGCAGGAACGAGATGCTCGACGCTTTCGGAATTCGACAGGTCGCAGGTAATCTCGACATGATCGCCGCCGATATCCTCGTTGAGCTCTTCGCGGAAACTCCGCAGCTTGTCGGCGTTCGAGCCCGAGAGCGCAAGGCGCGCACCCTGCGAAGCGAGCGTGCGCGCGATGGAAGAACCGATGCCGCCGCTCGCCCCGGTTACGAGTGCGGTCATTCCTGTCAGATCGAACATCTCAATTACTCCCCGATCGGTTTGCGGGCGAGAAACTGTACCGTTTCGCTCAGCCCGTGATGATACTTGCCTTCGTTGACCTCGCGTTCGACTTCGCGCGCGATGACGATGTCTAGAGCTGCGAAATCCTGCCGCAGCATGGCCTCGGTGAAAGTCCGCTCGCTCTGCGCGGGCGGCGGACCGCCAAAGCCCGGAAGCTCGTATTTGCGGGGCGTGTAAGCCTCAATCAGCACAGTCCCGCCCGGCTTGAGCGCGCGGACGATACGCGCGTGCACGCCGATGCGAAACGGCGGTGGCAGGTGGACGAAAATCGACACGATCGAGTCCCATCGTTCCGCGCCCATGTCGAAGTCAGCAAGATCGCCTACAACCGTCTGGATAGTCACGCCCCGCGCTGCGGCAAGTTCCTGCGCCCTGCCGAGCCCGACCGCAGACTGGTCCATCGCCGTAACCTCGAACCCGCTTTGCGCGAGCCAGACTCCGTTGCGCCCCTGCCCATCGGCCAAGCACAAGCATTTACCCTTGCGAAGCGAAGCGGTTTCATCCCGCAGGAAGTCGTTCGGCTGGTCACCGTAAGCCAGTTCCGCTTCGCTGAAGCGTTTGTCCCACATCGCGTCAGAGCGCCTTTGCCAGTGCTTCGAGGTCGTCCATTGAAATAACGCTGTATACGCTGGAATCCCCGTCGATCCGCCCGATCATCGGTCCGAGCACCTTGCCGCCCAGCTCGACGAATTCCGCGACCCCCGCCTCACGCATCGCCAGCACGCTTTCGCGCCAGCGCACGCGCCCGCACACCTGCTTTACCAGCAGGTCTTGCTCGATCGCAGGATCGGAAACGGCAGAAGCAGTGACATTGGCATAAAGCGGCAGCGCCAGCGCTCCCGGCGGAGTTGCCGCCAACGCCTCGGCCATCGCGTCCGCAGCCGGTTGCATCATGTCGCAGTGGAACGGCGCGGAGACGGGCAGCAAAATACCGCGCTTGATGCCGTAGTCTTTCACAAGCCCCACCGCGCGATCGATCGCTGCCTTCGCGCCGGATAAGACAACCTGCGTCGGATCGTTGTCGTTGGCGACTTGGCAAATTTCGCCTTCAGCAGCC
Organism: Tsuneonella mangrovi; assembly: GCF_002269345.1. Classification (NCBI taxonomy): domain Bacteria; kingdom Pseudomonadati; phylum Pseudomonadota; class Alphaproteobacteria; order Sphingomonadales; family Erythrobacteraceae; genus Tsuneonella; species Tsuneonella mangrovi. Next base: position 529,722 of record NZ_CP022889.1, read on the forward strand.
GAATCGGCCAAGGCCTGCGCCTTTTCGAGGTCAGCCCCAAGGAGCGCGCACATCGCTCCCTCACCAACCGGCACCGCCGCCTGCATAGCCCGCCCACGCAGCTTGAGTAACCGGGCGGTATCGGCAAGACCAAATGCACCCACGGCACACAACGCGGTGTACTCGCCGAGCGAGTGTCCGGCGACGCAATCGCCCTTGTCCACCAGCGAAACGCCGAACTCCTGCTCGAGCACCCGCAGCGTGGCAATCGCGTTCGCCATGATCGCAGGCTGGGCATTCTCGGTCAGCGTGAGCTGGTCTTCCGGCCCCTCGGTCATGATCGCCGAGAGCTTCTGGCCGAGCGCATCGTCGACTTCTTCGAACACCGCGCGCGCGGCGGCGCTGGCAGCTGCCAGCTCGGTGCCCATTCCGACCTTCTGGCTCCCCTGCCCGGGGAAAACGAACGCTCTCATCGTATTCTCCTGAATCGTTGCCTGCGCGCCTATGCGCCAAGCGGCGGCGCGGCAAGGCCGAAGGGAACGATACGGTTGTCGGCAGTATGCCCGAACTCGGCGCGCCCGAGGTAAGGCACCCCTGCCCGCTCGCACCAGAACTGCGCGATTTCCTCCGCCGTCTGTCCGAACGGGCGGTCGTTTTCGGGCACGTCGGTGACCGAGCCGAGACGAAGCCCTGCAATGCCTTTCAGGTATGGCATCAGCGCAAAGAACAGCCGGTCGATCGCGTAAAGATACTCGTGCACTTCCTCGACCATCACGACGTGGCCGGTAAGGTCGGGCATCAGCGGCGTTCCGCTGAGCATCACCAGCGTGATCAGGTTGAAGGCAACGGTCGGCTGCTTGCCGATCGTCGGCTCGAGCCCTTCCTCGCTCCCGGCAAACCAGGCCAGCGAACGCAGCACGCACGCCCCGTTGTCGTTGCGCCCCACGTCGACCGGCATCGGTCCGCTGATCGGACGCCCGATCCTGTTGCGATAGAGTCCGGCAAGCAGGTACCCGCAGTCCGAATACCCGATGTAGGCCTTCTTCTTCGCGGAGGCGTTCATCCGCGCAATCGCATCCTCGGCGATCCGGTCGGAGCCGTAACCGCCGCGCGCGAACCACACTGCATCGACCGTCGGGTCGTTAGCGCAATCGAGCAGCGCCAATAGCCGCTCCTCGTCGATCCCGGCGAAATGGCCAGCTTCGGCAAAGCACTGTGGATGAAAATCGAGCGTCAGGTGCGGGAAACTGGACTTGGCCAGCGCAGTCACCTTTTCAGACACCTCTGGTCTGATCGGAGCGCCGGGCGCGCAAATCGCGATGCGGGTCATGCGCGCTTCATATCAGCCGGTTCACATTTGACGAGTCCCGCACTAGCCAGAGAGCTGCATGACCCAGACCGCCAACCTTGCCGACACGCCCTGGTTCTTCTGCGGAATCGGCGGATCGGGAATGCTCCCGCTGGCGCAGATCCTGCACGGCCTCGGGGCAGAAGTCGCCGGGTCGGATCGCAGCCATGATCAAGGGCGCACCCCGCAAAAGTTCGAATGGCTCGAAGAACACGGCTTCACGCTGTTTCCGCAGGATGGCAGCGGAGTCTCCGCGGGCAATCAGGTCATCGTCGCCAGCGCTGCAGTGGAAGACACGGTGCCCGAGATGGTTCGCGCTTCCGAATTGGGCTGCCGCCGGATGTCACGCGCGCAATTGCTCTCGACTCTCTTCAACGCAGCCGAAAGCAGCATTGCGGTTGCCGGGACAAGCGGCAAATCGACCACCACCGCGATGCTCGGCTGGATACTTCACAAGGCGGGCCGCGATCCGACGATCATGAACGGCGCGGTCATGAAGAACTTCGTCACGAGCGAAACCCCATATGCCAGCGCCCGGGTCGGCGGCGGCGATCTGTTCATTAGCGAAGTCGACGAAAGCGACGGGTCGATCGCGCTCTATCGCCCATCGGTCGGCCTGCTGCTTAACGTCAGCCTCGATCACAAGTCGATGGAGGAGCTGCGCCAGCTCTTCGGCGATTTCCTCCATGTATCCGTGGCACGCGCGGTCAACTTCGACAGCGCTGAAGTGCGCACACTCGCTACGGGCCTGGGCAACCTGACCAGTTTCGCGATCGACGCTCAGGACGCGGACCTCGTGATCGAGCCAGGCAGCATCGACGACGGCCAGGTCGCGATCGCTGCAACCATTGTCGACCGGCGCGACGAAAGCCGTCACCCGCTCAGGATCGCGATGCCCGGCCGCCACAACCTTGCCAATGGACTCGCGGCGATCGCTGCCGCCAGCGCGGCGGGGGTTGCGGTGGCGGAAGCAACCAAGGCGCTGGACAGCTTTACCGGCCTCGCCCGCCGGTTCGATATAATCGGGACCACCGACAGCGGCGTGAGCGTGATCGACGACTTCGGGCACAATCCTGAAAAGTGCGCCGCGACCCTGCGCACCCTAAAGGCACATCCGGGCCGGGTGATCGTATTCTTCCAGCCCCACGGCTACGGCCCCCTGCGCCAGATGGGCGACGAACTGGCCGAAACCTTCGTATCCGAACTGGGAGACGGCGACCGCGTGATGTTCTCGGACCCTGTCTATTTCGGCGGAACTGTCGATCGTAGCGAAGGGTCCGAACGGATCATCCGGTTGATCGAAGCCGGAGCGGACGCTGACGGCAAGGAAATCCAGGCCGACTATATCCCGACCCGCAAGGCCATCGCCGACAGGATCGTGCAGCTGGCACGGCCGGGAGACCGGATCGTGGTGATGGGCGCGCGCGACGATACTCTGACGGGCTTCGCGCGCGATATCTTCCAGCGGCTTGCCTAGATGGCGGCAGGACCGGCAGATTCGCGTACTTGGGCGCGGCGATAGCCCTCGCGGTCCTTGAGCCGCTCTCGATACGCCTTGAGCGGTTCGGGCACGCCTTCATCCAACCCGACGCGTTCGGCCAGCATCAACGCATACCCGCAGCAGATATCCGCCACCGTGAAGCGGTCGGCACACAGGAACTTGCGGCCTTCCAGTCGCTGCTCCAGCTTTACCAAGCGCTTCCAGAACCATTTGGCATAGGCATAGCCTGCCTCTTCGAACCCCTTGTCCTTCTCGAACAAGGCGAACCGCATGAAGACCGTTTGCGGAAACGTGATCGTCGCGTCGGCGTGATAAGTGAAGTCGCAATAGGCGGCATAGTCGGGCTGGCCAGGAGCCACCGCGAGAGGCGTGAATCCTTCCTTCGTCGCGAGGTAGTGCGCGATGGCGCAACTTTCGGTCATCCGTACGTCGCCATCGACCAGCAGCGGCACCGTGCCGAGCGGGTTTTGCTCGAGATACTCAGGTGCCAGGTAGCGCGGCGGGAACGGGAGCAGTTCCAGCTCCAGCTCGACCCCGGCTTCTTCTGCAGCCCATGTCGCACGAAATCCGCGCGAACCTGCGCACGTATATAGGACCGGAGCCCCGGTCATCGGACGGCGATCAATCTGTCAGACACAATCCCACCCCTTTGCGATAAACGAGCCGTTGGATCGCCGGATTGCCGCTTGTCGAAGTGCCGCGCAAGGCTTGCAATTGCCGTCGATCCCGCTATGTGCGCGCCTTCCCTGCCGCAAGGCGGGGATCAAGAAAGCCGGAGGGGCCCCGTGGATCCGCCACGGATCAGCCAGCGATCGGCATTGTGAAAGGACGCGACAATGGCTCTGTACGAGCACATTTTCCTCGCGCGCCAGGACCTGAGCCAGGCTCAGGTCGATGCACTGGCCGCGACCGCCACCGAGATCGTCGAGAAGCTCGACGGCAAGGTGACGAAGACCGAGACCTGGGGTCTCAAAAGCCTCGCCTACAAGATCGACCGCAATCGCAAGGCGCACTTCGTGCTGCTCAACATCGATGCCCCGGGCGCCGTGGTTGAAGAGCTCGAGCGCCAGACGCGCATCAACGAAGATGTGATCCGTTACATGACGATCCGTGTCGAAGAGCACGAGGACGGCCCGAGCGTGATGATGCGTAAGGGCGATCGTGATCGCAAACGCCGTGACCGTGAGGAGCACGATTGATGGCCCGCCCGTTTTTCCGCCGTCGCAAGTCCTGCCCGTTCTCGGGCAAGAGCGCGCCTAAGATCGATTACAAGGACGTGCGCCTGCTGCAGGGCTTCATGTCCGAACGCGGCAAGATCGTTCCGAGCCGCATCACCGCCGTTTCGGCCAAGAAGCAGCGCGAGCTGGCCAAGGCCATCAAGCGGGCACGCCACATCGGCCTGCTGCCCTACATCGTGAAGTAAGGAGGGCAGAACCGATGGATATCATCCTGCTCGAACGCATCGCCAACCTCGGCGGCATGGGCGACGTCGTGACCGTCAAGGACGGTTATGCGCGCAACTTCCTGCTGCCGCAGAAAAAGGCGCTGCGCGCCAACGAAGCCAACAAGAAAGTGTTCGAGGCCAACCGCGACCGGCTCGAAAAGGAAAACGCCGAGCGCCGCACCGACGCCGAAAAGGCTGGCGCGAAGCTCGACGGTGTCGAGATCGTGCTGATCCGCGCTTCCTCGAACGCCGGCCACCTCTACGGCTCGGTCAACGTCCGCGACGTGGTGCTGGGCCTTGAGGAAAAGGGTCACGCGGTCGACAAGCGTCAGGTCGTGATGGGCCACCCGATCAAGGTGCTGGGCATCCACGACGTGACGATCGCGCTTCACCCCGAAGTGCACGTGACCGTGAAAGCCAATGTTGCCCGTTCGGACGACGAAGCCGAACTGCAGCGCCAGGGCGTCGACGTGATCGGCCAGATGGCCGAGGAAGAGCGCGCCGAGAGCGAAGGCTTCACTGAAGCCGTCGATCCGACGCTCGAACCCGGCGAAATCCCGGCCGACCTGCTCGAGGACGCTCCGGCAACAGCCGAGGCGGAAAAGGCCGACGACGCAGACGCCTGACCCGGCATTCAAACGATTATGACGAGGGCGCGGTCCGCAAGGGTCGCGCCCTTTTCGTTTGTTCGCTCGCGCGCTATCTGCTCGCGATGAAAAATATCGAATCAATAATAATTGAACTCAAGGCGCACTACGAACGCGCCGTTACCACCCTCCGCGATGATATCCTGGCTTTCGCCGACAACGGCACGCTTCCTGCACCGGGCAAGCGCAGCGATGGCAGCTACGCTTATCCCGAACTTCGGCTCCATTTCGCAGGCGAAGGCAACCCGACCGACCGTTCGCGCGCATTCGGGCGACTCGAAACCGAAGGGACCTATACAACCACGATCACGAGGCCCGAACTGTTCGAGGATTACCTGCGCGAACAGCTTGGCCTGATCGCCAGCGACTACGAAGTCGAGGTGGAAGTCGGCAGTTCCAGTCAGGAGATCCCGTTCCCCTATGTACTCGATGGGGAGCAGGGCGCGCGGATGGCCGGAATCGCCCCGCAAGAACTCGCCAAGCATTTTCCCTCAACCGACCTCGCGCTGATCGGTGACGAGCTGGCGGACGGGATCAATTTCGGGTTCGAAAACGAGCCGCTGCCGCTCTCGCTGTTCGACGGGTTGCGGACCGATTACTCGCTGGCGCGGCTGGCCCACTATACCGGCACGCGGACCGAAGACTTCCAGCACTTCATCCTGTTCACCAACTACCACCGATATGTCGATGAATTCGTTGACTGGGGTGCGCGGCAGATCGGCTCGCATGGCTATACCGGCCTGACCGGAGCTGGCGGGCTTTCGATTGACCGGGCGACTGAAAATGCGCGCGAGCAATTGTCGGACACTGCGTGGCGCAGGCACCAGATGCCGGCTTATCACCTGATGCGTGGCGACAAGGCGGGCATCACGTTGGTGAACATCGGTGTCGGTCCTTCCAATGCCAAGACGATCTGCGACCACCTGGCAGTGTTGCGCCCGCACAGCTGGCTGATGATCGGCCACTGCGGGGGGCTGCGTTCGAGCCAGAAGATCGGCGACTTCGTGCTCGCGCATGCATATCTGCGCGACGACCACGTTCTCGATGGGGTACTTCCCCCTGAAATCCCGATCCCGCCTATTGCCGAAGTCCAGCAGGCGCTTGCCGGAGCGGCAGAGTCGGTCTCGGGCACGCAAGGTGCCAACCTCAAGAAGCGGATGCGCACGGGCACCGTCGTCACCACCGACGACCGCAACTGGGAACTGCTCTATTCGCGTTCGGCCATGCGGTTTTCGCAAAGCCGCGCAATCGCGATCGAGATGGAGAGCGCGACCATCGCCGCGCAGGGATATCGCTTCCGCGTTCCCTACGGCACCCTGCTGTGTGTCAGCGACAAGCCGCTCCACGGCGAGATAAAGCTACCCGGACAAGCGAACCAGTTCTACGAGGAAGCGATCGCCGCGCACCTGCAGATGGGCATCGAGGCCTGCCACCGCCTGCGCGCCGAAGGCGACCGCCTGCACAGTCGGAAGCTTCGCGCCTTCAACGAGCCGCCGTTCCGATGAGTAGCGTTGGCCTCTCGCGTTCGGTTGCGGGTCGCAAGGCGATCGTCACGGGCGCGGCAAGCGGCATGGGCCGTGCCACGGCGCTGTTGCTTGCAGAAGAAGGCGCACAAGTCGCAGTGACCGACCGCGACCTTGCCGGATGCGAAGCGGTCGCTACAGAGGCTGGTCCCAACGCGCACCCGTTCGCGCTCGATGTCGGCAATGCAGTGGCCATCGCCAGCACGGTCCCGCAAATTGCCGAGGCGCTGGGCGGGATCGATATCCTCGTGAACAACGCGGGCGTTTCTTCGTTCGCGCCGCTCGACGCGGGCGAGGAATACGATGCGACGTGGGATCGCGCGCTTGCTGTCATGCTCACGGCGCACCAGCGAATGGTGCGCGCTGCCCTGCCCTGGCTACGGCAAAGCGATGCCGCCCGAATCGTTAACGTCGCATCGACCGAAGGATTGGGCGCGACACCGGGAGATACGCCGTATGTCGCCGCCAAATCGGGTGTTGTCGGACTGACCCGCGGACTGGCGGTCGATCTCGGCAAGGATGGCATCACGGTCAACTGCGTGTGCCCCGGCCCGATCCGCACCGCCATGACCGACGCTATCCCAGCCGAACACAAGGCGATCTTCGCCAACCGCCGCACGGCCCTGCGACGCTATGGCGAGCCGGAGGAAGTTGCGCACATCACGCTGAGCCTGGTGCTGCCCGCAGCAAGTTTCATTACCGGCGCTGTGATCCCGGTCGATGGCGGACTCATGGCGCGCAACGCCTGAGGCGGTCTAGCCCTTCCCCTTGGTCCTGGTTTTCCCGGCCACGGCGTTGTCCTCGATGAACTTGATGATCATCCCGGCAATATCCTTGCCGGTCGCTTCCTCGATGCCTTCGAGCCCGGGCGACGAGTTGACCTCCATGATCACCGGTCCGTGATTGGAACGGAGCATATCGACCCCGCACACGTTGAGCCCCATCCGCTTGGCCGCGCGGACCGCGGTCGAGCGTTCCTCCGGTGTGATCTTGATCAGCGTGGCGCTACCGCCCCGGTGCAAATTGGAGCGGAAATCATCGGGCGCGCCGGTCCGCTGCATCGCCGCGACGACCTTTCCGCCGACGACCAGTGCGCGAATATCCGTCCCTCCCGCCTCCTTGATGAACTCCTGCACGAGGATATTTACATTCGCTCCGCGAAACGCCTCGATCACAGACTTCGCGCTGGCTTCGGTTTCGGCCAGCACGACCCCGATCCCCTGCGTGCCTTCGAGCAGTTTGATGACCACCGGCGGCCCGTTGACCGCCTTGATTATCTCGCTGGTCTGCTTGGGATCGTGGGCAAAGGCAGTCAGCGGCAGGCCGAGGCCGTGCTTGGCGAGGATCTGCATCGAGCGGAGCTTGTCCCGGCTACGCCCGATCGCCACGCTCTCGTTCAGCGGCCACACGCCCGCCATCTCGAACTGGCGCAGGATCGCCAGCCCATAGTTGGTAATCGACGCGCCGATACGCGGGATCACTGCGTCGTATCCACTGATCGTCCTGCCTTCGTACGCCACAGTCGGGCGATGACTGGCGATCTGCACGGTACACCGGAGCGTGTTGAGTATGTCGAGTTCGTGCCCGCGCGATTTGGCCGCCTCGACCAGGCGCTGGTGCGAATAGAGCGACGCATTACGCGCCAGCATCGCGATTTTCATTTGAGCAATGTCCTGCGTTCGGCGGCGTCCGACTGGAGATACGAACGCCCGCTATCGACGAGAAAGCGCCCCCTTAGTGCGGTGCGACCGATGAGGATAGGGAATTTCATGTCGGAGCGATCACTAAGGCTGAATTCCGCTGGGAACAGCAGGCTACCGATGCGAAGTTGCGTCTTGATGATAGGGCGCGATTCGGTCTCGCCATTCGAACTGGTGATTGTGCGCCGGTCTACCCGCGGAACTTCCACGGTTACCGGCTCGCTCGAGCCATGCCCGACATCGAGCAGGAAGCGAAGCCAGCGCTGCCCGTCGCGCTCGAACCGTTCGACCTCGCTAGCGTGCAAGCTGGAGGTGCGCGCGCCGGTGTCGATCTTGGCCGGGATCCGGGCCGACGTTAGATCGGGCAGCGCGACCAATTCGCGCCACCCGACCAGTGCCCGATCGTTCTCCCTGCTTGCCACTACGCCTTGCGCCGATCAGCCGGTCAGGAAGTCGGCTATGGCTTGGCCGAGATCAGCGTGCGTGACCGAGCCCATATGAGTCCCCGGCACTTCTGCAAGCGTGGCGTCGGGCAAGGCCTCGACCAGCCTGCGGGGATCGCCATTATCGCGATCCTCGGTGCCGCAGACAACCAGAGTGGGCATGGCGATCACTGCGAGGTCCGCCGGATCGGTGTCCGCAATCGAAGCGATCAACAGCCCCACAGCTTCGCGATCGGTCCCGCTTGTCTTGAGGAACTGCTGCGCGAAATAGGCCGGATCGCCGGGTTTGATCGTGCCGAAACGGGCGATCACGTCTTCGAAGTATTGCCTCCTCCGCAGCCACCCGGTGACCCCTTCGAGGCCCATCCCACCGAGGACGAGACGGCGCGGGCGCAGGCCCGAGACGACACCCCTAACCGAAGTGCGCGAGCCGAGCGAGAAGCCGACAAGGTCGAAATCACCTAAGTCGAGGTGCGCAACAAGCGCCGCCAGGTCGAGCGCCAGCACATCGGGCGGATAGGCCGCCGGATCGTGCGGCGCAGCGCTCTGGCCGTGCGCGCGCAAGTCGGGCATGATCGCTTCGAACCCGGCATCGGCGAGCAGTTGCGCATGGCCGAAACGGATCCAGTTGGTTTCGGCGCTCGAAAACAGGCCATGGAGAAGCAGTACGGACCGCCCTGCGCCCAATCGGTGGAGCGCCATCTCGTCGCCACCGAACCCGGGATAACTCTCGGTTCTGACGTTGGTCATTCGGGTACCTCGAGTCCGGCCGCGTGCCAGCGATCGGCAACGCTCTTTGTTTCATCGCTGCGCTGTCGCGGAAGAGCGCTGGTATCAAGCCATGCTTCATGGATCGATTCGGCTCCGGCGTGGGCGACAGGCACGAAGCCCGACGGGTCATCGAAACTCCCGACGGTCAAATCCATCCCGGTGCCATCGTTGAACATGAATCCGAGCGGCGTGCCGCAGCGCGAACAGAATGGTCGGCGCGCAATAGGGCTGCTGGCGTACCAGTCTGGCTCGCTTTCCCAGGCGACCGCCTCGAACGGAAGTTGCACGAATGCCGCTGCAACTCCGCCGGTAGCCTTCTGGCACATCCGGCAGTGGCAAAGGTATGCCTCCGCCTTACTGACATCGGCATGATAGCGAACGCGGCCGCACTGGCAGCCACCACTCGAGGTCTTTTCGGTCATGTCCTCCCCTTAGCGCGACTGCTGGTCGGGCAAAAGCAATTGCGGAGCGTGTCGCCAGTGTAGAACCTTGCATATAATAAGCATCCTTATTATATGCGCACGCATGGAGAAGAACATAGGATACGTCCTGTCGGACAGCGCGCGACTGATGCGGCGCTCGTTCAACGAGCAGGTGCGTTCTTTGGGCATAACCTCGACCCAGGCACGCCTGCTGCTGATGCTCAATCGCCATCCCGGCGAAAACCAGACCGCTTATGCCGAGCGGCTTGAGGTCGAACCGATTACCCTCTGCCGGATGGTCGATCGCATGGAAGAAGCCGGCATGGTCCAGCGCCATCCCGATCCTCGCGATCGCAGGGCGCGAATACTGCAACTTACAAATAAAAGCCGGAAAGAGATTGAACGCATCCAGCAAGCCACTAAAGTATTGATGGATAATATGCTGGCTGGTCTGGACGAAGAGGAGGAAGCACAGCTGATGGCGCTGCTGGGTCGCGTGTCTGACAATCTGGCGAACGGTTCGAAGGAGCTCGCAGCACATGGCTGAAGCAGATCCCGCACAGCCGCTCGAGGGCACCTCGACTTCCGACGATACACAAGCGCCTGCGAAGGAAAAGCGCTCCTGGAAGCGCCTGGCGCTGATGATCTCGCTGCCCCTGCTGTTGGTCGTGGGTGCGGCACTTTACTGGCTGAGCCTGCAAGGCAAGGTCTCGACCGACAATGCCTATGTCCAGCAAGACAAGGTCTCAATCAGCTCAGAGGTCGGCGGCAAGATCGTCGAAGTAGCGGTGAAAGACGGGCAGACCGTCAAGCAAGGCCAATTGCTCTTCCGCATCGATCCGGAGCCGTTCCGGTTGCAGATCCAGCAGGCCAACGCACAGATCGCGCAAGCGCAAGCCAACCTAACGGCGTTGCAGAACTCGCCCGACCTCTCCGGTAGCAATATCGCCGCGGCCCGAGAAACCCTGGCTTTCAATCAGGCGACTCTTGCGCGCCAGGAGGCGCTTTGGAAGCGCGGGTTCACGACCAAGGCCGAGCTCGATGCGGCACAGCACGCTGTAGCGCAGTCGAAAGCCGATATCGCGGACGCGATCAACAAGCAGGATGAGGCGCGTGCGAAGCTTGCCAATGGCCCGCAAGTTCCCGGTGAAAACCCGCTGATCGCCGCAGGCCGCGCGCAGCAAGCAGTCGCCGAACTCAACCTCTCGCGCACCGAAATCCGCGCTCCGGCGGATGGGCGGGTGGCGCAATCCGACCGCCTCCAGCTCGGTCAGCAGGTCTTGCAGGGCCTGCCGGTCCTCACGCTGGTTAAGTCGCAGGATTCGTACGTCACCGCCAATTACAAGGAAACCGACCTGGCCAACATGAAGGTTGGGCAACCTGCTTCGATCAGGCTCGATTCCTATCCCGGCCTCAAGCTCAAGGGCCATGTCCAGTTCATCGGTGCCGGTACTGGCGCGGAATTCTCGGTCCTTCCTGCGCAAAACGCGACCGGCAACTGGGTGAAGGTCACCCAGCGCGTTCCGGTCCGCATTGCTATCGACGGAAAGAGTCCGCGCCAGCTGATCGCAGGTCAGTCCGCCGAAGTGACCGTGTACACCGACGGACGCAAGTGATCGCGCCACAATGGCGAGCATAGCGCAAGAACGGAAACAACCGCGCAGGCGCCAACCGCGCAAACCGATTGCCGATGTCATCTCGAACCCAGCGCGCAACTATCCCGCGCTGATCGTCGGTGCGATGATGGCATCGCTGCTGCAGGTGCTCGACGGCACGATCGCCAATGTAGCCCTCCCCCATATGCAAGCCGCACTTGGTGCGACCGCGGATACCGTAACCTGGGTACTGACCAGCTATATCATCGCCGCGGCTGTTGCGATGCCGATCACCGGTTGGCTGGCCGATTTGGTGGGAGCCAACCGGCTGTTCATGCTCGCGGTGGTCGGCTTCGTCGGGGCCTCGATGTTGTGCGGAACGGCACAAAATCTCGAACAGATGGTGATATTCAGGGCGATTCAGGGGGTCTCCGGTGCCTTCGTTGCGCCGCTCAGCCAGAGCTTCATGCTCGATTCCACCCGCCCGAGCCGCCAACCGACAATGATGGCAGTGTGGTCGGCGGGGATCATGATCGGTCCGATCCTCGGGCCCATCATCGGTGGATGGCTGACCGAGAATGGTTCGTGGCGCTGGGTGTTTTACGTCAACGTTCCGGTCGGCGCGCTCGCCTTCACAATGCTGGCGCTGGGCCTGCCTTCGCGTCCACGCAGAAAGCGACGGTTCGATATCCCCGGTTTCGCAATGCTCGGGATCGGCCTCGCGGCCATGCAGCTGCTGCTTGATCGAGGAACCCAGATCGATTGGTTCCAGTCAGCCGAAGCGTGGGTCTACGCGATCGTCATCGCTTCGGCGATCTGGATGGCAATAATTCACTTCGCGACCACGGACAACGCATTGCTCGATCCGCACATCTTCGCGGACCGCAATTTCCTGGTGGCGTTCGTGATGATGTTGCTGGTGGGCGGCATCCTGTTCGCGACGATTGCCCTATTGCCGCCTCTCATGCAGCATTTGCTCGGCTATGACGTTATCACTACCGGTCTGGTGCTTTCACCGCGGGGCATCGGCGTGCTGGTCAGCATGCAGCTGGGCGGATACCTCCTGAGGCGGCAGGTCGATGCCCGGATTGTCATCGCAACCGGATTTGTGATCGCGGACCTTGCGATGTGGCAGATGGCACATTGGTCGCTCGAGGTCGATATGCAGCACTTCATCTGGACTGGCGTGTTGCAGGGTCTCGGCATCGGCCTGGTGTTCATGCCGCTCAACTACACAGCATTCGCAACGCTCGATCCCGCAAAGCGAACCGATGCTTCGAGCATGCTCAACCTCGCACGTAATGTAGGTTCGTCGGTCGGAATCTCGATCGTAACAGTGTTCCTTGCGCGCAATATCCAGATTTCGCACGCGGACCTGGCCAGCCACGTCACATCCGCGACGACCGACCTGATCGACGTGGCAACGGTCGATCGTTTCCAGATCTTGGGGAACGGCATCCTTCAGGTCATCGACGGCGAAGTCAATCGGCAGGCGGCGATGGTCGGTTACGTTGACGATTTCTACCTGATGTTCTGGATGACCCTGGTCACTATGCCGCTGGTGTTCCTGATGGACCGGATTGTTCCGCCTAAGCCGGGCGAGATGCCAACCCCTTCTGAGTAAGTCGCCACTTCGCCATTTCGATCCGGTCCTGGCCGAAGAACGGTTCGCCATCGACCACCAACGTCGGCACGCCCCAATGTCCTGCTGCCGCGAGTGAATCCTGGTTGGCGGCGATCTCTTTATCGAGCACCTCGGCCTCGGCGCTGACAGCGGCATCCAATTCGACAAGATCAAGGCCGGCCCGTGCGGCCGCATTCGCAAGATGGTCGCCTTCGTGCCAATCATCGACCTCGCCCGACCAGATGATCTTGGAAACCTCGTCGGCAAACGCCAGACCGCAGCCGAGCCGCTGGGCGATCTGACCCATCCGGGTCAGGCGGTAGATATAGGGCTGATCCTCCGACACTTTGCGCGTCATCATGTCCTGCACCACCGGATCAGGGCGCGGCCAGCGATACGGTATGCCCAGCATCTGTGCAGAGCGCGCCGAGTCGATAAAAATGTAACGCCCCTGAAGCGCATTGGTGAACAAGATATCGGGGTCGCGGATCGCGATCGGATAGACCGGCCTGAGCGCGATATCCACGTCGTGCGTTTCGGACAGTTCGCGATAGCGCCCGATCGCCAGATAGCTGTAGGGCGAGCGAAAGCTGAAATAAAGGTCTGCGGAAAGGGTCATTCGCGCAGGCTACGCCGTTGGCGGGCGAGCGTCACCCCTTCTTGAGGCAGCGCCGCCCGAGCAGCTCCGCGATCTGCACCGCGTTAAGCGCGGCACCTTTGCGCAGGTTGTCGCTCACACACCAGATGTTGAGTCCGTTCTCTACCGTGGGATCCTCGCGCACGCGGCTGATGAAGGTCGCTCCGTCACCGACGCATTCGATCGGGCTGACGTATCCACCGTCCTCGCGCTTGTCGATCAACATGACGCCCGGAGCCTCACGCAGGATGTCCATCGCCGCCTCGGCCGAAAGTTCCTTCTCGAACTCGAGGTTGATCGATTCCGAATGTCCGACGAAAACCGGCACCCGCACGCAAGTGGCAGAGACCTTGATCTTGGGGTCGAGGATCTTCTTGGTCTCGACCACCATCTTCCACTCTTCCTTGGTCGAGCCGTCATCGAGAAATACGTCGATGTGCGGGATCACGTTGAACGCGATCTGCTTGGTGAACTTCTTGGGCTCGACCGGATCGCCGACAAAGATCGCCCGGCTCTGCTCGAACAATTCGTCCATGCCCTGCTTGCCCGCGCCCGAAACCGACTGGTAGGTCGACACGACGCACCGCTTGATCCCGGCGGCATCGTGCAGCGGCTTGAGCGCCACGACCATCTGCGCGGTCGAGCAGTTGGGATTGGCGATGATGTTCTTCTTCGAATAGCCCTCGATCGCATCCGGGTTCACCTCGGGCACGATCAGAGGCACGTCAGGGTCCATCCGCCAGTAAGAGCTGTTGTCGATCACCACGCAGCCCGCAGCGGCTGCCTTGGGCGCGTATTCCTTGGCCGGTCCACCGCCCGCGCTGAACAGCGCGATATCGTAGCCGGAGAAATCGAAATGCTCGATGTTCTTGCACTTGAGCATCTTGCCGGTGTCGCCGAACTCGACTTCGGTCCCGGTCGAGCGCGAGCTTGCTACCGCTGCGACCTCGTCGCACGGAAACTCGCGTTCGGCGAGCACCTGCATCATTTCCCGACCGACATTCCCGGTCGCCCCGACAACGGCTACGCGATAGCCCACTTGATGATACTCCGGATTCAATTGAATTTGCGCGACGCAGGTAATTGCCCGACAAGCACTTGGGAAGCCCCTGGAAGGAGAGAATACCTATGACTCCGTCCTCCATCGCCGAATGGCGTGCCGATGCAAAGCACTTCACCTTCGATGGGCAACAGATTGCCTACTGGACCGGCGGGAGCGGGAAACCGCTACTGCTGGTCCACGGTTATCCGACCGCGTCGTGGGACTGGCACAAGGTGTGGAGCACTCTCGGCGAGCAGCACAGCCTGATCGCGCCCGACATGATCGGCTTCGGCCTGTCGGACAAGCCGCGCTCGGGATATTCGATCCATCGGCAAGCGGACATGCACCTCACACTGCTCGATCATCTCGGGATCACTGAATTCGACGCACTGGTGCATGACTACGGAGTGTCGGTCGGGCAGGAATTGCTCGCTCGCCGCAAGGAAGGGACCGGCGCGCAAGGCTTGGAGCAAGTCGTATTCCTTAATGGCGGACTGTTTCCTGACCAGCATCGCCCGCGGCCGATCCAGAAGCTGGGCATTTCGCCGGTCGGCTTCCTGCTTGGCTGGACGATCAACCGGGAGAAATTCGGCAAAGGATTTTCGGAAATGTTCGGGCCGAATACCCAGCCAAGCGCACAGGAACTCGACGAATTCTGGGCGCTCATCTCCCACAATCGCGGCAACCGCATCATGCACAAGCTGCTGCACTACATCGCCGACCGCAGGGAGCACGCCGAGCGGTGGTTCGACGCGCTCAGGTCCGCGCAAGGCGATATCGGCCTGATCAACGGTGCGCTCGATCCGGTCTCGGGTCGCCATGCCTACGAAGCGTGGCGCGAACGACTACCCGATGCCCGCCACCACCTTATCCCGAACGTGGGCCATTACCCGCAGGTCGAAGACCCGCAAACGGTCGCGCGCGTCGCGCTGGAATGGTTGACCCGCTGAACAACAGGCCAAGGATCAGGCAAAGTCCGTCAGGTGGAGAACCAGCATCACAGCAGCGCCGACCGACCCCACCAACCCAACCAGCGCAACCCATTTGCTAGCTGCATGGCGGCGAATGGCGAGGAAGTTGACCAGGGCGAACACGATCAGGAAAACGAAGCTTCCGCCTTCGACCAGCTCCTCGATCCCGCCCACGAGCACCAGCACGATTGCGAGCGAGGAAATCACGATCGTCCCGAACCACGGCACATCGCGCTCGTCACGGCTGGCGAACAGTCTGGGCATCTCGCCATCCTGTGCGGCCTGTTCGGCGAGCCGCGCAGTCGCGAAAACAGTGGCATTGATCGCCGAACCGGCGGAGAAAGTGGCCGCAATCGAAACAGCGATAAAACCAATCATGCCGAGGGCCTCGCGCCCTGCGACTGCCAGCGCCACTTCCTTGTGTGCAACGATTGCGTCGGCCCCCGCGAGCATACCGGCACCGAGCGCAACTACGATGTAAGTCAGCGTTGTAACGATGATTGCCAGCGGCATCGCGACAGCAATCGTGCGCGGCGCATCGCGCATTTCCTCGTAATCGTAGCTGAGGAGCTGGAAACCTTCGTAGGCCATGAACACCACGCCCATCCCGATCAGCGCTTCACCGAAGCCGACCGGGTGCCCGGCTGCAAGTACGAGGCGATCCGGTGCCCAGTGCCACAGTCCAATGCCCGCCAGAGACAGCAGGATCGCCAGCTTGCCCCACACCGCGACTTTTTCCAGTAAGGTCGCCTCCGCCGCCCCGATCAGATTGATGCCGGCAAGAATGACGATTGCGGCGATCCCTGCCAGTTTCGCCGTCCAGGCAGGCATCGAGAGCGCGTAGGCCGCATAGGACCCAAAGGTCACCGCATAGACCGACACGGTCAGCGTATATCCCGCCACAAGCACCCAGACGACGATCCGGGCGGCCCATTTCCAGCCCGTTTCCCGCAAATAGGCATATGAACCGCCCGATTGACCGATCTGCCGAGTCAACTTGGAATAGGAATGGCCGGAGGCGAGCGCCACGATCCCGCCGAGCAGGAAGCTGACCCAGGTCCACTCGCCCGCAACCGAAATGACGACCCCGAGCGTCGAGAATATACCTCCGCCGATCATCCCGCCCACGGCCATGGCCCATGCCCCTCCGGGACCGAGCACATGGCCGTTGTCAGGAGAACCCGGCGGGCTACCTGCCACCCGGCGGCACCCCGTTGCGTTCGAGGAAGTCAAAGATCGTATCCCACACGTGGACGCTGATCTTCGGCCCGGCGACCCTGTGGGTGTATCCCGGGTAGAGCATCATATCGAACGGCACCGCGTTGGCCTGGAGCTTGGCAATCAACGCGCTCGAGTTCTCGAACACCACATTGTCGTCGCTCATCCCATGGATCAACAGCATGGGATCGGCGATCTTCGTCGCGTCGCCCATCGCATCGGACTTTTCATAGGCAGCCGCATCGGCATCAGCGGTCGGCAGGCCCATGTAACGCTCCGTGTAGGCGGTGTCGTAGAGTTCCCACTTGGTCACCGGCGCGCCGGCGATACCGGCTGCGTAATAGCCCGGATCGGCCTCGAGCATCTTGAGCGTCATGTAGCCGCCATACGACCAGCCATAGATCGCGATCCGCTTGGGATCGACATAGTCAAGCGACTTGAGGAATTCGGCGCCGGCTTTCTGGTCGGTCACCTCGATCCCGCCCATCGCGCGCCAGATCGGCTTTTCGAAGTCGACCCCGCGGTTCGAGCTGCCGCGGTTGTCTATCTCGAACCAGATATAGCCGCGATCAACGATCTCCTGCTGAAGTGTGCCACCCCAGCTCTTCTTCACTGTTTGCGAGTGCGGACCACCGTAGTGGCTGAAGAACACCGGATAGCGTTTGCCCGGCTCCATCTTCGGGGTGATCATCTTGTAATAGAGCGTCGCCCCGTCTGCGGTC
Organism: Tsuneonella mangrovi; assembly: GCF_002269345.1. NCBI lineage: Bacteria > Pseudomonadati > Pseudomonadota > Alphaproteobacteria > Sphingomonadales > Erythrobacteraceae > Tsuneonella > Tsuneonella mangrovi. The sequence goes on from NZ_CP022889.1 coordinate 547,309, forward strand.
TTGAACGTCCCGAAGGTCGGTTCATGATGCGCGGAGAGATACGGCGCGTATGGGTGGCTGGCATCAAGCGCGTTCTGCTCGATCCAGGTGATCCGCTTGCCGCTCGTATCGGCGAGGTAGCTCTGCGGCGGTTGGTCGGGGTTCGAGCGGGTCACGATCAGCGATCGCGCCTGATCGTCCATCGAAGCGCCGTTGGAAAATTTCAGGTCGGTCAGGCGCTTCGGTTCTCCCCCGGGATGAGAAAGCGAAAGCGAATAAACCTGCTCTGCGAGAACATCGTCCTTCGTGCCCGTGAAGAACACCGTACCGGATTTCTGGTCTACACCATCGAGGCCAGTAACGACCCACGGGCCCTTGGTTAGCTGGGTCCACTTGCCCTTGGCGAAGTGGTAGAGATGGCCAAAACCGTCGCGCTCGGACCGCCAGATCAGGCTGCCGTCCTTGAGCCACTTGTAGTCGTTGGTCAGGTTGATCCAGTGGTGCGGCGCGGCCTGTTCGGTGAACAGCACCCTGCTCTTGCCCGTCGCCGGGTCGATTGCGAGCATGTCGAGCCGGGTCTGCAAGCGGTTTAGCCGCTGGACGTAGAGCGTCTTGCCGTCAGGTGCCCAATCGACCCGCGCAAGGTAGATGTCCTTGTCAGGCCCGAGATCGACCTCGACGCGGTTCTGGCCGTCCGGGTCCATCACGAACAGCTGCGCTATCACGTTCGGGGTGCCCGCTGCCGGGTATCGTTGATCATAGGTTCGCGTGCCGTCGGCACCTATCGAAGCGCGCGTGACCACGCCCACCGGGGCTTCGTCGAAGCGCTCGACCGCAATCCGCTTCTCGTGCGGCGACCACCAGTAACCGGTGTAGCGTGCCAGTTCTTCCTGGGCGACGAATTCGGCTTCGCCCCAATGGACCGTGTCGGAGGTTTCATCCGGCGTGATCGCCTTCGCTGGCGCGCCGCCGACGGTTCCGGTCCACAGGTGTCCGTCGCTCACGTAGGACAGGTACGTCCCATCCGGGCTCAGCACCGGGTTCAGCTCATCGCCGCTGCTGTCGGTAAGCCGCTGCACGCTGCCGTCGATACCCGTGAGGTAGAGATCGCCGTCGATCGGCACGAGGATGTGTTTGGAATCGTTCGACCAGTCGTATGTAACGATACCCTTGAGCCCGCCGATGCGCTTGCGCTCGCGCTGCATCTTCTCCGCTTCGGACAGCTCGCGCCCGCTCCCGAGCTTTTCGGAATCGACGAGCATCGCCCATTTGCCGGTTTCGCGATCGTAGGCCCACAGGTCGTAGCGCTCGCGATCGTCGCTACGGTTGCGCAGCAGCGTCAACCAGCGGCCATCAGGCGAAAGCTTGACCCCGCGCGGGCTCGCACCGTCGAGCGACGGGCTGGCAAAGACCCGCTCCAGCGTCAGTTGCCCCGTCTGTGCGGCGTCTGATTGTGCAGTCATGGGCGCAGTGATCTCCCGGGCCTCGGTTGTAGTGGAAACGGCAGCCACAGCTGCCAGGCTCGCAGTGGCGAACCAGAATCGAAATGTCATTGTCGGTGCAACCCCGAAGTTGTCTATTGCGCTCCCCTTGAGCGTCGCGTGCCGCCTTCATAACCAATTCGCCACCAGTGGAAAGGGGTAGCCGAACACCGTGTGCGTGCCGCTCATCGATCCATGAAGAAAGGGGCGCCCCGGCTGGTTGCCGAGACGCCCCTCTTCGGTGATTGCAATACCTGCTGGACGGCCAGCGTCAGGCGTTCTCGCGACGCTCGGCGATACGGGCGCGCTTACCGGTGCGGCCGCGCAGGTAGTAGAGCTTCGCCCGGCGCACCACGCCGCGGCGGACCACGGTGATGCTTTCGATGTTCGGCGAATAGAGCGGGAACACGCGCTCCACACCTTCGCCGAAGCTCATCTTGCGGACGGTGAAATTGCTGTTGATGCCCCGGTTCGAGCGCGCGATGCACACGCCTTCGAAGTTCTGGGTACGGGTGCGGGTGCCTTCGACGACGCGCACGCCCACGCGGACGGTGTCGCCAGCGCGGAATTCGGGAATGTCCTTCCCTTCGGTGAGGCTCTCGACGGCTTCGGCCTCGAGCTGCTGGATCAGGTTCACTGGTCCGGTTCCTTCGTTTCTCGCTGCACACCAGAGGCAGGTCGGCCCCGAGCGTTACCGTAACGCTCCCAAAGGTCCGGCCTGCGTAGCCGTGTATCTTCCTCGGCGCGGTGTTTCCGCCACGCCGCAATCTTCGCATGATCCCCCGATCGCAGCACTTCAGGGATCGTGCGCCCTTCCCATTCGACAGGTCGGGTATAGTGCGGATACTCGAGCAAGCCTTCCTCGAAGGATTCCTCGGCCCCGCTGGACGGCGCGCCCATTACGCCGGGAAGCAGGCGAATGCAAGCGTCGAGAAGCGTCAGCGCCGCCGGTTCACCGCCTGACAGCACGATATCGCCCAAGCTGACCTCTTCGACCGGCCGTGTCTCGAAGATTCGCTCGTCGAATCCTTCGAACCGCCCGCACAGGATTGTGACCCCCGGGCCCGCCGCCAGTTCGCGCACACGAGCCTGGTCGAGCGGCTTGCCGCGCGGGGTCATCGCCAGTACCGGGCACTTGGGTTGGCAGCGCAGCGCGTGGTCGACTGCTGCAGCAAGGATATCAACCTTGAGCACCATCCCCACCCCGCCGCCCGCAGGCGTATCGTCGACGGTATGGTGCTTGTCGGTAGCGAAGTCGCGGATCTGGATGGTGTCGAGCGACCAGCGCTGCTCCTCAAGCGCCCGCCCGGCGAGCGATAGCCGCAGAGGCCCGGGAAACATCTCCGGATAGAGCGTGAGGATAGTAGCGGCGAAAGTCATGCCACCACGAACCCTGCTACGATCACCACCCGTTCGGAATTCCATTCGGGCACGGCTTCGTCCGTCAGTGGTACCATGAAGCGCTTGCCGTCAGGGCGTTCGATTTCGAGAATGTCGGTCGCGCCGAAGTTCTCCACCGAGACGACCGCGCCCAGCGGATCGCCCGCATCCGAAACGGCGGGCAAACCGATCAAGTCGGCGTAGTAATACTCGCCCTGTTCGAGCGGCGGCATTTCGCCGCGTGGAACGGTCAGTTGGGTACCGCGCAGCGCTTCGGCATCGTTGCGGCTGGCGACTTCGGCGAAACGGGCGATTGCGCCGCCCTTGCCGTCATCGCGAACCTTCTTGAGCGTCAGTGCGCCATCGTTGAAGCTGGTATAGCGGGAGAGCGCCGCAGCGCCCTCCCCGAACAGCTTCAGGCGGACCTCGCCCGCCACGCCGTGCGCGCCGGTGACGGCGGCCAGCATGACGGGTTTGTCCGCAGCCAAGGCTTAGCCCTCGGCCTTTTCCTCGCCGGCGTCTTCGGCGGGAGCTTCCTCTGCGGCAGCCTCTTCAGCCGGCGCTTCCTCTGCGGCTGCTTCTTCTGCAGGCGCTTCTTCTGCAGCGGCTTCTTCAGCCGGGGCTTCGGCAGCAGCTTCCTCGGCCGGAGCCTCTTCGGTCACGGCCTCTTCCGCCGGTGCCGCTGCTTCTTCTTCGGCAGCCTTGGCAGCTTCGGCGGCTTCAGCAGCCTTCTCGGCCTTCTCTTCGGCGCGCGCCTTGGCGGCTTCACCCGGTTCGCCCTTGTTCGGGTTGTTGCGCGCGGCACGTTCGCGGATGCCGGCGGCATCGAGGAAGCGAGCGACCCGGTCGCTCGGCTGTGCACCGACCGAGAGCCAGTGCTTCGCACGGTCGCCGTCGAGCTTCACGCGGTTCTCGTCGCCCTTGGCGAGCAGCGGGTTGTAGGTGCCGATCTGCTCGAGGTACTTGCCGTCGCGCGGGCTGCGCGCGTCAGCGACGACGATGCGGTAGTAGGGGCGCTTCTTCGCGCCACCGCGCGAGAGACGAATTGCAATTGCCATTACGTGTTACCTTTCCAGTTCAAATTACTTAAAAATCACTTCTTTTTCATCAAATCCTGCAGGTTCGGCGGGATGTTCCCGCCCGCCCCACCAAGGCCTGGGAGCGACGGCGGCATCGCGCCGCCCAGTCCGCCCATTCCTCCGGGTCCGCCCATACCGCCGAGATCGCCGCCACCTGCGCCGAACATCGCGGCAAGGCCCTTGAGCCCGCCCATCTTCTTGATCTGCTTCATCGCACGCGCCATTTCCTGGTGCATCTTGAGCAGCTTGTTGACGTCTTGCACTTCGGTGCCGGACCCGGCCGCCACGCGGCGCTTGCGCTTGGCGTTCATCAGTTCGGGGCGCGTGCGTTCCTTGGGCGTCATCGAACCGATGATCGCGTCCATGTGAACCAGCACCTTGTCATCCACCCCGCCGGCCGCCATCGCCGCCTTGGCCTTCTTCATGCCCGGTAGCATCCCGGCGAGCATCCCCAGCCCGCCCATGTTCTGCATCTGCTTGAGCTGCATCCTCAGGTCGTTGAGGTCGAACTGGCCCTTCGCCATGCGCTTGGCGAGGTGTTCCGCCTCTTCCTGCTTGACCGTCGCCGCCGCCTTTTCGACGAGGCTGACGACATCGCCCATGCCGAGGATGCGGTCGGCCACGCGGCTGGCGTGGAATGCTTCGATCGCGTCAAGCTTTTCGCCGGTCCCCGCGAACTTGATCGGCTTGCCGGTGACCGCACGCATCGACAAAGCCGCACCGCCGCGCGCATCGCCGTCCATGCGGGTCAGCACCACGCCGGTCAGCGGCACTTCGCCGCTGAAGCTTTGTGCGACGTTCACCGCGTCCTGCCCGGTGAGCGAATCGACTACCAGCAGCACTTCGGTCGGGGCCGAAACGCTGGCGACCGCTTTCATTTCGTCCATCAGCGCCTGGTCGACGTGCAGGCGGCCTGCGGTATCGAGCATCAGCACGTCGATGTTCTGCAGCTTCGCGGATTCGAGCGCACGGCGCGCGATATCGACCGGCTGTTGCCCCTGTACGATCGGCAGCGTCGCGACCTCGACCTGCTCGCCGAGCACTGCCAGCTGCTCCTGCGCAGCGGGCCGCGCCACGTCGAGCGAGGCCATCAGCGCCTTCTTGCCATGCTTCTCGCGAATATACTTGGCGAGCTTGGCAGTGGTGGTGGTTTTGCCCGAACCCTGCAGGCCAACCATCATCACCACGACCGGCGGCTTGGCTTCGAGCAGCAGGCCCTGGTGTTCCTCACCGCCGAGCATCTCGACCAGCTCATCGTGGACGATCTTGACGACCTGCTGTCCCGGCGTGACCGAGCGCAACACGTCCTGCCCCACGGCCTTTTCGGTAACCGCATCGATGAACCGACGCGCAACCGGCAGCGCGACATCCGCCTCAAGCAGCGCCACGCGGATCTCGCGCATCGCTTCGCGCACTTCGGTTTCGTTGAGCGAACCGCGACCGCGCAGGCGGTCGAACACGTTGCCGAGGCGATCGGACAGATTGTCGAACATGCGCTCGTTCACTCCACTCGCAGCTGGTGGGCCGCGTCAAATGCCAAAAACGCCGGCGGACGAAACCTCGTCGGCCAGCGTGCGATCGGTTGGATCGACTTTTATCCCAAACGAATGGTGGAGCCTAGCGGGATCGAACCGCTGACCTCCTGCATGCCATGCAGGCGCTCTCCCAGCTGAGCTAAGGCCCCGAGCCATTCATGTACCGGCCGAAACCGGGCTACCTTGCGGCAGGACGCGCCCTTTATTGGCCGCGCCCTGCCAATGCAAGGGTTAATCAGTGGTCGTCGTCGTCGTCATCCGACGAGGTCTGCACGCCGAGATCGTCATCACCACCCAGGTCGACGTCATTGTCCGGCGAATCGTCGTCGTCGTCGATGTTCTCCAGATCGTCGTCGGCGAGGTCGCTGTCGGCGTCCTTGTCCTTCTTCTTCTCGTCCTCTTCGAACGGGATCGGCTGCTTCGACTTCAGAACCGGCTCGGGATACCATTCCTCACCGCATTCGATGCAGGTAACCGGCTCGTCCTTGCCGAGGTCGTAGAAGCGTTCCCCGCATTTGGCGCACGTACGCTTGGTGCCCCATTCTGGTTTGACCATTGTCTGTCCTTGGCTTGGCCCCGACACGCGAGCGCGCGGAGCGTGAAACTGTGCTGTGCTTGATGGGTGCGCATGACCCTTGAATCAAGAGCGCTGTCAAGAGCGCGCGCGCCTTGCCACAGGGCATGGGCGCTGTCAAAGAGCCGCGCGCATCGCCTGCATTTATTCCGGAGCTAACTTGACCGCCCACCCCACTCCGCGCCGATTTTCCGCCACCGGCCCGCTGACCGGACGCCTGCGCGTGCCGGGCGACAAGTCGATCAGCCACCGCGCGGTGATGCTCGGCGCACTGGCAGTGGGCGAGACCCGCGTCACGGGCCTGCTCGAGGGTGAAGACGTATTGGCCACCGCCGCGGCGATGCGCGCAATGGGCGCACAGGTCGAGAAGGTCGGCGACGAATGGCGCATTCGCGGGGTCGGCGTGGGCGGATTGCTCCAGCCCGAAACTGCGCTCGACATGGGCAATTCGGGCACCTCGACGCGCTTGCTGATGGGCCTCGTCGCCAGCCACGGCATCACCGCTGCGTTCACCGGCGATGCCAGCTTGTCGAAGCGACCGATGGGCCGCGTAATCGACCCGCTCGGTCTGATGGGCGCAAACTTCACTCCTTCGCCCGGCGGCACATTGCCGTTGATGATGACGGGTGCCAGCCCCGCCGTGCCGATCGCCTACCGCTTGCCCGTCGCCAGCGCGCAAGTGAAAAGCGCGGTATTGCTCGCCGGGCTTAACACGCCGGGGATCACTAGCGTGATCGAGCCGGTTCCGACCCGCGATCATTCCGAACGGATGCTGCGCGGCTTCGGCGCGACGCTCGACATCGCCCAAGAAGGCGGAGAGCGCGTGATCCGCATCCACGGCGAAGCGGAACTGCAGCCGCAACAGATCGAAGTGCCCGGCGATCCGAGTTCGGCGGCCTTCTTCTTGGTCGCGGCGAGTATCGTCCCGGACAGCGACCTCGTGATCGAGAACGTCGGGCTCAATCCCACCCGTGCGGGTCTCGTCGAAGTACTGCGCCAGATGGGCGCGAGCATCGATGAGCTGGACCCGCGCGAAGTCGGCGGCGAGCCTGTCGCAGACTTGCGTGTGCGCCACGCACCGTTGAGCGGTGTCGAAGTCGACCCGGAGACTGCCCCGAGCATGATCGACGAATTCCCTGTGCTGTTCGTCGCAGCCGCGCTCGCGCAAGGGCGTACGGTGACGCGCGGGCTGGAGGAACTGCGGGTAAAGGAAAGCGACCGCCTGGCCGCAATGGCCGCCGCTCTCGCCGCCGCGGGAGCGCGGGTAGAGGAGACCGAGGACGGTCTCGTCGTCGATGGCACCGGCGGCGATCCGCTTTACGGCGGTGGCCCGATTACGACCCATCTCGACCACCGCATCGCCATGAGCATGGCGGTGGCAGGGCTCGCCTCCAAGGACGGGGTGGAAGTCGACGACACCCGGCCGATTGCAACCAGCTTCCCCGCATTCGAAGTGCTGCTGGCCGAGGCGATGGCGTGAGCGACTGGGCGACGCTCGTCGGATTCGCCGGAATGGCCTGCATCATCGGGGCCTATGCCTATTTGACATGGAACAATGCGCCTAACCCGTTCGTGCTGCATGGCACCAACCTGACCGGCGCGGCGCTGCTGACGGTTTCGCTGCTGGTCCACACCAACTGGCCGAGCCTGGTGCTCGAAGGCTTCTGGGCGGCAATTGCGCTCTGGGGGATCACCAAGGCCGTCCGTGAGCGCAGGAGCGAGCGATGATCATTGCTGTCGATGGACCGACTGCATCGGGCAAGGGAACGATCGCAAAGGCATTGGCCGCCCACTTTGGTTTGCCTCACCTCGATACCGGGCTGCTCTATCGCGCGGTCGGGCGGCAGGTAGAATTGAACGGCGGCGATCCTGATAGCCCGGACGACGCACTTGCCGCGTGCGACTTTGCTGATGATCTGCTCGGGGACCCTGAACTACGCAGCGAGGCGACCGGCGGACTTGCAAGCCGGGTTTCGATCCATTCCGTCGTGCGGCAGGCGCTGCTCGATCGCCAACGCGACTTCGCAAGCCAGCCCGGCGGTGCAGTACTCGACGGCCGCGATATCGGGACGGTGATCGCGCCCAACGCTGACGCGAAGCTGTTTGTCACCGCCAGCATCCAGGCGCGCGCAGAGCGTCGGTGGCTCGAGATGCAGGGCCGCGAACTCGACCTCGAGCTGCGCGAGATCGAGGCCGACATCGCAGCCCGTGACGAGCGCGACATCACGCGGACCGATGCCCCGCTGCGCGCAGCCCCCGATGCGCTGGTAATCGATACTTCGTCGCTCGACCGGGATTCAGCGATCGCGGCCGCAATCAGGGCCGTCGAAAACGCCGTTTCGGCCAGGCAGTAGCCTGAAAAGCACAGCAACGATCATGCAATTGCCTTGCTTGTTCGCACAGCAAGGCGCAATTAACCCGCATTCACAACATGGTCGCATCGGGTCGCTTGTGGTCGTCCACGGACGGTAAGCCACAGCGGCAACCTGCACGTCGCGTGGTTTCCCGTCGTTTACGGGAGAGAACGCATGAAGAAGACTTTGTTGGCCGCCGTGATGTTCGGCGCAATTGCCACTCCGGCCCATGCAGAACACTGGGACGTGATCAGCACTAAGCTGAAAGACGGTTGCACGATGGGCAAGTACATGGAAATCGTGAAGGACTTCAACGCATGGGCCAAGCCTTACGGCTACCATGCCACGATCCTGACACCGATTCAGGCCCAGGACCTGACGACCTTCTGGTGGATCGGCGTCACCGAAAACACGGCGAAGTTCGGCGAAACCTGGGACACATGGCGCGACGCGTTGGCGGACCCGAACTCGGCACCATCCAAGCTGCAGACGCGGTTTGATGCCTGCGGAACCGATACTTCACGCACCGGCTACGACGCGCAGTAGGCCAGACCGCAACGGCCTGAGGGGAAGCGCAGCGGAGATTTGCCCGCCGCGCTTCCCCACTCCACCAATCTGCAACAGCCGATCCCAGCCCCTAAATCGCTTGCCTTTTGGACCCGTTTCACCTAGGCGCGCGCCGTTCTCGAAATCCCCGGATTGAAAGAACCCGTGTGGCGGCAATCGGCACCACGCGGCCTCGGCCCTCTTGCCCCGTTGGCCCCGCAATCGTGCGGGAGACGGGTAAAGACCCCGGAAAAACCGGTGGCCGGTAGCAAAACGAACGTACAGGACTGAAAACAGATGGCTTCTACTGCCAATCCCACGCGCGCCGATTTCGAGGCGCTGCTCAACGAACAGCTCGGCGGCGCCGGCGAAGACGGCTTCGAAGGCCGCGTCGTCAAAGGCACCGTGACTGCAATCGAAAACGGCATGGCCGTGATCGACGTTGGCCTGAAGAGCGAAGGCCGCGTCAACCTCAAGGAATTTGCGCGCAACGACGATGAACACGGCCTCGAGGTCGGTTCGGAAGTCGAAGTGTTCGTCGACCGCGTCGAGAACGCCGACGGCGAAGCGATGCTCAGCCGTGACCGCGCCCGCCGCGAGGCCGCGTGGGACAAGCTGGAAAGCGAGTTCGGCGAAGGCAAGCGCGTCGACGGCCGCATCTTCGGCCGCGTCAAGGGCGGATTCACCGTCGACCTCGACGGTGCCGTGGCCTTCCTGCCCGGCTCGCAAGTCGACATCCGCCCGGTGCGCGACGTGACCCCGCTGATGGATATGCCGCAGCCGTTCCAGATCCTGAAAATGGATCGTCGCCGCGGCAACATCGTCGTCTCGCGCCGCGCGGTGCTCGAAGAAACACGCGCCGAACAGCGCAGCGAGCTGATCAGCGACCTCGCCGAAGGCCAGGTGATCGACGGCGTCGTCAAGAACATCACCGACTACGGCGCGTTCGTGGACCTCGGCGGTATCGACGGCCTGCTCCACGTAACCGACATGAGCTACAAGCGGGTCAACCACCCCAGCGAAGTGATCAATATCGGTGACACCGTGACCGTGCAGATCGTCCGCATCAACTCCGACACCCAGCGTATCAGCCTGGGCATGAAGCAGCTCGAAAGCGATCCATGGGATGGCGTGGGCGCGAAGTATCCGGTGGGCATGAAGCTGACCGGTACCGTGACCAACATTACCGAGTACGGCGCGTTCGTGGAAATCGAACCGGGCATCGAAGGCCTGGTCCACGTTTCCGAAATGAGCTGGACCAAGAAGAACGTCCACCCGGGCAAGATCGTCAGCACTTCGCAGGAAGTCGAAGTGATGGTGCTCGAAGTCGATGCCGACAAGCGTCGCATCTCGCTCGGCCTCAAGCAGGCCCAGCGCAACCCGTGGGAAGAGTTCGCAGACCTGCACCCGGTCGGCTCGAAGGTCACCGGCGAAGTCAAGAACGCAACCGAGTTCGGCCTGTTCATCGGCCTTCCGGGCGACGTCGACGGCATGGTTCATATGTCCGACATCGCGTGGGGCATTTCGGGCGAAGACGCGCTGGCGCTGCACCGCAAGGGTGAAGAGGTCGAAGCGATCGTGCTCGACGTCGACATCGACAAGGAGCGCATCAGCCTCGGCATGAAGCAGCTCGAGAAGGGTGCGCCGACCGAAGCCGGTGCCACCGGATCGCTCAAGCGCGGCGAAGTCGTCACTGTGACCGTCCTCGAAGTCCGCGATGGCGGCCTCGAAGTGCAGGTTGGCGAAGACGGCGCGACCGGTTTCATCAAGCGCAGCGACCTCGGTCGCGACCGCGACGAGCAGCGTCCGGATCGCTTCCAGACCGGCCAGAAGCTCGATGCGATGGTCACCGGATTCGACCGCTCCAAGAAGCCGAACTTCTCGGTCAAGGCGCGCCAGATCGCCGAAGAGAAGGAAGCAGTGGCCCAGTTCGGTTCGTCCGATTCGGGTGCCTCGCTCGGCGACATCCTCGGCGAAGCGCTCAAGCAGAAGGGCGAGTAACCCTCCCCTCTTGCCGCAAGGCAATACGAAAGGCCCGCCCGCTCACCCGAGCAGGCGGGCCTTTTCTATGTCGTGCATCGGCGGTAGGCATGGGAAGCTGAAGCAGCCAAGCGATAGGAAGCCGCCAACTCCATGCTCGAAATTCACCAGTTCCCGTGCCTGTCCGACAACTACGGCTATCTCGTCCACGACACCGCTTCGGGCGAGACGACCTGCATCGATACGCCGGATGCCGCCGAATATCTCAAGCAGGCCGAAGCGAAGGGGTGGAAGATCACCCAGATCTGGAACACCCATTGGCACCCCGACCACGCCGGGGGCAACGAAGCGATCAAGGCCGCGACCGGCTGCGCGATCTCCGGCCCCGCCGAAGTGACCAAGATCGCTCCGCTCGATCGCGAACTGACAGCAGACGATACCGTCGCCCTTGGCGATCACGTTGCGAAAGTGATCGACGTGTCGGGCCACACCAACGGCCACATCGCATTCTTCATGCCCGACGACGGCGTGGCGTTCGTAGGTGACAGCGTGTTCGCACTCGGCTGCGGGCGGATGTTCGAAGGCGAGCCGCAACAGTTCTGGGGCAGCCTCTCGCGGATCAAGACGCTACCGCCCGAAACAATGCTATACTGCGCGCACGAATACACCGCATCGAACGCCAAATTCGCGAGCCACGCAGACCCCGACAACGCCGCACTAGCGGCCTATGTCGCGGAGATCGCTGCCAAGCGCGCGAACGATGAGCCGACCGTCCCTGCCCAACTGGGCCGCGAGCTGGCGACCAACCCGTTCCTGCGGGCCGACGATCCGGCAATGCAGCAGCGTTGGGGCGGCGCAACCCCGGCAGAGACGTTCGCCGCGCTCCGCTCTGCCAAGGACAATTTCTGAGGACCATGCAGGCCCTTGTGGTCGAGCAGCTGTCGTCCGATTTGTCGGGCGTAGGGCTTGCCGAATTGCCAGTGCCTGAGCGACAGCCCGGCGAAGTGCTGGTGCAGGTGCGTGCGGCCTCGCTCAATTTCCCCGACCTGCTCATGACGCAGGGCAAATACCAATTCAAACCCGATCTCCCGTTTGTCGCCGGAATGGAGCTGGCCGGAGAAGTAGTCGAGGCAGGCGCGGATTGCGGCTTTTCGCCTGGCGACCGGGTTTGCGGCGGAGCGAAGACCGGGGCAATGGCCGAATTCTCAAGCGTAGCCGCTTCCTCCCTCCGGCCGATTCCCGACGGGCTGGACTTTACTGCAGGGGCGGCTCTTGGGGCAGCCTACGGCACGGCCTACACCGCGCTGGTAGAAATCGGCGGCCTCAAGGCGGGACAGTGGGTCCTTGTTCACGGTGCCAGCGGCGGGGTCGGTCTCGCCGCGTGCGATCTTGCCCGGGCGATGGGCGCGCGGGTGATCGCTGCGACCCACGACGAAGCCAAGGTGGAGCGCATCCGCAAAGCGATTTCGCCCGACGCAGTGATCGTCAATCGGGATCGCTTTCGCGAGCAGGTCATCGAATTGACCGGCGGCGCATTGTGCGACCTTGTCTACGACCCGGTCGGAGGCGACGTGTTCGACGAAAGCACCCGATGTGTCGCCTTTGGCGGCAAGTTGCTGGTGATCGGGTTCGTCTCGGGGCGGATCCCGGAAATCGCCGCCAACATCCCGCTGATCAAGGGGTTTTCGGTCGTGGGCGTGCGAGCGGGAGAATACTCCCGGCGCTTCCCGGAGCGTGGTGCTGCGATCAAGGCCGAAGTGACTCGTCTCGCCAGCTCAGGCGCGATCCACCCAACGATCGACCGGACCCTGCCGCTTGCACAATGGCGCGAAGGATTCGCCGCGATGGCGGGTGGCGAAATCGTGGGGAAAGTGGTGTTCGAACCCTAACCGGGCTGCAAACCGCAGCTTCAAATGTCGGCGATCGCCTTGTCGACCAGCTTCGCGTCGGCGTCCGCGCCATGCCCTTCGGCGATCAGCTGGCGGGCAGCTGCAGCAGCCGCTGAACTTGCCTTGGCACGCAGCTCGGCAACGACTGCGCGTTCGGCTGCGGCGATCTTCTCTTCGGCCATCTTCTCGTGACGCGCGACCAGCGCTGTCGCGTCGTCCTTGGCCTTCTTGACGATCGCCTTGGCTTCTTCCTCGGCAGCGGCCTTGAGCTCTTCAGCGTGCTTCGCCGCGTTCTTCACCTTCTGCTCGTACTCGGCCTTGAGCGCTTCGGCTTCCTTGCGAAGCGTCGCCGCTTCGTCGAGGTTCTGGCGAATACCTTCGATCTTCTTGTCGAGCATCGCGCCGACGATCTGCGGCACCTTGAGGTAGATCATCAGCGCGATCAGCGCGAGGACCGCCATCGCCCACCAACCACCGGCGTTGAGCATCAACGCGGTCGGCTCGGCGTGCTCGCCACCGTGTTCGGCAGCAGCTTCGGCAGCGGCGGAGAGGATCGTGAAATCAACCATTGGTCATTACTGCCTTCACCGCAGTCCCCGCCTTGGCAGCGGTCACCTTCGCACCCGACACCTTGGCGACGATATCCTGCGCCGCTTCGGCCGCAACCGCCTCGATGCTTTCGAGCGCCTTGGAGCGAGCCTCGGCAATGCGGGCATCGGCTGCGGCGATCTTCTCGCTGATCGCAGCGTCCGCCTTGGCGACACGCTTTTCGGCATCGGCCTGCGACTTCGCCTTGGCCTCGGCCGCAATCGTCCGGGCATCGGCGTGCGCTTCCGCTTCGGCAGCGAGCGCCTTGTCATGCACGTCCTCCGCCTCGGCGCGCGCCTTCTCGGCGGCAGCCAAGTCGCCCGCGATCTTGGCATCGCGATCTTCCACGACCTTCTCGATCTGCGGCACCATCCGCCTGGCGATACCGAAGTAGATGATCCCGAGCGTCACCAGCAGCCAGAACCACTGGGATTGATAGACGACGAGGAGTTGGGTCAGTTGAGGCATTGGACCAATTCGTGCTTGAGCAGCCTGCAATCGCCCCGGCGCAGCGCGGTTACGCGCCTTGCCAGGGCAATTTCAGTGCAGATCAGACCGCGTAGAGGATGATCATGGCGACCGCGAACGCGATCAGGCCAAGAAGCTCCGCCGCGGCGAAGCCGATGAACAGGCGGCCCTGCTGGCCGTCTGCCGCACCCGGGTTGCGCAGGGCGCCCTGCAGGAACGAACCGAACACGAAACCGACGCCGATGGCGGCGGCACCGGTGCCGATGGCCGCGAGGCCGGCGCCGATCACTTTTGCAGCTGCGAGATCCATTTCAAATTCTCCGTTTCAAATACGTAATTGATAATCAGGACATCAATGCAGGTTTACCGCATCGTTGATGTAGAGCGAAGAGAGCAGCGCGAAGACGTAAGCCTGGATCGCGCAAACCAGCAGCTCGAGCGCATTTACGCCGAGCACGAAAACGAACGAGATCAGGGCAATGACGTAGCCGGTCACCGTGCCCGAATTGATCCCCTGGACCACGAAGTTTCCGAAAACCTCAAACAGGATGTGTCCGGCGATCATCGCCACGAACAGTCGCAGCGCAAGGCTGAACGGGCGGACCATGAAGCTGATGAATTCGATGATCGCGATCAGCGGGACCATCACCTTAGGCGTGCCATGCGGCACGAACAGGCTGAAGAAGTGCAGCTTGTGGCGCCAGAACCCGACAATCAGCACGATCGAGAAGCTGATGATCGCCATCAGCCCGGTCACCGTGAATTGCGCGGTTACCGCAAACGGGTGGCCGCCCGGGATGAAGCCCGACGGGAACAGGCTGAGGTAGTTGGCAAACAGGATGAACGTGAAGATCGTGAAGATCCACGGGGTGAACTTGCGTCCTTCCGGCCCGATGCTCGACAGCGTCATGCCGGAAATGAATTCCACGAACCCTTCGACCATCACCTGCCAGCGGCCGGGAACCAGCTCGCGCTTCATCCCGCCCCACATGAACACCAGGATGCAGCCGAGGATGAGACCCATCCACAGCGCCGAATTGGTGAACTGGAACGGAGACGCGACCAGGTGATCACCCACAACGGGGTTGATCATGAACTGGTGCATAGGGTCGATCTTGGCAGATGCGGCCACGGTTTCTCTTTCCTGTTGCTGCCCCGCGCCTATTCGGCGCGGTCGTTGTCCGCACCCTTGCCGATGCGGAGGACATTGATGCAGGCACCCACGAACGCGAGGAACATCATCGTGATGGTGATCCACGGCAGGGTGTTGAAGACTTTATCGAGTGCGAACCCGACGATGATCCCGCCAAGCGGATATCCGACCATCGTCGAAGCGACCTGTAGCGCGTTACCGCGAACCGCGTTGACCGCGAAGTGTTCCTTGGAAACCCGCTCGTCCTCGGACTGGCGCGCCGCGGCGATCCGCTGCTCGAGCGAATCGAACTGCGGGTCTTCGCCCATGGGTTCGTTCTCGGGGTCGTTAGCCACGACAGGTAGATCGCCTTGCGCAGGGTTGCCGATATACGCCTACGGCCGGGGGCTTCCCGGCCGAGACGGGCCGTCCTTAGGGATGCCAAAGTGGCAAGTCAACAGCCCCTGCTGCAGTGCAAACAGGTGCCCGATTTCAGGGGGAGAAAGCGGTCAGGAAGGGCAGCGGCTGTCGCGCGTCGGCGGAGCGCTGGTGCGGGTCTGCCACGAACCGTCAGGTGCCTGGTATTTTTCACCCGGAACGGTCTTGAGGATAGCGATGCACCCCGCCGTGAACGCATATTCTTCTAGCGTGGCATTGGCCGCCTGCGCCCGGTTGGCATAGAGCGCGCGACGCTTGATGTTGATATCGTTGACGATTCGTTCGAGCGCCGGGGTGCTTGCGCCGACGATCCCGAGATAGCCATCGGTCTTCTCGCCAATCTGGCCACTTGTCCGCGCGGCTTCGTAGGCGGGATCGCGCTGAGCGAACGAAGGCGTCGCGACAAGCACCATCGCGGCAGTCGCAGCAAGCGCGAAATTCCTGGTCAGCTTGGCAATCATCAGAAGATATCCTCGTTCTTGTCGATCGCGTTCGTCGCATCGGACGCGAGCCGGTAGATCACTTCCTGCCGGATATTGATGTTCAGTTCGATCACGATCGGCTTTTCAGGGGCATTCACCGAAATGCACCCGCCGAGCGCAGCCGATCCGGCCATCGCCAGCATTACACCCCGCATCGTGCGCCACTTGGATCGCTGCCCCTGCATGGAAGGAGTTCTCGCAGGCGACGCAGCACGGGTCAATTCGGCGTCGATCATGGCTTTTTCTCGCTTTCGTGAGTCTGAACGGTCGGTTCGACCGCCGTTTTGCTTTTCGGTTCGGTTGGGACTTGCGGCGACGGGGCCGGCTCGGCGGGCAACGCGCTGTCCGGCTTGACATCGACCACCGCTTGCGTCGGCTTGCCATTGGCATCGAGCAACCCGAGATCGCGCGGATCGCGCACGGCGGTGGGATCGTACATCGATCGCAGCGATCCGATCAGTTTGTAAAACGGCGCAGCGATATTGACGTTGAAGCGGATTGGCAGCTTGGCGAGCTGGCGGGTGACGAAATTGCGTTTGGCCCCTGCCCCTTGCGTGACTCCGTCGAACCGCACCTTGGTGACGATCTCGCCGGTCAGCGGCCCATCCATCCCGATGCTCATCTGCTTGTAGTCGAGCGACTTGAGCGCGTTAAACGCGAAATTTGCGATCGCGCCCTTGTCCTTGTAGGTCAGGTCGCCGAGGTAAGAGACGTTGCCACCCGGCGCGCGCGCGATCAGCAGCCCACTTTCGATCCGGCCGTTGCCGTCCTGGTCGAAGGTGATCGGCAGCGTGCCATCGAAGGTTCCGGTGGCCGCCAGGTTCTGGAAGTTCCAGTGCTGGACGAACTTCGCGGCATCGAGCCCGGTGATCTCGAACACATAGTGGCGTTCTTCGCTGATCCCCAGTTTCAGCTTTGTCGGACGCAAGACTAGCGATCCGCCCATGAACGGCCAGCGTGCGCCTGCCACCGAGAGGAGCTCGCCATTGCTTATCGCGTAAGTGACGACCCCATCGTTGACCTCGATCCCGGGATTGACCGATTTCACGTACAGCTTCTGGTCGGGCGCGGTGGTCATCCCCAACAAGTCGCTAAACTCGACCGTGCCCGAAGCGCCAGAGACTGGGCCGAACGCGGCCGCAAAGTCGACCCCATCGGACGAGAACTGGCCCGAGCTGGTCACGTGGTTCGGATTCCAGTCGATCCTTCCGCTGCCTTGCACCGTGCCCTTGGCATTGGCGATAACGCCGAGCATCAGGTAGCTGAGCTCGTCGGGCTGGAGCTGCTTGTCGAACACCAGTCCGGGTACCGAGAGATCGGCGTGCCCAGTCCCCTTTGAAAGATTGTGAACGATGTTCACCGCCATCACTTCGCGTTGCGGCTTGGGCGCGCGCAGCACGGCATCGGCATGGATCACGTTGTCCTTCAGCGTCAGTGTGCCGCCGGTTCCGGCGAGCGGGTCGAACCGCTGGACCTTGGCGCGGTCCTGCAGGATGAAACTGCCGTCGGTGAGGCTGAGCGCGCCGTCGGCATAGCGCCAGCTCCCCTTCGCGCCGAGCAAGTCGAGCGGAATTGCAGACAATCGCACATCGCTATCGGCGATAGTCCCTGATAGTTCTTCCCCGAATTTCGCGGACAGGTTGGCGATGCGGAATTCGTTGACCGCATCGTGCGGACCGAGCGCAACCTCCATATCGCTCGCGTCGATCGTGCCGGGATAGGAGATTTCGACCGCTCCGCCGGTCAGGCGGATCGGCGTTTCCGCCAAGGTGCCCGAGAGATCGAGCGAGGGGATCTCCGCAGCCATCGCCACGCCGCCTCCAGCGCTGCGCAAGATCGGCTGCCCGCCCTTCGGACAGAGTTGCAATGCGTGCTGATCGAGCGACAACGAGGCGAATTGGAGCTGCTCAAACGAAACCGCGGTGCATTTGCGCCACATCGCCAGCCCGGCGCCGGGCGACCAGCTTCCGTCGATCGGAACTGCGAGGGCTTGCGCCGATCCACCGGGTAACGGCCCGCTGGCGATTGCCCTCCCGGCAAACCCCAGCTTTCCGCCGCGCCCCTGGGCGATCACCAGTTCGGGCACCGCAAGTTGCCCGTCGCCAACCGAATAGTTCGCCATATGCAGGCGCAACACTGCGCTGCCACCCCCCGCGCGTTCCATCCGGCCGGTGATCCGCGGCAATCCCGCCCCGCCCGTTGCCACGTTGCCGGAAAAGTGCGGCGCGCCGCCGTCGGTTCGCGCCAGCTGGACTTGCGACAAAGACAGCAAGGTCGCTCCACTGCCACCGCGCAGGCTTGCTTGCGGAATGACAAGGCTGTCGACCTTGCCTGTGCGCCTCGCGGCTAATTCAGCGGTCAGGCGGCTGGCACGCCCTTCGCGCGCAAGTGCTACGCGGACCTGCCCAAGCATCGGGCCCAGGAGCGTCTCGCGCATGGCTTCCTGGCCGGAACCGAGAGCGTGATCGAGCCCCGCCCCCATACGCACACCGTTGCCCTCGACCGACGACCGCAGGTCGACATTGGTAAATCCCCGATCCGCCCGCATCGTGCCGTCGAACGTAACGATTGCCGCAAGAGCTTGGGGCAAGGTGAGCCCGCGTGCCGCCAGCGTATAGTCGGAAGTAAGCCCTTGTTTGCCCCAGGCTCCGTGGACCGTGCCGGTCACACCGTTCGCGGCGACACCGCTCATGGCGACCTGGCCGGTATCGAGCGTGCCGGTCCCTTCGATCGTGGCAAGGTCGGCGCTCGAACCCGCATCGAGCGCCACCGCGGCGTTGGAGAGCACAACGCCCTGCTGCGGACAAGCAAGCCTCGAAAGGCGTACGGGTCCGGTCAGGTTGGGCTTGCCGCCGTTGGTAGTGATTTTGCCGAAAAGCGTCGCACGATCAGCTTCGCACCCACCAATCGAAAGCTCGGGAGCAATGACCGCGAGGATCCCCTTGAAACCGCTGTCGAGCGGGCCGGCACCCTCTGCCTTGAAGCCGATCGGGCCATGATCCGATTCGATCACGCCGCGTGCATCGACCAAAGACAGGTCGAGTTTTGGCAGGCCCGGTGGGCCGCTCGACGGTGCATTCAACACCGTGTCGAGCGAACCGAAGCTCAGCTTGCCATCGTGGTACCGCCCATAGACGCGCGGTCTGACCAGCCGAACGCTACCAAGCGTCGGCGCGCCGAAGTCGTAATCGAGGGTTACCACGGCGCGCTCGATGGTGAGGTCGGGGTGCTGCGGGTTACCGACGACGATATTGCTAAGGACCTGCCGCTCCGGCCCCACGTGATCGATCTTGTAGGTTGCCGGCAGGTCGTATTTCGCCAGCTGCCCGGCAACGATACGATTGGCGATGCGGTCGCGGGCCAGCCACGCTCCGGCGAACGCAATCACGACGAGAACTGCCACCGCGATGAGTACGCGAACAGCCAGCACGCGCGGGCTGCGGGGCAGCACGTCGTCGGTCGTTTCGCCGCTGTCGAACTCGCCTTCGGCCATTGCTCCCCACTTGCGCGCAAGCCCCGGCAAAGGCAATGCATGCTCTGACAACGCGATGATGGGGCAAAGGTTGCCGCAGGCTGAAGATACTCAACCTACGAAGAAAAAAGTGCCTGCGCATAGTGGCGAAGGGCATCGCGCGCGCTTGCGGCGGCGACTGATCGACGGCGGTGCCGATGCGTTGGCCGATTACGAACTGCTCGAATACCTCCTGTTCGGGGCCAACCCGCGCGGCGACACCAAGCCTGCCGCAAAGGCACTGCTCGATCGCTTTGGAAGCCTTGCCGGAGTGCTCAACGCCGATCCACGCAGCTTGCAGGAAGTCCCCGGAGTGGGCGAGACCGCCGCGGCAGCGCTCAAGGCAGTAGCGCTCGCCACGCGCCGCAGCGCACGCAGCGAAGTGCAAGACAAGCCGGTGCTGGGCAGCTGGCAGGCCTTGCTCGACTACCTGACGATCGACATGGCGCACCTCACCGTCGAGCGCGTGCGGGTGCTTTACCTCGACACGCGCAATCGACTAATCATTGATCACCACGTCGGCGACGGGTCGATCGACGAGGCGGCGATCCATCCACGCGAAGTGGTCAAGAAAGCGCTCGAGATCGGCGCAACCGCGATGATCCTGGTCCACAACCACCCGAGCGGAAATCCCGAGCCGAGCCGGGCCGACATCCAGATCACCCGACGCATTTCCGAAGCGGGGCGTTTGCTCGGCATCGTCGTCCACGATCACGTGATCATCGGCCGCGATGGTCATTCGAGCCTGCGCGCCAAGGGTCTGATCTAGCAATGTGCGTTGCGGCAGTGGCGTGGCACGCGAGCGAACGCTGGCCGCTTGTCGCGATCGGCAATCGCGACGAATTCCACGCCCGGGCAGCTGCGCCGCTAGCCCGCTGGGCAGATTCGCCGAAGGTGATCGCCGGGCGCGACCTCGTCGGCGGCGGAACATGGCTTGGCATGAGCGAAGCGGGTCGGTTCGCGCTTGTCACCAACCTGCGCGGGTTCGGACTGCCAGACCCGGACAAGGCCTCGCGCGGGGAGATGGTGCGCCGTGTTTTGGCAGAAGCCGACGGCCCCGCCTCGCTCCACGAAAGCGACCTCGCGGGCTACAACCCGTTCAGCCTGTTTGTCGCGGAAGCGGCTAGCGGTTTGTCCTTCCACACCAATCGCCCCGCCACCCTGCACACGGCCCTGCCCGCGGGTATCTATGGCCTCTCGAACGGCTCGCTCGACGAACCGTGGCCTAAGGCGCTGGCCCTCAAGGTAGCGGTCGGCGACTGGCTCGAGCATGGCTCAAGTGAAATTGATCCGCTGTTTGCCGCGCTTCGCAGCGAAGAGCTGCCGGATGGCGGGATTGCCGCACGCGAACCGTCGGACATCGCGCTCGAACCACAAGATACCCCACCGTTCATCAACCGACCGGTCTATGGAACGCGGTGCTCGACGGTAGTGATCATCGACAGTCGCGGCCGTGGCCGGATCGCCGAGCGCAGCTTTACCGAGAATGGCAGCGAGGTCGGTACGGTCGAAATCGAATTCGAATGGCCCGGCTTCGACTGACGAAGATCACCCGTTGGCGCCTACTTGCCCGGCACGATCCCGAATGCTGCGAACCGCGCCTTCGAATCGGGATTCATCCGTAGCACCTCTGCGATGTCCTTTTCGCCGCCCGCCTTGTCGCCCATCTTGATGCGCACCACTCCGCGCATGAACCGACTGGCATAGATCCACGGAGACGCCTCGAGCGCTGCGTCGTAATCGGCCTTCGCCTCGGCAAGCTTGCCCTGGCGGAAATAGGCCATTGCGCGGCTGTCGAGCTCGGGCGCGGCCCAGTTCGACTTCTCAACCGCAGTGTTGCACGTCGCCATGATCTCGGCATCGACCATGTTCCAGATCCCCGCTTGCCAGCACAGGTTGTTGAGCAGCTGCGGATCGCCCGGACGACGGGTCAGAGCCTTTCGAATCAATGCAAGGCCTTCGGTCCTCTGGCCCGCCCACATCAACGCTTCGGCTTCCACGTTTTGCGCATTGGCGGGCGTCTTGGCCAGGTTCGCGTACTCCTTCGCCAATGCCAGCGCCTCGTCGCCCTTGCCCATTCGTCCAAGCAACATGACTTGGGCCGAATACGACTTGCCCTTGCCCTCAAGCGATTCGCCCGCGCGATAGTCCGCAAGCGCCCCGGGCAGGTCTCCGCGCCCCCATTTCAGGCTGCCACGGGTGTAGTAGAGGTCGACGGATGCGCTCTTTTCGATCGCCACGTCGTAATCACTCTCGGCACCTGCAAGGTCTCCCGTACCCCAACGAAAACTGGCGCGACTTTCGTAGTCATTGGCCTGTTCGGAGGGCTCGGCGGATGAATCGTTGGCAATCAGTTTGGCGTAGGCCGCCTCTATCGGAGCAAGCAGCTTGCGACGCGCGCCGACATAATCCCAGTTCATCAAGGTTTGGGCCGGGGCTTCCAGCTTTGGCAGGTTGTTCGAAATTGCCGCATCGCTGCGCGCTGCCGCCGGGATATCGGCAGCCGGAAGCTCGTCGGCCGCAGCGCGAACCGACTGATCGAGCGTGAACTTTCCATCGCTCAGCGATGCTTCGGATTTGATTTCGATGCCGGCAATCGAAGTGTCGATCGACTTCTTGCCGGAGGTCGAAAATCCCTTGCCGCCGTCGGGCAGGAGCATCGAAAATGCATAACCCTGGTAGGTCGGCCCCGTCAGCAAGAGGGGGACATCCTTCCATTCAGCTCGCGCGCGGTCGGCGTCGAACGAGATGTCTGCCACAGGCGTCGCCGGAGGGTGCATCTCGGTCACTTCGTTGTTGCGGTTCCATGGCGTGGTGCGGATGCCGCTGGCGGTAATGTGCGCAATACCCGATGCATCGTCGTAAGTGATCGCGGTGCTGACCGGCTGGCTGTCATCGATCACCGGCTTGATAATCGAAATGACAGCGGATCTCAGGGCATCGCCTTCCAGTTGGTCTGCCGCGGTGCGCAATGTCGCAGCGATCGGGCCGCTGAGTGCGATATCCAGGTTGTAGAGTACCGGGACATAGATCCCGGCGCTGCTGTCGTATGTCAGCGTGACCTGTTGGGTCGGCGCTTCGGGAAGCCGCTTCGGTAGCGCCATCAGGTCCGCACCTTCCTCCCGCAGAGGCAGGCCATAGCGAAAATTCGGTACCGTCGCGATGTTCGCCAGGCGCGTGCCGGATGTAGTGCCATCGAGCCAGTATTCCTTCCCGGCGATGGTCGCGTGCACCACCACATGGTCGAAATCGCCCGGCATCGGCAATAGGTCGGGCAAGGTATCGCCACCGTTGCTCAGCACGAGGAATGGCTCCGCCTTGATCCCCAAGGCCTTGAGCAAAGACAGCAGGAGCACGGATTTTGCCTTGCAGTCTCCGTAGCGTTGCTCCCACGTTTCATCCGGTTTCTGCGGGATGTAATTGCCCCCGTTCATCCCGTTGAGGAGATAGCTGATCTTGTCCTGCACCAGCCGTGTCGCAAGTACGGCCTGCGCCAGCGGATCGTCGGTCTGGCTCTTGATCGCCTTTACCTGATCATTCAGCGGGCTGTTCGGCCCGAAGCCGACTGCGGAATCGAACACGGATGCCATCTTCTTCGAAACAGCATTCCAGTCGGCGAACGTCGTCGCCTGAACGATCGGCGGGAAGTTGAACCGTACCGGAGCATTCTGTGCACCGTCGGGAACCTTGGGCAACGGCAGGTCGATCGTAAGAGTTGTGGTTCCGTTCCGGTCCACGGTCTTGAGGTCGTCAGGCCCGTGGAAGGTCGCCCACCTGACCGGCTCGCCGGTTGGCCACGAAATGGAAAGCGATCCAGTCTCAAGCGGCAGCGGCTTGGTCGGCATCGTATCGAACGCCTGCATCTGCTGACCGAGCGCCTGGTCTTTCAGAGTAATCGTGTAGGAGATCCGCAGGATGTCCCCAACCTGCGCGCCGGGAACCACCAGGGTCGCAGTGCGGGAGCCATCGACTTCGCGTTTCTCGAGGTTCTTTTCGCGCCGGAGAACTTCGAACTTTGCGCCCTGTTTGATCAGGTCGATCGTCTTCCCGTCGCGGATCAACTCGATCCGATGCACGATCAGGTCGCCCTTGTCGGGCATCCACTGCGCCTTGATCGTCCCGGCCTGCGTCAGCATTGTCGGGGTGGACAAACGGATCGCAGAATCCTGGTAGGTTGAAACCGTACCTCCCTCCATATGGATTTGCTTGTCGAGCAAAGCGACCGCCGGACCCGATTTCTCGGCATCGTCGAGCGATTTCGGCGCGACCCACTTCGCCGGCGGAGCGTAGATCACCGTGTCGCCGGCAATGGCAGGTGCGGACAGGCAGGCAACAGAAGTCGCTGCCAGGAAGTAGTACTGATATTTCATGATTGCGCCCCAATACAATCGCGTTGCGGGCCGCCCGGCGTGATCGGGCCATCTCCCTTATGAAGTATTACTTAGCCACAACTTGGTTCGCCCGCCAAGCGATAGTTTGCTTTACGATCAGAACCATGCGTCGCACCTTGGGTTGCGCGGCTCTTTCGCAGGGCGGTCGCTTCGCAAAGTCGGGTATGTCCGGGCTTGCCATAGCGAACGCACGCACCTAGCCGCTGCCTCGAAATCAATTTGATCCGACCGGAGTCGAACATGGTCCCCCGTTACGCCCGCCCCGCAATGTCCGCTATCTGGGAGCCCGAGGCTCGCTTTCGCATCTGGTTCGAGATCGAAGCCCACGCAACCGAGAAGCTGGGCGAACTTGGGGTGGTGCCGGAAAGCGCCGCCAAGGCGCTGTGGGACTGGTGGGCAACCGACCCGAAGATCGACGTTCCCGCGATCGATGCAATCGAAGCGGTGACCAAGCACGACGTGATCGCGTTCCTGACCTGGGTCGCCGAACAGGTCGGCGACGAGGCGCGGTTCATGCATCAGGGCATGACCAGCAGCGACGTGCTCGACACGACGCTGGCGGTCCAGCTGGCCCGCGCGAGCGATATTCTGCTCGAAGACCTCGACCTGCTGCTGGCCGCGATCAAACGCCGTGCGGAAGAGCACAAGTACACTCCCACAATCGGCCGAAGCCACGGCATCCACGCCGAACCGGTGACTTTCGGCCTCAAGCTGGCGCAGGCCTATGCCGAGTTCGCCCGTTGCCGCCAGCGCCTCATCAATGCGCGCGCTGAAATCGCCACATGCGCGATCAGCGGAGCAGTTGGCACTTTTGCCAACGTCAATCCGCAGGTGGAGGCACATGTAGCCGAACGGCTCGGGCTGGCAATCGAGCCGGTATCGACGCAGGTGATCCCGCGCGATCGCCACGCGATGTTCTTCGCCACGCTGGCAGTGATCGCAGGGTCGATCGAGCGCGTCGCCGTCGAAATCCGCCACCTGCAGCGCACCGAAGTGCTCGAAGCGGAGGAATACTTCTCCCCCGGCCAGAAGGGTTCGAGCGCGATGCCGCACAAGCGCAACCCGATCCTGACCGAAAACCTGACTGGACAGGCCCGGATGATCCGCGCCTATGCCCTGCCCGCGCTGGAAAACGTGGCCCTGTGGCACGAGCGGGACATCTCGCACTCTTCGGTCGAGCGGTTCATCGGGCCCGACGCGACGATCACGCTCGACTTCGC
Source organism: Tsuneonella mangrovi (assembly GCF_002269345.1). NCBI lineage: Bacteria > Pseudomonadati > Pseudomonadota > Alphaproteobacteria > Sphingomonadales > Erythrobacteraceae > Tsuneonella > Tsuneonella mangrovi. The sequence continues at coordinate 572,336 of NZ_CP022889.1, forward strand.
TCTCGCGCGCCTCACCGGCGTGATCGACAAGCTGCTGGTCTATCCCGAACGGATGCAGAAGAACCTCGACCGTATGGGCGGGCTGGTCCACTCGCAGCGCGTGCTGCTGGCGCTGACACAGGCGGGCGTGAGCCGCGAGGACGCCTACCGTCTGGTCCAGCGCAACGCGATGAAGGTATGGGAATCGGACGGCGCGCTGTCGCTGCTCGACCTTCTCAAGGCCGATCCCGAAGTCACCGCCGCGCTCTCCCCGACCGAGCTCGAGGAGAAGTTCGACCTCGATTACCACTTCAAGGAAGTCGACACCATTTTCGACCGGGTGTTCGCGGACTAGCGCCGCCCTTCCCTTCCACTACGCATCGCCCTAGAGACTGCACGAACGACAACAACACCGGGAACCGAGATGCAGATCGTACGCACCATCGTCTGGACCGTCCTGGCCGTCCTGCTGTTGGCTTTCAGCTACTTCAACTGGAAGCCTGTCGAAGTGCAGATCTGGTCCAACCTGGTGCTGGAAACCAAGGTTCCCGTCCTCGTCATCATCTCGTTCCTGCTTGGCCTGGTCCCGATGTGGCTGCTGCATCGCGGGGTCAAATGGCGCCTGGGCCGCCGCATCGGCGCACTTGAAAGCGCTGCCCGCTCGAATGCAGTGCGCGCCGCCACGCCCCCGATCGAACGCAGCGAACCGCCGAAAGCGACAGTCGACAAGCCGTCATCGGGGAACGAGCTTCCCTGATGAGCAATCCGGTCTATCTTGCCCTCGACGTCCACCAGCTCGACGCCGCGAAGGCGTTGGCCCAGAAGGTCAAGGCGCATGTCGGCGGGGTCAAGCTCGGCCTCGAGTTCTTTTGCGCGCATGGGCACCATGGGGTGCGCGAGATCGCACAGCTGGGCTTGCCGATCTTCCTCGACCTTAAACTCCACGACATTCCCAACACCGTCGCCGGAGCGATGCAGGCGATCCACGTGCTCGAACCGGCTATCGTGACGATCCACGCCAGCGGCGGGCGGGCGATGATGGAAGATGCCAAGGCCGTCGTGGGCGATAGCTGCAAGGTCGTCGGCGTTTCCATGCTCACCAGCCTCGACGAGCGCGATCTTGCCCAGACCGGGGTTTCCGGCTCTGCTCACGACCAGGTCATGCGGCTTGCGGAATTGGCCGAGAAGGCGGGGCTCGACGGGATCGTCTGCTCGGGCCACGAAGTGAAAGCGGTCCACAAGCAGTGGAAGAACGGGTTCTTCGTGGTTCCCGGCTTGCGACTGCCCGAGCATGCCAGCGGCGACCAGAAGCGCGTTGTCACCCCGCGAAAGGCGCGCGACGACGGGGCGAGCGTGCTGGTGGTCGGTCGCCCGATCAGCCGCGCGGACGATCCGGCTGCCGCTGCCCGGGCAATCGAATCCACGCTCTAGACCGAGCTTGCCTGCCGATGTCCGTTACCTTCCGGCCCGCCACTATTGACGACCTGTCCGCGCTCCACCCGGTGATCGAGCGAGCCTATCGCGGTGATACAGCGCGCCAGGGATGGACCCACGAGGCCGACCTGCTCGATGATACCCGCACCGACCGCGCAGAGCTGGAAGCAATCGTCAGCGACCCGGAACAGGTCTTGCTGATGGCCGAAGAGGACGGCGTGCCAATTGGTTCGGTCAATGTCGTGCGGCGAAGCGCCGAGGTCGCCTATCTTGGCCTGCTGTGCATCGAGCCGCTGCGCCAGGCAGGCGGGCTCGGCCGCCAGCTGATCGCTGCTGCCGAGGAATACGCACGCTCGACTTTCGGCTGCACGACGATGGAAATGACCGTGCTGGAACAGCGCACCGAGCTGATCGAATATTACCTGCGGCGCGGCTATCAACGAACCGGCGAACGGCGCGATTTCCCCGTCCCGCTCGATCCGCCCTATTTCATGGCAGTGCTGGCCAAATCATTGGTGTAAGGTATGGGGGCGCCATGTCTGAAACCATGATCAAGATTTGCGGGCTCAAGACGCCCGAAGCGATCGATGCCGCAGTAGACGCGGGCGCGACGCACGTCGGGCTCGTCCATTTCGAGCCAAGCCCCCGCCATGTCAGCCTCGAAGATGCCGCCAAACTGCGCCGCCGCGTACCGGCAGAGGTCAAGGTCGTGCTGCTGCTGGTCAATATGGACGTGATCCCCACCGGCCAGGCGCTCGACACGGTGCAGCCCGACGTGGTCCAGTTCCACGGCAACGAATCTTCGCAATGGGTCGGTCTGGTCAGGGACAGGACGCATTACGAGGTGTGGAAGGCGTGGGGCCTGCGCGACAGGCAGTCGCTGGTCGATATCGGCGATTTCGAGGGCAAGATCGACCGGGTGCTATACGATGCTCCGGCGAAGAAGCTACCAGGTGGCAACGGCTATCCGCTCGACTGGAACCTGCTTGCCGGGCATGAACACCGCATCCCGTGGGGCTTGGCGGGCGGCCTGACCCCCGACAATGTCGCCAAGGCGATCCGGATGACCGGCGCGCCGCTCGTCGATGCATCCTCCGGGCTCGAAAGCGCACCCGGCGTGAAGGACGTGGACAAGATCGCTGCCTTCTGCAAAGCGGCGCGCGAAGCATGAACACGCCCAATTCCTTCCGCACCCAGCCCGACGAGCGTGGGCATTTCGGCGATTTCGGCGGCCGCTACGTCGCCGAGACGCTGATGCCGCTGATCCTCGATCTGGAAAGGCATTACAATGCGGCCAAGACCGACCCGTCGTTCCACGCCGAATTCGAGGATTTGCTGGAGCACTACGTCGGCCGCCCCAGCCCGCTCTATTTCGCGCCGCGCCTGACCGAGGAATTGGGCGGAGCGCAAGTCTGGTTCAAGCGCGACGAGCTCAACCACACTGGAGCGCACAAGATCAACAACTGCATCGGCCAGATCCTGCTGGCGATGCGGATGGGCAAGACCAAAATCATCGCCGAAACCGGCGCTGGCCAGCACGGCGTCGCCACCGCCACCGTTTGCGCGCGGTTCGGGCTGCCGTGCACGATCTTCATGGGCAAGACCGATGTCGAGCGGCAAGCGCCCAACGTGTTCCGCATGAAGCTGCTCGGCGCGGAGGTGATCCCGGTCACCAGCGGCGCGGCGACGCTGAAGGATGCGATGAACGAGGCGCTGCGCCACTGGGTCGCGCACGTCGAGGACACGTTCTACATCATCGGCACCGCCGCCGGACCGCACCCCTACCCGGAGCTGGTGCGCGATTTCCAGAGCGTGATCGGCAAGGAAGCGCGCGAGCAGATGCTTGGCCGCACCGGCCGCTTGCCCGACCTGCTGGTCGCGGCGATAGGCGGCGGCAGCAACGCAATCGGCCTGTTCCATCCCTTCCTCGACGACCCGACCGTGAAAATGCTCGGCGTCGAGGCGGCGGGCCACGGGCTCGACAAGCAGCACGCAGCGAGCCTTGCGGGCGGGTTCCCCGGCGTGCTCCACGGTAACAAGACCTACCTGCTGCAGGACGAAGACGGGCAGATCGCCGAAGCGCACTCGATCAGCGCGGGGCTCGACTACCCCGGCATCGGCCCCGAGCACGCGTGGCTCAAGGAAACCGGCCGCGTCAACTATACCGCAGTGACCGACACCGAAGCGCTCGAAGCGTTCCAGCTGCTTTGCCGCACCGAAGGGATCATCCCCGCGCTCGAACCGAGCCACGCCATTGCAGCGGTCGCCAAGGTCGCCCCGACGATGGACAAGGACCAGATCATCCTCGCCAACCTGTGCGGGCGCGGCGACAAGGACATCTTCACCGTCGCCGATGCGCTGGGAGTGGAGATGTGACCTTTTCTCCCGGACGTGCGCTCGTATTCGCTTTGATCGGGTTGCCGATCGGCTTCATCCTGTCGGCCCTTCTGTTTGTCGCGCTGGAACGCGAAATCGCGGCTCCCGCGATTGCACCTTATGCGCTGGCGATTGCCGTTCTCGTGGGGATTGGCGCAGGATTGAGAAAGGCTGGGGAATGACCCGCCTCTCCTCCGCATTCGCAAAGGGGCGTCCCGCCCTCGTCTGCTTCCTCACTGCAGGAGACGGCGACACTGCCGCCAACCTCGATGCTCTGGTCGATGGCGGCGCGGACGTGATCGAGCTGGGAATGCCGTTCACCGATCCGATGGCCGACGGCCCGGCGATCCAGAAGGCCAACCTGCGCAGCCTGGGAGCGGGCACGACTACCCGCGACGTGCTGCTGGTCGCCAACGAATTCCGCGAACGGCACCCGAGCGTGCCGCTGGTGCTGATGGGCTATGCCAACCCGATGGTGCGGCGCGGCCCCGAATGGTTCGCCGCCGAGGCCAAGGGTTGCGGCGTCGACGGAGTGATCTGCGTCGATATTCCGCCCGAGGAGGACGATGCGCTCGGCCCCGCGCTGCGCACACAAGGCCTCGACCTAATCCGTTTGGCCACGCCGACCACCGACGATGCGCGCCTGCCCGCCGTGCTCGAAGGATCGAGCGGCTTCCTCTATTACGTCGCGGTCGCCGGGATTACCGGGATGCAACAGGCCGCGATCGAATCGATCCGCGACAACGTCACCCGCATCAAGCGCGCCACCAATATCCCCGTCGCCGTTGGATTTGGTGTGAGGACCCCCGAACAAGCTGCTCAAATCGCGCGCGTTGCCGATGGCGTCGTAGTTGGTTCGGCGCTGGTCGAACTTGTCGAAAAGCATGGTATCCATGCCCCCGAACACATTCGCGCGCTGACCGCATCGCTTGCCGAAGCGGTTCATTCCGCCGAGAAGGAGACCACATGAGCTGGCTCAACCGCGTCCGCAATTCGCTCCCCTTCGTCGCCAAGCGCGAAACGCCCGACAACCTGTGGATCAAATGCCCGAGCTGCCAGGAGATGCTGTTCGTCAAGGAGTTCGAGGAGAACCTCTCGGTCTGTCCGCGCTGCGGCCATCACGGACGGATCGATGCCGACACCCGGCTGGCGCAGCTGCTAGACCCCGGTTTCGACCTGCTCGAGCAACCGCAAGTCAAGGAAGACCCGCTCAAGTTCCGCGACACCAAGAAATACACCGACCGGCTGAAGCAGGCGCGCGCGAAGAGCCCGCATGCCGATGCGTTCAGCGTCGGGTCGGGCGCGATCGAGGGGCGCCCAGCTGTCGTCGGTGTGCAGGACTTCGGCTTCATGGGCGGCAGCATGGGAATGGCGGTGGGCACCGCGTTCTGCGCCGGTGCCGAGCGGGCGCTTACCCGCAAATGCGGCTACATCGTCGTCACTGCGGCGGGCGGCGCGCGGATGCAGGAAGGCATCCTCAGCCTGATGCAGATGCCCAAGGCCACGGTGATGACCCGGCGGCTGAAGGAAGCGGGCCTGCCCTACATCGTCGTGCTGACCGACCCGACCACCGGCGGGGTCACGGCCAGTTACGCCATGCTGGGCGACATCCACGTCGCCGAACCGGGAGCGCTGATCGGGTTCGCCGGGCAACGCGTGATCCAGGACACGATCCGCGAGCAGTTGCCCGAAGGCTTCCAGCGCGCCGAATACCTGCTGAAGCACGGCATGGTCGACATGGTCGTCCCTCGCGCCGAGCTGAAGGAACAGCTGGCGACCCTGCTCGATTACCTGAGCCCGGCCAAGGCCGCCTGAGGGCACACCCTTGAAGGACTTCGCGCGGTCCGACGATACGGCGGTCCAGGCGCAGCTCGACCGGCTGGCGGCGCTCAGCGTGCCGCACGGGCGGTTGGGGCTGGAGACCATCCGCGCACTGCTCGCACGCATCGACGATCCGCACCTAGCGTTGCCACCGGTGTTCCATGTCGCCGGGACCAACGGCAAGGGATCGACCTGCGCATTCCTGCGCGCGATGCTGGAGGCGCAGGGCTACACCGTCCATGCCACCACCAGCCCGCACCTGGTGCGCTACAACGAGCGTATCCGCATCGCGGGCGAGCTGATCTCGGACGAGGCGCTGGCCGCCTTGCTGGCCGAAGTGCTCGACCTTGGTGATGGCCTGAACCCCAGCTTCTTCGAAGTGACCATCGCTGCGGCGTTCCTTGCCTTTGCGCGCACGCCTGCCAACGCCTGTGTGGTCGAAGTCGGCCTCGGCGGGAGGTTCGATGCGACCAACGTGATCGAGAAGCCCGCGGTGTGCGGCATCGCGACGCTCGGGATCGATCACGAGCGGTTCCTGCTCGCTCCCGAGGACGGCACGCCCGCCGAACCGATCTCGCGGATCGCGTTCGAGAAGGCGGGGATCGCCAAGCCCGGTGTGCCTCTGGTGACGCTCGGCCCCTCGATGCGCGCTGCCGCAACGCTAATGGAAGTGGCCGAAGCGCGCGGTGCACCGCTGCTGATGGAAGGGGTCGACTGGCTGACGCACGTGGGCACCGATGGCTTCCATTTTATCGATGCGGAGACCCGGCTCGCCCTGCCATTTCCGACCATGCCCGGCCGCCACCAGGTGATAAACGCGGGGCTGGCAGTGGCGATGCTGCACTACCAAAACCACCTTGCGGTCTCACCCGAAGCGATGGCCGAAGGTATTCGCGCGGCGAACTGGCCCGCACGGCTCCAGCGCCTCTCCCCCGGCCCGCTCGTGGGCACGCGCGAAGTCTGGCTCGACGGCGGGCACAACCCGGACGCGGGGCAAATGCTCGGGAAGCAATTCGCGGGACATCGCGCGCACCTGATCATCGGGATGATCGAGGCCAAGGATCCCACGGCGATCACCGGGCCGCTATCGCGCAGCATCGCAAGCATCAGCGCAGTGCCTGTCCCCGGTCACGACTTTCATCCGGCAGAAGCATTCGGGACCGAAGCGCGCGCGATGCCCGATGTCCCGACTGCGCTTGCCGCCCTGCCCGACGACGGATTGCCGGTGCTGATCGCAGGCTCGCTCTACCTCGCGGGCGAGGTGCTGCGGCTCAATAATGAAGTGCCGGATTAGATCTCCGGATCGTCTCGCGCGTCGCCTTCACCGACTTCACCGGCCGTGCCCATGGCGGCATCGACCAGCCCGGTCCGCATCATCCACCAGAAAATCGCGATCCCCGGCAATGCGATGACGGTCGTCAGCAGGTAGAAGTCGACATAGCCGTACGTCTCTATCAGCGCCCCTGCCGTCGTCCCGGTCAGGAAACGCCCGACGATGCTCGCGCCCGCGCTGATCAGCGCGTATTGCGCCGCCGTGAATCGCAAGTCGCACAGCGCCGAGAAGTAGGCAACAACCACTACCCCACCGTATCCACTAGCGAAATTCTCGAACCCGATCGCCCCGGCCATGCCGAGATTCGAATGCCCCGCCGCAGCGAGCAGCGCGAAACTGAGGTTCGATACCGCCATCAGGATCAGGGCGATGAGAACCGATCGTTTGAGGCCAAGCTTGGCGTAGAGGATGCCCCCGACGAACACACCGACGATCAATGCCCAGAAGCCCACGCCCACGTCGTAGAGCGCGATCTCGTCGTTGGTGAAACCAAGGTCGTTGAACAGCAGGCGGAAGGTCAGGTTGGCCAGCGTGTCGCCGATCTTGTGGACTAGAATAAATGCCAGCACCAGCCATGCGCCGTTGCGGCGGAAGAACTCGCTGAACGGCCCGGCAATCGATTGCCAGACTTCACCCATCGAACGCTTCTCTGCCGTCACCTGGTGCCTCGTCGGTTCGCCAAGCACGATAACGGTCAGCATCGCCGGCAGCGCGAACACCGCGCACGCCATGTAGGCTGCGCTCCAGCCGATGCGTTCCGCAACGACCAGCGCAACGGCCCCTGCGGCAGCTGCACCGATACGCCAGCCATACTGGCTCATCCCCGAGCCGACGCCGAGCTGGTAGGGCTTGAGGGTCTCGATCCGGTAAGCGTCGATCACGATATCGAAACTGGCCCCGGCAAGGCCCAGAAGGACAGCGCTCGTCGCAGTCCAGTAAATGTCCGCCTTGGGGTCGGCGAGCGCGAGGTTGAATACCGCCGCGACAACCAGCACCCCGATCAGGAGCATCCACGAAACGCGTTGTCCCAGCACGCCCAGCACCGGAAGCCGGACCCCGTCGATGATCCACGCCCACAGCGGCTTCAGGTTGTAGACGAAGAACGCCAGCGTGAACGCAGTCACGGTCGACTTCTCGATCCCGTCCTGAGCCAGCCGAGTGGTCAGCGTCGATGCCAGCAACGCGAAAGGGAAGCCGGACGAAACGCCGAGGAAGAAAGCGGCGAGCGACTCCTTCTCAAGATAGGGCCGCACCGAGTCCCACAGGCTGCGCCGTTCGTCGGATATTCCCTCGGCCATTCCCTAGCGTCCTTCCCGTTTCGCAGGTTTCGTGCGACACTTATCGCAGGAAGAGAGGAATAAGGAAGCGCTGCAATGGCCCAGACCATGACCGCTCCGGGGAAAAGACCGACCGACGGGCAACTGGCCCTCGCCGAGGCCGTTGCGCGCGGCGAGCAGCGCAAGGACGCAGGCGTTACCCGTGTTCCGACCGAGGTCTATACCGACCCGGATCACTTCGCGCGCGAGAAGTCCGCGCTTTTCGATCGCCTGCCGCAAGTCATCGCGCCATCCGCCTTGCTGCCCGAGCCGGGCATGGTCGTGCCGCACGATTCGACCGGGCGGCAACTGCTGATCACCCGCGACAAGGCAGGCGAGATTCACGTGTTTCACAACGTCTGCCGCCACCGCGGCACGCGTCTGGTCGAAGGGACTGAAGCGGAATGTGCGGCGCGGCTGGTGTGCCCCTACCACGCGTGGACCTATCGCTTGGACGGGACGCTGCTGGCGCTCCCCCGGCCCGATACTTTCCCGGGAATGGACAAGGCGGATTACCACCTTGCCGAACTGCCGAGCTGCGAGGCTGGCGGGTTGATCTGGTTTTCGCCTGCTCCCGAGGCCGATTTCACTCATGCCCGCATGATCGGCGAGGATATGGCGGCGTTCGATGCCGCCAACCACTATCTGTTCCGCCGCAAGACCCACACGGTGCGCGGCAACTGGAAGCTGATCATGGATGCCTTCCTTGAAAGCTACCATGTGCTGCGGCTCCATGCGAACACCATCGGGCCGTTCTTCAAGGACGGCGTGACAAGCGGCGATTTCATCGGGCCGCACGCGCGCTCGGCGGTCGGGCGCGCCGAAGAGCTCGAAGGGATCGACCTCACCGACATGCCCTCGCTGCGCCGGTATGTGACGTTCGCCTACCAGCTGCTGCCCGCCACGATCATCATCCCCAGCCCGGACTACATCAACGTGATGGTGCTGATGCCTCAGGCGCACGACCTGACGCTGGTCGAGGACTTCATGCTGATCCCCGAGGCGCCCGCGACCGACAAGGCGCGCGATCACTGGGAACGTAGCTGGGCGCTGCTCGACGGAGGGGTGTTCGCCAGCGAGGATTTCCGCGCGGCGGAGCTCGGCCAGCAAGGCCTCGAGACGGGTGTAGTCAAGGAATTGACGCTCGGCACGCTCGAAGGCGGGATCAACCGCTTCCACGAGACCGTGATGGAGGCGTTGCGCGCGGCGAATTGAGCGCGTAGGCGCGCCGCCATGTCTCAGAGTGACCGACCACAGGGCGAACGTATCGCCAAGCTCCTCGCGCGTGCAGGCGTGGCCAGCCGCCGCGAGGTGGAGCGCATGATCGAAGCCGGACGCGTGGCGATCGACGGCAAGGTGCTGGAAACCCCGGCGACGATCATCCCCGACCTCAAGGGCGTGACGGTCGACGGCAAGCAGGTTGCCCGCGCCGAACCCACCCGCGTGTTCGCGTTCAACAAGCCGACCGGCCTGATCACCGCCGAACGCGACCCCAAGGGCCGCCCGACGATCTATGCCGCGCTCCGCAATGCCCTTCCTCGCAATGCGCCGCGGCTGATGCCGATCGGACGGCTCGACATGAATACCGAAGGCCTGTTGCTGCTTACCAACGATGGCGAACTCAAGCGCGCGCTAGAGTTGCCCTCGTCCAATATCCCGCGCACATATCGCGCGCGGGCATTTGGAGATGTGCAGCAGCAACAGCTTGAGGAACTGATCGAAGGTGTCACGATCGACGGGATGCACTATGGCCGGATCGATGCCGATTTGGAGCGCAAGACCGGGCGCAACCAGTGGATCGTGATGACCATCACCGAAGGCAAGAACCGCGAAGTGCGCCGCGTGCTCGAACATCTTGGGCTCGAAGTGAACCGCCTGATCCGTGTCGGTTACGGCCCGTTCGAACTGGGCGACATGCCGCGCGGCACCGCGCTCGAAATCCCGCAAGTCCAGGTAGAGCGACTTCGCAAGCATTTGGCGCGCGAGAACCGATGAGGATCGTTGCCGGTCAATGGCGCGGACGGAAGTTGGCTGCGCCCAAGGGCGAGGCGACCCGGCCGACTGCCGATCGAACCCGCGAGACCCTGTTCAACATGCTTGTTAGCCGGCTCGGCAGTTTCGAAGGGCTTTCGGTGGCAGACCTGTTCGCGGGCTCGGGCGCACTTGGACTGGAAGCATTGTCGCGCGGCGCAGCTTCGTGCCTGTTCGTCGAGCAGGACGAGGCTGCGGTGAAAGCGATCCGCGCCAATGTCGCTGCGCTCGACGCCCGCGCGCGCTGCGATGTGCGTGCATCCTCAGTCTTGAGCCTCGGCCCAGTCCCCCAGCCGTTCGACCTGATCCTGCTCGATCCGCCCTACGACACAGGCGCGGGAGCAGTTGCGCTCGACCGGCTGCAACGGCTCGGCTGGATAGGTCCGGCGACGTGGATCGCGCTCGAAACCGGAGCGAAAGAGGTAGTCGAGGTAAAGGGGTTTGAAATTGCCGCGGAGCGGAAGGTCGGCAAGGCCAAGCTCAGCCTGCTGCGCGCTGCCTGACCGGAAGGTGGTGCCACGCCCCGCAAAAGGGGCAATGCGGGGCGCAGCAAACCGAAGTCAATGATCGGCGTTATGCGGCATCGCGCTCGCCGGCTCGCCGGGCCAGTAACCCAGCGGCCTGGTGCCCTTGCCTGTCGCGGCATACCGGTTGATGCACGCGCTCTGCTGATCGCTCTTGCAGATCGGCAGCTTCGCCGGGAGAGGCGCGGTGTCGGTGGCGGGCAATTGCTGAACGACCGGATCGCTTACGAACTGGACGTTGTCCGCCCCGCTGTCCGCCATTGCCGCAGCCGGGATAGCCAATGCAACAACACCGATGGTGGCAATAAGGGTACGGTTCATGGGTTCGTCTCCATATTTGTCCCTGTTGCCCACTTTCAACGTGCGACCCGGTGCAAGAGTTCCCCACGCGACCTTGCACGCCCACGCCATGTTCCCTAGTTGTTCACCGCCCCGATGAGCGAAAACCTGCCCCTCTACCCCGGCGGTCCGGAAACCGCGCTGCCAGCCTATGCCGCGCGATTGAATGCGCCCCAGCAAGAGGCGGTGCTGACAACCGAAGGGCCGGTCTTGATGCTTGCAGGAGCGGGCACCGGCAAGACCGCCGCGCTCACCGCTCGCCTCGCACACCTGATTGCCATGCGCCGGGCCTGGCCGAGCGAGATCCTGTGCGTGACCTTCACCAACAAGGCAGCGCGCGAAATGCGCGAGCGGGTCGGCGGGCATATCGGCGAAGCGGTGGAAGGGATGCCTTGGCTCGGCACGTTCCACTCGATCGGCGCGAAGATGCTGCGCCGCCATGCCGAACTGGTGGGCCTGCAGTCGAACTACACGATCATCGATACCGACGATCAGTTGCGACTGCTCAAGGCGCTGATCAACGAGCATGGGCTGGATGAAAAGCGTTGGCCCGCGCGCCAGCTCGCTGGACTGATCGACCGCTGGAAGAACCGCGGGCTCAACCCCGGCGATCTCGATGCAGTGGAGAACGAAGCGTATGCCAACGGGCGCGGGCAACAGTTCTACATGCTCTACCAGGAGCGGTTGAAGGCGCTCAACGCGTGCGACTTCGGCGACCTGCTGCTGCACATGCTCAACATCCTGCGGCGCGAACCCGAGGTGTTGGCGATGTACCAGCAGCGCTTCAAATACATCCTCGTCGACGAATACCAGGACACCAACCAGGTCCAGTACCTGTGGCTGCGGCTGCTCGCGCAGGAGCGCAAGAACATCTGCGTTGTTGGTGACGACGACCAGTCGATCTATTCGTGGCGCGGCGCTGAAGTCGCCAACATCCTGCGCTTCGAGAAGGATTTTCCCGGCGCGAAGGTGATCCGGCTGGAGCAGAACTATCGCTCCACCCCGCACATCCTCGCCGCCGCTTCGGGCCTCATCGGCGAGAACAGCCGGCGGCTGGGTAAGGAACTGTGGACCGAGGCGGGCGGCGGCGACAAGGTCCGCGTGATCGGCGTGTGGGATGCGCCCGAGGAAGCGCGCCGGGTCGGCGAGGAAATCGAGCGCCTCGAACGCGAAGGCCTGCCGCTCGACAGGATCGCGATCCTCGTGCGGGCGCAATACCAGACGCGCGAGTTCGAAGACCGGTTCATCCAGATCGGCCTCAGCTATCGCATCGTCGGCGGATTCCGGTTCTACGAGCGCGCCGAAATCCGTGATGCGCTGGCCTACCTGCGGGTGATCGCCCAGCCGCAGGACGACTTGGCGTTCGAGCGGATCTACAACCAGCCAAAGCGCGGCCTCGGCGCGAAGACGCTAGAGGCGATGCATCGCCATGCACGGGCCAGCGGCCTGCCGCTCGCCGCGGCTTCGCTCCAGCTGGCCGACAGCGACGAGCTTCCCAAGCGCGCCAGCGGCACGATCGCGCGGCTCATGAGCCAGTTCCTCCACTGGCGCGAGTTGGCCGAACAGGTCGCTCCATCCGAATTGCTGCGGACAGTGCTCGACGAAAGCGGCTACGATGCGATGCTCAAGGCGGACAAGACTGCAGAAAGCGCCGGACGGGCGGAGAACCTGTCAGAACTTGCCCGTGCGATGGAGGAATACGAGACGCTCGGCGACTTCCTCGAACACGTCGCGCTGGTGATGGACAACGACCGCGCCGACGACGGCGAGAAAGTCACCATCATGACGATGCACGCCGCCAAGGGGCTCGAATTCGACCAGGTGTTCCTGCCGGGATGGGAGGAAGGCGTGTTTCCCAGCCAGCGCGCGCTCGACGAAGGCGGGCTCGCGAGCCTCGAGGAAGAACGGCGCCTGGCCTATGTCGCGATCACCCGCGCGCGGCGGCACTGCACGATACTCCACGCGGCAAACCGGCGAATCTACGGCCAGTGGACCAGCAGCATCCCCAGCCGTTTCGTCGGCGAATTGCCCCCTGACCACATTACCGAAGAATCGACTCTCACCGGCGGGGCTTCGCTATGGCGCGCCGGGCTGAGCGAGCACGACGATCCGTTTGCGCACGTCTCGTCCAATCGCCCCGACCGCTCGCGCATTCGCGGGCCCGGTTGGCAGCGCGCGCTCACGACAGGATACGACGCTGCGCCCAAACGGGTGAAGGAAACCACCCGGTCCGCTGCCAGCTTCGCCGCCAAGCCGCGCACCGACATCGCGATCGGCACCCGCGTGTTCCACGACAAGTTCGGATATGGAACTGTCACCGACCAGGAAGGCAACAAGCTCGAAATCGAGTTCGAACAGGCCGGCACCAAGCGGGTGATCGACAGTTTCGTCAGCGTCGCGTGAAGCGGCTGTAGGCTAGGGGCGGCTCCGTCTGGGAACCGCCCCAGCTCATCGATTACTGCTGCTGCGCCCCGTCAGATGACTGCATCCCGTCTACGCTCTTGCTGACGAGGATATTGACCGAAACGCGGCGGTTCTGCGCCTTGCCGGCAGCGGTGCTGTTATCCGCCAGCGGATCGGACTCGGCCATCCCGGTCGGGGTCAGCATCCGCCAGGGCTTCCAGCCGCAGTGCTGCTGCAGATAGTTGACCACACGTCCAGCGCGGCGTTCGCTGAGGATCTGGTTGTAGTCCTCGCTGCCCACCGAATCGGTGTAGCCAACCACCAGCAACAGCGCGCCGTTCATGCCGTCGGCCTCCGAGGCTGCCGCGCACAGGTCGCTCTCCGCCTTGGGTGAAAGGTTCCACTTGCCGGTATCGAAGAACACGTTGGTGGTGTCCTTGATGTTGTACTTGTCGATGTCGGCCATCCGCCCACGCAGCGATTCGGCCAGCGCGGCGTTCCTGCTGATCCCGGCCTTGTTTTCGCCGATCGCCTGATCCTGTTGGCCGAAGCGGGCAGCCGTACCGGTGTGGATCATGGTCGCCGTCTTGAGATCCTTGGCCTTCAGCTTGACCTCGCTCGCGATGAGACCGTTGTTCCACTGAACCGTCTTGATCGCGACCGGCAGCCCGCTGAGCAGGGATTCCGATCCGAGCGACTGCTTGCTGATCCCGAGGAAACCGCCGCTGGCTTTCACCTCGGTCGCCTGACTGATCAGCACAGTGGTCTTGGTCCCGTTTACCTGCGTGACTTCCATCTTGTCGCCAAGGCGATCGGAGATGAAGCCATCGACCTCCGGTCCTTCGGGCATCCCGGACAGGTCGGCCGGTGTCGTGCCATGCACGGTTGCAACTACATCACTCGGCTGCTGGTCTTGCTGCTGGGCCGATGCACTCAACGGCATCGACACCGCGGCTGCGGCACACAACAAGGCAACTCCGGTCGGTTTGAAAATGACACTCATCAAGCTACTCCTTCGAATTGCGCGAGCTGGCCCTGCGTTTTCGCAGTCAATCTTGCCTTCGCCGCCATTGCGGCGAGCATGTCTGCCAGAACCCCTTGTCTCGCGGAAATTGGTTTGCGGCATAAATGTCGCTCCCGGCCATCGGTTCCCTTGCCGTCCGCAACAAAATTTCCTCGCCCTTGATCTTGCACGGCAATTTATCCGGACTTTTTGCTCGGGCGGGCTATTATTCCGACGAACTGCAACCGGCCCGCAGTGGCGCTCCTACAACTTGTAGAACGCTGCAATATGCCCCCAGGCCTCGTCCGCATTTTCGCACCAGCGGAACAGGTTGAGATCCGCTTTGTTGATGGTGCCTTCTTCAGCCAATGCATCGAAATCGACCACTCGGCTCCAGAAGTCCTTGCCGAACAGCAGGATCGGGATCGGCTTCATCTTACCGGTCTGGATCAGCGTCAACAGCTCGAGGAATTCGTCGAGCGTTCCGAACCCACCGGGGAAGACCGCCACAGCCTTGGCGCGCAGCAGGAAATGCATCTTGCGCAGCGCAAAATAGTGGAACTGGAAGCTGAGGTACGGCGTCACATAGGGGTTAGGTGCCTGTTCGTGCGGGAGCACGATATTGAGGCCGATCGATTCCGAACCGGCGTCGCTCGCACCTTTGTTGGCCGCTTCCATGATCGAAGGGCCCCCGCCCGAGCAGATCACGAACTGGCGCTTGCCCTCCTGGATGATTGCCTTGTCGCTAACCAGCTTCGCAAGGTCGTAGGCGACCTGGTAGTACTTGGCCTTCTCCGCCAGCCGCTCGGCCACCGCGCGATTTTCATCCGTCGCGGAAGCGAGCAGTTCGTCGACTTTGTCGGGCGCCGGGATCCGGGCAGAGCCATACATGACGAGGGTGGAGCCGACGCCCGCTTCCTCCAGCAACATCTCAGGCTTGAGCAGTTCGAGCTGGAAACGCACCGGGCGCAGCTCTTCGCGCAGCAGGAAGTCGGTGTCGCGAAAAGCCAGCCGGTAGGCCGGATGGCGGGTTTGCGGAGTGTCGGGCGTGCCCTTGTCGGTGAATGCCGCTTCCTGTTCGGCGCGGTAGAATCGGCGACCCTTCAGGTCGCGCTCTGGATGTTCGTTTTCATCAGTCATCCCCGCGCGATAGTCGTGCGTCGGACGCTGGGCAAGTTTCTGCAAACGGCGAGGAAGCTGGATGCCCCGTGAGGATTCGAACCTCAATTGACGGAGTCAGAGTCCGTAGTCTTACCATTAGACGACGGGGCATCGGCGCGCTTTGCCGGGATGCTCCTCGGCGCGCGAGAGGGCGCACTTAGTTGGACGACCCGGTCAGGTCAAGGCCACCGAACACCGATCTATTGCCGACGCTCAAATCGAACGCTAGCATTGGCGCCAGGTGCCCGTAGCCAAACCGATTTGTCTGGCGAGGGTGTTATTGGAAAGAACGCGCAATGGCGGACATGTCTCCGCCGGACAACAACAGAAGGGCTGCTCGAAGAAGGGGCAAAAGGTCCGGCAAAGTAGCCGATTTTCGCTACAAACGCCCCTCTCAGCCAGACAGCAGCGCCAGCGGCGAACAGCCGAAGCGGCGCGACGGGAAGACAAGCGAGACCGCCCGCCCGGAAGGACCCGCGGTCGGCGCATTGCCGGGCCATCGTCACGGACCACACCCCCGGCAAGCCTACGCGGCGCTCGATCTCGGAACCAACAATTGCCGGTTGCTGATCGCGCGACCATCGGGCGAGAATTTCACGGTGATCGACGCGTTCAGCCGCGTCGTCCGCCTGGGTGAAGGGCTCGCCACCAACGGTCGCCTGAGCGACGAAGCAATGGATCGTGCGGTCGGGGCGCTCGGCGTTTGCGCCGACAAGCTGCGCCGTCGCAACGTCTTCCTCGCCCGCTCGGTCGCGACCGAAGCCTGTCGGCGCGCGTCCAATGGGGAAGAATTCATCGAGCGCGTCCGCCGTGAGACCGGGATCGCGCTCGACATCATTTCCGCACAGGAAGAGGCGCGGCTGGCAGTACTCGGCTGCCACGTTCTGCTCGAAAGCGGCACTGGCCCTGCCCTCATCTTCGATATCGGCGGCGGTTCGACCGAACTGGTGTTGGTCGAACAGACCCAGACAGTCCCCGAAATCGTCGACTGGGTCAGCGTGCCGTGGGGCGTCGTCTCGCTAACCGATACGGTCGGCCGCGTCGAAGGCGACGAGGCTGCGCGAAACGACCGATACGCCGAGATGCGACGGGTCGTGCTGGAAAGCTTTGCGCCGTTCGCGGAGCGGATCACCGACTATGCACAACAGGGCGCAGAAATTCGCCTGCTCGGCACCAGCGGCACGGTGACCACCCTCGCCAGCCTGCATCTCGAATTGCCGCACTACGACCGTCGCGCAGTCGACGGCCTGATCGTCGAATCGAAATCGATGCGTGAGATCTCCGCGCGACTCTCCACCATGTCGCGAGACGATCGCAGCGCGCTGCCGTGCATCGGCCCCGACCGGTCGGAACTGGTGGTGGCGGGATGTGCGATTCTCGAATCGATCCTCGATATCTGGTCCGCAGACCGGCTCGGCGTGGCCGATCGCGGCATTCGCGAAGGCATCCTTCGCTCGCTTATGGCAAGCAACGCATGAGCCGCTCGGGCCGCAACCCCGACAAGCGGGTACGAACTGCACGGGGGCGTACGGCATCTTCGAACCGCTGGCTCGAACGCCAGCTCAACGATCCTTATGTCAAGCAGGCCAAGGCCGAAGGGTATCGCAGCCGCGCGGCCTACAAGCTGATCGAGCTCGACGAAAAATATCGCCTGCTCAAGGGCGCCAAGCGGGTCGTCGACCTGGGCATTGCGCCCGGCGGCTGGAGCCAGGTCGTGCGCAAGCAGGTGCCGCAAGCCGCAGTCGTCGGGATCGACCTGCTCGAAACCGAGCCGCTCGAAGGCGTCACGATCCTGCAAATGGATTTCATGGCCGATGAAGCCCCTGCCGCGCTCGAGAGCGCGCTGGGCGGGCAAGCAGACCTCGTACTGTCGGACATGGCCGCCAACACCGTTGGCCACAAGCAGACCGATCACTTGCGCACGATGGGCCTCGTCGAGGCCGCTGCATGGTTCGCGGTGGAGAACCTTGCGCCCGGTGGCGCGTTTGTCGCCAAAGTGCTGGCAGGCGGCACCGATGCCGACCTGCTGGCCTTGCTCAAGAAGCACTTCCGCACCGTCAAGCACGCCAAGCCACCCGCGAGCCGCAAAGGCTCGAGCGAGTGGTATGTCATCGCGCAAGGGTTCAAGGGCGCCGACTGACGGCGCCCCTCACCTGACAGAGCTAAAGGCAGCCGACTTGCACCGGCTCCGCTTACTTTGCTGCAGCAGCAGCTGCCGGGGCGGCGGCGTCCGACGCGCCATCGGCCGGAGCGGCTGCGGCGGTCTTGACCGCGGGCAGCGGCGGACCACCGCCGAGCGAACGCAGGTAGAGGATGATATCGGCGCGATCTTGCGCATTCGACAGTCCTGCGAAGCCCATCTTGGTACCCGAGGCGAACGCCCGCGGGCTGGTCAGCCAAGCGTCAAGGTTCTCGTAGGTCCAGTTGCCGCCGTGACCCGAAAGTGCGCTGGAGAACGAGAACCCGTTCTTTCCTTCGCCGATCGGTGCGCCGACGGTTCCGTAGAGGTTCGGGCCCTGCTTCACGCCTTCGCCCTGGTTGAAGGTGTGGCACGTTCCGCAACGGCCCGCAGCGTCCTTCTCGCCCTTGGCAGCATCGCCGGTGGCCAGCAATTCGGCCAGGCTCGGCCCCTTGGGCGCAGTGCTGCCTTCCTCGACCACGCCCTCGATGGGATAGCCCATGTGGTGCGGCCGGTGGACCCTGTCGGCCAGAAAGTACTTGGCGCTGATGCTTGAAAGGCCGAGTGCGACGATTCCGGAGAACAGAACCCAGCCAGCGGCGGTATTGAAACGGTCGTCCATGCGTGCAGTAATCCCGCGATTTCTCAAAAGTGGCAATCGGAAGGCAAGAAACCCGCGGCTGCTCTAATGGGGCGTTTGCGCAGGCGCAAGTGCGCAAAGCCCTTGCCGCCCGATTGACGCACAGCTACGCGCCGCAACGCCGATGGATAGCTTCCCCGCCCCCGCCCGCGACATGGTCGCGAAGATGCGCGCCGCCGCCGAGGCCGAGCCTGCGCGCGCGGTTGCCTACCAGGGCTCGCCTGGAGCCAATTCGCACCGCGCGGCAATCGAAATGGTGCCGGGCTGCCTGCCGTTGCCGTGTTTCTCGTTCGCCGACGCCATCGATGCAGTGAAGGCCGGTCGCGCGGGCGCCGCGGCGATTCCGGTCGAGAACAGCCAGCACGGACGGGTTGCCGATATCCACTTCCTGCTTCCCGAAAGCGGCCTGTCGATTGTTGGCGAGCACTTCCTGCGCATCAATCATGCGCTGATGGCCGCACCGAACGAAGGCGGGACACACGGCCCGTTCGAATTCGCGCTGAGCCACCCGCAAGCGCTCGGCCAGAGCCGTCATTTCCTCAAGGAGCGGGGAATCAAGCCGCAAGCGCACTCGGACACCGCCGGCGCTGCCGCCTACGTCGCTGAAATGGCCGATCCGCGCCTTTCGGCCATCGCACCGCCATTGGCGGCCGAACTCTACGGCCTCGATATCGTCGAGAACGACGTCGAAGATGCTGCCGACAACACCACCCGGTTCCTGCTGCTCGCGCGCGATCCGCTACCACCCGAAACGATCGCCGGACGCGCCGCAATCACGACCTTCGTGTTCGAAGTGAAAAACATCCCTGCCGCGCTCTACAAGGCACTCGGCGGATTTGCGACCAACGGCGTCAACATGACCAAGCTGGAAAGCTACCAGGTCGGTGCCAGCTTTGCCGCGTCGATGTTCTATTCCGACATCCTCGGTGCCCCGGGCGATCCCGCGGTCGATCGCGCGCTCGAGGAGCTCGCGTTCCATTCGAAAGAGCTGCGGATGCTCGGGACTTATCCGCAAGCACGCGAACGCGGCTAATTCAGGCACTTGCGCGCATCTGCACTGCGTGTCACCACTGCTCACCGTGACGACAGGCGCGGGGGAATTGGCGAAGGCCGCCGATGCGTGGGATGCGACCCGCGCAGACCAGTCGATCCAGTTCGCTCCGCTCAAGGCACCTCCAGCGCCTGAGGAACCCGCATGGCTGAAGGCGCTGTTCGATTGGCTGGGCGAACTATTCCGACCGGTCGGCAGGGCATTGGGCGAATCATGGCCGGTCCTCAAATGGGTCCTGCTGGCGATTGCCATTATCGCGATCGGGTACCTGATCTGGCGCCTTGTCGCGCCGATGCTCGGGTGGACTCCCGAAAAGCGGGAAGAGGAGGACGAGGAAACCTGGGCGCCGGATCACAGCGTGGCGATCGCCTTGCTCGAAGATGCCGACCGGCTCGCATCCGAAGGCCGGTTCGATGCGGCGACTCACCTGCTCCTGCAGCGTAGTGTCGGACACATTGCCGACGTTCGTCCCGACCTGGTCGACCCGTCGACAACCGCGCGCGAACTGGCTGGCCTCGCAGCACTGCCCGATGGCGCGCGGAACGCATTTTCCACGATTGCATCACGCGTGGAACGCAGCCTGTTCGCGCTATCCCCGCTCGACCAGAACGACTGGAGCGCCGCGCGGGCAGCTTATTCGGAGTTTGCCCTCGCGAGGATCGGCCGTTGAGCAGCGCCCGCCGTTCCCCATTCAGCGCGAAGGTCGTGCTTGGCCTGCTGTTGTGCGGCTCGCTCGCCTTCCTCGCGACGCTCTATTTCATTGGCACCGGCCGGACCGGATCAAGCACTGGCGAAGCCCATGCCGCGTCGCGCGGACTCAACGGGTATGCGGCGCTCTACACAATGCTCGAAAAACAGGGCTACGCCGTCTCGCAATCGCGCGACCGGGCTGGCCTGAGAAGCAAGGGTCTGTTGATCTTGACTCCGTCGCTACAAGCCGAACCGGATGAGATTTCGCAGGCAATCGCCAACCGCCGCTACATCGGGCCGACACTGCTGATCGTTCCCAAGTGGTTCGCGTTCGCGCCGCCTGCGACTTACAAGGACAAGAAAAGCGGCTGGGTCCTCTTGGCCGGTGCGACCACGCCCGAGTGGCTGGAAAAGCTCGGCGACGACTTGTCGCTCAAGGCGAAGCTCGGCGAAGTTGCAAAGGGCAAGTCGCAATGGTCAGGCCTGGGGCGGTCGGGTTCGCTGCCGAAGCCGACAAGCGTCCAGGAACTGACCGGTGGGAACTTGATCGAGCTGGTCAAGGACTCGGCGGGCAGGATGCTGGTCGGGTATGACAACGACAACGGGTGCTACCCAGTCCTCGACGAAGCGGCGGATGTCACCGACGACAATGCCGATAAATGCGACGGTGACCGCTGGAACCTGACAATCGTGGTCGAGCCCGACCTGATGAACAACTATGGCCTCGAAGACCGCAACCGGGCGATGCTGGCCGCGAAAATTGTCGAACTGACCCGCGAAAAGCAGGATATCCCGATCGTGTTCGACCTTTCGCTTGCGGGGCTCGGAGGGGCCAAGAACCTGCTGACTCTAGCAGTCACGCCGCCGTTCCTTGCCGCTACCCTGTGCCTTTTGATCGCGATGATCGCGATTGGGTGGCGCGCGTTCCTGCGGTTCGGGCCGCCGCTGGCGGAAGGCCGAGCAAACGCCTTTGGCAAGCGGCAGCTGGTAGCCAATTCGGCCGGGTTCCTCGTGCGTAGTCGGCGGCTGCGCCTGCTGACCGCACCCTTCGCAGCGTTGGTCGCCAGACGGCTGGCAAACGCCTTGGGCCTGCGCGGCGCGGAACCGGCTGCAATCGACGCGGCGCTGGCCCGGCGGGCACCCGATTCACCGCCGTATTCACAACTGGCCGAGCAGCTCAGGCAAGCGCGCGGTCCATCCGAAATCCTGCGTGCAGCGCACGCGCTCAAGTCGCTCGAAGGGACGATTACGCCATGACCATGACCCTCGATGAGGTTCGCACCCTCGCCGCATCGATCCGCGCCGAAGTCGGCAAGGCGATCGTCGGACAGGACGAAATTGTCGAGCACCTGCTCGTCGCCCTGCTGGCCGAAGGACACGTGCTGCTCGAAGGGCCGCCGGGGACCGCGAAGACCTTCCTCGCGCAATGTTTTGCAAGTTCGCTCGGGCTCGACTTCGGTCGGATCCAGTTCACACCGGACCTGTTGCCAGGGGACATCCTCGGCTCGAACTTGTTCAACTTCCAGACCAGCCAGTTCACTCTCACCCGCGGGCCGATCTTCTGCGACCTGCTGCTGGCCGACGAGATCAACCGTACGCCGCCCAAGACCCAGGCCGCACTGCTCGAAGCGATGCAGGAACGGCGGGTGACGCTCGACGGCGAAACGCATTCGCTGCCCGATCACTTCATGGTCGTCGCCACGCAGAACCCGATCGAGAACCAGGGCGTCTATCCCTTGCCCGAAGCACAGCTCGACCGGTTCCTGTTCAAGCTGCTGGTGCCCTACCCATCCAACGAAGAGGAAGCGGCGATCGTCGCCCGCTTCGGCCAGCGCCAAGGCACCCCGCGCGCCGCCGACTTCGGGATCGGCGCAGTGACCGATCGCGAGAAGCTTGCTTTTGCAGCCGGTGCGCTCGGGCAAGTGACGGTAGCGCAGGAGATCGTCGATTATGTCGTGCGGCTGATCCGCGCGACGCGCGAAAATTCGGAGATATCCAGCGGCGCATCCCCCCGTGCGGCGGTCCAGCTCGCCAACGCAGCCCGGGCGCGGGCCGCGCTCGAAGGGCGCAACTACGTGATCCCCGACGACGTCAAGGCGCTCGCCACAGCCGTGTTGCGCCATCGCCTGGTGCTCAGCCCCGCCGCCGAAATCGAAGGCCGCGATATCGAGAGCCTCGTCGCCCAGCTGGTCGAAGCGACCGAGGCACCGCGTTGACGTGAGGTTTCCGCTCGTCCCCACTGCCCGCGCCGTCTGGATCGCTGCACTCGCTGCGCCGGTCGCGCTGGTCGTGGCGGCGGCACTTCCCGGTGCGTGGATGGCGGCCCCCGCCGCCGGGCTGACGCTTTTGCTTCTCGTTGCCCTCGACGGGCTGGTGGCGGGGCGGCTGGTCGACTGGCGGATCGCAGCGCCGCAGGACTGCGAAGTCGGCGAGCCTTTGCAGGTGGCTGTGCTCGCCGAAATTGCCGGCAAGGTCGGCAATGGTACGGTCGATGCCGCATTGCAGTTCGACCCGCGGCTGGCGCCGGAAGGCCGCGCCATACTCGCACTTGCGCCGCTGGTCGACGATGCGAGTTGGTCGGGCACCGCTGGCCTGCAACCCGTACGACGCGGTACTGCGGCATTGGAGCGTGTGTGGCTGCGCTGGACCGGGCCGCTCGGGCTCGGCGCGCGGCAGGTTTCACACCAGCTCGAGGATGAAGTCCGCGTGTGGCCCGACCTCGCACCCGTCCGTAGCCCCGCGCTCCAGCATTTCCTGCGCGATGCGCAATTCGGCCTGATCGCGCGGCGAATTCGCGGCGAAGGCACCCAGTTTGAAGCGCTCAGCGAATACGAACCGGGGATGGATCGCCGCCGGATCGACTGGAAGGCGAGTGCGCGCCACACCCGGCTCTATGCCCGCGAGAACGAAAGCGAGCGCAACAACCAGATCGTGTTCGCGTTCGACTGCGGACAGGCGATGTGCGAACCGGTCGACGGCCTGCCGCGGATCGACCGCGCCGTGTCCGCAGCGCTCACCGCCGCCTACGTCGCACTCAAGGGCGGCGACAGGGTCTCGTTGTTCGGCTTTGCCGCGCGGCCCGAAGTGGCAACCCCGTTCTACGGCGATTCGCGCCAGTTCCATCGGTTGCAGACCGCGGCTGCGGGGCTCGACTACCATGCCGAGGAACCGAACTTCACGCTGGCGCTGGCGACCCTTTCGGCCCGGCTCAAGCGACGCAGCATGATCGTGGTTTTCTCTGACTTCACCGATCCGACCGGCGCCGAACTGATGATCGAAAGCCTGGGAAGACTGGTCGACAAGCACCTGATCCTTTTCGTGACCATCGCCGATAGCGAGCTGGCCGAGCTCGAAGCGGTCGATCCCGACAGCCTCGAAGCGCTGGCCACCGCCGTCACCGCCGATTCGCTCTCTCGCCAGCGCGCGCTCGTGCTCCAGCGGCTACGGCAGATGGGCATCGACGTGATCGAGGCCCCGTGGGACACCATCGGCTATCGGCTGATCGACGCCTATCTTGCGATCAAGCGCGCAGGAGCGATCGGATGAAGGCACCGATCCTTTCCGGCCTGTTCGCCAAGAAGGCGCTTGCCCCTCCCCCCGACATCGAGGCGGCGGCGCTGCGTTCGGATCGCTTCCGTCTCGCTCGGCAGGGCGATTGGGAACGACTCGAACAGATCGTCCGGACAATGGAAAGCGGACGCTTGCGGCGCCTTTCGGACGAAGACGTAGTCGAACTGCCGACGCTCTACCGGACTGCGGCATCGAGCCTGTCGGTCGCGCGCGAAACGTCGCTCGACGCGGCCACGCTGGCCTACCTCGAATCGCTGGTCCAGCGGGCGTGGTTCCAGGTTTATGGGCCGCGTCAGGGCTTCTTCCGCTGGCTCGGCGGGTTCCTCGGCGGCGGCCTGAGCGCGGCGGTGCGGGAGATCTGGCTCGAAATCCTCATCGCGCTAGCGGTCATGGTGGCCGGCGCCATCGCAGGTTGGCTGCTGGTCAGCGGCAACCAGGACTGGTTCTATTCGCTGGTACCGAGCGGCCTGACGGGCGACCGCGTCCCCGGTGCCTCGCGCGAAGCGCTCCTGAAATCGCTCGATACGGTCAAGGGCCCCTCGGGTCTTTCGTTCTTCGCCGCCTACCTGTTCCAGAACAATGCCAGCGTTTCGATCCTCGCATTCGCGCTCGGTTTTGCGTTCGGCGTCCCGACGTTGATGATTCTGCTCAAAGAAATGGCCACGCTCGGGGCGATGGTGTGGCTGTTCGCCAGCAAGGGACTAACCCTGCAGTTCGTCGCGTGGCTTTCGGTTCACGGCACGACCGAGCTGTTTGCGATCCTGCTCGCCGGTGCGGCCGGGCTGCACGTCGGGCGATCGATGGCGTTTCCCGGCGACCGTTCCATCCTTGCGGCAACGGCGGAAAGCGGTCGCCGCGCAGCGATCGTGATGGCCGGAGTGGTGATGATGCTGATCGTTGCCGCAATTCTCGAATCTTTCGTCCGGCAGCTGGTCGGTTCGACGCTTGACCGTTTCCTCATCGGCGGTTCGATGCTGGCGCTGTGGTGCACCTATTTCTTCGCCTTCCGACGCGATCCGACGGGGGACTACCAATGACAGCCGCGAGCATCCGCTTTACCCGAGACCCCAAGCGCGAGCGGATCTGCGTGACCCCCGAAGGGATCGCCCTGACATTCGTGGTCGCCACTCGCTCGGCGCGCCTCGGGGCGTTGCTGATCGACTACATGATCCTGCTGTTCGGCTCGATTTTCATTTCGATCGCGATGGGCATGATCCTGGGCGGGATCGGTTCGCTGGTCGATGCCAAGCCGGCGGGTGCGGCAGAGTTCGTTGTCGCGCTGTGGGTGATCCTGTGGTTCGTCGCGTGGAATGGCTATTTCATGATATTCGAGCTGTCCGCACGCGGTGCGACTCCCGGTAAGCGCCTGACAGGCATCCGCGTCGCTGCGCGCCCTGCGAGCGATCACGAGGGCAGCGCCCGGTTGACCGCAGAGGCCGTGATCGCGCGCAACCTGCTGCGCGATATCGAGCTGTTCCTGCCGCTTATCCTGGTCATGAGCGCACCCTCGGGTGCGGGCGGCCCTGCCGGACTAGCCGCAACTGCCTGGTTCCTGGTGTTTGCGTTCTTCCCGTTCTTCAACCGCGATGCCCTGCGCGCGGGCGACCTGATCGCGGGCACATGGGTCGTCGAAGCGCCGCGCACAAAACTGGCCGACGCATTGTCGGTGGAAGGAGCCGCCAAGGGAGCGAGCAGTGTTACCGGGGCGACCTACCAGTTTGGCGATGCCGAGCTCTCGATCTACGGCGAGTACGAGCTACAGACACTCGAACGCATGCTGCGCGATGGGCAGCAGGAGGCGCTGGAGGCGGTTCATACCGCCATCTGCACCAAGATCGGCTGGTCGCCCGGAGCGGGTGACGAACGCGCGTTCCTTGAAGCATTCTATGCCCAGCTTCGCGCCAAGCTGGAGGGCGATATGCGCTTCGGAAAGCGCAAGGCGGACAAGTTCAGCGCCTGAACCCGTCCGCCTTCATATCCGAGAGATTCGGCGGATTACTTGGCCTTCCACTTCATGACCCGGAACAGCATATCGCCGGCCGCATGCCGATATTCGGAGCGCTTGGCCGAACCTGCCTGCATGTCCTGCACGGTCATCTTCATGTAATCCTGATAGGCCTTAGCCCGCGCCTTCCCTTCATCGTTGTCGACGAAGTGCGGGAACCATGTGATCAGGTAGACGTCGGGTTCACCTTCGCGCGGGTACTGGTTGACCCAGATCTGATAGCCGTCGATCCAACCCTGCGATTTCGCGAAGTCCTGAGACTTGCGGTACTGGTCCGCGAGGTAGGTGGCATATTCGAGGCTGTGGCCGTCGTCGACCTTGATCATGCTCATTTCGACATAGTCGCCGGGCTCGACAGGCCATGCGTCCTGGGCATTGGCTGCTTGCGGGGCGACAAATGCCAGGGTGGCACCGGCAATCGCGGCGAGAGCGAACTTCTTCATCGGGTTTCTCCTCACACGTCCGGCGGCGGCAGGATTGCTGCCGTCGGTTACTTGTGCAGAGGCACGGGCGACCCGTGCGAACCCGATTGACTTTGGTTTCAATCGCCAGTCCACTTGCATTCGCAGCGCTGGCGGGAACCATGCCGTCCCTCGGCGCGCGGACATAAGCACCGGAAAAGGTGGATGTCCAGTAGCATGGGGGAACGTTACCAGATGCCGCGATACGCGATCCGGACTGATGACCTGACCAACGCCGACGTGCTCGCATTGCTCGATACGCACCTCGCGGAAATGCATCGCTGGTCGCCGGAATGCAAAGTGCACGCGATGCCCGCCGAGCGCCTGCGCGCAGACGACATCACCTTCTATTCGGCGTGGGACGGCGAGCGCCTGGCCGCGGTCGGTGCGCTCAAGGAACTCGGAGATGGCCGGGCGGAGATCAAGTCGATGCGCGCTTCTCCCGGCTATCGCGGCAAGGGCGCGGCCCGTGCAATCCTCGACTTTCTGATCGCCGAGGCGCAAGCTCGCAAGATGCGCTGGCTTGGCCTTGAAACCGGAAATACCCTCGAGTTCGAGCCCGCCCATGCGCTCTATGCGCGCAACGGATTTACTCCCTGCCCACCGTTCGGCGATTATGTGTCCGACGATTTCAGCATCTGCATGGAGCGATACCTGTAGTGCCCGATAGGCGCGCCTTCCTTGCCGGCAGTGCTGCCCTCGTCGCCGGCGCATGCGTGCCGGTTCGGACCGACACCGGCGGGCGGATCGATGCGAAGCTGCACCTTATCGAAGTCGCGAATGGGGGCGCGCTGGGGGCCGCTCTGCTCGACCCGCTGAGCGGGGACGTGATCGGCAATCGGGCGGACGAGCGCTTCGCGTTGTGCTCGACCTTCAAGGCGAGCCTCGTCGCGCTGGTGCTCGACCTGGGAATAGCCGGGAAGCTCGACCTCGGCGAAGTGGTCTACTGGACGCAAGCGGACCTGCTTTCCTACGCCCCGTTCGCGAAGCAGCGCCTTGCAAACGGCGCGACGATCACCGAGCTTGCGGGTGCAGCGCAGATCCTGTCGGACAACACTGCGGCGAACTTGTTGCTGCAGAGGGTCGGCGGACCGGAGGGCCTGACGGCGTTCTGGCGCTCGCTCGGCGACGAGGTCAGCCGGCTCGACGATATCGAGGGCGCGCTGAACCACGTGCTGCCCGGCAGCGAGCGCAACACCACGACACCGCGCGCGATGGCGACGACGCTGGCCAAGATCCTCTATAGCGGCGCGATCGCACGCGAAGCTTCGGACCAGCTCAAGGCGTGGATGCGCGAAACGCAGACTGGTGCGAAGAAGGTCCGCGCCGGCCTGCCGCAGGGGTGGGATGCAGGGGACAAGACCGGCAATTCGGGTGGCTGGCCCGACATGTACGGGGTCAGCGCCGACATCGGCTTCGCGGTTCCTCCCAATGGCGCGCCGATCATCTTCGCTGCATATCACCGCGCAGCCGCGCTCGGCGCACCGAGTGCCAATGCCGATGCCGCGCTCGCGCAGGTAGGCGAAGCGATCGGTCGCTTGCCCTGAGCCAGCTGCCTGCGCTCAGTCGCCCTTCGTCGGTTCCTCGTCGGAAAAAATCGCGACTTCGTTTGTGCCTTCGCTGGTTGCGCGGCCGCGATACATCCCTGGGGTGTTCATCGCGAAAACCGGCTCGCCGTCTTTCGACATGACGATCACGCCACCGTCGCCGCCCATTTCGCCAACCTCGGCGATCACCTTGTCGGCCGCAGTCTGCACGTCTTCCCCGGCGAGCAGCATCCGGTCGCAGATCTCGTGCGCAACGCCGACGCGGATGAAGTATTCGCCCCACCCCGTCGCCGAAACGGCGCACGCCCGGTCGTCGGCCCAGGTGCCCGCACCAATCACCGGAGAATCGCCAATGCGGCCCCAGCGCTTGCCGGTCATCCCTCCGGTCGAGGTTCCTGCCGCGAGATGGCCCGACTGATCCATCGCCACGGCCCCAACGGTGCCGAACTTGAACTCGACGTCGAGCGCGGAAAGATGCTCCTTCTTGAGCTTCTCGAGCTGCTTCTTGCGCTCTTCAGTTGCGAACCACTCGGGCGGGACGATCTCGAGGCCCTGTTCGGCAGCGAATTGCTCCGCTCCCTTGCCTGAAAGGAAGACGTGCGGACTGTGCTCCATGACTGCCCGCGCCAGCAGGATCGGGTGGCGCACATCGCCGACCCCGGCCACTGCCCCGGCTGCGCGGTTCGTGCCGTCCATGATCGAGGCGTCCATCTCGTTGGTGCCTTCCCACGTATAGACCGCGCCGCGTCCGGCATTAAATTTGGGATCGTCTTCCAGAACCGTGATCGTCGCGGTCACCGCATCCATCGCGGTGCCGCCTTCGCGCAAAACCTTCGCCCCGGCATCGAGCGCCGCTTGCAGCGAAGCGCGATACTCGGCCTCCTTTTCTGGAGTCATGCGCGCGCGGGTCAGCGTACCGGCACCGCCGTGCAGCGCGATCGACCACTTGCCGTCGGGCCTGGCCTCTTCGGCACTTGCCGGAGCAATTGCCGCCAGCGCCGCGACGCAGCCCATGATGAGTGTCAGGTGATGCAATGTCATATCCCCCAGCTGGCCGTAAATCGAACGGCGGCTTCAGCATCCATATGCATGGAGCGACCAGTGCGAGGCAATCACCTTCCTTGCGCTTGCCCACCGCGCAGATGGCGGGTTTGCAGTCGCAGGTTTACCGCGTAGGGCGACAAGCGATGATCCTGCGCCACGCTACCCAAGCCGACGCCGCCGCACTCGCCGATTTCGCGCGCGATGCCTTCGCCGCGGCTTTCGCTCAACTCTACAAGCCCGAAGACCTCGCAGCATTCTTTGCAGATTGGCGCAGCGAAGAAATCTACGCGAAGGCGATCGGCGATCCGGACACTACGGTGACCCTCGCGGAAGAAGATGGCCGCATCCTCGCCTACTCGCTGATCAAGCGCGACGCGCATTTCGACGAGCGACCCGAACCGCGCCCCGCCCATCCGACGTTCCTCAGCCAGCTCTACTGCGCCTACGAAGCGACCGGGCGCGGCCTCGGGGCGGCTTTGATGGACAAGATAATCGCTGACGCCCGCGCCTGGGAGTCCGACGCGCTGCAGCTGTCGGTGTTCAGCGAAAACTTCGGGGCGCAGCGGTTCTACCAGCGCTACGGCTTCGAAAAGGTCGCCGATATCGACTTCTGGGTCGGGAACCATCGCGACGACGAATTCCTTTACGAATTGAAGTTGTAAGAACGACAGGAGGAGAGCATGGCTGGACGGGAATTCGGGTTCGAGAACACCACCGACGACGTGCTCGACGGGATCGACCTGACAGGCCGGTCCTTCTTCATCACCGGGGCCTATTCGGGACTGGGTAAGGAGACCGCACGGGCGATCGCTGCACGCGGTGCGGATGTAATCCTGTCCGGCCGCGATGCGGAAAAGCTTGCCGCAGCGGCCGAGGAAATTTCGGGCGAAACCGGCGCAAACGTCGAAACCATCGTGTGCGACCTCGGCGATCTCGCCAGCATCCGGGCTTGCGGCAAGGAAGCGCGCGAGCGGTTCGCCAAGATCGACGTGCTGATCAACAATGCCGGCGTCATGGCCTGCCCGCTTGCTCGCACGAAAGACGGGTTCGAGATGCAGTTCGGCACCAACCATCTCGGTCACTTCCTGCTCACCAGCGAACTAATGCCGTTGATCGAGCAGGGCGCGCGCCAGCGGATCGTCAACCTGTCGAGTCGTGGGCACCATTTCGACGGCGTGCACCTCGACGATCCGAATTTCCTGTCGCGCGAATACGACAAGTGGGCTTCCTACGGCCAATCGAAGACCGCCAACGTGCTGTTCGCGGTCGGTCTGGAAAGCCGCTTCGCCGACAAGGGTATCCACGCCTACGCCGTCCACCCCGGCGGGATCATGACCAACCTCGGCCGACACCTCGAGCCGGAGGATATCGAACGCCTGCGCAAGCGCGTCGAGGACACTTCGAGCGGGACCGGCCTGACCTTCAAGACCATCCCGCAAGGCGCGGCGACCACCTGCTTCGCGGCAACCGCGCCCGAGCTTGAAGGTGTCGGTGGAGTCTATCTAGAAGACGTGGCGGTCGCCCAGGTGGACGATGACGATCCCTCCGGCAGCGTACGCTCGTATGCGGTCGATCCCGCCACGGCAGACGCGCTGTGGTCGCTTAGCGAGGAACTGGTCGGGACACGCTTCGCCGCCTGAGCGGCTACAACCACTTCCAGCGCCAGAACAGGTATACTTGGAGCGAAAGGATCGCTGCGCACAACCCGCACACGATCCAGAACGCAATATTGGAGTGGACGCCGGGCATACCGCCGACATTGATACCGAGAAGGCCGGTAATGAAGCTCAAGGGCAGGAAAATCGCAGCGACAATCGTCAACATGTAGCTCGTCCGCTCAGCAGACGCGAGCGACCGGCCCCGCAGCTCGTCGAGCAGGACGACCGAGCTTTCCTTGCTGACGTCGATATCGTCGAGGAAGCGGCGCAGAAGCGCAATCGTTTCGGCGATCTCTCGCCGGTCGTGGCCTTCGAACCAATCGGGCGCGTCCCGGCTGATAGCCTCAAGCGCGACGTGCTGCGGCCCCATATGTCTCTTTAGCGCGAGGCAGTTCCGGCGGATCGAGGTGATCTTGCGCAGCAGCGGATCGGGCTCTTCCTCGTCGAAGTCGAGCTCCTCAAGTTTGTTGAGCTCGTCGTTCATGTCGACGATCGCCGCGTTCATACGGTGGACCATATGTTCGGTCAGCGAGGTCACAAGGGCTCCCGCATCGGTCGGCCCGCGCCCGTTGTCGATCTCCGACAGGGTGTCGCGCGGGGTCTGCAGCGAGAGGCGACGAAGCGTAACGACGCGAGCGCCGTCGCTCCAAAGCTGCATCGAGACCATGTCTTCCGGCTGCGCGCCCGGGTTGAAATTGATCCCTCGCAGCGTGGCAACGAGCACCTCGCCGTCACGGAATGCGCGCGGGCGGGTCGCGTCGCTCGTCAGCAGTTCTGCGGTCGGCTCGGGGATTTCCAGCTCCTGCTCGAGCCATTCCTGAACCACCGGCGCGGTTCGCTGCAAGTGAACCCACAGGACCTCGCCCGGTCGCGCTGGTCGCCAGCCCTGCACTTTGTTCCAATCGATGGGGCGGCCGCCGCCTTTCCCATCGAGCACCCGACCAAACAGCATCGGCCCGTCGGTGGCTGCATCATCGGTCTGCTCTAGCGGTTCGCGCATGGTGGCCGGGTTGTGCATCAACTTGTGACGGTTGTCATCTGCCGGAGCACGCCGGGAGGACGCGCGGTTTCCTACCGCATTTTGCGATGGTAAGGCGACACCGATGACCGAAGTTCGCCAAAAGGGTCGCAAAATTGCATCAATCGGCCCATATGGCCGTTGCCGATATATGGCACTGGGAAACGATGTTTTTGATTTCAGGACTGTGTTCCATGTGTTCCACCTTTCAGGAAACAGAGCGATAAAATGAACGCAATCCGCCCGTGGCGCACGGTCGAGCGCCGTAAATCGCGCCAGATCATGGTCGGAAACGTGCCGGTAGGTGGCGATGCGCCGATCACCGTGCAGACGATGACCAACACCCCGACTTCCGACGCGAAGGCAACGATCGACCAGATCCGCCGCTGCGAGGATGCGGGTGTCGACATCATCCGGGTTTCGTGCCCCGACAAGGACAGCACCGCCGCGCTGCCCGAAATCGTTCGTGCCGCGCAGGTGCCGATCGTCGCCGACATCCATTTCCACTACAAGCGCGCGCTCGAAGCCGCCGACGCGGGTGCTGCGTGCCTGCGGATCAACCCCGGCAACATCGGCTCGAGCGAACGGGTGGAGGAAGTCGTCCGCGCCGCCAAGGCCAACGGCTGCGCGATCCGCATTGGAGTGAACGCCGGCAGCCTCGAAAAGGACCTGCTTGAAAAGTACGGCGAGCCCTGCCCCGAAGCGTTGGTCGAAAGCGCGCTCGATCATATCAAGCTGCTGCAGGACCACGACTTCCACGAATACAAGGTAGCGGTGAAGGCGAGCGATGTGTTCCTTGCGGTCGCGGCCTACCACGGCCTCGCCGAGACCGTCGATTGTCCGCTGCACCTCGGAATTACCGAGGCGGGTGGACTGATCGGAGGGACGGTCAAATCGTCGATCGGCATCGGCAGCCTGCTGTGGGCGGGAATAGGCGATACGATCCGAGTCAGCCTGTCGGCCGAGCCCGAGCAGGAAGTGCGGGTCGGGTTCGAGATCTTGAAGGCGCTGGGCCTCAGGACACGCGGCGTGCGCGTGGTCTCGTGCCCCAGCTGCGCGCGACAGGGCTTTGACGTGATCCGCACCGTGCAAACGCTCGAAGACCGCTTGCAGCACATCAAGGTGCCGCTTTCGCTCTCGGTGCTCGGCTGCGTGGTCAACGGCCCCGGAGAAGCGCGCGAGACCGATATCGGCATCACTGGCGGAGGCGCGGGCAAGCACATGGTCTACCTCTCGGGCGTAACCGACCATCACGTGCAGTCCGAAGACATGCTCGACCATATCGTCGAACTGGTCGAGGCCAAGGCGGCCGAGATCGAAGCCGCGATGACCGACGCGGGGGAAGCGGATGAGGTCGTCGAAGCGGCTGAATAAGAGAAGGTTTCATTGGGTCGCCGTTGTGCTCTGAACGAAGGAGTTGGCACGTGGCGGATTTGGAAACGGACTACCTGGTTGTCGGCGCTGGTGCGGTCGGCATGGCATTCGTCGATACCCTGCTCGAGGAGGATCCCGACTGCCACATAACGATCGTCGACAAGCATGCGCGTCCGGGCGGGCACTGGAACGACGCCTATTCGTTCGTCAGGCTTCACCAGCCGAGCTCGACATACGGCGTCAACTCGTTGGAGCTGTGCACCGACCGTGTCGATCTTCGAGGCCACAACGCGGGGATGTATCCGCTGGCAACGCAGGCGGAAATCCTCGCTTACTACCAGCGCCTGATGGACGATCGGTTTCTGGCCAGCCGCCGCGTCGCCTATTTTCCGCTAAGCGAGTACCACGAAGATAGCGGCGGCCCCGCAGTGCGCGAATTATTGTCAGGCAAAGCGAGATCGATCGAAGTCCGGCGCAAGCTTGTTGATGCGACGTGGTACCAGACCTCGGTCCCAGCGACCCACAAGCCTGCGTTCGAGATCGCGCAAGACACCCGTTTTGCGATTCCCGGAGACCTGCCGAGCTTGTGGAAAGCGCCCGAGAAACTTCCCGAACATTATGTCGTCCTCGGCGGTGGCAAGACGGCGATGGACAGCGTGGTTTGGCTCCTCGAAGCGGGTGTCGCAGCCAGCAAGATCGGTTGGGTCCGCCCGCGCGATTCGTGGATGATGAACCGCCGTTTCCTGCAACCAGCCAAAGTGAACTTCGAAGGCCTGATCGACTTTCAGAGGTTGCACGTGCTCGCGGCTGCCAATTCAGACACCGGGGAGGAGATGTTCGCCAGGCTGGAAGAAGGCGGCGTCATGTTGCGGATCGATCCGCAAGTGACGCCCGAGATGTTCCACTACGCGGTTATCTCCGAAGGTGAAGTGGAGATGCTGCGCACGGTCAAGGCGGTGTATAGGCAAGGCAGGGTTACACGCGTCGAACCGGGTCGTCTTCATTTCGGCGATCACATTGAGTCCGTGCCGCGCGATACTCTGTTTATCGACTGCACCGCCACTGCGGTTCCGTTCGAGAGGCGAGCGGACGATCGCCCGATCTTCGATGGAAATCGCATCACGCTTCGCCTCGCGAGGGTACCGTTCGTTCCCTATTGCGCGGCGCTGGCGGCGTTCCTCGAAGCGAATTTCCAGACAGACGAGGAACGCAACGCACTCGTTCCGATCGCGCCGCTGACCGATACCAGCGATACTTATCCGTTCGGATTCATGTGCAACATGATAAGCGCGGGAATCCTGGGACAGAACGAGAAGACCAACGCTTTCAATAACCGCAGCCGCCTTGATCCGATTGGTCCTGCCCTTGCCGAACTCATCGCGGAAGGAAGCCCGAAGCTTGCAAAGCTTGAGCAGTTCGGCAGGGAACTGGAGGAAAACATGCCGAAAATAATGGCTCTCGGGATGAAGGCGAAGGCGATCCATGAGGCCGCGTGATCGACCTATTCACCTCTCCGATAGAATTGCGCTATAGCCTTTGCCGACGATGAACAGGCGCGATCTCATCAAGCATTCGCTGGCGGCAGGCGCTGCGGGGCTGGTGCTGCCGAGGATCGCGCGCGCCACGCCGCTCCCGGCAACCCCGAATGCGCTCGGCCAGCGCGATCGCCAGTTGTTCGCGATCGCCAAGGAGCAGATGGAAAAGCATTCCGCGAACTTGTGGCGCACCGACCTCGTCGGGATCGCCGATTACGGGCTCCGCTCGAGCGAACCGCGGTTCCACTTCTGCAATTTCGAGACCGGCAAGGTCAGCTCGTTTTACGTCGCGCATGGTGCCGGGTCCGACCCCGAGCATGACGGTTGGCTCGACTGGTTCTCCAACGTCCCGGAATCGATGTGTTCGAGCCAGGGTGCATACATGACCTATGGCTGGTACACCGGCAAATACGGCACTTCGATCCGGCTCGATGGCCTCGATGCGAGCAATTCCAACGCACTCGACCGCGCGATCGTGATGCACCGGGCTGCCTATGCCGAGCCGGCGTTCCTCGCCAAGTGGGGCAAACTCGGCCGTTCGAACGGCTGCTTCGCGATGAGCGAGGAAGACTTCAAGGTCGCCCTGCTGCAGATGGCCGGCGGGCGGTTGCTTTTTGCCGACCGGCTCGGGATCGGGCAGGACGGGCAGCACGTCGCCGTGCCACCCGCCGACTTGCGCGGACCGCCTTCGATGCAGCCCGAAACGCGCCCCGACGCAGCGTAAGTTCTTCTCAGGATTGCTCTAGTTCGTCTGCAGGTCGTCGACGATCTCGACGACCTTTTCGCTGGTCTTGCGCGCGCGGTTGGCCTCGCGCGGCTGATCGAAGCTTGCCAGCACCGGGGCATCGCGGTCGTAGATGTCGTCGAACTGGCGCAGGTTGCCGTCGATGTCGGTGCCCATCGTGAAATAGGTGATGTAGACCGGCATCTGCTTCTCGATCGGCACCCGGGTGTACTTTCCCGAGGTGCTGATCGCGACAGCCTCGTCGGCCGCTTCCTTCCTCGTTTCCGGCGTGTTTGCGAGGTTGCCAAGGATAGCGAGTGTGATCGCCAATTCCTGCGCCCGCTCGGTCCGGATGCAGCCGTGGCTGAGCGCGCGGTTGTCCCGATTGAACAAGCTGCGCGCGGGCGTGTCATGCAGGAAGATTGCGTGCGGATTGGGCATGTCGAGCTTCATCAACCCGAGCGAATTGTTCGCACCGGGTTGCTGGACGACCGTCACGAAGCCGGTCTTTGGATCCTTCCATCCCTTGTAGCCTGCTGCCTTTGCCCAAGTGGGATTGGTGAGCACTTTCGTGCCCAGCCCCTCGCCCTTCACGATCGACTGCGGGACCGTCCACGTCGGGTTGAAAATCACGCCTTCGACCTGCTCTGCCAATTGCGGCGTAGCGGTGCGTCCGGGTTTGCCGACGATTGTCTTGTAGGTCGAAATGATCTGGTCGTTCACCGTCAGGCGCAACTGATACTCGGGCACGTTGGTGATGAGGTATTGCTGGCCGAGGTCGCGCGGGAGCCAGCGCCAGCGATCCATGTTGGCTTCGATCAGGCGCCGGGCTGCGGGATCGATGGTCTCCGCAAGCGCATCGCGAAGCTTGGCATAGTCCGGGTTCGACGGATTGAGCGCAAATAGAGACGCAGCGATCGTATGGGTCGCCAGCGCATCGGCCATGACCTTGCCGGTTGGATAGAGGTCAGGGTCGGGATCGACCACGAACCACTGGATGCGGTCTTCCATCGGCGTGCGGCCATCGCGCAAGTCCTCGACAAGCCAGGCGAAGGACCGGCTTGCCGCCTGGTTGAGCGCATCGCTGGGACCGGTGGCGATTGCTGCACGCAGGGCGTCCGGCTGATAGTCGGCAGGCTCGAGCCCTTCACTGCCGATGCTCGTGATCACGCCCAGCAATGCCCGCGCGTCGGCCAACGACCACACCTGGACCATCGGATCGACCTGCTGGACGACTGGCGTGGCAATAGCCTGCGGCTCGGCCGCAGTGACCCCGTCCGCACCGTTTGTCACCGGAGCCGGTGTTACCACTGGAGGCGGCGGCGGAAGCAGGTTCTCTGGCCCCTTGTCTTGCGCGAAAGCCGCCCCCGGAACCGATAGTACTATCCCCCCGACCATCCACGCGCGCTTGAAACGCTTGATCACTGTATTCCTTCCAAAGTCCCCAAACAGCGCCGATCGGCGATGAACCGATCGTGCGGCCGCAATATTACGCCTAAGCAGCTGACCCTTCAACGCGTCAGCCTGACTGACTGCTGAATCAACGGATCCTTGCGCTCCGGCGGGATGACCGCAGCGCTTGCCGCGACTATGGATACGCCATGAATCGCGCCGAGCATCCACTGCTGCCCGTTCTCGTCGCAGCCTTCGCGATCGGGCTACTCTCGTTGATGGACGCGTTCATGAAGAACGCGGCGCTGGCCGTGGGGGCTTACAGCGCCCTCTTGTTGAGGGCACCCATCGGTCTCGCGCTTGCAGGACCGACATGGCGAGCGTCCGGTGGCAAGTGGCCCGCATGGACGACCCTGCGAATCCACGTAGTTCGCGGTGTCGTGATCTCGTGCATGGCATTCACCTTCTTCTTCGCCCTAACCCGATTGCCGCTGGCACAAGCGATAGCGATCAGCTTCATCGCTCCTCTGATTGCGCTGTTCCTTGCCGGTCCGGTGCTAGGCGAGCGGATCGAGCGCAGGGCAATCGTCGGTGCCGTGCTCGGGCTTGCCGGGGTGTTCGCGATCCTTGCCAGCAAGATTGCGCAGGAGGCGATGGGGGACGGCGCCCCGCTCGGTATCGCAGCGGTCATCCTGTCGGCCGTGCTCTATGCGTGGAACCTCGTGCTCCAGCGCCAACAGGCTCTCGTGGCCAAGCCGCTGGAGATCGCCACGTTCCAGAACGGTATCGTGTTCCTGGCATTGCTCGGCTTCGCTCCGTTCTTTCTGCAATGGCCGGAGCTGCGCGCATGGGGCGACATTGCAATCAGCGGTGTGCTTTCGACCAGCGGAGCGATGTTGTTCGCGTGGGCTTATGCTCGTGCGGAAGCACAACGGCTGGTGCCGATCGAATACACCGGGTTCCTGTGGGCCGCGTTGTTCGGCTGGCTCTTTTTCTCCGAAGAGGTGACGCCGGGAACCCTCGTCGGAGCGGCGCTCATCGTCGTCGGTTGCCTGATCGCAACGCGCCGCAAGCCCTCAGTCGCTGTGCCCGAACAAGCGGTCGCCTAAAGTCCCGCAAAGCGGCAGCAAAGCGATTCCTTCGCACCTGCATCATTGTCTCACTTGACCTGAGCGAACGAACCGCGCAGGTGCGCCAGCACATAGACAAGCAGGAATGCCGCCCGGCCCGATGCCGGCCATGCGCGGCGTATCCGATAGCCACTCGCGAAAGGATTGAAGCGCGCATGACCCAGGTCGGCAAGGACACGCTCGGAACCCGCAGCACCATGACCGTAGGCGGCAAGCAGTACGCCTATTACTCGTTCAAGAAGGCCGCCGAGAAGATCGGCGACGTGTCGAAGCTGCCGTTCAGCATGAAGGTGCTGCTCGAGAACATGCTCCGCTTCGAGGACGACGGCTTCACGGTCGGCGAAGAGCACATCCGCGCGATTGCCGACTGGCAGAACAACCCGGTAACCGGCGAGGAAATCCAGTACCGCCCGGCGCGCGTGCTGCTGCAGGATTTCACCGGCGTTCCCTGCGTGGTCGACCTTGCCGCAATGCGCGATGCGATCAGTAAGCTCGGCGGCGATACCGCGAAGATCAACCCGCAAGTGCCCGTCAACCTGGTGATCGACCACTCGGTGATGGTCGACGAGTTCGGCACTCCCAAGGCTTTCGCCCAGAATGTCGAACTCGAATACCACCGTAATGCGGAGCGCTACGACTTCCTCAAGTGGGGCTCGAAGAGTTTCGAGAACTTCACCGCCGTGCCTCCCGGCACCGGCATCTGCCACCAGGTGAACCTCGAATATCTCGGCCGCGGCGTGTGGTCGAGCGAAGCCGAGGACGGCGTGACTGTCGCCTATCCGGATACCTGTGTGGGTACCGACAGCCACACCACGATGATCAACGGCCTTGGCGTGCTTGGCTGGGGCGTCGGCGGGATCGAAGCGGAAGCCGCGATGCTCGGCCAGCCGATCTCGATGCTGATCCCCGAAGTCGTCGGCTTCAAGTTCACCGGCAAGCTGTCCGAAGGCGTGACCGCGACCGACCTCGTGCTGACCGCCACACAGATGTTGCGTGCACACGGCGTGGTCGGCAAGTTCGTCGAATACTACGGCCCGGGCCTTGGAGCATTGAGCCTCGCTGACCGCGCGACGCTCGCCAATATGGCTCCCGAATACGGTGCAACCTGCGGCTTCTTCGGGTTCGACGACAAGACGCTCGACTACATGCGCCTGACCGGTCGCAGCGACGAACAGATCGCGCTGGTCGAGGCTTATGCCAAGGAACAGGGCCTGTGGATCGATCCGCACCACGAGCCAGTGTTCTCCTCGACGCTCGAACTTGACCTCTCGACTGTCGTCCCCAGCCTTGCCGGCCCCAAGCGCCCGCAAGACAAGGTGATCCTCCCCGAGGTTGACGAGCTGTTCAATTCGGACCTCAAGAAGCTCTACGGCAAGGATGCGCCAGCGCGCGTCGATGTCGATGGCCGCGACCACGATATCGGTGACGGCGACGTGGTTATCGCCGCGATCACCAGCTGCACCAACACCTCGAACCCCGATGTGCTGGTTGCCGCCGGCCTCGTGGCGAAGAAAGCCAACCAGAAGGGCCTCAAGCCCAAGCCCTGGGTCAAGACCAGCCTCGCGCCGGGATCGCAGGTGGTTACCGACTACCTCGTCAAGGCGGGCCTGCAGGATCACCTCGACGCGATCGGGTTCGACCTTGTCGGCTACGGCTGCACCACCTGCATCGGTAACTCGGGGCCGCTCGCCCCGCCGATCAGCAAGGCGATCAACGGCAACGATATCGTCGCTGCCAGCGTCCTTTCCGGTAACCGCAACTTCGAAGGCCGCGTTTCGCCCGATGTGCGTGCTAACTTCCTCGCTTCACCGCCGCTGGTCGTTGCTTATGCGCTCAAGGGCACTGTCACCGAAGACATCACCGAAACCCCGATCGGGCAGGACCAGGACGGTAACGACGTGATGCTGGCCGATATCTGGCCGACCAACGCCGAAGTCGCCGAAGTCCGCTCGGGCGCGATCGACCGGGCGATGTTCGAAACCCGCTATGGCGACGTCTACAAGGGTGACGCACACTGGCAGGCGATCAAGGTCGAGGCGTCGGACACCTATCGCTGGAACCCGGTCAGCACTTACGTCGCCAGCCCGCCGTTCTTCGAGGGCATGGAAATGACCCCTGCCCCGATCACTGACATCGTCGATGCGAAACCGCTGGCGATCCTCGGCGATTCGGTCACCACCGACCACATCAGCCCGGCCGGTGCGATCAAGGCCGACAGCCCTGCCGGCACGTATCTGCAGGAGCACCAGGTCGCCCGGCAGGACTTCAACTCCTACGGCAGCCGCCGCGGCAACCACGAAGTGATGATGCGCGGCACGTTCGCCAACATCCGCATCCGTAACGAAATGGTCCCAGGCGTCGAGGGCGGGATGACCAAGTACAACGGCGAAGCGATGCCGATTTACGACGCTGCGATGAAGCACAAGGCGGACGGCACGCCGTTGGTGGTGGTCGCGGGCAAGGAATACGGCACCGGATCGAGCCGCGACTGGGCGGCCAAGGGCACAATCCTTCTCGGCGTGCGTGCAGTAATTGTCGAAAGCTTCGAGCGCATCCACCGCTCGAACCTTGTCGGCATGGGCGTGCTCCCGCTCCAGTTCACCGGCGGTGATACGCGCCAATCATTGGGGCTGACCGGCGACGACAGCTTCACGATCAAGGGCCTTGCAGACCTAACCCCTGGTCAGGATGTCGAAGTCGAAGTCACGAAGACCGATGGTTCGACTGCGACGTTCACCGCCAAGTGCCGGATCGATACCGCTAACGAGATGGAGTATTACCGCAACGGCGGCATCCTCCAGTACGTGCTGCGCAAGCTGGCTGCATAGTGCTCGCGCACCGAATCCTGCTCGCTGCGGCGGCTTCGGGCGCGTTGCTGCTTGGCGGTTGCCACGCGGAAGCGACTGCACCTGCGCAACACGAGCAAGTGAAGGCCGGTTCCGTTGATCAGGTCGATAGCTCGCAGCTGGAGAGTCTGACCCAGCAGGGCACGGCCATCCTGGTCGACGTCCGTTCGCCGGAGGAGTTCGCTGCAGGCCATATCGCAGGGGCGGTGAACCAGCCGCTCGAAAGCTTCGATCCGGCAAAGGTCCCGCAAGAGGTAGGCAAACAAACCGTACTCTATTGCCGCACTGGAAAGCGTTCCGAAATCGCGGCGGGAAAGATGGCCAAGGCGGGTGAAGACGCGACCCACCTGACCGGCGGGATCGTCGCCTGGGAGAAGGCGGGACTGCCTATCGCCAAAGGCGAGTGAAGCCAGCCTTCAGTGCAACAAAGAAAGGGGCGGCTCTGAGACGGAACCGCCCCTTTCGCTTACGGCCGACCGGGGGGTCAGGCCGCTTGCTTGAGCTTCTTCTTGCGGCGCGCGAGGACTGCGGCGGCCGCTGCGCCAAACAGCAATGTCATCGGCGGCGCGGGCACCGGGGTGCCGCTGCTGCTCGAGCTCGACCAGCCACCGCTGGACGAAGAGCCGCTCGACGACGAGCTGCTGCTCGATGAGGAAGAGGAAGACGAACTGCTCGACGACGATGACGACGAGCTGGTCGAACTGGTCATGTTGCCCGTGCTCGAACTGTAACCGCTGGAGCTACCCGACGAGGAGCCGCTCGACGACGAACTGCTGCTCGAGGAAGACGAGCTCGAAGAACTGCTCGACGAGGACGAGGAACCGCTCGAGCTCGACGAACCGCTGCTGCCGCCACCGCTCGAAGTGGTCCAGCCCGAGGTCGAACTGTGGTGACCCGAGGAGCCGCCGTGGTGGCCGCTGCTCGAGCTGTGATGCCCGCTGCTGCCCGAGCTGGTCCAGCCCGACGTCGAACTGTGATGGTATCCCGACGATCCGCCGTTGTGGCCGCACGAGCCGCATCCGCTCGACGAACCGCTCGAAGAACCCGACGACGACGAGGACGACGACGAGCTGCTCGACGACGAGGAGGACGACGACGAGGACGAGCTGCTCGAAACGTTACCCGACGAGCTCGACGTCGAGCTCACTTTACCCGAGCTGCTGGTCGAGCTCACCGTGCCGGACGTCGAACTCACGTTGCCCGAACTGCTGGTCGAACTGACCGTGCCGGAAGTCGACGAAACAGTTCCCGAAGTCGAGCTGATCTGGCCCGAGCTGCTGGTCGTCGTGCTGGTCAGTCCGCCCGTCGAAGTCGAAGTCGAACCGCCGTTGTTCGAATTGTTGTTGTTGTTGTTGATGATGATGCTGCCGGTGCTCGATCCCGAGCTGCTGCCCGAGGACGAACCGGTCGTGGTCGAGCTGACCACCACGCTGCCGCTGCCGCTCGAACCGCCGCCGAAGAAGCCGCCGAAGAAGCCGCCACCGAAACCGCCGAAGCCGCCGCTGCCGCCGATCACGGTCACGCCGCCACCGCCGCC
Organism: Tsuneonella mangrovi; assembly: GCF_002269345.1. Classification (NCBI taxonomy): domain Bacteria; kingdom Pseudomonadati; phylum Pseudomonadota; class Alphaproteobacteria; order Sphingomonadales; family Erythrobacteraceae; genus Tsuneonella; species Tsuneonella mangrovi. The sequence goes on from NZ_CP022889.1 coordinate 614,457, forward strand.
ACCCGACACCGGCGGAGCCGGCGGGAGCGGCGCAGGCACTGCCGCCATCGCCATCTGGTAAACCGGCGGGCAATCCTCAGCGACAGCGCCGTGAACCGATCCTGCACCGACACCCTGGCGGGCATAAGCACCAGCAACCGGCACTGCCGGTCCGGCCGCTTCGCAAGTCACTTCACGCCGCACGATCGTGCGCTTGCGCTTTACCACCCGCGGGATGTGACGTTTGGCGTGGTGGTAGGTCTTGGTGTACTTGACCGGCACCGCCTTCGTCGACTTGATGTTCGTCGCGTCCGCTGCCTGTGTCTCGGCGACATGCACTGCACCGCCCGCCAGCAGGACGGTTCCCGCTGCGGTCGCGGACAGTTTCGCGAGGGCCATTTTTACCGACATGGGCGTGTCTTTCGTTTCCTGTCGGGGAAATCCGGCACGGCGGCTCCGCGCTGGTTACTCCCCTGTCATCACAGGAAACGGCAGGCATCCCTTACCGACAATTGAATTAACCAACATTATTTGCCGGATCGGCCACTTTTCTGGCCTTCAGGCTGCTCGCCAGGTCGCTATGTCCCAAACTGGAACCGCTTCCCTAACGCCACTTAACGATTGGGGCGGCAATCAGGCAGGTTCGCCACCGTTCGGCGCGAATCACTTCGCGCTGTCGAACAGCCCGCCCTGCGGTTTTTTCGGCGGCGTCATGTCGAGGTGATCCCACCCCGCATCGTTGAGACAGCGCCCGCGCGCGGTACGAGCGACGAGCCCGAGCTGGATCAGGTACGGCTCGATCACTTCCTCGATCGTATCGCGCGGTTCGGAAAGGCCCGCCGCAAGCGTTTCCACTCCCACCGGGCCACCTTTGTAGATGCCCGCGATCATCGTCAGGTAGCGGCGGTCCATCGCATCGAGCCCGAGCCGGTCGACTTCGAGCCGGTTCAGCGCTTCGTCCGCGACATTGGCGGTCACCGTCCCGCCGCCCGCGACATGGGCGAAATCGCGCACCCGTCGCATCAAGCGACCCGCGACGCGCGGCGTGCCGCGGCTGCGGCGGGCAATCTCGCGCGCACCGGCACCGTCAATCGGCAGGTCGAGCAGCCTTGCCCCTCGGCTAACCACCTGTTCGAGTTCCTCGACCGAGTAGAAATTGAGCCGGACGGGAATCCCGAAGCGGTCGCGCAGCGGGGTGGTCAGCAGCCCCTGGCGGGTCGTCGCGCCGACCAGCGTGAACGGCGGCAGGTCGATCCGCACCGAGCGCGCCGAAGGCCCCTCGCCGATGATGATATCGAGCGCGCGGTCTTCCATCGCGGGGTAGAGAACCTCTTCGACAACCGGATTAAGTCGATGGATCTCGTCGATGAACAGCACGTCGTTGGGCTCGAGATTGGTCAGCAGCGCGGCGAGGTCGCCCGCCTTGGCAATCACCGGGCCGCTGGTCGCGCGAAAGCCAACGCCGAGCTCCCTGGCGATGATCTGCGCCAGCGTGGTCTTGCCCAGCCCCGGCGGGCCGAAGAACAGCACGTGGTCCATCGCTTCGCCACGCCCGCGCGCGGCCTCGATAAACACCCGCAAGTTGTCGCGTGCCGCCTCCTGCCCGATGAATTCGGTGAGCGATTTCGGGCGCAATGCGGCATCGGGATCGTCGGGCTGCCTATCAGGCGTGTGGAGGGGAACGGGGTCGGTCATTCTTCAAACTTCTCAATCCAAGGTGATCGTCCCTCTTTTTTGTATCTCTGAATCTTTTCGTTAAACGGATTCAAGAAGCCCTCAGGAATCTTTCTGTCAAAGATAAATCCCTTTAATCTTTGATGGATCTCATCCCAAGCTTCGTCGTGAGGGATACGACCTACAACGGCGAACTGGTCGTCTGCGAATCGTCCATAGTTATACATTTTGTCATTCAGAAAGCGCACCTTCGCCACGTCCATCAAGAGGTCGGAAAGGCCAAGCACTACAAGCTCATCACCCTGATCAAGTTCGAAGCTGTTGAACCGCGAAATCATTATCTGAATGCTGCTCATCAACTCCGCGACATGTCTGACACTTTGCTTGCCTCTGAGAGTTTCGACGAACTCCTTCATTTCGGTAATGACGTTGTTGGGCACCGAGATTGGTTCTAGGCGGGTAGGATGCTCTTCACGCTCAGACCGTTCGGAAAAAGCTGCTCCAAAGTCTCTGCGGACCATGATTTGGTGTCCGATTTGTTGAGCAGCGGCGCGGCAAATCTCGTTGATGGCGGACAGTGCAAGCGGCAAGGTGGCTCTTGCCGCGCTGTGACGCCGCTTGGTCCGAACTTTCTCTTGGCGATCAGATTGATCGATTTGCTCTCTAATCTTTCTAACCGTCAACCACGCACCAAAGAGGGCCACAACCGCAGCCGCCAGCGTCTGCCAGTAGTAAAGCCAGATGATCATGTCAGAAATACAGCTCACCCCGCTGCCCTCTTCAAAGCGACGCGGATCAGCTCGCTCTCGCTTGCGTCGTCTCCCAGTTCGCCTTGTGCAGTGGCGACGGCCCGGGCAGCCACGGCGGGCTTGAAGCCGAGGTTCTCGAGCGCGCTCACCGCATCGGCGCTCGCGCCGCCGGACAGCGGGATCGCGCTTCCGCCACCACCCGAAACCGTGGGAAGAGCGCCCGCCTTATCCTTCAATTCATTGACGATTCGCCCCGCCAGCTTCGGCCCTACACCCTGCGCGCGAGCCACCATCGCCGCATCGCCTTTGGCGCACGCCGTTTGCAACTCGGCGGTCTCGAGCGCCGAGAGTATCGCCAACGCGACCTTGCTGCCCACGCCCTGCACCTGGGTGAGCAGCCGGAACCAGTCACGCTCCCCGGCAGTGGCAAAGCCTAGCAGGCGCATGTCGTTCTCGCTCACCTGCAGGTCTGTGAAGACAGTGCAACCCTCGCCCACTTCGCCCAGCGCAGAGAGCGTCCTGGTCGAACAATGCACGAGGTAGCCCACGCCCGCGACGTCGATCACCGCCCAGTCGGTGCCGGTTTCGTCGAGCAGGCCTTTGAGCTTGGCGATCATGGAATTCTTGCTGCGCTACCACTTCGTTGCTTGAGCGCAATGTGTGGCGGACAGAACGGGAACAGTCCAGCCTCGCTAGACACTTGCCCGCAACTAAGCCAAAGCGACGCCCTATGAGCTGGAACACTTTCGGACGCGTGCTGCGCTTTACAACCTGGGGCGAAAGTCACGGCCCGGCGCTGGGCGCAGTGCTCGACGGGTGTCCGCCTGGGCTTGCGCTGTCCGAAGCCGATATCCAGCCGTTCCTCGACGCGCGGCGGCCGGGCCAGAGCAAGTTCACCACCCAGCGCAAGGAACCCGACGCGGTAAAGATCCTCTCGGGCGTGTTCGAGGGCAGAACCACCGGCACCCCGATCAGCCTGATGATCGAGAATGTCGACCAGCGCAGCAAGGATTATTCCGAAGTCGCCAAGGCCTACCGCCCCGGCCACGCCGACTATGCCTACGATGCGAAATACGGCTTCCGCGACTATCGCGGCGGCGGACGCTCGAGCGCGCGTGAGACCGCGGCGCGGGTAGCGGCGGGCGCGGTGGCGCGGCTGGCGATCCCCGAAGTGACGATCGTCGCCTATGTCAGCGAGATCGGCGGCGACGCGATCGACCATAGCGCGATCGACCTTGCCGAAATCGGCAACAACCCGTTCTTTTGCCCCGACCCAGCTGCGGCGAAGCGGTGGGAAAAGTTGGTCGACGACGCGCGCAAGGCGGGATCCTCGCTCGGCGCGGTGGTCGAGTGCGTTGCAACAGGTGTGCCTGCCGGCTGGGGCGCGCCGGTCTATGCCAAGCTCGACGCCGACCTCGCCGCAGCGATGATGGGCATAAATGCGGTCAAGGGCGTCGAGATCGGCGACGGATTTGGTGCAGCCAGACTGACCGGCGAGACCAATGCCGATCCGATGCGCCCCGGTAACGAGGGACCGCGCTTCGAAGCGAACCACGCAGGCGGGATCGCGGGTGGCATCTCCACCGGACAGCCTGTCGTGGTGCGGGTGGCGTTCAAGCCGACCAGCTCGATCCTCACACCGGTCGAAACGATCGATCGCGACGGCAACGCGACCGAGATTCGCACCAAGGGCCGCCACGATCCGTGCGTTGGCATTCGCGGCACGCCGGTGGTCGAAGCGATGATGGCGCTGGTATTGGCAGACCACAAATTGCTCCACCGCGCGCAGTGCGGATAACCTGCTGATCGAGCGCCAGTTTCGCGTCCGGAAATTGATCGCTAAAATCGATCAATATTGCGCACTCAATCCATTTGATTGATCGTCATGAAACTCTCATAGCTGTTGTTCATTGGTCCCCTGGGGCCACCGATTCACGCGCAACAAGGAGAGACAATCATGGACGCCAAGACCGGATCGATCACGGGCAAATGCCCATTTACCGGAGACACCGGCACGCGCCCGCTGCTCGGCCGCACCAACGAGGATTGGTGGCCGGATAACCTGCCGCTCAACCTGATGAGCGATCGTGGGCTCTCCCCCAGCCCGATGGATCCCGGTTTCGACTATGGCGCGGCGTTCGACACGCTCGACTACAGCGCGGTCAAGGCCGATCTCACCGCGCTGATGACCGACAGCCAGGATTGGTGGCCGGCGGACTATGGTCACTACGGCCCGTTCTTCATCCGCATGGCGTGGCACGCAGCGGGCACCTATCGCGTCCACGACGGCCGCGGCGGCGCGGGCGAAGGCCAGCAGCGTTTTGCCCCGCTCAACTCGTGGCCCGACAACGGCAACCTCGACAAGGCCCGCCGCCTGCTCTGGCCGGTCAAGCAGAAGTACGGCGATGCGCTGAGCTGGGCCGACCTGTTCGTGCTCGCGGGTAACGTCGCGATCGAATCGATGGGCGGCCCGATCTTCGGCTTCGGTGGCGGTCGCGCGGACGTCTACTACCCCGAGAAGGTCTATTGGGGCACCGAAGACGAGTGGGTGAACACCGGCGCGGAAACCCGCAACCAGCCCGACAAGGGTTGGTCGATCGAAGACCCACTCGGCGCGATCCAGATGGGCCTGATCTACGTCAACCCGGAAGGCCCAGGCGGCAACCCGAACGACATGGAAGGCATGGCGCGTGACATCCGCGACACGTTCAAGCGCATGGCGATGAACGACGAGGAAACCGTCGCGCTGACCGCTGGCGGCCATACGTTTGGCAAGTGCCACGGCAACGGCGACGCGGGCCTGCTCGGCCCGGCACCCGAAGGCGCGGATATCGCGGCGCAGGGCTTCGGCTGGAATAATCCCGGCGGCACCGGCGTGCTCGACGATGCCATCACCTCGGGCATCGAAGGGCCGTGGACCAACACCCCGTTCGAATGGTCGCAGAACTACTTCCGGCTGCTGTTCAAGTACGAATACAAGCTGACCAAATCGCCCGCCGGTGCGAACATGTGGACGCCGATCGACCCCGATCCGGAAGATCTCGCCCCATCGGCAGGCGATCCGAACGTGAAGGTGCCGACGATCATGACTACCGCCGACATGGCGATGAAGATGGATCCGGAATATCGCAAGATTTCCGCCCGCTTCGCGGAAGATCACGAGGCGTTCAAGGACGCTTTCGCCCGCGCATGGTTCAAGCTGACGCACCGCGACATGGGGCCCAAGGCACGCTACCACGGACCGGAAGTTCCGGCGGAAGACCTGATCTGGCAGGATCCGGTCCCGGCCGGCTCCACTCCGTCGGATGCCGACGTTGCGGCCTTCAAGACCGCGATCCTCGCCAGCGGCCTGACCGTGAGCGAACTGGTCAAGGCGGCGTGGGCATCGGCTTCGACCTATCGCCGGACCGACCACCGCGGCGGTGCCAACGGCGCCCGCGTGCGGCTCGCCCCGCAGAAGGACTGGGTAGTCAACGACCCGGCCGAGCTGGGCAAGGTGCTCGCCAAGATCGACGAGCTGCGCGGCAACCTGTCGATGGCGGACGCGATCGTGGCAGCCGGTTCTGCAGCCGTCGAGAAGGCGGCCAAGGACGCCGGCCATGCGGTCAGCGTGCCGTTCACCGGCGGTCGCGGCGATGCAACCGACGAACAGACCGATGCGGAGAGCTTCGACTACCTCAAGCCGCTGGCTGACGGGTTCCGCAACTACCGTGCGGGCAAGCTGACCGTGAAGACCGAAGATGCACTGGTCGACCGGGCCGACCTGCTCGGCTTGACGGTTCCCGAGATGACGGTGCTTGTCGGCGGCCTTCGCGTACTCGGCGCAAATGCCGGCAACACTGCGCACGGCGTCTTCACCGATCGCAAGGGCCAGTTGACCAACGACTTCTTCGTCAACTTGCTCGACATGGCGACCAAGTGGTCGGCGACCGATGCGGACGAGGAAGAGTTCGCCGGCACCTGCCGCAAGACCGGTGCTGCCAAGTGGACCGCCACCCGCGCGGACCTCATCTTCGGTTCGAACTCGCAGCTGCGCGCCGTCGCCGAAGTCTATGCCCAGAACGGCAACGAAGCGAAGTTCGTCAACGACTTCGTCGCTGCGTGGACCAAGGTGATGAACGCCGACCGGTTCGATATCTGATCGGTAGACGTGATCGAGATCGACCCACGCGGGTCGCAGGAAACCCCCGGCAGCAATGTCGGGGGTTTTCCAATGCTGACGATCGCGCCGCCAGGCGCTATGGGGCAGCCGATGAACTCCCCGCCTGGCCCTGTTCGCGTCGCCGCGCTCTATTGCTTCACCCGGTTCGAAGATTGTGCCGCCTTGCGCGAGCCGTTGCTCGCGCGGTGCCGCGACTACGCGATCCGCGGCACGTTGCTGCTCGCCCCCGAAGGGATCAACGGGACCATTGCCGGCACATCGGCGGGCATCGACGCGATGCTCGCCCATATCCGCGCCCTGCCGGGTTGCGGAGAACTCGACGTAAAGTTCTCGACCGCGTCGGAAGTGCCGTTCCACCGCATGAAAGTGCGGCTCAAGCGCGAGATCGTGACGATGGGGCAGCCCGACATCGACCCGCGCCAATCAGTCGGTACTTATGTCGAGCCGGACGACTGGAACGAGCTGATCTCCGACCCCGAGACGATCGTGATCGACACGCGCAACGACTACGAAGTCGCGGTGGGCACGTTCGCCGGGGCAATCGACCCCAAGACCACGAGCTTTCGGGATTTTCCCGCCTGGTTCCGCGCCGAACGCGAACGCTTGCTCGGCGAAGGCAAGCCGCCGAAAGTGGCGATGTTTTGCACCGGTGGCATCCGGTGCGAGAAGTCGACCGCGTTCCTGAGGCAGGAAGGGGTCGAGGAAGTGTTTCACCTCAAGGGCGGAATCCTCAAATACCTCGAAACCATGCCCGAGGAAGAAAGCCTGTGGCGCGGCGAATGCTTCGTGTTCGACCGCCGGGTGACGGTAGGGCACGGATTGTCGGAAGGAAGCTACGGTCTGTGCCACGGTTGCCGCCGCCCGGTGAGCGAGGCCGACCGGCAATCGCCGCTGTTCGAGGAAGGTGTCGCCTGCCCCGCCTGCCATTCCGAGCGCAGCGAAGAACAGCGCGCCTCCTATCGCGAGCGTTCGCGGCAGGAAGCGCTTGCCGCCGAGCGCGGCCACGCGCATGTCGGCGCGATCTTCGGCGATCCGCTGCCGGATTTGGCAAGAGAGACAGATGACTGAAACCTATTCCCACAAGGCCCGGATTGCCGCAGCGGCGATTGCCTCGCTGGAAATCATCGCGCTCAGCCTCCAGACCGGGCTTGGCACCGCGAGAGACGGCTCTGCGCTGCTCGCCATTGCCGGAATGTTTCGGTTCTTCACGATCTGGACGAATTTCGCGGTGGCAATCCTGCTCGGCTTGGTCGCACTCGGCAGGAATGTGTCGGACCGGGTACTCCTGAGCCTCGAAACGGCCATCGCGATCGTCGCGATCGTCTATCACCTGCTGCTGGCCCAGTTGATGCACGAAACCGGTGCCGGCTGGTGGACCAACCAGGTGTTCCATAGTGCAGCACCGGTCCTGACAATCGGCTGGTGGCTGGCATTCAGCCGAGGCCGAATGGCCGAATGGCGCGATGTCTGGTGGGTGATGGCGGCGCCGATCGTGTACACTGCGACGATCCTCGCGATTGCGCAGCACACCCATTTCTACCCTTATTTCTTCCTCGATGTGGCACAGTTCGGGTGGGCCCGGGTCGGCTTCAATATCATCGGGCTCGGCATTGGCTTCTTGCTGATGGGTGCTGCGTTGCTGGGAATCGGACGGGCGATCACCCGCAAGCGAGGCTAACGCGCGCGCTTGAGCACGAGGTAGAGCGCACCCTCCCCGCCGTGCTTTCGGTGCGCCTTGCGGATCGCCGCGATCGCGCTGCCGTGGGGGCCCGCCGCCAGCCAATCGAGGATATTGGCACGAATTGCTCCGCGACTGGTCGCACGATCCGCTGCCGGAGCGCCCCGCTCCTTCCCCGCGATCAGCAACACGACCCGCGCGCCCATCGCGCGGGCCTGCGCAAGTCCAGCGTCGAGCCGTCCATGTGCCGCTTCGAGCGTATGGCCGTGCAGGTCGAGCGTGAAATCGGGTTCGATCGCACCGCGCACGAACCTGCGATCCCAGTGCGAATCGAGCCCGGGATCGGGGACTGGCCGAGGGGGCCTTTGGGCCGGTCGTGAAGGCTTCGTCGCGTTAGCCTGTCGAACGCTGGTGGATGATTGGGAAGCTGAAGGTCGATCTTCGGGCGGCTCAGCTAGCGGCTCGGCCGCTCTTCCAGCCATTGGCGTAACGGTTGCTGCGAGCCGCTCCCACGCGGCCGCCTCTTCCACTGTCAGGCCGCGCGGATGGCTCACTTGCCGAGCAGCCGCGCCAAGGTGCCGCGCGGCAACAGCACCAACGCCTTGCCGTGCCCGCTCATCCCGCCGGCGATCTCGCGCGCCTCGTCACCTGCGCCCCAGAACGTGTCGAATCGATTGGGCCCCTTGATCGCCCCTCCGGTATCCTGCGCGATCCACAATCCGTTGGCGATCGGACGGTCGGTTTCAAGCCACACCGGCGCGCCGAGCGGCACGAAAGCCGGATCGGCAGCGACCGAGGATTCCCGTTTCACCGGCACGCCCAGCGCGCCGATCGGTCCGGTACCGGTCAATTCGCGGAAGAACACCCAGCTCTGGTTGAGGTCCATCAGCGCCTTACCTTCAACCGGATGCTCACGGAGGTAGGCCATGATGCCCTGCATCGAGGGCGGATATTGCCCCGGCCCGTCGCCGATCAGGCCCTGTTTGCGCATCGCGGCGCCGATACTGGTGTATGCGTGGCCGTTCTGCCCGGCATAGCCGATCCGCATGACCGCGCCGTCGGGGGCGACCAGGCGCCCTGAACCCTGGACCTGGAGGAAGAAGAACTCGACCGGATCGGCGACCCAGGCGATCTCCAGCCCCTTCCCCGCGAGTGCCCCGGCCTCGATTTGCTCGCGGGTGTAATAGGGCACGAACTGGCCGGTTTCATCGTATCGCCCGAGCGGCGGGCGGCCCGTGCGCCGGGCTTCGGGCGTATCCGCCGGCCAAGCCCGCACCAGATCGGGCGGCAAGCCGTAGACCGGCACGTCGTAACCGGCGATGTGCGTCCGGCTGCCGCGAATTTCAGGCTCGTAGTATCCGGTGGCAAACGCCTTTCCGTCTCCGACCTCGGCGGTCTCGAAGTAGCGGACGAAAAAAGCCTTCGCCTCGAGCGGGCTCCACGCATCGGCGGCGGTGCAAGCGATCTGCCAGCCGGCTCCGGTAGTCAGCTGGGACTTGTCGGTCCGTTCAAGCAGCTTGGGACAGCTTTCGCGGAACGAGAACAGCGCATCGGCGGCATCGCGCGCATCGAATGCCAACGACGCGACCGGAGGGCCCGCGCGCACGCCTGCTGCAAGCGCATTGGCTGGTGGCGGCGGAGGTTGTTCGGGTCGCGGCGTCCGCACGCAACCGGCGAGCAGGGCCAGCCCGGCCAGTGCTATGCCAAGCCGTGTCGCGCCCCCCAGCACGGCAGAAGATCAGGCTTCGTCGGTTTCGTCGAGCAGCCAGTGCGGGTCCGGGTTGCGCACATCGCGGCTGAAGGTCCACAGATCGCGTGCTTCGACAGCGTCGTCGAGCGAACCGGCGATGACGTTGCCATCCTTGTCCCGGGTCACCGCCGCGATGTCGGCCACGAAACGGACACGGACGCGCGCGGTCTTGGCAACCAGTTCGGCCATGTCGATCTTCACGTCGTCGATCCGTACCAGCCGGTTTTCGAGCGTTTCACCAGCCTGTTCACGCGCGGCGATCGCGGCGTCGAACCCGGCATAGACGTCGGCGTCGGTCAGTTCCTTCAATGTTTCCCGATCGCCTTTCCAGAACGCCTCGAGAATCATCGAATAGGCACCCTTGGCACCGTCAAGGAAAGCTGTGATGTCGAAAGAGCGGTCGGCTGCGGCGATGTCCTGCACTCCGCGTTCGACGGCCAGTGGAGCGCCTTCCAACGCTGCCGCACGCGGCGGCTGCACGGGCCGCAATGTCGGCTGCTGCACAGGCTGGTCGGCAGTGTCGCCGGCATCGAAGCGCTGCGGCACAGACTCTTCCTCGTGCTCCGCCCGGCGCCCGAGCACCGAATAGAGACGCAGGCCCAGAAAAGCTGCGATCATGGCGAGGATGATGATCTGGAGAACCACGTTTAGCCTTGTCTTTCCTCTGTAACGAAGCGGTGCTTCACCGCCGTTGATCCATAGGTGCCCTAGATAGGTACAAAATACAAATGAACAACGCCTGATGAGGGCATTCGGGTCCGCCGTTGCGGTCCGCAGCGCGCGGTGCTACGCGGCGGGCCGATCACGGGCGCACGACTGCCCCAACCAGCGAAATACAGGATACGATACGACATGGCCGACGAAGGCGACGTTCTCACCGATCTCAACATGGACCCGGCAGCGGGCGGCAATGGCGCGGACAATCAGCCCGTCGCCGGCATTATCCAGCAATATGTCAAAGACCTGTCGGTCGAAAATCCGAATGCGCCGGCTTGCTACCAGTGGCAGAGCCAGCCGGAAGTGGACATCCAGTTCAACATCGCGGCCAGCCAGGTCGACGCGGAGATCCACGAGGTCGAGCTGAAGATCACCGCCAATGCCAAGGCTCCGGAAGGTAGCTTCTACCTTGTCGAGGTGGTCTACGGCGGGCTCGTCGGGATGCGCAACCTGCCCGACGAACAGGCGCACCATTTCCTTTATGCGGAGGCCCCGCGCCTGTTGTTCCCGTTTGCGCGCCGGATCGTCTCCGATGCGACCCGCGACGCGGGCTTCCACCCGATCCAGATCGACCCGATCGATTTCAACGGGCTCTACATGCAGCAGCTCCAGCGCAAGGCGGAAGAAGAAGCCGCTGCGGCCGCAGCTGCTCCGCCGGCGGGCGAAGCCTGAGCCCGCTAGCCTCAGCGTAGTTCGGCGGACATGAGCTCGCTCGTCCGCAACGTCGGCACTATCGGCGGCCTGACTGCGGTCAGCCGCGTGTTCGGATTCGTGCGCGACATGCTGCTCGCCCGTGTGCTTGGCGCCGGGCTGGCGGCCGACGCCTGGCAACTCGCCTTCACCCTGCCCAATACCTTCCGCCGGCTGTTCGCCGAAGGCGCGTTCAGCGTGGCGTTCGTGCCGATGTACACCCGGCGGCTGGCGGGCGATGGCGGCGAAGCAGCCGCCGACGAATTTGCGACAGACGTGCTCTCGGTGTTCATCTGGGTGCTGCTGGGTTTCTCGGCGATCTGCATGATCGCGATGCCCGGGATCGTCTGGCTGCTGGCACGCGACTTCCAGGCGGTGCCGGGCAAGTTCGAGCTGTCGGTGATGCTCAGCCGCGTCACCTTCCCCTATCTCTCGCTCGTCAGCCTGGTGGCGATGCTTTCGGGCCTGCTCAACGCCCGTTCACGGTTTGCACCTGGGGCGTTTGTGCCGGTGCTGCTCAACATCGTGATGATCGCAGGCATCATTACAGGCTGGTACCTGCGAGGCGCCGGTGGCGACGACCGGATCGTCGCGTGGTCACTGGCCATCTCGCTATCGCTCTCGGGCGTGGCGCAACTCGCCTATATGTGGTGGGCGAGCCACAAGGCCGGGGTCAAGCTCAAGGTCAGCGCGCCGCGCTTCACGCCCGAGGTAAAGCGCCTGGGTATGCTGATCCTGCCTGCCACCTTCGGCGCCGGAATCTACCAGGTCAGCCAGCTGGTCGACACGTTCTTCGCCACCAGCCTGCCGCAAGGTTCCCTGGCGCTACTCAAATATGCCGATCGGTTGAACCAGATGCCGCTGGGCATCTTCGGGATTGCGCTGGGCACAGCGATCTTGCCGATGCTGGCACGCCATATCCAGTCGGGCGACCGGCGCGAGGCGCAGCGGCTGCAGGCCAACGCAGTCGAGATAGCCACGCTGCTCTGCCTGCCAAGCGCGGTCGCGCTCGCGATCTGCTCCGAAGCCTTCACCGCCGGTATCTTCCAGGGCGGCAAGATGACCGCTGCCGATACCGCGATCATGGGCAATATCGTGATGGCGCTGGTCGCGGGATTGCCCGCATATGTGCTGGTCAAGGTGTTCCAGCCTGCGTTCTTCAGCCGCGAGGACACCCGCACGCCGGTTTTCGTCGCCGCCGGTGCGCTGGTGATCAACATTGCGCTCAATTTCTACGTCGTGCCGCGCTACGGGATCGTCGGTCTCGCCGCCGCAACGGCCACCACTGCAACGCTCAACGTCCTGACGCTCTATACCATCCTCCAGCTACGCGGATGGTTCTCGATGACCTGGAAGCTGGCCGAACGCATCGTTCGCCAACTGCTCGCGACAGCAGCGATGGGTGCGGTGCTGTGGTGGCTCACGCCGGAGTTGCAGCCGTTCTGGAGCGGGTCCGCGATCGACCGCATCTGGTCGCTCGGTGCGCTGGTCGCGATCGGCGGTGTTGTGTTCTTTGCTGCCGCATTCCTTGTCGGAGCGCTCGACAAGGACCTGATCGCCCAGTTGCGCCGCCGCCGCCAACCCGTGCCCAAGGACTCGGGCCCGCCCAACCTTTCCGAGTAGGGGCTTTCGCGCCGCACCGCCCGGCGCTATGGCGCTTTTCCATGAACCCGATGCCTTCATTCGCAAACGCTGCGCCGTGCCGGTTTTTCGTGCGCGGCCGGGCGGCCTGGCGATGGCTGTGATCGCCTGATCCAGCTTGCGGCCCGGCACGGGCCAGCCCAACCGTTTTGCGAATCCATTCTCTGAAAGGCATTTATCCATGCGTGTCGTTTCCGGCATCCAGCCCACCGGCAGACCCCATCTCGGCAATTATCTCGGTGCCATCCGCAACTATGTGAAGTTGCAGGACGACGCCGTCGCTGCGGGCGGCGAGTGCCTGATCTTCATCGCCGACCTCCACGCGATCTCGATGCCGCACGATCCGGCCGAGTTGCGCGCCTCGACGCTCGAACTGGTTGCGACGCTGGTCGCGTGCGGGCTCGATACGAACAAGACCGTGCTGTTCAACCAGGCGCAGGTCCCTGCCCATGCCGAGCTGCAATGGCTGCTGTCGGGCACCGCACGGATGGGTTGGCTTAACCGGATGACGCAGTTCAAGGACAAGTCCGGCAAGAACCGCGAAGGGGCCAGCATCGCGCTGTTCACCTACCCGGTGCTGCAGGCGGCTGACGTGCTGCTCTACCAGGCGACGCACGTGCCCGTGGGCGAAGACCAGAAGCAGCACCTGGAGTTGGCGCGCGATATCGCGCAGAAATTCAACAACGACTTCTGCGCCGAAGACGCCCCGTTGTTCACTCTGCCAGAACCGATCATCCCGCCAGACGCGGCACGGATCATGAGCTTGCGCGATGGGACTAAGAAGATGAGCAAGTCCGACCCGAGCGAGATGAGCCGAATCGAGCTGGCCGACGACGCCGACACGATCATGAAGAAGATCAAGAAGGCCAAGACCGATCCCGAGCCGCTGCCGGGCGACAAGGCGGGCCTGGCAGATCGTCCGGAAGCGGAAAACCTCGTGTCGATCTGCGCCGCGCTGACCGGCGAAACGGTCGATGCGGTCTTGGCGCGCTTCGAGGGGCATGGCTTCGGCGCGTTCAAGCCAGTGCTCGGCGAAGCCTTGGTCGAGACGTTGAGCCCGATTTCAAAGCGCTACCGCGAACTGCTCGAAGACCGCGAGTCGCTCGACGCGATACTTGCGAAAGGTGCCTTCCGCGCCCGCGAAATCGGCACTCCGACGCTCGACGGGACCTATTCCGCGCTTGGCCTTGTGCGAGGGCGGGATCGCTGAATCCGGCGCTCGGGCGAGACCGTTTTGATTGATCCGGCAACAGCTTGACCTGTCCCGCGTTCAAACACGGTTCACCACGGGCGCTTTACACTTCGCCGTATCGGTGACAGCGTGCGACGGTTGCTGAAGGGGTTGGGCCGTTTCACGCTCACGCCTTGATATGCGAGGTAAAATCTCATGACCATGCCCACACACTGGGTTCGCTCCGCCAAGCTGATCGTCGCGTCGCTGGCGTTCGCCGCGCTTGCGGCCTGCGCCACCCCCTTCAACGCGCAGGTTTCGCGCTTCCAGACCGATCTGCCCGCGCCAGAAGGCCAGACCTTCGCGATCGTGACCAACAATCCGAACCTGCAGGGCGGGCTCGAATTCTCGATCTATGCAAAGGATGTCGCCGCACACCTCGAGAAGCTCGGTTATGCTCGCGCAGCGTCGCCGCAGGCGGCCAGCTTGCTGGTGAATTTCGATTACGGTGTCGACAACGGACGCCAGTACGTGGAGCGCGATCCACTTGCTCCAAATCCGTATTTCGATCCGTGGTACGGGTATAGCCGCTATTACTACTCCCCCCGCTATTGGGGTAGCCCGTGGGCCTACGGCTTTTACGACCCGTTTTTCGACAACGATCTCAATTCCTACACCGTCTACACCAGCAAGATCGACCTGAAGATCAATCGGGCGAGCGACGGCCAGCCGCTGTTCGAAGGCCGCGCGCAAGCACTGTCGACCTCGAACCACCTGCAGTACCTGGTCCCGAACCTCGTCGAAGCGATGTTCACCGGTTTCCCGGGCGACAACGGCAAGACGGTCAGGATTTCGATTGCGCCTGAAAAAATGGCGGCCAAAAGGCCCGACTGACCGCGCGATCGGGCATCATCGGTGCGGATCCCAGTTAATGCCCTCCGCTGAGCTTGAGCCGGATGTGATCGAACATCGGTCCGTATAGTCGCTGGGCGAATTCGACCCCGACATAGCCGCCCTCGGACCAGACAACGCTCGCGTCGTATGGACCGAGGGTCTCGATCCGGATGCTGATACGCTCACCACCTCGGAGCCCGCTGAACTTGTCATAAAAGCGGCACCCGCTGTCGGACAGGTCCTTCAAGACGACCTCGCGCCGGACGCCGTTGGCGAGGCGATATTTGCCCCACACTTCGATCGGATAGCGATCGGAATGGCGATGCTCGCTCGGCATGCCTCCCCCATGTGCAACAACGCGTACGTCATAGCACAGTTTTCCGCAGAAGTCCTTCGTACAACTACTGAGGCGGCGGATGGCTCGCGCCACTGCTATCCCAAGCGCGCGTGTCCTCCGGTCGAGCCGAAGCCACCCGCTCCGCGCCCGGTCGCATCGAGCTCGGTCACTTCGCTCCAGCGCGCCTGCACCACCGGAGCCAAGACCAGTTGCGCGACCCTGTCACCGCGCGCGATGGCAAACGGCTCGGTGCCGTGGTTGATGAGGATCACCTTGAGTTCGCCGCGATAGTCCGAATCGATCGTGCCGGGCGTGTTGGGCACGGTGATCCCATGCTTCAGCGCAAGCCCCGAACGCGGGCGGACTTGGATTTCGTATCCTGCCGGAATGGCCAGCGCGAGACCGGTTGCGACCGCGTAGCGCGCACCGGGCGCAATCGTCACGTCTTCGGCCGAGAGCACGTCCATCCCTGCCGAGCCGGGCGTAGCATAAGCCGGCAGCGCCAGCCCCTCGCCATGCGGCAAGCGCTTCACGCTCACGGAAACGGGATCGGTCATCAATAGGCCCTCATGCTACGCATCGAGGGGCAATTACTGGTCGCGCGGGTCCACCTTGTCGAGCGCTTCGGCGAGCTTTTCCGCAAGCGCCATCGCGACCTGTTCCTTGGGCATCTCGGGCAGGTCTTCCACGCCGTCGCTGCTGACGATGTGGACGGTGTTGGCATCGCCGCCCATGACATCGCCCGACACGTCGTTGGCGACAATCCAGTCGGCTGCCTTGCGCTTTCGCTTGGTCTTGGCGTTCTCGACCACGTCCTCGGTTTCGGCTGCAAAGCCGATCAGCACCTTGGGACGCTGCTTGCCCGCCGCGACGATCGCGAGGATGTCGGGGTTCTCTGCCAGCAGCAGTGCGGGCGGCGCTGAACCGCGCTTTTTCATCTTCTCGGACTTGTAGTCCTTGCTGCGCCAGTCGGCGACGGCAGCAACCATGAACGCAGCATCGGCCGGCAAGGCCTTCTTGACCGCATCGGCCATTTCGCGCGCGGATTCGACGTCGATCCGGTCAACTCCCGGCGGAGTCTGGAGATGCACCGGGCCGGCCACCAGGGTAACCCGCGCACCAAGCGCCGCGGCCGCGGCAGCAATGGCAAAACCTTGTTTGCCGCTCGAGCGATTGGCGATGTAGCGAACCGGGTCGATCGGCTCGTGCGTCGGCCCGGCAGTGACCAGCACGTGGCGGCCGAACAGCGGACGATGATCCGGGGCCACCTCGAACTCGGGCTGGCCTTCGAGCGGATCTTCCTCGATCGAAAATTCTTCCGGCACCGGTTCGGGTGCCTGTTCGCCGGTCCCTGTCTTGACCGTGTGGTTGATCGCTTCTGGATCGGTCGGCGGTGCCGAACGCGCCTTGCCCTTGGTCGCCATCAGCGGACCGGACAGGTCGGGTTCGGGAAGCGGTTCGGCGTCTTGTTCCTCCGCGGGAGCTTCGCCGTCTTCAGACAGTCCCTCGGGCGCGTCCTCAAGCTCGGCCTCGTGCTCGGACAGCTCTTCGATCTCTTCTTCCTCGGGCGATTCCTCGCGCGGCTGGCGCGAGCGCGGGATAAGCGCGGAAAGCAGGCTTCCAAAGCCGCCCTTGCTTTCCGGCTCCGGCTCACCCTCTTCGCCCAGCACCTCGGCTTCGTCAGCATCATCGGCCAGCTTGGCCTCCGCCGGAGTGGACTTTGCCGAAGGCGGAGGCGGCGGCGCGACTTCACCCGGGTCGAGCCCGAGCTGGTCGGCAATGGCTGCCCAGATCACCGGCGGTTCGGGCAAGCGGCCCGGGCCAAATTCGCCGCACGCCATCGTCCCCTCGTCGGGATCGATAACGGTCACACCAGCATCACGCAGCCATTCAACGTTGCGCTGGGTGGTCGCGTGCTCCCACATCCGCACGTTCATCGCCGGGACCGCCATGACCGGCTTGTCGGTCGCCAGGATCAGCGTCGTGGCGAGATCGTCGGCGATACCGGCGGTCATCTTGGCCATCAGGTCCGCCGTCGCCGGGCAAACGACCAGCAGGTCGGCTTCCCGCGAAAGCTGGATATGGCCCATCTCGACCTCGTCCTTGAGATCGAACAGGCTGGTGTAGACCTTGTTTTCGGAAAGCGCGCCTAGTGCGAGCGCAGTCACGAACTGGCTGCCGCCTTGGGTCAGCACACAAGTGACGTCCGCCCCGCCCTTGCGGATCAGGCGCACGAGCTCGCACGCCTTGTAGGCCGCGATGCCGCCCCCGACGACGAGCAGGACTTTCGGGCCGCTCAAGCGCAGCGATTCCCGCGTGTCACGTGATGGCCTTGCGACCAGGTCGTGCATCTGCAATCCCACTGTTTCATCGCGCCAGACTAGCCCCGGCGCATACCGGTTGCCAATCCTCAACCCGCAATGGTTAAGATTACGCTAGCGCCGACCCGTAATGCACGAGTAGGAATCGGGTAACCGGAGGAGAAAAAGTACCATGCGCCTGATAGTAACCGCCCTGCTTTTCGCTGTCGGATTGCTGTTCATCCTCCTGGGGTTGAACTTCCTGGTGTTCCCGGTGAACGCAGGCGGCGGATTCGGCCTCAACGCCAATGGCGCACAAGGCCTGGCGGTCCTGCGGGCGGATTTCCCGGCAATGTTCTTTGTCGGCGGCGCGACGATGCTGTGGGGGGCCTGGAAGCGAAACGGAGAGCTACTGCTCGTGCCGGCTGCGATTTTCGGCCTTGCCTTGCTCGGAAGGTTCGTATCGCTGGCGCTCGACGGCACCTACCCCGCGTTCTGGTTGCCGATGGCGGTAGAGGCGACCGCCGCAGCCCTCGCATTGATCGGCAGCAAGGTACTGCCGCACGAAGTGGTCTAGAAATGCACCAACCCCACGGCGAACGCCGCAGCAACGGCA
The DNA here is from genome assembly GCF_002269345.1 of Tsuneonella mangrovi. Taxonomy (NCBI): domain Bacteria; kingdom Pseudomonadati; phylum Pseudomonadota; class Alphaproteobacteria; order Sphingomonadales; family Erythrobacteraceae; genus Tsuneonella; species Tsuneonella mangrovi. Next base: position 632,815 of record NZ_CP022889.1, read on the forward strand.
GCCCCGCCAATTAATCCACCCAGCAACAACTGAAGCCAGTTGAGCCGCGATTTGCGCCTGCGGTCCCACATCAGTTCTATCTCGGGGAGCGGCGGCGGTTCGGGTGCGCCTCCCTTGGCGGGGAACCTCTCCTCCACTCGCCGGACCAGGTCCGGCAGGCGCAGGAGCGTCTCAGCGTCTTTCTTGATCCGGTCGGCGAGCGCGGCTTCCGGGCCAAGCTCGTCGCGAATCCAGCTGCGCACGAACGGCGCTGACACATCCCACATGTTGATCTGCGGGTTGAGGCTGGTGGCAATCCCTTCGACCATCACCATCGTCTTTTGCAGCAGAAGCAGGTGCGGCTGGGTCTCCATGTCGAAATCGCGGGTGATCGCGAACAGCCCGTCGAGCATCTGGCCCACGCTCAGCTCGCTCACCGGCTTGCCGCGCATCGGCTCGCCCACCGCACGCAGCGCGGTCGCGAACTCGTCGACCGAGTGGTAGCTCGGCACGTATTGCGCTTCGAAGTGGATTTCCGCCACGCGGCGATAGTTCCCGGTGGTCAGGCCATAAAGGATTTCCGCCAGCCATTGCCGTGCGCGGCGGTCGATCCGCCCCATGATCCCGAAATCGATCGCGGCAATCGTCCCGTCGGCGCGCACGAACAGGTTTCCCTGGTGCATGTCGGCATGGAAGAAACCCCCGCTGATCGCCTGGCGCAGGAACGCCAGCACCAGCCGTTCGGCCAGCTGTGGCAAGTCGTGTCCAGCCGCGATCAGCTCGTCGCGCTTGGAAATCTTGATCCCGTCGATCCAGTCGACGGTCATCACCCGGCCGTTGGTGCGATCCCAGTCGATCGAGGGAATCATGTAGCCCTCGACGCCGTGCATCGATTCGGCGAGTTCGCTGGCCGAGGCCGCTTCGCGCCGCAGGTCGAGTTCGCGATTGGTCCAGCGCTTGAAGTTGGCGATCGTTAGACGCGGTCGCAGCCGCTTGGCTTCGCCGCCAAACGCCTCGAGGTGTGCCGCGGCCCATTCATACGTCTCGATGTCGCGCGCGAGCCGCTTGCGGATGCCGGGACGAAGCACCTTGACCGCCACTTGCCGCCCTTCGGTCGTCACCGCCCGGTGGACTTGCGCGATCGAGGCCGAGCCGACGGGCTCCGGGTCGATTTCGGCGAAAAGCTCGCTCGTCGCCCTGCCGAAGCTGGACGCAATCGCCTGCTCGATTTCGGCAAAGGCAATCGGCGGGAGGTCGTCCTGCAACGTCAGCAGGTTGTTCGCAGCCGCTTCACCCACCAGGTCGGGTCGCGTCGCAAGCGACTGGCCGAGCTTGATCGCCGCCGGACCGATATCCTGAAACGCGCCGGCATAATCGGGCACGTGCGGCTGGTTCGTGCCGAAACGGGCAATGCGTGCAAGTCGCTTGACCTCGGGCGGCGTGTTCGGATCGCGCTCGATCCCGCGCAGGGCACCGTGGCGCGCCAGCGTCCGCCCCCACTTGAGCAGGCGAAAGATATGGGTGACGGGCCGCGTCACGTCAGATCTTCCACCCCGAATGGATGGCGACGAGCCCGCCAAGGATCGGCTCGACCTTTGTCCGGCTGAACCCGGCCTTGCGGATCATCGCTTCGAATTCGGGCATCGGCGGGAACCGGCGGATCGATTCAATCAGGTAGCGATACGAATCCTCGTCGCCAGCAACCAGCTTGCCGATCTGCGGCACCAGCTTGTGCGAATAGGCATCGTAGACGTCCTTGAAACCGGGCCATTCGGTGGTCGAGAATTCGAGGCAATAGAACCGCCCGCCGTGCTTCAGCACTCGGTGCGCCTCTGCCAGCGCCTTGTCGATATGGGTAACGTTGCGGATGCCGAACGCGATCGTGTAGGCATCGAACAGGCGGCTTGGATAGGTCAGCTCTTCCGCATTTTGCCGCGACCAGCTGAGCCCGTCGATCCCGCGATCGAGCGCGCGCTCGATCCCCACGTCGAGCATTTCCTGGTTGATGTCGGCCACGGTCACTTCCGCGCCGCGCGCGGCCATGCGGAAGGCGATGTCGCCCGTCCCGCCCGCCATATCGAGGATCGCTTCGCCCGGTTGCGGCTTCACCCGGCGGACGAACTTGTCCTTCCACAGCCGGTGCATCCCGGCTGACATGGCATCGTTCATCACATCGTACTTTGCCGCGACGTTAGAAAACACCGCACCGACGCGGCGGGTCTTTTCATCGGGTGCAACGTCTTCGTAGCCGAAGGATACCTGTTCGCTTGCCTGCTTGCTCATGGGCAAGCGCCTTAGGGGCAATTGCCGCGCGGGCAAAGGGTGTTAGAGAGCCTGCGATGCCCGAGCTTCCCGAAGTCGAAACCACCGTGCGCGGGCTTGCCGCTTTCCTCGAAGGCGAGACCATCGTGCGCGTCACGCAGAACCGGCCCGACTTGCGTCGCCCATTCCCGCCGGATCTTGTACAGGCGCTGACCGGAGCGAAGGTAACGTCGCTCGGGCGGCGCGCAAAGTACGGCTTGATCCACACCGACCGCGATCGGACGATGGTATTCCACCTGGGCATGAGCGGGCGCTGGCGGATCGACCCCGAACGCGCCGAGAAGCACGACCATCTCGTGATCGAGACGGCCGGGCACCGCTTTACCTTGAACGATGCGCGACGGTTCGGGTCGGTCGACCTGATCGATACGCCGAGCCTCGAAAGCTGGCCGGCATTCGCCGCGCTCGGCCCCGAACCGCTTGGGCCTGGCCTGACTACCGCGCACCTGAAGGCAGCGTTCGCGGGCAGGAAGCAGGCGATCAAGCTGCTCTTGCTCGATCAGCGGATCGTCGCCGGGCTCGGCAATATATATGTGTGCGAGGCGCTGTTCCGCGCCGGGATCGATCCACGCAAGGCAGCGGGACGCGTGAGCAGAGCCAAGCTGGAGTTGCTCGTCCCGGCAATCCGCGAAGTGCTTGAACAGTCGATCGTCGATGGCGGTTCGACCTTGCGCGACTACGCCAGGCCCGATGGCGAGCTGGGGTATTTCGCGACCCGCTTTGCGGTCTACGGACGCGAGGATCAGCCTTGCCTTCAGGGCGATGGCGGCAAGATCCGTCGGGTCGTGCAGGGCGGGCGCAGCTCATGGTTCTGCCCGCGCTGCCAACGATAGCGGCGAGATGGCTAGCCGATGCTTGACGATTCGCCCCCTTCCCGCTAGGGGCGCCGCTTTCCGGCGGATACCCGCCGTTAGCAACATTCGACACACAGGTTTTCGGCCGCTTGCCTGACGGGCGGCCAGCAGTAAGGACAGACATGGCCAACACGCCGCAAGCCAAGAAGCGCATCCGCCGCAACGACCGTCGCGCGGAAGTCAACACCGCCCGCATGAGCCGCATCCGCAGCTTCATCAAGAAGGTCGAAACCGCAATTGCCGGTGGTGACAAGACGGCCGCTGCCGAGGCACTCAAGGAAGCGCAGCCGGAATTGATGCGCGGCGTTGCTCGCGGCGTGGTCCACAAGAACACGGCTGCCCGCAAGATGAGCCGGCTCAGCAAGCGAGTCGCTTCGCTCTGAGTCGCGAGTCGCCCCATCTCGGGGCCGCTTGATCATCATCCGAACACGATAACGCCGGTGCAATTGCGCCGGCGTTTTTGTTGCACCTGCGAGAGCAACTGTAACCGAACTGCAAAAAACCTAGGGATTCTGCCGATTCGCAAGCCTTGCACTGCAACGTAGTTATTTTTCAATGCTTTATATGCAATTGCTGGGGTTTCGGCGAGTCAACAGGTTTTATTTCATTTTTTTTGCACCCTGCCCCTTGCAAGCCGCGCCGCGCTGTTCAATTGAATGCCCGGTCAGCAGCAGGACAGCGCTGATTCTAACATCACTGGACACGACGTTTGAGCCTTAACCGGGGGGTTTTGAGGCACGCCGAAGTTTTGTCCAGCGACGGGGCAAACAGACAGGATCGGCGAATGCCGGATTTCGGGGACGGGGACTGGCATCGATGACTGATATGAACAGCGGCGTGGGGTCGACGCGGCGCAAGGGCGGTGAGGGCAATATGGAAGATCTGGAGGCAGTAAACCTGGCAGCCGATTGGGCAGACATCAGCCAGGGCCTCCGAAAAGATCTTGGCCACCAGCTTCACAGCCAGTGGATCAAGCCGATCCAGGTCGGCGGGATCGACAAGGACAGCGGCACACTCAATCTCTACCTGCCGACCGAGTTTTCTGCCAACTGGGTCAACGACCGGTTCCACGACCGGCTGAGCCTGGCGTGGAAGATCGCGCGCGGTGAAGTCCGCCACGTCAAGATCATGGTCCACCCTGGCCGCCGCAAGCTGCCCGAACTCAATTTCGGCAATGGCCGCGCGGCGAACGATGGCGGCGACACCAGCATGATCGCGGTTTCGGCCAGCTCGATCGGCGATCGCGGGTTCACTTCGTCGGTCGGTCTGGATCCATCGCTGACCTTTGCCGCATTCATCACCGGCGAAGCCAACGTGCTGGCCTGCAACGCCGCGCAGCGGATGGCCGCAACCGAACAACCGCAGTTTTCGCCGCTCTACCTCAAGGCCGCAACCGGCCAGGGCAAGACCCACCTGCTCCACGCGATCGGTCACGCGTATCTTTCGGCCCACCCCCGCGCGCGGATTTTCTACTGCAGCGCAGAGCGGTTCATGGTCGAATTCGTCCAGGCGCTGAAATCGAACCAGACGATCGAATTCAAGGCGCGCCTGCGCAGCTTCGACTTGCTGCTGGTCGACGACATCCAGTTCATCATCGGAAAGGCGAGCGCACAAGAAGAGCTGCTCTACACGATCGATGCGCTGCTGGCCGAAGGCAAGCGGCTGGTGTTTGCCGCCGACCGCGCGCCTCAGGCGCTCGACGGGGTCGAGCCGCGTCTGCTCAGCCGCCTGTCGATGGGCCTCGTTGCCGATATCCAAGCGGCCGACATGGAGCTGCGCCGCAAGATCCTCGAATCGAAGCTCACCCGCTTCGCACCGCTCGACGTTCCCGCCGATGTGATCGACTTTCTCGCCCGCACGATCACCCGCAATGTGCGCGAGTTGGTCGGCGGCCTCAACAAGCTGATCGCCTACGCCCAGCTGACCGGGCAAGAGGTCTCGCTCCAGCTCGCCGAAGAGCAGCTGACCGATATCCTTTCGGCCAACCGCCGCCGGATCACGATCGACGAGATCCAGCGCACGGTGTGCCAGTTCTACCGTATCGACCGTGCCGAGATGGCCAGCAAGCGCCGCGCGCGCGCCGTTGTTCGCCCGCGCCAGGTGGCAATGTACCTCTCGAAGGTGCTTACGCCCCGCTCCTACCCTGAAATCGGGCGTAAGTTCGGCGGGCGCGACCATTCGACGGTAATCCACGCGGTGCGGCTGATCGAGGACCTGCGCCAGCGCGATGCCGACATGGACGGCGACGTGCGCAGCCTGCTGCGACAGCTGGAAAGCTGAGCGCATTGCGCTATGGGGGCTTCATGTCCCCGTCAGACCATTTCCACGCGCTCCCCGTCAATCTCCCGGCAACGTTCTGGCAAGCTGCCAAGCGCGGCGTCCGCTGCCGCTGCCCGCGTTGCGGCGGCGGCGAGCTGTTCGGCAAGTGGCTCAAGCCGGTCGAGCGCTGCCGCACCTGCGGTCAGGACTGGACCCATGCACGGGCGGACGATGTCCCGGCGTACATCTCGATCCTGCTCACCGGCCACCTGCTCGCCCCGCTGATCATCTTCCTGTTCGCGGACCTCGACCTGTCGCTGTGGGCGGCGGCGGCGATCATCTTCCCGCTCGCGACCGGAATGGTGATCGGCGGGCTGCAGCCGATCAAGGGCGCAGTGATCGCGTTGCAATGGTGGCTGGGGATGTTCGGTTTCAAGCGTGAGCGCCCCGCCGAGGCCACGCCTGCCCTCCCCGATACCCAATGAGTATTTCGCCCGAACGCCTGCCGCGGTTCGCACGCCATATCGTGCTGCCGCAAATCGGCGGCGCGGGGCAGGTCGCGCTGGCGCAGGCGCATGTCATGCTCGTAGGCCTCGGCGGGATCGGCAGCCCGGCGCTGCAATACCTCGCCGGAGCCGGCATCGGGAAGTTGGCGCTGGTTGACGACGACACCGTCGACGCCAGCAACCTCCAACGCCAGACGATCTATTCGGAGCGCGACATCGGCCACGGCAAAGCCGTTTCCGCGCGCCGCTGGCTGGCCAATTTCGATCCGAAGATCGCGGTTGAACTCGACGATCGCCGGATCGATGCCGCGCGCGCACCGCAGATCGTGGCAGGGGCCGATCTCGTGCTCGACGGAACCGACAACTTTGCCACCCGCCTCGCAGTATCGGATGCGTGCGTTGCAGCGGGCGTTCCGCTGCTCAGCGCCGCTGTCGGGCGGTTCCAGGGCCAGGTCGGTGCGTTCGCGGGGCACCTGGCGGACCATGCCTGTTACCGCTGCTTTGTCGGCGACGCGTTCGACGCGGAAGACTGCGACACCTGCGCCGACGAGGGGATGCTGGGCGCGATGGCCGGATGGGTCGGCACGTTTGCGGCGATGCAGGCGGTGCGCATCCTCCTCGCCCCGACCGGCGGGATTGGCGATCCGCAGTGGGGCAAATTGCACCTGCTCGACGGACTTCAACCGGGCATGCGGACGATGACTGTGCCCAAGGATCCGCAGTGCAAGGGCTGCCATAGCGCCTAGGCCGGGCGACGAATTCGTTTGCCGCTCCTGGGATTTAGTGCTTCGGTCCCGACAGGGGGCATCGACTGATGGAACAATCCCGGCCATTCGGCATCTGGACTGCGACCGCTGTCGTAGTCGGCACCATGATCGGCGCGGGGATATTCGTGCTTCCCGCAGCCCTCGCGCCTTACGGCACCACCGGCACGGTGAGCTGGATCATCGCCGGGGCGGGCGCCATCACGATAGCACTGGTCATATCCGCGTTCGCCGCCAGTCGGCCCGATGAACCGAGCACTCTCGCGATTTGCGGAGATATCCTTGGACTGATGCCTGCCCGGCTGATCGCCTGGGCCTATTGGACATCGGTTTGGACCAGCATGTCTATCGTCGCCATCACGGGCGCGGCATACCTGCTGCACCTTTTTCCCGCCGCCCCGCAGGGCACGTGGGCTAACGCGATCCTCGCCACTGCAATCATCGCGATCGTTTCAGCTGCAAACCTGCGCGGGGCAGGCACAGCCGGGAACCTGCAGGTTGTAACAACCCTGCTCAAGGTCATACCGCTTGCGGTCGTGATAGGCGTTGCAGCGTGGCTGGGAACCTCGTCGCCGCAAACCTTCTCTGCAACCCACGTCCCGTCCTTTTCGCTGGCTCTTCTGACCCCAACCCTTGCGATCACGTTCTACGCAATGGTGGGCTTCGAGACCGCCGGCCTGGTGGCAGAGCGGGTTCGCGATCCCGCGCGCAATGTCGCGCGCGCAACGGTAATTGGCGTATTGGCGGTGCTTGCAATCTATTGGGTCGTCAGCACCACCATCGTATATGCAGTTCCGACGACAGAACTACAGCACAGCAACGCCCCCATCGCAGACTTTGTTGCCAAGTTCGTTGGCACCGGTGCCGGCGACGCAGTCGCGCTGTTCGCGGCCATTTCCGCCATAGGCTGCCTCAACGGTATGGTGTTGGTAACCGGCGAAATTCCGCTTGGCCTTGCAAGGGACGGGCAAATACCCGGCTGGATGGCACCTACCAATTCACGCGATGTCGCTGACCGGCCTTTGCTGTTGGGCAGCATTCTCTCGATCGCGCTCATCCTCGGCAGCGTGACGGGCCTTGGCGAACGGGTACTGGATTTCATGCTGCGCCTGACAAATGCGTCGGCAATCGTGTTCTATGGCGGAATTTGCATCGCCGCAATCGCGGCCCGTTCGAAGCCCGTCCACGCCTTCATCGGTTTGGGTTTCTGCGTCTGGATGCTCTACGGAACCGGCTGGCAGGCTGGCGGGCTTGGGATGCTGCTGATGGCCGTTGCAGTTCCTTTGCACTTCCTGATCGGCGGACGCACGACGGCGCGCGGGACCGCGCCGGCCTAGGCCGCGTGGACAAACTCCGCACGAGCCACGGTTCGAGACCCATTTGGCTGCTTGCGAGGCGCAAAACCGAAGTCAGAGTGGGCCTCTTGCAAGGTTTTGCAACGAAGCAGGCGGCCAAATGGGCCGAACCCCGCAGGGGCCGGGCCGAAAAGCGCCATTTCTGCGTCGTTCTTCCTCGAATATGCCAGCATATCCTTCGTCCTCACTCCTTGAACTGACGCTTTTCGACTCCGGCCGTGACCGTGAGGAATTTGTCCACGCGGCCTAACCCGCCAATACTTCCTCGACCCACGCCGGCACGACTTCGCTCGCCGAGCCAAGCCGCGTCTCGTCGAACCAGCTGCTGCCCTGGCTGCGCTCGAGGTTGAGTTCGAGCGTCTGCGCACCAAGGCTCCTGGCATCGCGCACGAAGCCCGCCGCGGGATAGACCGCCCCGCTGGTGCCGATCGACACGAACAGGTGCGCGGTGCGCATCGCCGCGTAGATCTCCTCCATCCGGTAAGGCATCTCGCCGAACCACACGACGTCGGGCCTAAGCGCGCGCGCACCGCAGCGCGGGCATGGCGGGCGGTCGGCAAGCGGACCGGTCCAGCGGCTGCGCTCGTCGCAATAGGTGCACCACGCATTGAGGTGTTCGCCGTGCATGTGCAGCACCCGGCTGGCGCCGGCCCTCTCATGCAAGTCGTCGACGTTCTGCGTCACGATCAGCAGGTCGCCATTCCACGCACGATCGAGCCGAGCGAGCGCATCGTGCGCCGGGTTGGGCAGCTTCTCCTGGATCGCCGCGCGACGCATGTCGTAGAACCGCAGCACGAGGTTGGGATCGCGCTCGAACGCCTCGGGCGTCGCGACATCCTCGACCCGGTGCTGCTCCCACAGGCCCCCGCCGCCGCGAAAGGTGTCTATTCCGCTTTCTGCACTGATCCCGGCACCGGTCAGGATCACGATATTGCGAATGTCTGGCATGGCTCGATCCTAGGCCGCGTGGACAGATTCCGCACGAACCACGGTTCGAGACCCATTTGGCTGCTTGAGAGGCGTAAGACCGAAGTCAGAGTGGGCCTCTGGCGAGGTTTTGCAACGAAACAGGCGGCCAAATGGGCCGAACCCCGTAGGGGCCGGGCCGAAAAGCGCCAATTCTGCGTCGTTCGTCCTCGAATATGCCAGCATGTCCTTTGTCCTCACTCCTGGAATTGACGCTTTTCGCCTCCGGCCGTGACCGTGAGGAATCTGTCCACGCGGCCTAGCCCATGCAAGCGGTCCGGCAAAAGAGCGTGTTCCACCTTGGTCTCAATTCTTTGAAGTGATACCGCTCGTCCTTCTGACGCGCTTGGTGGAGGGGCGAGGACATGGGCATGAAGATATTCGCGATGATCGCAGCGGCGGCCTTGGCCTCGGCGGCAACGGCGCAGGATACCGCGCCTCCGCTCGCCCCCGCCGAACCGCTCAGCACCTACCTCGACAACACCGGCCGGCCCGATGCGTGGTCGGGCGGCGAGCGGATGGTGCCGATCACCACGCCCGACGGCACCTTCAAGGTATGGATCAAGCGTTACGGCAACAATCCGCACATGAAGCTGCTGCTGCTCCATGGCGGACCTGCGATGGGCCACGACTACATGGCCGCGTTCGACAGTTTCCTCCCCGCGACGGGGATCGAGTTCTACCAATACGACCAGCTCGGTTCGGGCTGGAGCGACCGCCCGGACGACGACAACCTGTGGACGATCCCGCGCTATGTCAGCGAGGTCGACCAGGTCCGCAAGGCGATCGGCGGCGACGCCAGCAACTTCTGCCTGCTCGGCCACAGCTGGGGCGGTATCCTCGCGATCGAATACGCCCTCGCCCATCCGGACAAGATCAAGTGCCTCGTCATCTCGAACATGATGGCTTCGATCCCCGCCTACAACGAATACGCAGATAAAGTGCTCAAGCCGCAGCTCGATCCGGCCAAGCTGGCGCTGATCGAAAAGCTCGAGGCCGAAGGCAAGACCGACGACCCCGCCTACATGGGCACGCTGATCCCGGCTTGGTACGAACAGCACATCCTGCGGCGCCCGTTCGACCAGTGGCCGATCGGCGCGATGCATTCGTTCGAACGGGCCAACCAGCACATCTACGTGTTGATGCAAGGGCCAAGCGAGATGGGTGCCGGCGGGACGCTCGTGAACTGGGACAGGTTCAACGACCTTGCCAACATCGCCTTGCCCACGCTGGTGATCTCAGGCAAATACGACACGATGGACCCGGCCTACATGGCAAAGATGGCTGCCAAGCTGCCACACGGCGAGCTGCTCGCCACCAACGGCAGCCACATGGACATGTACGACGACCAGGCGACCTATTTCGCCGGGCTGAACGCATTCCTGCTGCGGCAGGCCAGGACCGGAAGCTGAGACACGCCATGACACGTATCGGGATTGTCGGCAGCGAAGGACGCATGGGGCTTGCGCTGGCCGAGGCGGTGGCCGACGCCGGGCTCGACCTCGCAGGAGGCGTCGATCAGGGCGGTGACTGCGCGCGTCTGGCGGATTCGAGCGATGTGCTGGTCGATTTCTCGTCGCCGCTGGCGCTCGAAGGAAACCTCCACGCCGCGGTGGGAGCAGGAATCCCGATCCTCGTCGGAACGACCGGGCTGGAAGAGCGGCACCACACCGCGATCGACGCCGCCGCTCGGGTGATCCCGGTGCTGCAGACGGGCAATACCGCGCTCGGCGTCACCTTGCTCGCGCATCTCGTCAAGGAAGCCGCGTCCCGGCTCGGACCCGAATGGGATATCGAGATTCTCGAAATGCATCACCGGATGAAGGTCGATGCGCCCTCGGGCACTGCGCTGCTGCTCGGGCAAGCCGCAGCGGATGGGCGCGGGATCGACCTCGCCTCTCATTCCGAACGCGGGCGCGATGGGCAAACCGGCGCGCGCAAAGAAGGCGCAATCGGCTTCGCATCGCTGCGCGGGGGAACCGTCGCTGGCGAGCACAGCGTGATCCTTGCGGGCGAACATGAACGCCTGACCCTGTCGCACAGCGCGGAAGACCGGATGATTTTCGCACGCGGCGCGGTCAAGGCGGCCCAGTGGCTGGTGGACAAGACCTCGGGAAGATATGGAATGCAGGATGTTCTAGGACTATAGGTCAAATCTTCAGGTTCGATCGCATATAAAGGGGGCTATATGCGCCGGACCACGTCTGTTCTTTTGCTTATTGTACTATCAGGATGCTCGACACTGCAGGGCAGGCCAACACCTGTTCTTGACATGGGGAACATCGTAACGGCTGCCAGGGCACTCAAGCCGGACGAGACGCTCGAGAAATATTCCAAGCTCAACGATGCGAATAAGGAACGTGCCTACCGCGATCAGGTGTTGTTCACCTACATGGCCGCCATCGATGCCCGCTATCGCAATTTCATCGCGGGCCTGTCGAGCCAGAGGAAGGGTGGCAACGCACTTCTCTCGACTTTCGCCTTGTATACCAGCGCACTCGCCTCGGTAACGACCGGCGACACAGCCACCGGTTTCGCAACAAGCTCAACATTTCTTCAGGGCACGCAAGGCCAGCTCAACAAGGAATTATTCTACGAGCAATCGTTGCCGGCCATAATCGCTTTAATGGAAAGCGAACGCGCCAAGGTCAGGGCCCAGATTCTCACAAATCTGAAGATCGACAGAGCAAAAACCAATGTCGAGTATGGCCTGAGCGAAGCGTTCGTGGATATTGGGAAGTATGAGGATGCAGCTTCGGTTGAGAAAGCTGTTGCCCGACTCGTCCAGCAAGCGTCGCAAAAGCTCACTAGCGCCGAATACAACGAAGATAATGCTATCAAGGGCTTGTACGAAGCGCGCGAGAAAGCCGAACAACCGAAAGATCAATGACCAAAGACCAGATCTTCGAATTCTTCCGGCGGCTGGCCGAGGACAACCCCGACCCGCAGACCGAACTCGAGTTCGGCAACGCCTACCAGCTGGTCGTCGCGGTCGCGCTTTCGGCGCAGGCGACCGATGTCGGCGTAAACAAGGCCACCCGCGCACTGTTCGCCAAGGTGAAGACCCCGCAGCAAATGATCGCGCTGGGGGAGGACGGCCTCAAGGAATACATCAAGACGATCGGGCTGTTCAATTCGAAGACCAAGAACGTCATCGCGCTCAGCCATATGCTGGTCGACGATTACGGCGGCGAAGTTCCCGACAGCCGCGACGAGCTGGTCAAGCTGCCCGGGGTCGGCCGAAAGACCGCCAACGTCGTGCTCAACTGCTGGTTCCACCAGGAGACCTTTGCGGTCGACACGCACATCTTCCGCGTCGGCAACCGCACCGGGCTCGCCAAGGGCAAGACGCCCGAGCAGGTCGAGGCCAAGCTGGAAAAGCGCGTGCCGGAACCGTTCCGGTTGGGCGCGCATCACTGGCTGATCCTGCACGGGCGCTACGTGTGCAAAGCGCGCACGCCCGAATGCTGGCGCTGCAAGGTCGCGGACCTGTGCAGCTATCGCAAGAAAGTGCTGGAGAAGCCCAAGGGTCGCGGCTGACCGCCCTGCCCCTTATTTCGCCGCGCGTGCCTTCACCGCGAGGCCCGGATCGTCAGTGAACACGCCGTCGATCCCGGCAGCAGCAATCGCCTTGAACGCGGCCGCGTAGTTGCCCTTCGCCGCCGGATTGGTGCCGATCTGGAGCGCTGGCGGCAGGAACGCATTTTCCTTGCGCAGCGTCCAGCCGTGGATCTTGAGGCCTGCGGCGTGGGCATCGGCGACCAGCGCGGTAGGCTTGCCGTCAGGGTCGACAAGCTCGCGGAAATCCGGCCCGATCGCGTCGGCATATTTGGCGATATCGGCGAGCCCGCTCGGCGTGGCCATGTTGGCATAGCTCATCCCCGGTTCGTCTGCCGGGCCACCTTCGCGCTCGACCAGCTGGACCAGCTTGAAACGGCTGCGCTGCTTGAGGCGCTGCAACGCCCCGACCTCGAAGCATTCGATGAACACCGGGTAGTCGGCTGTTACACCGTACTTTTTAAGATCGAGCAGCAGGAGGTCGACGGTATCGATGCCCTGCTCCTGCAGCAGGAAGGTCGGGTGCTTGAGTTCGAGATAGAGCCCCACCTTGCGGCCCGTCTCGGCTTGCTTCGCGCGCACCAGCCGGACGATCTGCGCCAGCGTCGGCACCTGGTAGAGCCCGTCGAACTGCGCGTTGATCGGGCGGAGGCCGGGCAAGCGCTCCTTGGCGTGGAGCGTTTCGAGCTCGGCCAGCGTGAAGTCTTCTGCGAACCAGCCGTTGATCAGCTTTCCATCGATTTCCTTCGCCTTGCGGCGGTCGGCGAATTCGGGGTGGTCCGCTACGTCGGTGGTATCCGTCAGGTCGTTTTCGTGCCGCGCGACGAGAACCCCGTCCTTGCTCACGACGAGGTCAGCCTCGATGTAGTCGGCACCATCGTCAATCGCCTTTTCGTAAGCCGCCAGCGTATGCTCGGGCCGTTCGCCGCTGGCACCGCGATGGGCGATGATCAGTTGGGCATGAGCGGTGGCGGGAACGGTCATGGCAAGTGCCGCAAGGGCGAGGAAGATTCGCATGGAGGCGGTTGTGGCAGCGCCATTGCGAACGTCAACCGAGCACGCGCGCAATCGCGGCGCGCACCTGCACTTCCCGTTCGCTCCAGTCGCCCGAAATGACTTCGTAAGTCACGCCCGTCCGTTCCAGCATGTCCTGCGCCGTCGCCGCGAACTTCGCGCGCAATTCGGCCGTGCCGAAGAACCGCGTCCCGTCGGCAATCCACGGCACATCGGGCGCAAACAACAGGTAGAGTTCAGCCTTGTCGTAGGTAAGCAATTCCTCCGGCACTTCGCCGAACAGCATCTGCGCCCATGCGGCGGTCATCAGAGGGTCGGTGTCGAGCAGCACCAGGGGCGGGTTGTCCACGCAAGCGGCGCGCATCAACCTGTCCTGCTCGCGTGCGATCGACAGCAAGTCCGCCATCGTGAAATCGGTAGTGACCTCCTCGGCATACGTACGCCCGTATTCGGGGACGAGCGGGCAGCCCAGGTCGGCGGCAAGCGTCTTGGCGAGCACGGACTTGCCGGTGCTTTCCGCGCCGTGGAAGCAGACCCGGATCACGCTGGCGCTTCTCCGCGCCGATCGGCCTTGGTCCACTCCACCAGCCCAAGCACCGACAGCACGAGGAACACGACATAGAGCCCTGCCAGCAGGTGGAGGTCGCGGATCACGTAGAGCGCAATCGAGGCGACATCGATCACGATCCACAGCACCCAGTTCTCGATCCGGCGGAAGTTGAGCAGGAACTGCGCGGCGACGCTCATCCCGGTTACCACGCTATCGGCCATCGGCAAGGCGGCATTGGTCCAGCGCGACAGTGCCAACCCCAGTCCGATGCTCACCACGCCGGTCGCGATCGCCCAGATAATTCGCGAACGCCATCCCATCCAGCGCACCGGCACCTGGTTGTGCGAATCCTTGACCTCGCTCCACAGCCACCAGCCCCAGGCGTTCACCACGAAAAAGAACACCTGCAACCCGGCCTCGGCGTATAGCCGCGCTTCGAACAGCACCACCGCGATGCAGCTGACCATCACCATCGCGGCGGGGAAATTCCACACCGACCGGCGAACCAGCATCACGATGTTGACGAGGCCGAATACCGTTCCGGCGATTTCAAGCAGACTCAATGAACCGGTTCCTCAGCCCAGTGCAGCAGACCATGCCGCAGGATCGAACCCGACCAGCACGCCGCCCGGATGTACCGCCACCGGGCGCTTGATCATCGAGGGATGCTCAACCATCAGCGCGATCGCCTTGGCCGCATCGATCCCGGACTTGTCGGCTTCGTCGAGCTTGCGGAAGGTCGTGCCGCGCCGGTTGAGCAACACTTCCCAGCCGACCTCCTTTTCCCACTCACGCAATTTGCCTGCGTCCGCACCCTCTTTCTTGTAGTCGTGGAAGGTATAGGAAATCTCCTCCCTTTCCAGCCACTTGCGCGCCTTTTTCACGGTGTCGCAATTGGGAATGCCGTAAAAATCGATGCTCATTTTCCGCCCCTTGACGTGAATTCATGGATGAGCGGATCGTCGCACCCGAACAAGGTATAGCTTTGATAGTAGTCCGCGCGGCCCTTCGCCTGCACCGCGCGGTGTTCGGCGATCCGCCCCCACGCGCGCGCCGAGGCTTCGCTGTCCCACTCGCTGATCGCAACCACTTCGCCATCGTCGGCGGTGTATGACTTGAACGAGAGGTAGCCTGGCTGCGCTGCAGCCAGCGCTTCCATCGCAGCCGCATCGGCAGCGTAGGCATCCGCATCCATGTCGGCGCGTTTGCGGTTACGGAACACCACCAGGTACATCAGCTTCCTCCCAGGTGCGCATCGGCTATCGCAACCGCCAGCGCGTCGGCCGCGTCGGCTCCGGCGACGGCGACTCCCGGCAAGAGCACCTTGAGCATTGCCTGCACCTGCGCCTTTTCCGCCCCGCCCGTGCCGACCACCGCCTTTTTCACCGCTCGCGCCGCGTGTTCGCGCACCGGGACGCCAGCCCGCCCGCACGCGGCGAGGACAGCGCCGCGCGCTTGCGCCAGCTTGAGCGTCGACTGCGGGTTCTTGTTGGAGAACACTTCCTCCACCGCCACCCGGTCGGGATCGTGCGCAGCGATCACTGCCGCAATCGCATCGTGCAAGTGATGCAGCCGCTCGGCCATTGGGGCCTTCGCCTGGGTAGGCACTTGCCCGTTGGCGATGTGCGAAATCCGGCTGCCTTCTGCCCGGATCACGCCCCAGCCGGTGCAACTGAGCGAGGGATCGAGGCCGAGGATGATCACGCCAGCGCGGTCACAGCCGCAAGCCGAAGCGCGGCCCGACCTGCATCATCGCGAGATAGAGCGCTACGGTCAGGACGCATCCCGCCAGCAATGCGATCCAGAAGCTCGTCCCCGAACGCAGCAGCGCCGGTATAAGCAGGAACATCGGCAAGCTGGGCAGTACGTACCAGAAGGTCGCTTCGGCATGGATCGCCATGTTTTCCGCATCGGGTCGCGCGTGCCAAAGGAAGATCATCCCAAGCACGGAAACCAGCGGCAAGGACGCGACGATCGCCGCCGTCGCCGGCAGCCGCCGCCCGATCTCGGAAATCGCGGTGATCATCGCGCCCGCGAGCAATGCTTTCGCGAGCAGCGACCACATCAGCCCAGCTTCTCCATGATCGCGTCGTCGACCTCGTAGTTGCCCCACACGGTCTGCACGTCATCATCGTCGTCGAGCGCGTCGATCAGGTTGAACAGCGTCTGCGCGCTGCCTTCGTCGACGTCGACGGTGATGTTGGGCTTCCACGCCAGCTTGACGCTTTCCGCTTCGCCGAGCGACTGTTCCAGAGCGCCCGCAACCTCGTGGAGCGTTTCCATCTCGGTCCAGATGGTGTGGCCGTCTTCGCTCGATTCGACATCGTCGGCACCGGCTTCGATCGCCGCTTCGAGGACTTTCTCCTCGTCGCCTGCGCTTGCCGGGTACTCGATCATCCCCTTGCGCTCGAAGCCGTGACTCACCGCCCCGCTTGCGCCGAGGTTGCCGCCGTTCTTGCTGAACGCGGTGCGCACATTGGTCGCAGTGCGATTGCGGTTGTCGGTCAGCGCTTCGACGATCAACGCCACCCCGCCCGGGCCATACCCTTCGTAACGAATCTCTTCGTAATCATCGCCTTCGTTGGCACTGGCCTTGTCGATCGCACGCTGGATGTTGTCCTTGGGCATCGACTGCGCCTTGGCGTTGTTGATTGCCAGCCGCAGGCGCGGGTTCATGTCCGGATCGGGCGTGCCCATCTTGGCCGCCACGGTGATCTCGCGCGAAAGCTTGGAAAACATCGCGCTGCGCTTCTTGTCCTGCGCGCCCTTGCGATGCATGATGTTCTTGAATTTGGAATGACCTGCCATGGGTTCGTTCTGACCGTGTGATTTCCTGATAAGGTGGACGGGGGCATTAGCCGCATGGACGGGCAGCCGACAAGGGCCGGAATTGGCCCCACGATTCCCAGCGCGATCCTGAGCGAGTGGAGACGGTTGGGCGGGTTCCTGCGCAATCCGGTCTTGCCCGACAGCGCGACCCTGCGCCCGAGCACAGCGATCAAGACGCTCGCCCCGCTTTACCTGCTCGACATGATCCTGATGGCGCTGCTGATCGGGGCGATGTTCACGGCCAAGGCAATGGGCATCAAACTGCCCGAACACATGCTGAGCGACATGAAGCTTGGCCCCGAATTGCTGGCCTACATCATCGTCCTAGCTCCGATCGGGGAGGAGACGCTTTTTCGCAGCTGGCTTTCGGGTCGCGCGGGTCACTGGATCGCACTGGCGCTGATCCTTCTCGGTGGCGCATTGACTGCCGCCCTCGCCCCCGGCCACTCGGGCCCGAACGGGCTTCCGGTGACGTTGGGCATTCCGCTGCTGACGCTGGCGGCGGCCCTGACCGTCCTGTGGGCGAAGCGCGGTCGACCGCCGCTCGGCTGGTACCAGCGCCATTTTCGGTGGTTCTTCTATCTCAGCGCGGCGGCGTTCGCCTCGATCCACCTGATGAACTTCGTCGGCGTGGCGCATCCGGTGCTGCTGCTTCCGCTGGTGCTGCCGCAACTGATCCTCGGGCTGCTCCTCGGCTACCTGCGGGTCAATCGCGGGTTGTGGGCCTCGTGCCTGATGCACATGCTGCACAACGCGCTGTTCATCGGCCTCATCCTGGCGACCGGCGGCAACTGATCAGAGCAGGCGTTGCCACCAGCTGACGTCGCGCCACGCGCCGAGCTTCCAGCCGACCTCGCGATAGACGCCCACTGCAGTGAACCCGACTGCCTGGTGCAACCCGATGCTGGCATCGTTTGGCAGCGCGATCCCGGCGAAAGCAGCATGGTAGCGACCAGCGAGACGTGCGAGCAGGTCGCCGTAGAGTGCCCTGCCCACGCCATGGCGCCTGAATCCCGGATCGACGTAAATTGCTACGTCGCATGACGAGCCATAGGCGGCGCGGGTCCGATGCGGAGAGCCGTAAGCATACCCGGCAAGTTTGCCGTCGTGCTCCGCCACCAGCCATGCATGGCTATGACCGTACTCCGCGATCCGCAGTGCCATCTCTGCTTCGCTCGGTGGCTCAAGCTCGAAGCTGACCCACGTATCGCGTACGAACGGCGCGTAGATCGCCGCGCAGCCAGGCGCATCGCGCTCGTCGGCCGGGCGGACGATTAGCGTCACATCGGTGCATCCGGAGTGAGAATGATCATGACGCTTGCACCGCTCCTTCGCCGATCGGGCGGTCAGCCGAGGCCGAGCGCCGCCTTGTAGGTGTCGAGCACCATTTCCATTTCGTTCCGGTCGTCGGGCTTCATTTTCCGCAACCGCACGACCTGGCGCATGATCTTGGGATCATAGCCGACCGCCTTGGCCTCCGCATAGACGTCGCGGATATCGTCGGCGATGCCCTTCTTCTCTTCCTCGAGGCGTTCGATACGCTCGATCAGCAGGCGCAGGCGGTCGTCGGTGGCATCGGCCATGTAAAGTCAACTCCAATGGTGTGAGAATCGGTTGGCCGTTCGATAGCTTGCGACCCGCCCTCGCGAAACCCGCTAGAGCGGCTAATCCGCGCGATTTTTCGCGATGCTGGCATCCATCCGCGCGATCTGTTCGTCGGTCGCGGGTGACTGGTATTTCGCCTTCCATTCCTCCATCGGCATCCCGTGGATCAGTTCGCGCGCCGCGCCCTTGTCGCCCGGGTAGCCGGCATCGCGAATCCAGTCGGCGAGGCAGTTGCGGCAGAACCCCGCCAGCCCCATCAGTTCGATGTTCTGCGCGTCATGGCGATGGCGCAGGTGGCGGACCAGCCGACGAAACGCGGCAGCCGCCACGGCATCGTCCAGCGCATCCAGCGGGTCACCCGAATTCGTATCCATAGTTACCATCCATCCTTGTAATGTAACCTCGCCCTGCCATAGGCGAGAGCCATGCAAAAGCTCGATCCGCGCAAGCGCAAGGTCAAGATCCTCGCTACCGTCGGCCCCGCGAGCCGCGATCCGGCGATGCTGGAAAAGCTCCACCGCGCCGGAGCGGACGCGTTTCGCGTCAACATGAGCCACGGCGACCATGCCACCCACGCCGAAACGATCAAGGCGATCCGCGCGCTCGAACGCACCAGCCAGCGCCCGATCGCGATCCTCGCCGACCTGCAAGGACCCAAGCTGCGCGTTGGCACGTTCAAGGATGGGCAGGCGGTGATCCGCCATTCGGGCCACTTCACGCTCGACCGCAATCCCGAACCCGGCGACGAAACCCGGGTCGAGCTGCCCCACCCGGAACTGTTCGAAGTGCTCCAGAAGGGCCAGCGGCTGCTGATCAACGATGGCAAGATCAAACTCAAGGTGCTCAAGGCGGGCAAGGACGAGATTCTCTGCTCGGCCGAGGTCGGTGGGGTGATCTCCGACCGCAAGGGCGTAAACGTGCCCGATGCCGAAGTGCCGATCCCGGCACTGACCGAGAAGGATCGCCGCGACCTCGCCTTCGCGGTCGAACAGGGGGTCGACTGGATCGGCCTGTCGTTCGTCCAGCGCCCCGAGGACCTTGCTGAAACGCGCAAACTGATGGGCGGAGCGGGGCCAGAGCGCCCGGCCCTTTGCGCCAAGATCGAAAAGCCGATGGCGGTACGGCGCCTGCACGAAATTCTCGAACTGAGCGACGGGATCATGGTGGCGCGCGGCGATCTGGGCGTCGAGCTCGATCCCGAGGAAGTCCCTCCGCTGCAGAAAAAGATCGTCAACCTCGCGCGCGGTGCGGGCAAGCCGGTGATCGTGGCGACGCAGATGCTCGAATCGATGATCGAAAGCCCGACCCCGACCCGAGCGGAGGTATCCGACGTTGCCAACGCGGTCTACGACGGGGCAGACGCGGTGATGCTCAGCGCGGAAACGGCTGCCGGCGAATGGCCGGAAGAAGCGGTCGGGATCATGGACCGGATCGCGCAGAACGTCGAACGCGACGATGCCTTCCTCTCGCGCGTCCGGTTCCTCGACACCCCGCCAGACAGCACCACGGCAGACGCGCTGGCCCATGCCTGCATGACGATCGCCGATACGGTCTCGGTGAGCGCGATCACGGTCTTTACCGGTTCGGGCAGCACCGCCCGCCGGGTTGCCCGCGAGCGCCCGAGTGTGCCGATGCTCGTTCTGACGCCTTCAACCAAAACCGCCCGGCGGATGGCGCTGCTGTGGGGCGCGCACGCAGTCGCCACCAAGGATATCGGCAGCTTCGAAGAGATGATCGCCAAGGGCAAGCGGATGGCTCTGCGCCACGGCTTCGGGCAGGCCGGCAGCAAATTGATCGCGCTCGCCGGTGTCCCGTTCGGCACGCCCGGATCGACCAACCTGCTTCACGTCGTGACCCTCAGCGGAGACGAGCTCAAGAAGCACGGCGGCTGACAGGAAAACGGCCGCTGCACCCGGAAGTGCAGCGGCCGCCCTCTTGGATTACCGGTCGATCAGACCAGCGCGTCGCGCTTGACCGTGATCACCTGCGAGTAAGTGAATTCCTTCAGACCCTCGACGCCGTATTCGGCGCCGAAGCCGGACTGCTTGTGGCCGCCGAACGGTGCGAACGGCGACAGGTTGAGGAACTCGTTGACCCAGACCGTGCCGGTTTCGAGCTGCTCGGCGATTTCCACGCCCTTTTCGGTATCCTTGGTCCACACCGCACCGGCGAGGCCGTAGTCCGAATTGTTGGCCCGCTCGATGACTTCGTCGATGGTCGAAAACTTCATCAGCGGCATGACCGGGCCGAACTGCTCCTCGGCCACGATGCGGGCATCCTCGGGCGGATTGTCGAGGATCGAGATCGGCACATAGTAGCCGCTGCCGCTCGGGTCGACATCGCCGCCAACAAGGAACTTGTAGCCGTTATCCTTGGCGTCCTGGATCAGCTCGCAGACCCTGTCGAACTGCTTCTTGTTCTGGATCGGGCCGACCCCGGTCCCTTGCTGCGACCCGTCCCCGACGGCCACGTTCTTCGAGTAGTCGGCAATCGCCTTGCTCAGGTCGTCGTAGATATCCTCGTGGATATAGATCCGCTTGGCCGCCACGCAGATCTGGCCCGCATTGGAAAAGCTCGACCAGAACAGCTGCTCGGCCACCTTCTCCACGTCGGCATCGGGCAATACGATCGAAGCGTCGTTGCCGCCCAGCTCGAGCGTGATCCGCTTGAGGTCTGCGCTGGCGCCTTCCATGATCTTCTTGCCGGTCGCGGTGGAGCCGGTGAAGGTGATCTTGTTGATGTCCGGGTGCGAGGTGATCAGCGGCCCGAGGCTGTCTTCGCCGGTGATGATGTTCACCGTTCCGGCCGGGACGACGTCCTTGATCAGCTCGCCGATCCGCAGGGTCGTGAGCGGGGTAAACGGGCTCGGCTTGAGCACGATCGTGCAGCCCGAGATGAGCGCCGGGACGATCTTCTGGAAGGCCATCGCCACCGGGAAATTCCACGGCACGATCCCGCCGACCACGCCGACCGGGACGCGGCGCGTGCGGCTGAGGCGCACATCGTCGTCCTGGTTGATCACGTCGTCGAGCGTCAGGGTCGACTGCGCCGACGCGAACGCGGTGGTCATCATGATTTCCTGCTGCGCCTGGATATGCGGCTTGCCCTGTTCGGTCGTCAGCAGTCGGTAGAGTTCGTCGGCGTTGTCCTTGATGACCCCGGCAATCGCCTGCACGACCTTGGTGCGTTCTTCGGGCGTGGTCTTGCGCCAGGTCTTGAACGCACGCCGGGCAGCCGCAACCGCACGATCCAGCTCTTCCTTGCCGCACGCCGGGACAGTCGCGATGACCTGCTCGTTCGCCGGGTTGATCACGTCGAGCGTGGCAGCAGTGCCGACCATCTCGCCATCGATCAGGTTCTTGTAAGCATCGACCATTTCCTGGGTCTCCTATCGTTGGGACCGGCCGCCGAAAAAGGGGGGGCGGCGACTCGGCCAAGTTTCTGAACGCAACCTACCACTCCGGCCCGGCACCGCCCACCGCTGCTGCGGTGGGTCGGGCCGGATTTGCGGACGGCCAGCCTATTTACTGTCTTCCAGCGCCTTGTCCTCGTTGGCGCGCTTGATGATGTACTGGCGGATCGCTTCTGCATCTGCCGGAGTCAGCGCCTTTGCGAAACTAACC
The DNA here is from genome assembly GCF_002269345.1 of Tsuneonella mangrovi. Classification (NCBI taxonomy): domain Bacteria; kingdom Pseudomonadati; phylum Pseudomonadota; class Alphaproteobacteria; order Sphingomonadales; family Erythrobacteraceae; genus Tsuneonella; species Tsuneonella mangrovi. The sequence continues at coordinate 654,999 of NZ_CP022889.1, forward strand.
ATTCCGTTGTGCTGCAATGCGCCTTCGAGCACGACCGCCTTGATCGCATCCGGGCTGTCGATCGTTGGCGAATGCCGCAGGTCGGGCACAAGACCGCCGGAGATCGCACCGTCGCCATGGCACACGATGCAATAGCGGCCATAGAGGTCGCTACCCAGCGCAACCTGCTCCGCAGTTCCCGTGAACGGCGGCGGATCGAGCACCCGCTTGGCCATCGGCGGGGCCGCCGGCAGCTTGGCGGTGCCGCCCAGCTTGAACACCAGCAGGCGGCTGATGTTGCGCGTCGGGCCGGACTTGTCGGCCACCGCGCCCGCGACAAGGTCGTAAACTCCGCCCCAGCCTGCCAGGACAGCGACGTATTGCTCGCCATCGATCGAGTAGGTAATTGGCGCTGCGACGATCCCGGTCTGCGCCGGGAAGCTCCACAGCTTGGTGCCCTTGTCGGCACTGTAGGCCACAAACTGGCTCGCCGCGTTGCCCTGGAACACGAGGTTGCCAGCCGTCGCCAACGTGCCGCCGTTCCACGGTCCCTTGAGCTCGACCGACCAGGCCTTGGCTTGCTTGACCGGGTCCCACGCCAGCAACGCACCGGTGGTCATTGCACGCGCCGCGGCGCGAGCAGCCTTGTCGGCCGGCAACGAGGTCTTTCCGCCGTCGAGCCCGATCTGGTAACCGATCGCGGTCGGCTTCCAGTCCTTCTGGGCGAGATAGGCCTGCGCCACCTGGTTGGTCGGGATATAGACCAGCCCGGTCTTGTCGCTCATGCTCATCGCCTGCCAGGTATGGGCGCCCATCGCACCGGGTAGCGAGATGAAGGCCTTGCCGGTCTTTTCGTAGCGGGCATCGGGATTGATCTTGGGCTTTCCGGTCTTCGGATCGATCCCGGTGGTCCAGTTCTGCGTCGCAAACGGCTTCGCGTTCAGGAACTGCCCGGTCTTGGCATCGAGAACGTAGAAGTAGCCGTTCTTGGGCGCGTGGAGCGCGACGTGGCGCATCTTCCCGCCGATTTCCAGATCGGCGAGCATGATCTGCGCGTCGCTGTCGAAGTCCCAACGATCTTCCGGGGTTTCCTGGAAGTGCCAGCGGTATGCACCGGTATCGGCGTCCACCGCAACGATCGAGGCGGTGTAGAGTGCATCACCGTCACCGCGATCGACCGCGTTCGGGTTCCACGGCTCGGCATTACCCGTGCCGAACAGCACGAGGTTAGTCGTCGGGTCGTACGTGATCGCGTCCCACACGGTGCCGCCACCGCCGAGCTTCCACCATTCGCCGCCCCAGGTCTTGGCGGCATCTTCCATAGCCTTGGCGTTGGGGCCTTCCTTGTCGAATCCGTCAGCGGGATTGCCGGGCACGGTGTGGAAGGTCCACACCTCGCGCCCGGTCTTCCAGTCGAACGCGGAAATCGATCCGCGCGCCTTGTATTCCGCACCGCCGGAACCGATCAGGATCAGCCCCTTGGCCGCTCGTGGAGCGCCAGTGATGGTGTAGCTTTCCTGGTCGGGCACAGCGACGACCGACCATGCCACCTTCCCGTCCGACTGGTTGAGCGCCACCAGCCGGCCGTCGAGCGTGGCGACGTAGAGCTTGTCGCCATAGAGTGCGGCACCGCGGTTGACTGCATCGCAGCAGGCGCGAACCAGAGTTTCGCGCGGCACCTGCGGATCGTAAGACCACTTCAATGCACCGGTCTTGGCATCGTAGGCGAACACCTTGGACCACGCGGTAGTCACGTAGAGCACTCCGTTGTGCATCAACGGCGTGCCTTCCTGCCCGCGCGCGGTGTCGAGGTCGGCGTACCAGGCGAGGCTCAGCTTGCCGACGTTCTTGTCGTCGATCTGGTCGAGCGGGGAATCGCGTTGTTCGGAATAAGTCCGGCCATAGGTCAGCCATTCATTTCCGGCGGCTGCTTCGATCAATGCATCCGTCACGCCGGTCGTGGGCGGGGTAACGGCGGCGGCTTCTCCGCCACCCTTCTCGCCCGTCATCTTGCCACAAGCCGCAAGCGGCAGCGCAAGCGCTACCACGATCGCCAATCCCAAACGCATCCTCATCTCCCACTGTTCTGCTGCAAATGCCCGGGATCGTTCCGCCCCGGATCGGTTGCATCGAGGAACCTTGTGGCAGGACCGCGCGCCCGATGCGAGTCGATAATTTCGTCGGTCTCGCTCTGGACGCAACATTGGGCGCTGCTAGGCTGTATCCGGACGGGGCTTGAACGACTGGGAGATGCACCGATGTGCGATGATACCGATCTTGCCGAATTTCGCCGCCGTGGGGGCCTCAGCCGCCGCGAATTCGGCGCAGCAGGGATGGCGACCGGCCTTGTCGCTTGCACGCAGGGTTCGACCGGCGCGGCGAGCGCTGCCAGTGATAGCGCCACATCGGCGATGGCAGGGGAAATGGTCTCTATCCCGACCGAGGACGGGACGATGGATGCTTATTGGGTCCATCCCGCAACGCCCTCGGCAGCAGTGATCATCTGGCCCGACATCGCGGGCATCCGCGATGCCTTCAAGGCGATGGCCGGAAGGTTGGCAGGCGAAGGCTATGCGGTCCTCGTCGCCAATCCCTACTACCGTGATACCCCTGCCCCGCAGTTCGCCGACTTCAAGGATTTCCTCGACACCGGCGGGTTCCAGAAAGTCACTCCGTGGCGCGAGAAGCTCGATGCCAATTCGATCGGACGCGACGCGAAGACGCTTGTCCAGTGGCTCGACCTGCAAAGCGCGGTCGACACGTCGAAAGGCATCGGCACGCAGGGCTATTGCATGGGCGGGCCGTTCACCGTGTGGACCGCCGCCGCCGTCCCTGCTCGGGTGCGCGGATCGGCCAGCTTTCACGGCGCGGGAATTGTTCGCGAAGGCCCGCAGAGCCCGCACTTGATGCTCAAGGACACGAAGGCAAGCTTCCTGTTCGCAATCGCGCAGAACGATGATGCCAAGCAACCCGAAGCCAAGGACATGCTGCGCAAGGCCGCCGAAGCCGCGGGCCGGCCGGCCGAGATCGAAGTTTATCCTGCCGATCACGGCTGGTGCGTGCTCGACACGCCGGTCTACGACAAAGCGCAGGCGGAGAAGGCGTGGAGCAGGCTCAACGCGCTTTACCGAACTGCGTTGGCCTAGGCGCTTTCCTACTCTGCGCGAACCGTCCTAAACCCGCAAGCGATGGCTTGCGACCTACCGACGATATCGATCCGAAGCGACGGCGCGCCCGCCGAACTGCTCGCGACCCCGAAAGTCACACACCGGGCCGAAAAAGTCCTGCAATCCCCGTGTGCAACACGAACAAAGTCACACTTTTCTAATCCGGAAATAGCGTTCCGCTATCGCACGGCCTTTCGGGCTGGCCGCATCCGGTTTTCCTTGCCCGCCGCCCTCTGCCCGCTAGGATGCGGACAGAGGAGATTATGATGGGTTATTTTCTGATCCTGCTGCTGGTTGCGCTGCTCGTATTCCTGATGAGCAGCGTGCGCGTCGTCCGCCAGGGCTACGTCTATACGATCGAGCGGTTCGGACGATTCACCAAGTCGGCCGATCCGGGCCTGCACATCATCACCCCGTTCATCGACCGGGTGGGTCACAAGATCAACATGATGGAGCAAGTGCTCGACATTCCGGGCCAGGAAATCATCACCAAGGACAACGCGATGGTCGGGGTCGACGCAGTGGTGTTCTTCCAGGTGCTCGAAGCGGGCAAGGCCGCTTACGAGGTATCGGGACTGCACCCGGCGATCATGGCGCTGACCACCACCAACCTGCGCACCGTGATGGGCAGCATGGATCTCGACGAAACGCTCTCCAAGCGTGACGAGATCAACGCCCGGCTGCTGTCCGTGGTCGATCACGCGACTTCGCCGTGGGGCGTAAAGATCACCCGCGTCGAGATCAAGGACATCCGCCCGCCGCTCGACATTTCCGAGGCGATGGCGCGGCAGATGAAGGCCGAGCGCCTGAAGCGCGCCGAGATCCTCGAGGCCGAGGGCGACCGGGCGAGCCGGATCCTGCGCGCAGAGGGCGAGAAGCAGTCCGCGATCCTTTCCGCAGAGGGCAAGCGCGAAGCCGCCTTCCGCGACGCCGAAGCGCGCGAGCGTGCGGCGGAGGCCGAAGCGCGCGCGACGCAGATGGTGTCCGACGCGATCGCACAGAGCGGCAATGCGGCGATCAACTACTTCATCGCACAGGAATACACCAAGGCGGTCGGCAAGTTCGCGACCAGCCCGAATGCCAAGACGATCCTGTTCCCGGTCGAAGCGACTCAGCTGATCGGTTCGCTCGGCGGGATCGGCGAGCTGGTGCGCGATGCGATCAAGCCGGGCGACGTTAATGTTACGTCGACCGTGCCGTCGGCATCCGGCACTCCTCTGCCCTCAGGGCGGTCGCGTACCTCGGTCCCGCATACCGGGCGCAGCAGCAGCTGATGGACTGGCTGACCGACATCGATAGCTATTGGGCGTGGCTGGCCCTCGGGCTGCTGCTGGCGATCTTCGAGATGCTGGTGCCGGGCGTCTACCTGATCTGGCTGGCGCTCGCCGCGCTGGTCACAGGGGCGCTGACCTATGTGCTCGACTTTGGCGTCCCGCTGCAGATCGTGAACTTCGTGTTCCTGTCGTTGATCATCGTCTATTCTGCACGGCGAATAGTACGCGACAACCCGATCGAAAGCACCGATCCGTTCCTCAACAACCGGATGGGTCGGTTGGTCGGCCAGACCGGGACAGTCAGCCTCGCCATAACCAGTGGAACGGGCCGGGTCAGGCATGGTGACAGCGAGTGGAACGCGCGCGGGCCCGACCTCGATGCCGGCACGCGCATCAAGATCACCGGCTACGAAGGCGGGACATTGATCGTCGAGCCGCTGGCCCGGATCGAGGACCAGAGCGGCGAGGAAGGAACCGCACCCGCCTGATGCGGGCTATCCGGCGACGGTTTCGTTGAACCGCCCGTATTTGCGATAGCGGGTCATCCAGCGATCGAGGAACAGGCCGAGCGGTCGCGGAGCAATGCCCAGCTGCTTCATGCCGGGCAGCTTGCCGCTCGGCACGTTGCCTTCCTTGAGCATGATCCACTGATCGGTGCCCATCGGCGTACCCGGGAGCGCGGCAAAAACCGCCGACAGTATGTCGGGCATTTCGATGAAAGTGCGCTTGCGATGTTCGCTCGCCGCGATCCGCTTGTGCAGCTCGAACATGGTGATCGCTTCCGGCCCGCCGATCTCGAACGTCTTGCCGCCGTGCGCCGCCGGATCGGCAAGCGTCGCGGCAATCGCTTCCGCCGCATCGTCAACGAACAGCGGCTGGAGCGGCGAATGCGGCGCGAACACCGGCAGGACAGGAGCGATCGCGATCAGTCCGGCGAACATCTGGATGAACTGGTCGTCCTCGCCGAACAGCACCGAAGGCCGCAGGATCGTCGCCTTGGGAAACGCAGCCAGCACGGCAGCTTCGCCTTCTGCCTTGGCGCGGGCGTAGCCGCTGGCCGAATCGATACCAGCACCGATCGCGCTGACGTGGACCATCGCGCTTGCTCCCGCCTTGGCAGCGGCTCTGGCGACATTGCCAGCGCCCTCGCCCATCACTCCGGCAAGATCGCCCGAGAACGTGCCCACGAGGTTCACTACCGCGTCCGATCCGGAAACAACCGCGGCAACCGTGTGCGGCTTGGTCACATCGCACGGAAGGAATTCGATCTGGCCCAGTTGCGCCAGCGGCTTGAGCTTGAAGCCCTTCTCCGGATGCCGGCTGGCGATCCGCAGGCGCGCCCCGCGCTCGAGCAGCGCCTGGGCCACATGGTCACCCACGAAGCCGCTGCCGCCGATAATCGTCACCAGCTTGCCGTTGAGGGGATTGCGCGTTGCCATGGGTCTACCTCTGGAAGGTCGATTGGAGATGTGAATCTGTCCAGGCCGCCCTGCCAAAATGGAGCGCACGCTGCAACTGCGCATCGCCATGCGAAGTTCGTTGACAACAACCCGCCCGCTTCGCTAGTGGCGCCCGCCTACCCGCAGCCGGACTTCGATGACCGGAGCGCATGTGTGCCCAGATGGCGGAATTGGTAGACGCACCGTCTTCAGGTGGCGGCGCTCGCAAGGGCGTGGAGGTTCGAGTCCTCTTCTGGGCACCATTTCATCGATATTTGAGGGCGCCGGGACCACGGGCGCGGTGAGCGAAGCCGGTCTCGTTTGCGAACCTTGTGTTGCCTTTCGTCGCCTCGTATCGTCTCACTCGGATTGATCGAATCCGGGGGTGAAGTTTGGTCGACGTGTTCGTCTCGTATGCCCGCAGTTCGTCCGCACAGGCGCGTGCGGCGGCCGAGCGCCTGCGCGACAGCGGTTACACGGTGTGGATCGACGACGACCTGCCCGCCCACCGATCGTTCTCGACCGTCATCGAGGAAAACCTGACCGCAGCTTCCGCTGTACTTGTGCTGTGGTCCGAGGATGCGCGCGCATCGCGGTGGGTGCCCGCCGAGGCGGACATGGCCTATAATGCCGACAAGCTCGTGCAAATGAGCCTTGACGGGGCGTTGCCCCCGCTGCCGTTCAACCGCGTGCACTGCGAAGTCGCGACCGGATGGCACGGCGAGCGCGATGCTCCTGCCTGGCGCAAGATCGACGCGAGCATCGCCGAGCTGGTAAAAGGCAAGCAGCATCGCGAGCTAGCGCCCGCACCCACGCGCCATGCGACCCGGCCCCTGCGAGAAAGAATGCTCGCGGTGCTGCCGTTCGACAACCTTTCGTCGGACGAGGAGCTGACCTTCTTTTGCGACGGCGTTTCGGAAGAAATCCAACGCTCGGTTGCTGACGGCAGCGACCTCAAGGTAGTAGCCCGCTCCTCCAGCTTCCAGTTCCGCGGCGCAGACAAGGACACTGCCAAGGTGGCCGCCGCGCTCGGCGTCTCGCACCTGCTCGACGGCTCGGTCCGCCGTGGCGGATCGAGAGTGCGGATCAGCGCCGAGCTGGTCGACTGCACAACCAGGAGCGCCATTTGGGGCGACCGCTTCGACGGCGACCTAGAAGACGTATTCGAATTGCAGGACTCGATCGCACAGGCAGTGGCAAAGGCGCTCAAGGTCGCCCTCGCCCCGAAACCCAAGGAGCGATCGATGCCTCCGGATCTCTACGAAGAATTCATACGTGCTCGAGGCTGGATGGCCGAAGGCGATGCGATGTTCGACGATTCAGCAACGCGGGCGGTCCCACTGCTGGAAAAGGTCATCGCTGGAGCGCCCGACTTTGCTCCGGCTTGGGAACTGCTCGCCACCGCGCGCGCTTGGGAACTGCGGACCGGCCTCTACGAAGGGGAATACTCCATCGGGCGCGATAGCGTGATTCATGCGGCCCACACGGCTCTCGAGCTCGACCCGAGGCGCGGCGGGGCCTACGCTTCGCTTGCTAAGCTGGAGCCGTGGGGTTCTTATGAATCGCGCGAGAAGCTTCTATCGAAGGCACTTCAAGTGTCGCCGCGCGATCCGGCAATCCTGACCGACATGAGCGATTTCTACTGGAGCGTGGGCCGATTTCGCGATGGGCTGGCGCTGGCCGAACAGGCTTGCGAACTCAACCCGCTCATGCCCTCGGCGCAGCTTCACGTATCACAGATGCGGCTCTATACCGGCGACTATGAGGGCGGGATCGAAATGAACCGCAGGATCAGGCGCCGGTGGCCCGACAACCCAGGCATCCTTCTTTCGTTGGTCAACAGTTCCAGCTTCCTCGATTTCTGGGATGCTTACGATGAGGCAGTCCCCTTCATCGAGAATTTCAGCGGCTGGCAGGTCAAGGACATGCGAGCAGCCAAGGCCTACGCCGATGCCAAACGCAGTATGGATCCGGACCTGATCGAGAAGCGCGTGGCGCGCTATGTCAAGCTGCTCGACGATACCGGCACGATGCCGCTCAACCTCATCCTTTCGATCGCTGCGCTAGGTAAGCTCGAGTTCGCGCTAGATCTCGCCGAGCGGGCCAACTACGATTACGTGTTCGATCGTGACGGAGCGCGCCCGAGCATCTACTATCCTGGCACGATCCTCGCGCGGTGGAGCGAACCTCTGCGTTCACCACGTATCACACGCCTGTGCCGCAGGCTTGGGTTGGCGGACTATTGGGTCAACACAGATCAATGGCCCGATTGCGTCGAGTGGGTGCCTTACGATTTCAAGGAGGGAATCCGCGAAACACTGGCTGCCCCCGCCTAATCGGCGTCCTTCGGACCGTAAGTATAGAGCGTGCGATCGACTTCGAATCGCGCATTCGAGGTGAATGACATCGCGAACTCGACAACAACCTTCGTCCGCGCCATGCTCCAGTCGGCAGGCAAGTCGTCGTCGGGCACGGGCGTGGGGATCGTGTGACCGTGCTCGTCCTTCGGACGGGGATCGGTGAGGCCGAACAACTTCACGAATTGTTCCTGCATGGTGTCCGACCACATGAATGACAGCTCAACATCTTTGCCTGCATAGAACTGCGGCATCTTTGTAACAGTGTGACTTATCCGCGAAGCGATTATCGCCCGATATGCAGCCGACTGCATGTCGAACACGTCCCGGAACTGCTTGAGAGTGTTGATCTCGATAAAGTGGGTTGGATCCGCGTCCTGCGCATCGGGTTGAATTTCGAAGAAAGGAACAATGCTGAGCAGAGCACCACTGAATGACCCAATTTGCCTGTTCGCGAGCATCAGCGAGGCCTTGTCGACCGGAGCGGCATTCTCCTTCATGCGAATGTGCATGACCGCTAGCTCGCGCGACTTGGACCTCGGGCTGAACTCGCGAAACCCTTGCGTTGAAAGGTCGATGTGGAGGTTGTCAGGCTCAAATCCTTCGTTAAGCGTGATGCGGCCAAGCTGCTTCTCGCTGCCCCAGATTTCGCGACTTGAGAACATTACCGTGCTACTGTCGTCGAAGTAGAACGGCTGGATCCACACGATCTTGTGGTCGCCTAGCAGGTTGTCCTTGTTCACTTCGTAGCGCTCAGCGGGAAACGACCAGAACACTTCCTTGTGCGCAAGGGTGTCCCATCCCTCTTTGCCGCTGTAGCCGCTCGAGAAATCGACGTGGTCGGCCACTGTGAGCATCCCGATACAGTCACCCGCCGTCGCCCGATAGTAATACGGCGACCGATCGGGACCCGCCGAATTCAGATGGGTATCGAGGTACTCCTGCATGCAAAGCGGGTGCGCCTTGATGATGAAATTCCAGATGCGCGACCCGGTCGCGATCCAGGGGGGGATCAACTGCTGAGTGGTGAACGATTCGACGAATTCGGTCATCGCCTCGCTCCTTTCCCGAACAATCCCTTGATCGGACGGAACCAGCGCGCGGTCAGGTCGCTCATCCCGGGCCGTGCGACAATTCCATCTCCGGCATCGATCGGAAATTCGTGGATGACCCGCATCAGGTCGTAGTCGACGTCGGCAGTGAACCGGAAGGCCGCTGTTGGGCTGGTCGAGATACATCCCGGTGGGCGTTCCTCTTTCAAATCGAGAAACACCCGCAGGATGTCGCGGAAGCTTCCGAAATCGTGGAACTTTATCAATACATCCATTTCATCATACAATCGCAGGTCGCGGACGTTCGTATAGTGGGAACGACAAGTGACCAGTGCCTGGTAGACGGCTTTTTCCGGATGCGCGGCGTCGCGGTATTGCTTGAGGCCTACCGTGCGCATCGAGGTGGGGATGAGACCAGCCGAAATGTAATCGACGAAATTAGATAGATCGCCCATGCGTTCGATCGCGGCGGCGACCGCCGGACTGTCGAGCAACGTTGCGAGCGACAGCTCCGGCCTCGCGCCGAGCCTGAATGTCGGCAGAAGCGGGCCGGTCGTGACTTCGAGAAACGGCAGCATCTCCTGATACTCGCCAGGCACATCGGTCTTCCAGCCCGGCATCATGACCGAACCACTGAAGCTGTCGGGGAATTCGAATTCGCCGATGTCGATATCCGCCAATAGCTTGCCCAGCCCGAGCATTTCCCGCCCGCAAACGCACGACCACGGCTTGTCGACAACGATGAACGGAAGGATGCAGTTGGGCTCGCTTTTAGTGAAGAGGCCCGAGGTGCCATTGCCGTAGCGCATCACCGGAATCGAAACGAAGACCTCGCGCTGACTGGTAGTCCCGCGATTGGGATACGGAACTTCACCAGTATCCTCAGGCAGGCGGTTCGAGCTGACCATCTCGGGATAGTCGAGGAACATCAGCATCAGGTACGGCCAGCTTGACAGCGGACGGTATTCGAAGCCGCGCTCTTCGCGCGAGCCGAGGTTGAGGAACTTGTCGCAGTATGCTTGCACCGCCGGCAACTGCGCCTTCCACAGGAAGGAATTCACCGTCACCTTGGGGAAATGGTAGGGCGGCGGCACATCCTGGCTGGCGGCCGATTGGACATAGAGCCGCGAATGCCAATGATCGCTCATACCGTTGCCTCCCTGGGAGTGGCAACGAACTCGGCTGCGCCGGCTTGGACGATGAAATCGGATCCGAACACCAGTGACGGGGTCTGGAAACCCGGTTGAACCTGTCCATCGCGGATCCGGTGCAAGGCTTCGGCCGAGGTCAGCGCGCTTGCCGAATAGCCGTCCAGTACGTGCATGCGGATCACACGGGGCCGGCGCCAGCGATCGTGCGCTTCGACCACCAAGGTATAGCCGGTGCCTTCGGGTAAGCCGCCGGGAGGCTCCTCCGGCCAGATCTTCGATGTCGCGGCCCCAAGGCTGCGCCACGGCCCCGCCCCGGTAACCCGCGCAGTGAGCCCGGCCATGCGATAGCTCGAGCGGTGCCACCATGGCTGCTCGGTAAAAGTCTCGATGCTCCGGACCCCGGTCGAAAGCTCGCAGGTCACGACATCTGCCCAGGTCATTGCAGTCGCTTCGCTCAACCGGCCTGCGAAGTCGAACGCGCGCACCAGGCTGCCGGCCGGAACCGGCACCAGCTCCCCGTCCCGCCTCACCACAAGATCGGCATCGAACACCCGCGCCGCGCTCGCCACGCTACCAGCCGAAACGGCGTGCAGGCACGAAAATCCGATGTAGAATTTGACCGTGTCGGGCCAGGTCTCGACCGCGCGCTTGAGCAGGCAATCGCTCGCCGCAATCGTCAACCCCATACCGGGAAGCAGCATCACCCCCGCTTCACGTGCTGCCTCGTCGTGCGCGAGAAGCTGCCCGAACACCGGCCATTCCCCGGCGAGGTCGAGATAATGGCACCCCGCCTCTATGCAGGCATCGGCCATCCGTATTGCGGTATCGAGATACGGACCCGCAGCGTTGAGCACGACCGAGGCGCCGTCGAGCGCGTCGACGATCGTGGCGTGATCCGACAGGTCGAATGCACACCATGGGAGATGGAACCTGTCCGCCACTTCCGCGACCCGCTCGGCATCGCGCCCCGCGATGACCAACGGCATCGTACCGGCGATCTCCTCGAGGATCTTCTGCGCGGTGAAACCCGTCGCGCCATAAAGGAGCACATGCCCGGTCATTTGCGGTCGAAAATCCAGCGGACAAGGCCGAGCAGGAAATCTCGGTCCTCGCCTTCGGGGCATTCGCCGTAGGCTTGGTCAAATTCCTCCAGGGCGCATCCGGCCATCGCCGCCGCTACCCGCTTGCCATAGGCGATCGAGCCCTTTTCGTGCATCAATTCGGCCAGCCATTGCCCATCGGCCCGGCCGCGCTCGCCGCGATCGCAGGCAAGGAAGGCGTCGATCCGCTTGCGCTCGGCTGCACTCGCTGCCTCGCGGACATGGATCAGCATCAGCGTTCGCTTGCCTTCGAACAGATCGCCCCCGCGCTCCTTGCCGTAGCCCGGATCGGCGGTCAGGTTGCGCAAGTCGTCCTCGATCTGGAACGCGATGCCAAGGAAATGGCCGAACCCCATCAACCGGGCGGGGTCGACGCGTCCGCGCGAGCCGACAATCGCCCCGAGTTGCGCAGGCCAGATCATCCCCATCCACGCGGTCTTCTTCAGCGCCATGCGCAAGTAATCGGCGGTCGTCAGCCCGGTGACGTTGTTGTCGCGCCACCCCAGCTCGAGCGCCTGGCCTTCGGCGGTCTGGCGCGCCATCTCGATCGTCGCATCGATGACTTGGCGGGCGACCTCGGGCCCGCAAGGGCGAACCGCGTCGAGCAATGGGCGAAAGGCGGTGAACATCAGCGCGTCACCGGCATTGATCGCCAAGGGCACGCCGTGCAGCGCGTGGAGCGTCGGGCGGCCCCGCCGCTCTTCGCTGCCATCCTGGATATCGTCGTGGATCAACAGCGCGTTGTGCAACAGCTCGACCGCAGCAGCACAGCGCACAACCGATTGCAGCTCACCGCCGAACAGGCGCGCGTTGGCGATGCAGATCGCCGGACGCATCATCTTGCCGCCACGCCCGGGATAATCGGCCAGAAGATCGTCGAGGAACGGAGCAACCGAAGGGTTGGTGAGGTAGCGCGTCAGTTCCCCGCGGGTGGCGCTGGCGTATCGGTCGAGCAGCCCGGCTGGGAGGCATCCTGCGGCGCTTTCCGCGCTTGTCGCCCCCTCCTCCATCACCGCCTAGTCCTTGACCTGCACGACGATGACACCGAGCGGGATGTCCTGGCTGAGCGCCGTGACCATTCCTGAATAGACCCCCGCCGGCTGGTTTGGCGGCACATCGATCGTTACCAGGAGCCCTCCCGCTGAAACGTCCGCCTCGAATTTGATCCCGGCTGCGTCGATCGCGGGATTGTTTCCTTCTCTCGGAACGAGCGACGTCGAGGTAATTTCCCACACCCCGGTCGGGTTCGTTGGACGATCGAGCTCCTTGACCAGCGCGGCAGCCTTCTTGCCTGAAAACTGTATCGTGAGCGGAAGCTTTCGGTGATCCTGCCGGTGGTGTTCGCGGTGTGGTTGGTGCACCTTGACGCCGTGCTGAGCGGAACCGTTTGTCTTGCCCTTGGCCTTGCCCTTGACGGGCTGGATATCGCGAAATCCCGGCACGGCGGAAGCGGTTTCGCCGGGAGGCGGTGGGCCGCTCGCTGCGGCAAACTGTGCCAGCAGTTGCTCGCAGATGTCGAAAGTCGTGGTGCTCAACTGCCGCGTGAGGTCGAGCAGCCGGTGAGCCATCGCCTCGACATCGTAGGGCACCTTGCGAAAACTGTAGTTCCCCTGGCGGAACAGCTCCGCCGCCCGCCGCCCCTGGGCGATCGTTTCCGACAGCACATCATAACCCGACCGGACCGCTTCGGCGACGGCCTCGTCGATATGGAGCGCTTCGCCAGAATTGGCAGTTTTGGCTTTCGCGTGCCAGCGATCGTGGTGGTGGCCATCGTCGGGACCGAATTTCGGTCCTTGCTTCGCAGCCTCCGGTTCCGCGTGGCCCGGGTGCGGCGCGGCCGCTGCTATGTTTGCACCACTTCGGTCGGGGCGTTGACGAGGGGTGGGCTCGCGCTTGATCCGTTCCTTCTTCGACTTTGACGTTACGCGCTTCTTGCCGCGCTTGCCCGAAGCAGCATCATCAGGGGTGGTCATAGGCGGTGATGTCCTCCAACCTGGGGAGCCCGCTCAGCGCATGCGCGGCGAGCAAGCCCGACATTACAGCTCCTTCGACGCAACCCGAATGAAAACCGCTATCGGTCCAGTCACCCGCGAGAGTCAAATTGTCATAGGTTATGTCGAGCGGTGATATCCGGTACCGCCAGCTTCCAGGCGTATGAATAACGTAGCGATCGGAAGGGTTTACGTTTGCACGCCAATATTGCGAGGCAAACCGCGCCGGCCCTTTGGACTTACGCCCCTTCTCCGCCGGTTTGAGAATTTCCCAACGAAATTCGCCGCTTGAGTCGAATGCGCGGGGCCAGATTGCGCGAACCGGACCCTGCAGGAAACCTTCGGCGCTGGCCTTCACTTCAGCCGCGCGCCGCGCCGGATACCCGCTGTCGTCGTCCGCTGGCGGTTCGGGCGGATCGCGCAGCGCGGCGCAGAAATAGACCGAGGTCGCAGGCGGGTCCTTCCACCCTTCTTCCGGCACGACGTGCGCCATGTCGCACCACGTGTCGAACGGCTTGGCAAAAGCACCGGTAATGTAGGTCGGGCCCGGCCAGCCAAGCGTTTCCAGATCTTCGGTCAGCCAGACCTGGAATGCCTGCGAAGCAACAGTGGTGACATTGTCGCACATCGCCTTCCAGCGAGGATCGTGGGCCACGATTTCGCTGGCGACATAGGGCACCGCGGCGACCCCGACCGTCAGGGCGACGAAGTCAAAGTCCTCGCCGACGTCGAGCGTCTTCTCCCCTGCCCGCCGCCGATCCCAGTGCGATTCGAGGTTCCACCCTTCCTTCGCGATCCGGTCGCCCTCGCGCAGTTGTTCGAGATCGGGTTCGGACGGCCAGCACGGCTTGCCTTGAACCTGCACTAGCGGATCGTATTCCCCGCCCCCCTTAACCGTCGCCTGCACGTCGAAGGTGAGTGTCGCGACATGGCCCTTGCCCCGACCCAGCCCCATGTTGGTTAGGCGGTGGAAGAATTCGAACTTTACTCCACGCGCTTTCATCGCGGTGTAGAGCGGCGCGAACACAACGTCTCCCATTCCCGCGCGCATTCGCCACATGAACGCGCCGCGATAGCCGAAGAACGTGCGCAAAGTGCCGCGCAGCCCTTGCCCCGCCGATAGCGACGGGCGATCGGGATCGCCGTTCACGTAACCCATCGAAAGATCGTAGAGCCCGCGCAGGAATGGCGATTGCAGCGCACGGTCGGATGCGCCGTTGATCTTCATCCATTCGCGGCATTCGTAGTCGTCGATCGCGTCGAGGCCATCGGGGTCGGACATGATGCCATAGCGCATAAGGCCCGTAATCGTAGCCAGCGTAAGATCGGCCACTTCCCACATGAAGCGGTTGGGATCGTCGGCAATCCAGCGATCCTCGATCCATTGGCGGAGCTGGCCGAGTAGACCGTCAGCCGATCGCAACAGCCCGTCGGCCGTCTCGGGCGTGACCGAACGGATGAGTGCCGCCAGCACGCCCAGCCCCTCGGCCAATGCCGCAGCGCTCGCAAAAGTGCCGAGCCTGGCGAGGTAAGCGAGCCGCGAGACGATGTCGCCGTCGGGCGGACGATCGAACCAGGTCGCCGGATTATGGCCATCGACCTGGGTATCGAGGATCAGCGAGCGGAACAGTTCGAACGCGCGTGCCATGTAGAACGCCATCGTAAACGGTTCGTCCGGCGGGCGCGGATCGCCCGGCAACCCGGCCCGGGCAGGCATTCTGACAAACCATTTCTGGAAGCCGCCGTTCTCGCTGGCGGAACACAGCGCAATATCGTTCTCCGGCGTCCACGCATCGCGCCAATCGCCGTAAACATGCCCCTGCCCCGCCGCCTCGAGCTCGGCATGGCATTCGCGCATCATCCGGAAGGCGTTGTCGTAAAACCCGAGCCAGATATGCAGCCCGTGTTCCTCGATCCGTCCGCTCGCGCCGCGACCAGAAGCGCCCTTGCCTCCCAGCCGCCAGCCTTCCTGATAGACAGTGACTTCGTAGCGCCCGTTATGCTGTGGCTTCGACAGCTCCCACGCCAGCGCCATTGCCGCACACCCGCCGCCAATCACGGCAACCCGGATCGGCGCGTCGCTCAAGGGCGCGCCCCTGGGCGCATATGCGGATCATAAAAGATTGGGCCGGAATCAAACAACTCGCCACCTTCCGCGATTCTGACCCGTTATTGATTGCATAAGAACCGAAATTTGAACGCATGGCAACCCGGTCGGGGCGAGCGGACCGATACTGGCTGAACAGATCGCAGTCATACGCAATGTCGCGCCTCATACGTGGCTGCGCTTACAGACAGCGATCAGGCGGGCTTCTTCCGGAGAGCGGAGCGACCGTCTGTCAGGCCCTGCACCATCGCCGGCAGGAACAGCAACACCAGCGGAACGGCGGCGACCAGCCCGAAGATGATCGCAGTCGCAAGCGGCTTTTGCAGCCCCGCGCCCCGGCTGATCCCCAGCGCGAGCGGGGATAGCGTGAGTATCGCGATCAGCGCGCTCATCAGGATCGGGCGTAGGCGATTGGTGGCGGCGGCATGAAGCGCACCAATCGAGACAGGCTCGTCGCGGTCGATCTCTGCGAAGAAGAACACGATGAGTTCGGTCACCATCCCGATCACCATTGTCAGCCCCATCAGCGCCGAGATGTCGAGCTCGATGCCGGTGATCCACAAGCCGCACAGCACCGCCCCGGCGCTGAGCAGCACCGTGACGATCGCCGAGATGGTCCACGTCAGCCGTTCGAACAGCAGCGTCAGCAGCAGCGCGGCCAGCAGCAGGGCCGATCCGAACACGATCGTCATGTCGGTAAAGCTCTTCTGCTGTTCGGCATAGAGACCGCCGTATTCGACCCGGATCGACGGTGGGAGGTTGAGCCCCGCGACAGTGCTCTTGACCCGTTTCATCGCAGTGCCGAGGCTGATCCCGTTGAGGCGCGCGGTAACATCGATGAACGGCGCGAGGTTCTCGCGGGTCAGCTGCTTCTGGCCGGCTTCGATCGACACAGTGGCAATCTGGCTCACCCGCACGCTGTGCCCGTCGGGCGCAACCAGCGGCATGGTCGCGATCTGGCTGGCACGTTCGCGCAAGTCGCGCGGGCTGCGCAGCCGGATGTCGATCATCTGTTCGCCGACCCGCACCTGCGTCGCCGGGCTGCCATCGACCATCGCTTCGAGTTGGCTGGCGATCGCTTGCGGGTCGAGGCCCTGCTGCGCGGCCGCGCCGGGATCGACCTTCACCGAAATCGCATCACCCGCAACCCTGAGCCCGTCGACGACTTCGGCAACCCCGTTGATCTGGCCAAGCGCCTTTCCGACTTTCCTTGCCGCACCTTCGAGCGCCTTGGGATCGTTGCCGAACAGCTTGACTTCGATCGGTTGCGGCACGGCGGTGAGATCGCCGATCAGGTCTTCCATCAGCTGCGCGGTATCGATCTGCAAACCGGGCACCTGATTTTCGGCCTTGGTGCGGATTTCGTCCATCACATCCCAGATCGGGCGCCGAGAACCGCCCTTGAGCCGGATGAAGTAATCGCCTTCGTCGGCCTCGGTCAGACCGCCACCGAGCTGCAACCCGGTACGGCGCGAATAGCTGGCGACTTCGGGGGTGGAGGTAATGATCTTTTCCAGCTGGCGCAACTGCCGGTCGGTATCGGCCAGGGCAGCGCCGGGTTGCGCCTTGTAGTCGAGCACAAACCCACCCTCGTCCATCCTGGGCATAAATCCTGACGGCACGTGGGTAAGCGAAAAATACCCCCCGAGCCCCAGCAGCACCGCAACCACCAGCGCGAACAGTGCTGGCCGGACGAAAACCCGCTTGGCCAGCCGCCCATAGGCGTGCTGGAGCCGGTCGATCATCCCGCTCGCCTTCTCGGCAGCTTCGGCGTCTTCGTCGCGCAGCCAGTAGGCAGCGATCAGCGGTATCGCGAAGCGGGCATAGAGCAGCGAAATCGTAAGCGCGGCAACGATCGTGATCGCCAGCGCCTTGAAAAACCCGCCTGTCACGCCGCTGATGAACGCCAACGGCACGAACACCACGATCGTCGCGCCGGTCGATCCGACCAACGGCTTGCCCATTTCCGCCGCAGCCTCGAGCAGCGAAGGCGTATCGGTGCTCTTGCCCTCCTGCATCCGCCGCATGATATGCTCGAGCATCACCACGGCGTCGTCGACAATGAGGCCGACGGCAGCCGCCATGCCGCCCAGCGTCATCATGTCGAAGTGCATGCCCATCGCGTAGAGGATGAGGCAGGTCGCCGCGAGCACGCCCGGAAGCATCGCTGCGGTGATCGCCATCAGCCGCGCCGAGCGCAGGAACATGAACAGCACCAGGCCCGCTAGCAGCGCCCCGATCAGGATCGCATCGCGCACCGCTTTGGCTGCGCCCGCGACCAACTCCGACTGATCATAGAACGGTGTCACCTTGACGCTGCTGGGCAAGGCGAGCGCTTTGATCTGCGCCTGCACGTCGTTGACCACTTGCACGGTGTTGCCGCGCAGCGATTGGCGCACGTTCACCAGTACCGCGTTCTGCCCGTTCGAATTGACCAGCGTATAGTTGGGTGCCGACGAAGGGATGACCTGCCCGATACTACCGAGCGTGACCACGCTACCCGTCCCGCCGGCGGTCTTGACCGCGATCGATGCGATATCCTGCGGGGTCGACAGCTTGCTCTGGACCAGCACGAGATACAGGCGATGGCGATCGGCTATCTTGCCCGCACCGATCACGACATTGGCGTTCGCCAGAGCGCTCGCGACATCGGTCGGGGAAACGCCCATTGCGGCCATCCGCGAAGGGTCGAGACGAACTTCGAATTCGCGCGGCGATCCGCCCAGCACATCGACCGCCGCGACCCCTTTGACCGAAGTCAGCGCCGGGCGGATGCGCAGCTCGGCGATCTGGCGCAGGTCTTCCTGGTTGAGCGTCGGAGACGTGAGCGCGAGGCCGTAAACCGGGAAGATCGTCGGATCCATCCGCCGCACATCGAACTGGATGCCTGGCGGCAGCGCGCTTTGCATCGTCGCCAGTTCGCCTTGCGTAGCGAGCTGCGCGGCAACCATGTCGTGCCCCCAGTCGAAATCGAGCGCGAGTTCGGCCGAGCCGCGGCTGGTGGTCGAGCGGATCCGGGTGACCCCGGGGATCGAGCGCAACGCCAACTCGAGCGGGCGGGTGATCTGCGCTTCCATCCGTGCCGGGTCGCGCTCGCCCGCATCGACTGCAACGACAACGCGCGGATAATCGATGTGCGGGAACAGGCTGACCGGCAGCTTGGTCGCCGCCATCAACCCGCCCAGCGTCAGCAGCAAGATCGCCAGCCAGATGGTGCGTGCGTGATGGGCAAGCGAGCGCATTACTTGGTGCGCACCTTCATGCCATCCTCGAGCGCGGTCCCGCCCTGGGTCACGACCTTGTCGCCCGCTGCGACGCCGTTGGCTATCGCCACGATCTTGCCGTCGGTCGCTCCGATGCTCACGTCCCTGCGGTGGGCAACCCCCTTGCTTACGACGAACACATAGGGCTGCCCCGCGTCGTCGAGCAGCGCCGAGTAAGGAACGGTTACGGTATCACCCGACATCTGCACGGTGACCGTGCCCTTCAGCGGCTGGCCAGCGCCCACTTGGAAACGCGCCGGGACCGTTACGTAGATCGATGCAAGCCGGGTCTGCGGATCGGCGGAAGGATCGACCGAAACGATCGGGACGGTCGCACCTGGCCCTCCGCCCGGCGCATCGAGCTGCATCCCGGCCCCCCGAGAGAGGTGCGCGACGAGGCTCGGGTCGATCCCGAAGCTCGCCTGCAGCGCGCCGCTGCGACTGATCGTGACGATGGGAGTACCGGGGCTCACGAGGTTACCCGGCGCGCTGTCGACCGACCGGACAAAGCCCGGCCCCGGAGCGCGAATGGCAAGCTGGCCTTGCTGGACCGACAGTGCAGAAAGGGCGGCGCTGGCAGACTGGGCGGCGGTGCGGGCGCTTTCGACATCGGCGTCGCTCATCAGGCCATCGGCCCGCAGCCGCTGCGCGCGGGCGTAGGCGGCCTTTGCAGTCTGCGCTTCGCTGGCGAGGCGAGCGCTGTCGGCGCGGGTTGCCGGGCTGGGAGACAGCGCCACGACCAACTGGCCGCGCGAGACGGGCGAACCGACACTGGCGGCAATTCGGCTCACCACCGCTTCGACCGGTGCTGACAGCGTGAACTGGGTGTCCGCATTCTGTTCGACCATCCCGTAAAGCGTCTGCGTCGAGGCCACGCTGCCGGTCTGCGCGGTCGCCAGCGAGACGAGCGCGGACGGCACAGCGCTGGTGTCCCCGCCCGATGAACCCGAACAGGCGGCCAGCGACAGGCTTGCTGCCAAAACCAACCAGCGAAATCTCATTGCGGCCATGCCTCCCGCGGGGTTCCCGTCAACAATTCGAGCGCGATCATCTGTTCATCGTAATCCTGTTGGGCTTGGGCGAGCTGGATCTGTCGGTCGCGCAGCGCCTGCTCGGCGCTTTCTGCGGCTTCGAGCGACAGGTCGCCGCGATCGGCCGCCGTGCGCGAAGCCGCCGCGAAGTGCTCGATCCGATCGATCCCGGCCAGCGCGTCGGCCTTGCGCTGGAGCGCTGTGCGAACCCCGGCCTCGGCAGCGGCAATATCCGCCCGCGTCTGGAACAGGCGGGCCTGGTATTCGGCCTTGAGCGCCGCGCGGGTCGCGCGTTCGACGGCAATCGTGCCGCGATTGCGGTTCCACAGCGGCAAGGTGAAATCGACCGCCGGACCGAGCAGCAAGTTCCCGGCTGAATCCCGCTGGGAGTTGAGCGTCAGGCCGAGATTGGGAAACTGGTCGAGCACGGCCTTGTGAACCGCGGCTTCCTGCGCAGCGTAGCCTTCGCGCAATGCGGCCAGGTCGGTCCGGTTCTTCTCGGCGAGCCCGAACAGCGCGGAGGCTGGAGGCGGCGAGGCAATGTCCGGAATCGGGGCGAGCGCCAGCGGCTGATCAGGCCTCAGGCCCAGCAGGCGACGCAGATCGCCTTGCGCGGTAACGAGGCTTTGTGCAGCGGTGTTGTAGGTGTCGTCGGCGCTGAATGCAGCGACGCGTGCCGCCTGGAGCCGATCCCCGGCAATATCGCCCCGCGCCGAGGCGCGTTCGTTGCGATCGAGCAGCGAGCGAGCGGAATCGCGCGACTTCTTTGCCAGCGAAACGATCTGCTGGAGTTGCTCGATCCTCACAGCCTGGATCTTCGCTTGCCCGGCAGTCTGCCATTCGGCCCATGCCAGGTCGAGGCGGACCTGCTCGCCCTGCGCGACTGCCCCTTGCCGGCGCACCGCGCGGGTGCGCAGCGCATTGAGGTCGAACCCCAGCGCGCCGGACACATCCAGCATCGTATCGGGCCCGCTCGCCACTTTGCTAGCACCAATCGAGAAGGTTGGATCGGGCAGCAGGCCGGCGGCAAACACCTGGGCTTGTGCGACCCCGCGTCTGGCGCGCAGCGCGGCAAGGTCGGGGTTGTTGGCTACTGCCAGCGTGGCGATCGCATCGAGGCCGAGCGGCTTGGAAAGGTCGATCGATACCGGCTTGAGCCATGGCCGTTCGACCGCGCTCGCGCTTTGCTCGAGCACCGACGCCACCGGCTTCTCCAGCGCGTTACTGTCGCTTGCCAACGGGACCGGCACATACGTGGCGCACCCCGAGAGCATCAGCATGGCGGCCACAATCGCTATGCGCATCCAGGCATCCTGTTGAATATAAGTCTTACCGCCAGACCAGGTTGAGCATCGTCGAGTTCGAGCCGCGCGCTGTGGGCTTCAGCGACGGCTTCCACCAGACTCAGGCCAAGGCCATGACCTGGAGTGGAGCGCGCTCCGTCAAGCCTGACGAAGCGCTGCATCGCGCGCGCTCTGTCTTCCCGGACAATACCCGGGCCGTTATCGGCGACGAACAGGCTCACCCGCTTTCCCTGCATTGAAGCTCCAATCCGGATGGTAGAGCCAACCGGCGTATGGCGCATGGCGTTTTCGACGAGGTTGGACAGCGCTTGTGCCAGGAGATCGCGATCGCCAGGCACCAGCGCCTGCCCCGGATCGTTGTGCAATTCGAGGGTATGCCCCGATTCCTCTGCGGCGGGCTCGTGTGCCTCGGCAATCGCTTGCGTCAGTTCCGCAAGGTCGACCTCGCGAAAATGCTTTTGGATGCCGCCGCCCTCGACTTCCGAAATTCGCAGGATCGCAGAAAACAACCGCAGGATATCCTCGCACTTGTCGATAGCGGCTTCGGCATGGTCGCCCCGCTCGGCCTCGGGAGCATTGAGAAGCGTTTCCAGCTGGCCACGAAGCTGCGTGAGCGGCGTACGCATGTCGTGCGCGAGGTCGGAGGTTACTTGCCGCAGGTTGGCGAGCAACGCCTCGATCCGGTCGAGCATGGCGTTGAGCGAGATCGCCACCTGGTCGAACTCGTCACCGCGCTCGGTCACGTCGGCGCGGCCACCAAAATTGCTCGACGCGAAAGCGATGGACCCCTTGGCAATCCCGTCCAATCGGCGGCGCAGGTACCGGCCGAGCATCAAGGCGAAGATCGCGCCGAGCGCGAGCGTGCCGGCAAATGCAAACGCAAACACCACCAGGATCGTCTCGTCGAGGTGGTCGAGCGGTTCGAGGTCTGCGGCGACTACCAGCTTGTTGCCGTCGGGGAGCCGGGTTGCCAGTGCGCGCGCGGCATCGGGACCTTCCAGCGGGTCTTCGAATGTAATCCGGCTCCAGCCGATCGGCGGTTCGGCCAGTTCCATATGCCCCGCAATCTTCTTGCCTCGGGAGGAGAACACCGCGAATTCCAAAGCGTTGGCCGCGCTTGCTTCGCGCACCGCAATTGCTTCGGTGAGACCGACGTAGCGCTCGCTGTTGAATTCACCGACCAGGCTCACGCTCGCCTGCTCGATCGTGTCGTCGATCTGCTTCAGGAAGGCAGTGTGCACGGCATAAAGCACGGTCGCCCCGATCAGCAGGGTCGCCAGCGCAAAGCATGCGGCCGAAACGACCGCGATACGATAGGCAGCACTTTGCGGAAGCAGCCTCATGCAGCGTGGACCCGGTAGCCGGTTCCGCGACGGGTTTCGATCAGATCGTCTAGCCCGCCCTCGTTCAGCTTTGCGCGCAGCCGGCTCATGTGGGTTTCGATGATCTTGGTTTGCGGGTCGAAATGGAAATTCCACACCCGTTCGAGCAGCATCGTGCGGGTCACGAATTCGCCGGGATGCCGCATCAGCTCCTCAAGCAAGCGGAATTCCTTGGGCTGGAGCAGCACGGGCTGCCCGGCGCGGCGCACTTCACGCGTAAGGAGATCCATCTCGAGTTCGCGGGATGCCAGCCGCGTCTGGACCTCGCTGGGTGATCGGCGTCGTGACAGGGCGTTGACCCGTGCGACCAACTCGCTGAA
Organism: Tsuneonella mangrovi; assembly: GCF_002269345.1. Classification (NCBI taxonomy): domain Bacteria; kingdom Pseudomonadati; phylum Pseudomonadota; class Alphaproteobacteria; order Sphingomonadales; family Erythrobacteraceae; genus Tsuneonella; species Tsuneonella mangrovi. The sequence goes on from NZ_CP022889.1 coordinate 677,916, forward strand.
CGCAAACGGTTTGACGAGGTAATCGTCCGCCCCGGCGTCGAGCCCTTGCACGCGGTCCTCGATCTGGCCCAGCGCGGTCAACATGATCGCCGGGTCGTCGATATTGGCGGCTCGCAGCGTACGGAGCACTTCGAGGCCGTCGCGCCCCGGCATCATCCGGTCGAGCACGATCACATCGAACGGTTCGTCCAATCCAAGGCGGAGCGCTTCCTCTCCGTCACTGGCGACTGCAACGCTGTGCCCAAGCTCGGCGAGACCGCGCGCGATAAATTCGGCGGTCTCGGTGTCGTCTTCGGCGAGGAGGATACGCATTGCGGCCAGAGTCAGCAGCGGCTCGCCGCGATCGCAGCGAGGACCGTCCCGCTCGCCGAGCTGTATGTCGTCGCACGTGTGAGCATTTGCAGAACTGCTGGTCCCCCTGTTTTGCGATGTTCGCATAGATCACGATCGATGCCGGGATACAAACTGCACATCGGCAATTTGTACCCCGGCGCCCTGCGAGTTGCGACCCTCAGGGCATCTTTGAAAAGTAGTGTTCGAGACCATCGACAAGGTCGAGTTCGCGGGTCGAGGCGCGCCGGGCCAGCGCGACGTCCTTGGCTTGCGCGGCCTTGCCCATCGTATCGAGCGCAGCGGTGAAGTCTGCCTTGAGCTTCGCATCGGTCACTTTCGGCTCAACGAGCGCCCATTTGCCCTCGGCGAAGGCAAGCGCGGATTGCGCGTCATCCCATCGCGGAGGGCTGGCGGAAAGGTCAGCCTGGAAGCGGAAACCCGAATAGTCGAGCAGGCTCACCGCTTGCGGCACACGGCCCGTGTCCGCCGCGCTTTCCACCAGTGTGCGGTAACCCTCCACAGCGGCGAGCGCGACGCCTGTGCGGTCATCGGTCTTGATCGCGCTGTCGATCGCATCGAGCTGCGCTTCGAGCCGTTCGCCTTGCTTGCCGTCAAGAATGCTGGCCACTCCGGCTGCGGCAGCCTTGGCCTTGTCGACCAGCGCCGCGAGCTCGGCCGAACTGGTGCTTGGGGCGGATTCGGTGAGGTTTTCGAATGGCTCGGCGGCATCGAGCAACTGCTTGTTGCGCGCAGCAACCTCGCTGGCCGAAAGGCCGGACTCGGGAGGAGTTTGTGCGGCAGGCGTTTCGGGCGCTGCCGGGGAATGCGGCGCACTACACCCGGCGAGCGCAGCCGCTGCCGCAACGGGGAAAGCGAAAGTCCATCGGGACAAGGTCAATTGAGGCTCCATTTCCACACAAGGTTATGGGCCGAACGGCGCGGGTCAAACCAATGTTCCCTAGGTTGGGAAATCGTATCCTCCGCGGACAGGGCAGTTCACACACCGAGTAGTGTCGATGTTAAGCTGGCGTCATCGCTTTGTGGCGGAGCGGGAGGGATTCGAACCCTCGATACGGGGTTACCGTATACACACTTTCCAGGCGTGCGCCTTCGACCACTCGGCCACCGCTCCGCATGCCTGTGTTGGCAGGCGCTGCCCTCTAGCTGCGGCTTGAGCCGCACGCAAGGCGTGCGCGTTGGGGGCTGCGCCCCCGCCTGCGCTGCGCTTCGGCCCCGACCACTCGGCCACCGCTCCGCATGCCTGTGATGGCAGGAAGCGGGCACCTAGCGGGCGCGAGCAGTGCTGACAAGCGGCAGGTTGTTGATCCTTGCCATCCGCGCGCCGCGTGGCACAACGGCGGCCATGAACAAGCTCATCCTCGCCGCGGCGATACTTGCCTCCCCCGCCCTTGCCGCCGACGAAGCACCTGCGCCGCCAACGCCGGCCTCGGTCGTCGAAGCCGCCAAGCCGAGCGAGTGGAAGGCGATCGATCCGGCCGACCTGCTGGTGATGGACCTCGCGCCCGATGCGAAGGGCAACAAGCGGCAGGTCATCATCCAGCTGATGCCGCCACCGTTCAGCCAGGGATGGGTCGACAATATCCGCACACTCGCAAGGGCGCACTGGTGGGATGGGACGAGCGTCTACCGCGCGGTCGACAACTGGGTCGTCCAATGGGGCGACGGCGAAGGAGAGGACCCGGCCAAGGCCAAGCCGCTGCCCAAGGGGCTGAAGGTGGTGCCGGAGAGCGAGTATGTTGCTCCCGCCACAAAGGCCGAGCTGACAAATTTGGCAGACGGGGCAAGCTTTGGTGCTTCCGGTCTTGCGAAGACAACGTCATTTCTGAGTGATCCATATGCGTCGCTTACCACTTTCTACGAGGGCTGGCCGATCGCCACTTCATCTAATGCCAAATGGCCAACCCACTGCTACGGCACCGTCGGCGTCGCGCGCGACCTTTCACCCGATACCGGCACCGGGGCGGAACTCTACTCCGTGATCGGGCAGGCCCCGCGCCAGCTTGACCGCAATATCGCGGTTGTCGGGCGCGTGATCGAGGGGATCGAGAACCTCTCGACCCTGCCGCGCGGCAAGGGCGATCACGGGGTCTATGCCGACAAGAGCCTGCGCGTGCCGATCATCTCGGTCCGGCTGGGCAGCGACCTGCCCACCGCCGAGCAGCCGCACTTCGAATACCTCGACACGGGCAGCAAGAGCTTCGCCGAGTACGTTCACGTCAGCGCCAACCGCAACGATGCGTTCTACAAGGTGCCCGCAGGCGGCATAGCGCTGTGCAACGTCAAGGTGCCGATCCGCCGCGTTCCCGGTGAGTGAGACGCTCTCGTTTGCTGCGCCGCTCACCCGCTGGCGGGGCGACAGGGGAACCTATCACCTCGTGACGATCGCGGGCGAGGCTGCCGACCAGCTCGCCATGCACGCCCGCCTGCACCGGCTCGAGTTCGGTCGCAGCCGCGGGTTCGGTTCGGTCAAGGTAACCGCGCGGATCGGCGAAACACACTGGAAGAGCTCGGTATTCCCGCAGCGGAAGCAATCCGAATGGATCCTGCTGGTCTCACGCAGAGTGATGCGCGCCGAAGACCTTGCGGCGGGCGACACGGTCCGCCTCGAACTCGAACTGCTCTAGAGCCGCTGCATCAGTTCGATCCGGTTACCGAACGGATCGGACACGTCGCCGCGATCGTAACCATCGAGCGGGGAACCTTCGGTAAAGGTCACGCCCGCATTCGCCAGCTTCAGCCTCAACGCCGCAAGGTCATCCACCAACAGCGCAGGATGCGCTTTCCGCGCGGGGCTGAACGGATCCTCGACACCCAAGTGGATATGCGCCTCGCCGCCTTCGAACCAGCACCCGCCGCGCTTGGCGAGGTCCACGGGCTTGGCCACTTCGGCCAGGCCCAGCACCTCGGAGTAGAATCCACGAGCAGCGTCTTCACCGCCCTTCGGCATTGCCAGTTGGACATGGTCGAGACCGACAATCGCCATCGTCAGAGCCTCTCCGCTTCAGCAACAGCATCGCTTGCGCGCAGGGCGCTGACGATCCGGGTCAGGTGGGCAAGGTCGGTCACATCGGCCTCGACTTCGTAAGTCACGAAAGGCCGGTCGGACTGGGTCTGCGCGAGCGAGACGACATTCGCGTGCCCTTGGGCGAAGATTCCGGCCATTTCCGCAAGCGTTCCCGGCCGATCGTACAGCGTCACCGAAACACGCCCCAATGCGCCGTGGCTGCGCTTGCCCCAGCGCAGGTCGATCCAGTCGGCATCGACCCCGTTTGCCAACTCGAAGCAATCGATCCGATGCACCACGACCGTCTCATTAGGGCGGCGCAGGCCGACAATCCGGTCACCCGGTACGGGATTGCAGCAGTTTGCGAGCGTGAATCCCACACCCGGGGTCAGCCCGCGGATCGAAATCGCGCGCTCCTGGTGTTGTTGTTCGTCGCCGTCCTCGAATTCGGCAGTGCTGCCCGGCACCAGCGCTTCCATCACGTCGCGGTCAGGGATCTTGGCTGCGCCGATGGCATACATCAGTTCGTCGGCGTCCTCGAGATCGAGCCGCTCGACCGCCTCGCGGATAGCCTTCTTGCCGATCCGTGCGGGCAAGCGCGCGGCGATCTCGTCGAACAGCTGGCGGCCCAGTGCAGCGACTTCCGCTCGCTCTTTCAGCCGCACTGCGCGGCGAATCGCGGCGCGCGCCTTGCCGGTGACGACGAAACCGAGCCACGAGAGTTGCGGCTCGGCCGACTTGCCTTTGATGATCTCCACCACGTCGCCATTGTTGAGCGGAGTGCGCAGCGGCATATGCCGCCCGTTGATCTTGGCCCCCACGGTCTGCGCACCAAGGTCGGTGTGGACCGCGAACGCGAAATCGACTGCAGTCGCTCCCTTGGGTAGCTGGAACAGCGCACCTTTGGGGGTGAACGCGAAGATCCGGTCCTGGTAGATCGCCAAGCGCGTGTGTTCGAGTAGCTCCTCGGGGTCGTTGCTGGCATCGACGATCTCGATCAGGTCGCGCAGCCAGCCGACCTGCCCATCGGGCCGGTCGCCTTGCTTGTAGGCCCAGTGCGCAGCCAGCCCGAACTCGTTCGTGCGGTGCATCTCGCGCGTGCGGATCTGCACCTCCACCCGCATCGAGTTCTCGTAGATCAGCGAGGTGTGGAGTGAACGATATCCGTTTGTCTTGGGCGTCGAGATGTAGTCCTTGAACCGGCCCGGGATGAACTGCCACGTGTGGTGCAGAACCCCCAATGCGCGGTAGCAATCGTCGACGGTTTCGGCGATCACGCGAAACGCCATAATGTCGGTCACCTGCTCGAAGTTGACGTGGCGTTCGGCCATTTTGCGCCAGATCGAATAGGGGTGCTTCTCGCGGCCCGAAACTTCGACGGCAAGCCCCGCCCCGGCGAGCGCCTGCTTGATGTCGAGCGCGATCGCATCGACCTGCCCGCCGTCCTGCGCGCGGATCTGCTCAAGCCTCCCAGTGATCGTCTGGTAACCTTCGGGCTCGAGCTGCTCGAATGCGAGCAGCTGCATCTCGCGCATGTATTCGTACATCCCCACCCGTTCGGCCAGCGGGGCGTAGATATCCATCGTTTCGCGAGCGATCCGCTGGCGCTTTTCGGGCGACCTTATGAAATGCAGCGTGCGCATGTTGTGCAGCCGGTCGCCCAGCTTCACCAGCAGCACGCGGATATCCTCGCTCATCGCCAACAGGAACTTGCGCAGGTTCTCTGCCGCGCGCTCGTTTTCCGGCATGGCCTCGATCTTGGAGAGCTTGGTCACGCCATCGACCAAGCGGGCAACGTCGGTACCGAAATTGGCCTCGACGTCGTCGATCGTCGCGAGCGTATCCTCGACAGTGTCGTGCAGCAGCGCAGTAATGATCGTTTCCTGGTCGAGCTTCAGGTCGGTCATCAGTCCCGCCACTTCGACCGGGTGGCTGAAATAGGGATCGCCGCTGGCGCGCTTCTGGGTGCCGTGTTTTTGCACCGTGTAGACGTAGGCGCGGTTGAGTAGCGCCTCGTCGGCGTCCGGATCGTAGGCCTTGACCCGTTCAACAAGTTCGTACTGGCGCAGCATACAAGGCCAAACTTGCGGTGCAGTCAGGCGATACGCAAGCGAAAGTCTTTGCGGAGGAAATTTTTGACCGGACCTTTGCGCATGGCGACTCACAGCTATCAATTAACAAAAAACGCAATCGATGTTGCATGTAACGCAGGAGCCATCCGGATGAGGATCGGATAAAGATGCGGATAGATTTCTACTTTCCTGTTGTTTTCAAGTATATTAGTCATGATATGAGGGGATGCAGGTCGACAGGCGTCGATCGCGCTTGCGACAGCTCCGCGATTGCCCTATTGCGGAAACACTTACATGGTTTGATAAGGTATACACCGATGGAAACCGAGAGCGCCCTTCTCCTCGCGCGCATCCAGTTTGCCTTCACGGTCAGTTTCCACTTCATCTTCCCGTCGTTCTCGATCGGGCTGGCGAGCTATCTCGCGGTGCTCGAAGCGCTATGGCTCAAGACCGGCAAGCAACTCTACCTCGACCTGTTCAAGTACTGGCTCAAGATCTTCGCGGTGGCGTTCGCGATGGGCGTCGTCTCGGGCATCGTGATGAGCTACCAGTTCGGCACCAACTGGGCGGTGTTCTCCGACAAGGCAGGCCCCGTGATCGGGCCGCTGATGGCTTACGAAGTATTGACCGCGTTCTTCCTCGAAGCCGGGTTCCTCGGCGTGATGCTGTTCGGGATGGACAAGGTCGGGCCGAGGCTCCACTTCGTCGCCACGCTGATGGTCGCGGCGGGCACTTTTGTCTCGGCATTCTGGATCCTGTCGGTCAACAGCTGGATGCAGACCCCCACCGGCTATGTCATCGGTGCCAACGGCCAGTTCCTCCCCGGCCCGAGTTGGCTGGCGATTATCTTCAACCCCAGCTTCCCCTATCGGCTCATCCACACAGTCCTCGCGGCCTACCTCACCACCGCCTTCGTGGTTGGCGGGGTCGGTGCGTGGCACCTGCTGCGCGACAAGGCCAACCTCCACGCGCGTAAGATGTTCTCGATGGCGATGTGGATGGCGACGCTCGTCGCGCCGGTGCAGATCTTCATGGGCGATGCGCACGGCCTCAACACGCTTCAGCACCAGCCGGCCAAGGTCGCGGCAATGGAAGGACATTTTGCCGCCGAAGGCGACAACCAGCCGCTGATCCTGTTCGGCCTGCCCGACCAGGAAGCGGCCAAGGTCGATGACGCGATTTCGATCCCCTATGCCGGGTCGCTGATCCTCACGCATACGCTGCACGACCAGATCAGGGGGCTCGACACCTTCCCGCGCAACGATTGGCCCCCGGTGGCGATCGTATTCTGGTCGTTTCGGATCATGGTCGCGATCGGGTTTGCCATGCTCGGGCTGGGGCTGTGGAGCCTGTTCGCGCGCTGGCGCAAGCGGATGTACGAATGGAGCTGGCTGCACCGCGCGGCCGTGATCATGGGCCCTGCCGGGTTCGTCGCTGTGATCGCCGGATGGGTAACGACCGAAGTCGGCCGCCAGCCATACGTGATCTATGGCCTCCTGCGCACAGCCGACGCGGCAAGCCCGCTGGCAGCGCCCGCCCTTGCAACATCGCTGGCAGCGTTCGCGGCGGTCTACTTCGCGGCGTTCGGCGCAGGGGTGTGGTACATCCTGCGCCTGATGAAAGCTCCTCCGAAGCAGGGCGAGTTCGGGGTGAAGCGTACCGAGAAGGGGCCGGTGCGGACCGCCGGATTCACGCCTGGCCTGCACCAGGACACACTCGGCACTCCGGAAGTGCCCGCCAAGGATGGGAGTGCGGAATGATGGGCAGCATCGACCTCACCACCATCTGGGCGTTCATTATCGCCTTCGCCGTGTTCGCCTATGTCGTGATGGACGGGTTCGACCTCGGCATCGGAATCCTGTTCCCCACGTTCGAAGTGGGCGCTGAGCGCGACCGGGCGATGAACGCGATCGCGCCGGTGTGGGACGGTAACGAAACCTGGCTAGTGCTCGGCGGCGGCGGCCTGTTCGCCGCCTTCCCGCTGGCATATTCGGTAGTATTGCCCGCGACCTACCCGCTGATCATCGCAATGCTGCTGGGCCTGGTGTTTCGCGGGGTCGCGTTCGAGTTTCGCTGGCGCGACCCGGATCACCGCAAATACTGGGATTTCGCCTTCACCGCAGGATCGTTCGTCGCTGCGATGGCGCAAGGGATGACGCTCGGCGCGCTGCTGCAAGGGATCACCGTGGTCGATCGTGCCTATGCCGGCAGCTGGTTCGACTGGCTCACGCCCTACACGCTGCTGACCGGCCTTGGCACGGTCGCAGGCTACGCGCTGCTCGGATCGACCTGGCTGGTGTGGAAGCTCGACGGCGTCGGGCAGTTCCACGCGCGCAAGCTGGCCATTCGCTCGACTGTCGCGACGCTGGTGCTGATGGGAGCTGTCAGCCTCTACACCCCGCTGCTCGATACGAACTATTACGCCCGCTGGTTCACCATGCCGAATTTCGTATTCGCGAGCCAGGTGCCGCTGTTGACGGTCATCATCGCCTATTTCCTGTTCCGCGGGCTGGTGAAGGGACGCGAGGCCTCGCCGTTTTTCCTCGCGCTGGGGCTGTTCCTCTTGGGCATGGCGGGACTCGGGGTTTCGATGTGGCCCTATGTCGTGCCGCCGGGAATTACTATCTGGGACGCAGCCGCACCGCACCGCAGCCAGGTGTTCATGCTGGTTGGCGTGGCGCTGACGATGCCGCTGATCATCGGATACACCGGGTGGGCCTATTGGGTGTTCCGCGGCAAGGTCGGCTCCGACGGATATCATTGATGCCGCCCGACCCGACCGACCGGCCGCTGTGGCAGCGGCTGCTGTGGATGGCCGCGATATGGGCCACAAGCGTCGCGACCATCGGCGCGGTCGCAACGGTCCTGCGGCTGTGGCTCAGTCCTTCGTAAGCACCACCTTGTCGACCGCGCCCTGCGTCACGGCATGATAGCCTGACCGCGTCCTGGCGTAGATCCGCCGCGCGATCGGCTGGCCCCACACGCCTTGCTGCATCAGCGTCGCGAACAACGGGCGGACGAACTTCGTACGACCCACCGTCGAGAGGAACGTGTCTGCTTCGGCAACCGCTGGCTCATAGCGATTGGCGAGCGCGAGGTTGAGCCACAGGAACAGCTCTTCGTTGTTGCCGGTCTTCGCCAATCCGAGGGCATTATCGAGCGCTGCAAGCTGGTCCGCGCTCCGTTGCTGCGGCAATTCCTGCAGGAACCGTTGGCGTTCGGCGGAAGTCCACCCGTCCCATGCCGCCTTGACCGGGATCGTACCGCTCTCGGAATAGGCCTTGGCTGCTCCGTCGACCGCCGCAAAGGCCGCGGGATCGGGCTGATAGACGTTTGCTGGAAGGCCCGGATCGAAGATCCACTGGTGCAGCATCAGCGCCTTGGCTTCGGCCTTGCTCTTGACCAGGTGCGCCAGCATGTCGTCGTAGATCATCTGCGAGGTCGCGGGTTGGAACGCGTGTCCATCGAACCACTGGCGCAGCCATGCGTCAAACCGCGCGCGGCCGACTGCGTGTTCGAGCGTCGCCATGAACGCTGCACCCTTGTTGTAGATGATCGCGCTCCCCGCGCTTTCGGTTCCGTCGGGCTGGTGGAGCGCGGTGCCCGGCGCGTCGTAGCCAACCCGGTTGAGCGTGTTTTCCATCGCGGCAAACGAAAGCAGCGCCTCCTGCTCGGCGCGCTTCTTGCCGTAGATCTGCTCGACGATCCGGTTCTCGAAGTAGCTGGTAATCCCTTCGTTAAGCCAGCCGTCGCCCCACACCGCGTTGGTCACAAGGTTGCCCGACCAGCTGTGCGCCAGCTCGTGCGCGACCAGCCCGGTCAGGCTGCGGTCGCCCGCAATGAAGGTCGGTGTAAGGAAGGTCAGCGTGGGGTTCTCCATGCCGCCGTAAGGGAAGCTCGGCGGCAGCACGATCATGTCATACCGGCCCCAGCGGTATGGTCCGTAGAGCGTCTCGGCAGCACTCACCATCTTCTCGGTATCGGCGAGTTCGTTCGCGGCGGCATCGAGCATCGCAGGCTCGGTCCACACGCCCGTGCGGGGGCCGAGCGAGCGGAACGCGATGTCGCCCGCCGCCAACGCAATCAGGTAAGGCGCGACCGGATGGTCCATTTCGTAGGTGAACGCCCGGCGGCCATCGCCGAGATCTTCCGGTTCCCCGACCGCGAGGCCCGACATGACCACCGTCAGCGGCTTCGGCGCAGTAATCCGCGCTCGCCAGGTCTGGCGAATGCCGGGGCTGTCCTGCGTGGGAATCCACGTGCGGTTGAGGATCGCTTCGCCCTGGCTGAACAAGTAAGGATACTTTCCGCCTGCAGTCTGCTGCGGCGAAAGCCATTGCAATGCGTCGGCGTCATGCGCGGAATAGGCGATCTTGACCGTGCGGTTCGCGCCTCCAGGCCCGATATCGATCGTCAGCGGTGCTCCCTTGTCGCCGCTTGCCTCGCCTACGGCATAGGCCAGCGCATGGCCCTGCCCATCAGTTACACTGGCGATATCGAGCCCGCGATCGTCGAGTACCAGTGTCTTCGCGCCAGGTGCTGCAAGCACAGATAGCGTTGCGATGCCACCGATCGTCCGCGCGTCGAAATCGAGCGCCAGGTCGAGATCGACATGCGTAACCCGCGCGACCTGCGGCTGCGCATAAGTCGAAGTATCGAGCGCCTCGGGCGAATTCAGGATCGGCGCAACCGCGACAGAAGCCGGCGCCGCGTTGGTGTCGGCGTCTGCGGGCACTGTTGAACAGGCAGTGGAGGCCAGTAACAGGGATACGGTAGCAGCAAAACGGCGCATCGATCTCTCCAAGTGGGACGCTGGCTGGACCGATAGCGCGGCAGATAGGAACATGGCAACGCGTCCTTGGCGGCAGGTCCCAATCGCCACCGGGATATCGTATTCATCTTGGCAAACACGCGTCGCGCGACTTAAGTGAACGTTATCAACAAGGCGGCCGGAGAGATATCTATGCGCACTTTTCTTGCATTGGCAGCGGTAATGGCGCTCAGCTCTGGCGGTGTCGCGGCCGGGAAGCAGGTGGACGCATCTCCGCCGACAGACCAGGCTACGGGCGGGAAAGTGCTGTTCTACGACGGGTTCGATGGAACTGGCCTCGATCGCAAGGAATGGAACGTCGTCGGCACCGACTTCTGGGTCAACAACGAGCAGCAGGCCTATGTCGATTCGCCGGAAACCGTCTCGATCGTTCAGGGTCTCGAGGGGGCAAACGGCGGCGCGCTGGCACTGACTCCGGTCTATCAACCCGGGGTCGATCCGAACCCGCAACGTCACGCCGATTTCCTCTCCGGCCGGATCAACAGCCGGGGAAAGTTCGACTTCACCTATGGCAAGGCTGAAGCGCGCATCCGCCTGCCAGCCGATACCGGCATCTGGCCCGCGTTCTGGCTGCTTGGCTATGGCGAGTGGCCGAAGACCGGCGAGATCGACATCATGGAGAATGTCGGCGAGCCCGACTGGTACGGTGTCGCGCTCCACGGCAAGGGATATTCGGGCGAGACCCCGCTGGTGAACAAGTACTTCTTCCCCGCCGGTATCGACGTGACCCAGTGGCACACCTACGCGGTCGACTGGCGCAAGAACGAGATCCTGTTTTCGGTCGATGGGCGGCTGACCTACCGCGTCACCCGCCCGATGGTCGAACATTACGGCAAGTGGGACTTCGCCAACCGCAAATACATCATCCTGAACTTCGCGCTCGGCGGAGCCTACCCCTACAAGACCAACGGCATCGAAGAGCCGTATCAGGGAATGCCGCAATCGACCGTCGAGCGGATCAAGGCGGGCAAGGTCGCGATGTACGTCGATTGGGTGAAGGTCACCGCATCGAAAAACTGATCCATCAACTCCAGGTCGCTTCGGGCGGCAGGCTCATCAGGATTGCGTCGATATTGCCGCCGGTCCTGAGGCCGAACAGCGTGCCGCGATCGTAGACGAGGTTGAATTCGGCATAGCGTCCGCGCCATTCGAGCTGAGTCCGCTTGTCCTCGGCCGTAAACTCCGCCTGCATCCGCCGCCGGACGATCTTCGGGAACACATCGAGGAACGCGCGCCCGACGTCTTGCGTGAATGCGAAATTGCGCTCGAATGCAGCCGCTCCACCATCCTCGCCTTCGCATTCGAGATGGTCGTAGAAAATTCCGCCCACTCCACGCGCAACGCCGCGATGCGGGATGAAGAAATACTCGTCGGCCCACTTGCTGAACCTGTCGTAGTAAGTCGGGTTGTGGCCCGCACAGGCAGCGCGGAATGCAGCATGGAACTCGGCGGTGTCATCCTCGTAAGGGATCGGCGGATTGAGGTCCGCCCCGCCCCCGAACCATGCCTTGCCGGTCACGAGGAAGCGCGTGTTCATGTGAACCGCCGGCACGTGCGGGTTGGCCATGTGCGCCACCAGGCTGATGCCCGTCGCGGTAAAGCCCGGGTTCTCCTCGCTCGCCCCGTTGATCGTATCGGCAAAGCCCGGAGCGAAGTTGCCGTGGACGGTCGAGACATTGACCCCGACCTTCTCGAACACCTTGCCCTTCATCACCCCGCGCGTGCCGCCGCCGGGCTCGTCGTTGCCCTCTTCCTCGCGCTGCCACGAGGTGTATTCGAACGCTGCGTCCGATCCCGCCTCGCGCTCGATGCTCTCGAACGCAGCGCATATCTGGTCACGCAGGTCTTCGAACCAGTCCTTTGCGCGGGTGGTGTATGGGGCCCAGTCGGTCATCGCCCACACCCTTGCCAAGCCTGCGCGGCTGGGGCAAGAGCAAGCCATGGTTCCCGTTTCGTTCGCAGGTGAGGAATTCGCCCTTATGGCCGGCCGCGCGCTCTACTGGCCGCGCGAGCGTGCGCTGCTGGTGGCCGACCTGCACCTTGAAAAGGCGAGCTTCTACGCCAGTCGCGCAGGGCAGATGCTGCCGCCCTACGATAGCCGCGAAACCCTCGAGCGGCTCGCGCTGGCGATCCGCGAAACCGGCGCGCGACGGGTGTTCACTCTGGGGGACAATTTCCACGACTCGGCAGGGCCAGAGCGGCTCGAGCCGCATGCCGCCGGGATGCTCGCAGCGCTCACCCGCGCGACCGACTGGGTATGGATCACCGGCAATCACGACGCCCAGATGGAGCGCACTGCGGGCGGGACGCTGGCCGAAGAGCTCGAATTCGCCGGACTGGTGCTGCGGCACGAAGCCAAGCCCGGGGAAAGCCGCGCCGAGCTATCGGGCCATTTCCACCCGCGCCTGTACCTTACCGTGCGCGAACGCCATATCCGCCGCCCTTGCGCGGTAGTGGCTCGCGGCAAGCACGGGGCCGACCGGATGATCTTGCCCGCATTCGGCGCGCTGACCGGCGGGATGAATGCGGCAGATCCGGCGATCGTGGAGGCACTCCAGCCCGCCAGCGAGATCGATGCACTGGTGCACGCGGGTGGCAAGCTGGCCACATTCCCGCTGTGGCGTGCGGCTGCGTAAGCAATCCCCTTTGCGATTTGCAGCGATAATCCCTAAGTAGCGCCCACGACAACACGGCAACCCCAAGGAGACTGCCCCATAGCCCGTCCACCCCGGCGCTCGATGACGCCGCCCGTAAAGAGCGGCCCGCGCTTTGATAACATGATCCAGTCCGACAAGGTTCGCGTCATTGACGAGAACGGCGAGAACCTCGGCGTAATGTACACCCGCGAAGCGATCGAACAGGCCGCCGACGTCGGCCTCAACCTCGTCGAGGTTTCGCCCAACGCTGACCCGCCGGTGTGCAAGTTCCTCGATGTCGGCAAGTACCGCTACGAAGCCCAGAAAAAGGCCAATGCCGCGCGCAAGACGCAAAAGACGCAGGAGATCAAGGAGATCAAGATGCGTCCCAACATCGACACGCACGATTATGACGTGAAGATGCGCAGCGTGATGAAGTTCATCGGCGAAGGCGACAAGGTCAAGATGACCCTGCGTTTCCGGGGCCGCGAAATGGCGCACCAGGAACTCGGCATGGACCTGCTCAGGCGGGTGCAGGAAGATGTGGCCGAAGTCGCCAAGGTCGAAGCGTTCCCGCGCCTCGAAGGCCGCCAGATGCTGATGGTGCTGGCTCCGAAATAGGCTGGCGGTGCCGCCATGGCAGCGGCATTTTCCCCACACACGACACTCCATCCCCTTTGTCCCGCCGCGCGTGCTTGCTAGGCCCGCGGCGGGCCAACGGGAGGATGCACGCGCGATGACTGCTCAGCGGATCGGATTCATCGCCGGACTGGTCGCTTTCGGCCTGACCGTTGCCCTGCCTGCGCCTGCCGGGATGCCGCCGCAGGCATGGCTCGTCGCCGGGCTGGTGGTATGGATGGCCGCGTGGTGGATGACCGAGGCGCTGCCGCTGACGGCGACCGCGCTGTTGCCGTTCCTCGTGCTGCCGATGTCGGGCGTGATGACGGCCAAGACAATAGCCAGCACCTATTATTCGCCGATCCTGTTCCTGATCCTCGGGGGTGCGTTCATCGCACTGGCGATCGAACGAACCGGGCTGCACCGCAGGCTCGCGCTCGCCCTGCTCAAGTCGGTCGGGGCGAGCGGCGGCCAGAGCCGCCTGCTGTTGGCGTTCATGGTGACCGCCGCGATCCTGTCGATGGCGATCTCGAATACTTCCACCTCGCTGATCATGATGCCGATGGCGCTCGCGGTGCTGAACGGCGGCGGAATGGACGAGAGCCACAAGGAGGGGCTCAACGGGGCGCTTCCGATGGGGATTGCGTTTGCCGCAAGTATCGGCGGGCTAGGAACGATCGTCGGTAGCCCGACCAACGCCATTGCCGTGGGGCTGGCGGCAGAGCTGACCGGTGTACGCATTACCTTCGCGCAATGGACGCTATACGGCCTGCCGATCGTGATCGTGGGCATTCCGCTCGCCGCATGGATCATTTCGCGCGTCCAGCGCGTGGCCGAGCACCCGTTCGATGTCGCCGGTGCGCGCGCAGCGATCGACACCCATTCGGCGTGGACTTTGCCCGAAAAGCGGTTGATCCCGCTGATTGCGGTCACCTTCGGCCTGTGGCTTACTCAGGCATGGATCGAGCCATACCTGCCCAAGGGCGCGCTGACTGACGGGACGATTGCCGTCGCCGCCGGGCTTGCGCTGTTCATCCTGCCCGACGGGACCGGCCGCCCGCTACTCAACTGGGAAGAAGCCAATCGCGCCCCGTGGGGTGTGATCATGATGTTTGGCGGCGGTCTGGCGCTGGCCGCGGGCATGAGCACTTCGGGCCTTGCCGACTGGCTCGGCCATTCTCTGCTCCCGCTCGCCAGTGTGCCGCTGGTGGTCGTCGCGCTCGCTGTGGTCGCGATGATGATCGTGGTCACCGAGTTCGCCAGCAACGTCGCCACCGCCAGCGCGATTATGCCTGTCGTCGCCAGCCTAGCGGTGGCCTTGGGAGTAGATCCTATCCTGCTGGCGATGCCCGCTGCGCTGGCCGCGAGCTGGGGCTTCATGCTGCCCGCCGGAACCGGACCCAACGCGATCGCCTGGGCGACCGGGCGCATTTCCCTCCCCCGAATGCTCGGCGCGGGATTTGCACTCGACATTGCCGGTGCGTTTCTGATCGTCGGACTGGTGTGGGGAATGATCTGGGCGACTGGTTACGGTTGAAATCAGTTTCTCAGCCCGGTAATCGGCACGTCTGACTCAGGCGTTTCGGCGGAGATGCGATCCTGCGGAGGTTAGGATCGCCAGCGCCCCGGATGCACGTATTGGCTCCCGCCTTCCTGGGAGCGTGAGACGCAAAGGAAGGACGCCTGCGATGGCTCATCCCAAGAATACCCGCGACTTGAGGCCCAGCACCTTGATGATGGGCCACGGCTACGATCCTGCACTGTCCGAAGGCAGCCTCAAGCCGCCGGTGTTCCTCACCAGCACCTTCGCATTCGAGAACGCGGCAGCGGGCAAGCGCCACTTCGAAGGGATCACCGGCAAGCGCCCCGGCGGCGCAGACGGCCTCGTCTATTCGCGGTTCAATGGCCCCAACCAGGAAATCCTCGAGGATCGGCTGGCGATCTGGGACGGCGCGGAAGACGCGCTGTGCTTCTCCAGCGGGATGACCGCAATCTGCGTGCTGATGATGAGCCTGTGCGCGGCGGGTGACGTGATCGTCCATTCCGGCCCACTTTATGCCGCGAGCGAAGGCTTCGTCGCCAAGACGCTCGCCAAGTTCGGCGTGACCTATGTGGACTTTCCCGCCGGCGCGAGCCGCGAGGAGCTCGACTCGGTGATCGCCAAGGCCAAGGCGCAGGCAGAGGCACAAGGCGGCAAGGTCGCGATGATCTACCTCGAAAGCCCGGGCAACCCGACAAACGCGCTGGTCGACGTCGAGGCAGTCTGCGCAGCGCGCGACGCAGCACTTGGCAACGACCATGCTTGCCCGATCGCGATCGACAATACCTTCCTCGGGCCGCTGTGGCAGCGCCCACTCGATCAAGGGGCGGACATCGTGGTCTATTCGCTGACCAAGTACGTTGGCGGCCATTCGGACCTCGTGGCGGGCAGCGTCGCAGGTGCGAAGAAGTGGATCGACCCGGTGCGGATGCTGCGCAACACGATGGGCGGGATTGCCGATCCCAACACCGCGTGGATGCTGCTGCGCAGTCTCGAGACGGTCGAACTGCGGATGAGCCGCGCGGGCGAGAATGCCGAGAAGGTCTGCGCCTTCCTGAAGGGGCACCCCAAGGTCGAACGGCTGGGCTATCTCGGGATGATCAACGATCCGCGCCAGCAGGACATCTTCAACCGCCATTGCACCGGCGCGGGCAGCACGTTCTCGGTGTTCATCAAGGGCGGCGAGGCAGAGTGCTTCCGCTTCCTCGACGCGCTCAGGATCGCCAAGCTCGCGGTCAGCCTCGGCGGGACCGAGACGCTCGCCAGCCACCCGGCGAGCATGACCCACCTTTCGGTGCCCGACGCGCGCAAGACGAGCCTAGGGATCTCCGACAACCTCGTGCGGATCAGCATCGGGATCGAAGATGCCGACGACTTGATCGCCGACTTCGAGCAGGCGCTCGAAGCGGTCTGATCGGGCCGATCGACCGGACGATCAATCGTCGTCCGGGATCGTCACCTTGAACGGGTTGGACTTGCTCGGCTCGGTCGGCAACGGCGGTCGCGGAAGTTCTGCGTCGCTGTTGGCCGCTTGCCAGAGCATCGCCGCAAGGATCGTCGCCGCCTGGCGTACATCGTCCGACGGAGCATGGTCGAGCGTATCGATGCTCGAGTGATGCACGCGTGAGCCGTAGTCGAGCGGATCCTGGATGAACTGGAAGCCGGGCAGGCCCACCGCTTGCATATACTGGTGGTCAGTCCCGCCGGTCCGGCTCATCACCACTGCGGTCGCGCCCATCGACGCGAACGGTGCAAGCCATTTCTTGAGCATCGGTGCGGCGGCAACGTTGTCCTCGGCATAGATCCCGCGGATCTTGCCCGCGCCGTTGTCGAGGTTGAAGTAGGCCTTCATCCGGTCGTAGTCCGGTCCCTTGGTGATCGGGAACCTGGTGGTCCACTCGGCGAAACGGGCGACTCCGTAGGCATTCGTGTCGACAGGGCGGGTCGCCAGGTGCTTTTCGATGTAGGCGATCGAGCCGAGCAGGCCCTGCTCCTCACCAGACCATAGCGCGAAGCGGATCGTGCGCTTGGGCTTCACGCCCAGGCTCTTGATGATCCGCGCCGCCTCGATCACGACGACGCTCGGCACCCCGTCATCGGTCGCTCCATCGGCGGCGATCCAGCTGTCGAAGTGTCCGCCAGCCATCACGTAACCCGCCTTGGGATCGCTGCCCTGGATATCCGCCACGAGGTAATCGGCGGTCGTATCCTGCGGGTTTTCGTGGGTCGCAATATTGAGCTGGATTACCGGCGGCGTGCCCGCAACTTCGAGCCGGGCGAGCCGACGATAGTCTTCGCTAGAAAGCTCCATGAACGGCAGCGCCAACCGGTTGGCCGGGTCGATATTGTAGCCCTCGCCGGTCACGAGGCCGTTTTCACGGTAGCTCTTGCGAACGATCGCCAACGCCCCTTCGGCCTTGAGGAATCTGGAGAGTTTGAGCTCGAAATCGACCCGCTTCACGAACCCCTTGTACGGCTCGAGATTGTCGCTCGGCAGCGTGAATTCGTCCTTGCCCGAAAGATCCTTGGCATCGAAACGGGTGAACATCGGCCTCGACGACTGGCTCGCTTCCCCCGGCAGGTTGACCATCACGATCTTGCCCTTGAGCTTGCCGCGCCAGCGTTCGAAATCGGCCTCCTTGGCCATCGGGGCGAGGATCACCGGCGCGCTGACCGTGCCCTCGGTCGCAGGAGTCCACGCAACCGGCTGCGACGTCATTACTTTCATGCGCGGCGCGATCATCGTCGCATTCCACGAATCGAGATTCCAATTGACCCCGAACGGGTACGATTCCTTGTGGACGTTGGTCAGTCCGTACGCTTCGAACTTGGCCAGAGCCCATGCGGCCGCCTTGTCGAAATTCTCCGAATTGGTCAGCCGCGGGCCGATCCCGTCCATCAGCTGCGAGGCGTTGGCCATTGCCTGGCTGTGGCTCAGCCCTTCATCGATGATCTGCGCGATCTGCCCATCGGTGGCATCGGCTTGCACGCCGGATAGCGGCATTACGGCGAAAACCAGCGCAGCCGCGCCGGCAAGATACGTCTGCTTCATCGAAATCCCCCAGGACTCAAATTGTCGTGGCGCGGTGCTCCCACTTTTTCACCGGCGGGGCAAGGCGACAATCCATCCTGCAGGTCTCTAGCGAGTGATCAGCCTTTCCACTCGCGGCGCTCTTCGGCCTGCCGCAGGACTTCGTAGGCTACCTGAAGGGCGTGGAATTGCTTGGCGGCCTCCGCATCGCCCGGCTTCACATCGGGATGAACTTCCTTGGCCATCGCCCGCCAGGCCTTCTTGACCACCGCGAAATCGGCATCCACCTCGAGGCCGAGCAACTCGAGGGCACGCATTTCATCCGCACTGCGCGAACCATCACCGCTCCCTGCCCAGCCGTAGTGCGCGGCTTCGGCAAACCCCGCGTTGTCGCGCTTCTCGTTTGCGGCACGCTCGGCCGCCTCTTCCTTGGAAAGGCCTTCGAAGTAGTCCCACTTGGCATTGTATTCGGCTGCGTGCTGCTGGCAGAAGTACCACTTGTCCGGGCTGTTGGGTGATTTCGGCGCGGGGCAATCGCCCGGCTCCTTGCAACCGTGCCGATCGCACAACCGCACGGTCGTCGCTTCGCGCGACGAGCCATATCCGCGCCAGCGCGGGAAGCCCCAATCGTTCGATCGGCGGGCTTTGGCCATCAGGATTGTGCCTCGTTCACTTGGGTATCCTAGGGATCGGCGCGATGTTTTGGAAGGCGCGCCAACGATTTCGCAACCAATATGTTGCAATGCAAAAAGTTAGTCCTTAAATGCAACCTGTGATGTTCAAGATGAGCAAACAATTGACAATTGCCGCCACCGCTTCGGTGCTCGCGCTGTCTGCGCTGGCACTCCACGCGCCCGCAATTGCGTCCGGATCACTAGTCGGCGGGGCGACTTTGCTGCCGGCAACCGCGCAAATGTCGGCGCCGGCACTGCCGACGCTCGACATCTTGCCGTTCTGAGCGCTTACTCCACCACCACGGTCACGTCGCGGCGGTTCTTGGCCCACGCAGCCTCGTTCGAACCGAGCGCGACCGGGCGTTCCTTGCCATAGCTGACGGTGGTGATGCGATTGGCATCGACACCCAGCGAAACGAGGTAGTTCTTCGCCGCGTTCGCACGGCGCTCGCCCAGCGCGAGGTTGTATTCGCGCGTGCCGCGCTCGTCGCAATTGCCCTCCACCCGTACGTTTATGCTCGGGTAGCGCAGCAGGTACTGCGCCTGTGCCTGAAGAGCGGCCGCATCGGCGCTATCGATGTTGTACTTGTCGGTATCGAAGTAGATCACGTTCTGCCCGTTCACCGCATCGACGAAGTGTTCCTGCGTGCCCAGCGTCGGGCCGGTCGGCTGCTGCGGCGGGGTCGGGGTCGCGGCGACCGAGGGTTCCGGTTCGGGTGGAAGCGATGCGGGCGGTTCCTTCTTGCAGCCCGCCAGCATGACGGTGCCCGCCATCAGCGCGGCGATTACGATGCGACGATCCATCTTGCGTCTCCTTCTCGATGAATTCCCGGGGGGCCGGACGATTCCTGCCACCCTTGTATACCAGAAAACGAATTACGGCAGGACCGGCCCCCAAGCCGGATCCGACGCATCGACCGGGGTCGGTAGGCGGCGCAAGTTGCGCCCGGTCAGGTCGACCTGCCACAAGGCGGTATGGCCCGAATTGGGCGCCGTGCGGAAGAACTGGATCACGCGACCGTTGGGCGACCACGTCGGACCTTCATCCTGCCAGCCGTTGGTCAGCACCCGCATGTCGCGGCCCTGCGGCGTCATCACCGCAATGTCGAAATCACCGCCGATATGGGTGAACGCGATCAGGTCGCCGCGCGGGCTCCATTCGGGCGTCGCGCAGCGTCCGCCGAAGAAACTGATGCGGTGCTGGTTCATTCCGTTGGCATCCATCACGTAGCACTGCTGGCTGCCCGAACGGTCGCTCTCGAACACGATCTGGCTCCCGTCGGGCGAATACGAGCCACCGATATCGATTCCCGGGTTGTCGGTCAGTCGCACGCTCGGCCCACCGCTGGCGGAAATACGGTAGATGTCGGTGTTGCCGTTCACCGCCATCGAATAGAGAATCCACTTGCCGTCCGGGCTCCAGCGCGGCGCGAAAGTGGGATTGCGGCTCTGCGTGACGAGGTGCTGCTGGCCGGTTCCGATATCGTAGATGTAGATGCGCGGATTGCCGTCGAGATAGCTGAGATACAGCAGCTTGCTATAGTCGGGCGAATAGCGCGGGGTCAGCGCAGTCGCCCGGCCGGTAGTGATGAAGCGGTGGTTGGCGCCGTCCGAATCCATGATCGCCAGCCGCTTGATACGGTGATCCTTCGGCCCAGTTTCCGCGATGTAGGCGATCTTGCTGTCGAAGAACGGACTTTCGCCCGACAGACGCGAATAGACGAGATCCGAGCATTTGTGCGCCGCGCGCCGCCAATCCGCTGGGGGCACGATCCACCCGCCGCGCGTCAGCTCCTTCTGCAGCTGCACGTCGTAGAGGTAACAGCCTACGATCAGCTTGCCATCGCCGCGTGCGCGGACGTAGCCTTCGACGAGCATTTGCGCCCCGCGGCTCGACCAGGTCGCCCAGGTGGGAGCGGTAATCTCGCCATAGGCCGGCTGCGGCAAGGCGGCGGGACCGGTCGGTTTGAACAGGCCGTTGAACTTGAGGTCATGGTAGATCACTTGCGCCAGGCTCTTGCCGAGCGCTGCAGTGCCGCCGGTGCTCGCTGGCGTCGCCACATCGTAATCGGTCGCGAACCCGGGTATCGCGACGCCAAGGTCCTGCCATTGGCTTTCGTCGGTCACGGTGAACGACAACCCGCCATCGTCGGGTTTGGCTTGATCGACCGTTTCTACCTTGCCGCCATCTGGTGCAGGGGTCGAAAGATCGCTCGGAGGCGCGCTCGAAGCGTCTTGGGCCAGCGCCGGACCAGCGGAGAGCGCCAACACGGCGGCGAGGAATACGATCAGCGGTTTCATTTCGAGAGGTTCCTGTCGAATTTGGCGCCGTCGATCGTCTTCCACACGTTGTAGTATTCGGGCGGCAAGTTGAACGGCGCGGCGAGTTCCACGGCGCGAATTGCCCGCTCGGCATGGAGCGGTGCTTGCGGCCGGTTGGATGCGGTAACACCCGATTGGCTAACAACGCGCGGCGTTCCCGCGAGCGAACCATCGGGATTGAGCCTAAACGAAAGCACAGTCACGAGCAGGTCCGCGTCGGCACCTTGCGGCGCTTGCCAGTGCGGCTTGATCTGGCGGATGATCGCCTGGACCACCGAAGCGCGCGCGCTCGGCCCGATCTGGCTCGCCGGGATGCGGGTGTCGTCGGTCGTCGTGCTCGATCCGGAGCCCGCGAGGAAATTCGACCCGATTAGGCTGCCACCGGCCTTCTTGGATGGAGCCGACTTTGCAGGTGCTTGCTTTGCGACCGGTTTGGGCGGCACGGTCTTGGGTTGTGGCACCGACTTGGGCGCCGGTTTGGGCTTGGGAGCGGTTGTCGCGACCGGTCTCGGCGGCTCGGGCGCCGGCTGCACTTGCGGCAGCGGTGCCGGTTCGGGCGCGAGTTCGGGTGCCATCGCCGCACGACTATCGGGCACTGGAGCGGGTGCCTGCGCCTGCAATCCGACATCTGTTGCAAGATTGACCGTCATCCGCTCCGGCTGAGGCAGCGGCTGGCGACTGTTCGGCTGCAGGATCAGCACCACCGCCAGCAGCACGTGCAGCCCCAGCGCGACGCCGAGGCCGATACGTTCTTCATGGCTGAGGTGTGCGAGTGCCATCTCCCGACCGGACGCTACGGTGCCGAGACTGAACTGTTGGTGACCAGCGAAATCGAATTGAACCCGGCGTGGTTGAGCTCTCCCATCACCGCCGCCACCCGGCCCCAATCGAGCACCTTGTCAGCGCGCAAGGTTATCAGCGGTGCCTTGCCGCCACTACGCGGGAGGTTGTCGAGTGCTTGCGACAGGCCGCCAGCGGGTACCGGGACGGCATCGATGTAGATCTCGCCGGCAGCATCGATCGAGATGGTTACCTGGTCGGGTTGCTGGTCGAGCGGGTTGGCACGGCTGTCGGGCAGGTCGACCGGCACCCCGGCGGTGAGCAGCGGAGCGGTGACCATGAAGATGATCAGCAGCACCAGCATCACGTCGACCAGCGGCGTGACGTTGATCTCCGCCATCGGCGTGCGCGCCCGGTTACCTCCGCGCGCGCCGGCCCGGTGCAGGCCCATCGCCATCAGAGCGATTCCAGCTGACGGCTGAGCCCCGCATGGAACTTGTCTGCAAACCGCTGAAGGCGCGCCTCGAAGGCGTTCACCGCATGGCTGAAACGATTGTAGGCGATAACCGCCGGGATCGCCGCGAACAGGCCGATCGCGGTGGCGAACAGAGCCTCGGAAATGCCCGGCGCGACTACCGCGAGCGAGGAATTCGACTGGCTGCCGATCTGGAAGAAGCTGTTCATGATCCCCCAGACGGTGCCGAACAGCCCGACAAACGGCGCCACCGAACCGACCGTCGCGAGGAAATTGAGCCGGTTGGCAAGATCGTCCGCTTCGGTCGCAACCTGCCCGCTCATCGCCCCGGCGAGACGCTGGCGCAGTCCTTCGCGATCCTTGACCCCGCCCTTGGTCGAACGGCGCCATTCGCTCATCGCCGCCGAGACGACCCGGGCCGACGGGTTGTCGCGCGCTCCACGCTGCTTCATCAGCGCGTCGAAATCGTCGGCCTGCCAAACCTCTTCCTCGAAGGCGTGGCTCTTGCGACGCACGCTACCCATGCGAAGCGAAAAGCTGACGATGATCATCCACGTCCAGATACTCGCGAGCAGCAGCCCGGCGAGTACCGCCTTCACCACGATATCGGCGTCGAGAAACAGCTGCAGGGGATCGAGCCGGCTCGGCACGGTCAGTGCAGACAGCATGAAGAATGCAGGATTGGTCATTGATTTCCTTCGGAAAAACTGGCGAACGCCGTGCGCCATTCGGCTGGCTGGCGACGCGGGCGACCTTCCGGACTGATGAACCCGACGCGGACGGTCTGTTCGGCGACAAGCTCGTCGCCGCGCATCGCGCGCTGGACGATCCGGACGCTCGCCGCCCCCATTTCGGTGCAGCGGCTTTCGATCACGATATCGTCGTCGAGCCGCGCGGGTGTGGCGTAGCGGATGTGCAGGTCGGCGACGGCATAGGCCCCCTCGCCCGCTTCGATCGCGGCACGCTGGTCGATGCCGAGCATCCGCACCAGGTCGCTGCGCGCACGTTCGAACCAGCGCAGGTAGTTGGCGTGATAGACAATGCCCGACAGATCAGTGTCTTCATAATAGGCACGCACGGCGAACAGGTGCGTGTCGCCGCGGATCACTCCGCCAGGTGGGGTGGGCGTGGTCGTCATCTCCGGCTTGCGTCTAGCGGAGGGGCGAGTCACCCGGCAAGCGGCAATCTCGACGAACGGCGCGGGGCGCGCGACGAACCCCCTTCAGGCGATCATCCGGCCCAACGGCTGCCCGCCGAACAGGTGGACATGCAAGTGCGGGACTTCCTGGCCGCCGTGATAGCCGACATTGGCGAGCAAGCGGTATCCCGGCCCGACCAGGCCGTGCTCGCGCGCCACGTTGCCGACGGCGCGGATAAACCCGGCAATCTCTTCCGCCGGAGCCTTCGCCGCGAAATCGTCCCAGCTGACGTATTTCCCTCTCGGGATCACCAGAATGTGCAGCTTTGCCTGCGGATTGATGTCGTGAAAGGCGATCGCCCATTGGTCCTCATAGACCCGCTTCGACGGGATTTCGTCGCGCAGGATCTTCGCGAAGATGTTGTCGTCGTCATACGGCAGGGTCGGATCGATCGGCATCAGGAGCTCCTGCTGGCTTTCTCGTCGAGGCCCGAAATGCCCTCTCGCCGGTCGAGTTCGGCCAGTACGTCAGTAAGGGGCACGCCCTTTTCGGCGAGCAGGACGAGCAGGTGGAACAATACGTCCGCGGCTTCCCCTGTCAGCTCCTCATCGGAACCGGACAGCGCGGCAACTACCGCCTCGACCGCTTCCTCGCCCAACTTGCGGGCAATTAACGGCAGGCCGCGCGCGTGGAGCTGCGCGACATAGCTACCCGATGCATCGCCGGATGCGATCCGCTGGCGGATTGTGGCTTCGAGGCGGTTTAAGGTATCCATCGCCTTCGCTCATGGCGGGGCGCGAGGGCACTGGTCAAGCGATCAGTCGCGTTTGGAGCGCTTCTTGGCCGCCTGGCGACCAACAATGACGCCGATCACGCCAAGCCCGAACAGGCCCATGCTGCCCGGTTCGGGCACTGGAGTGCTGGCTGCAAAGGCCGGGCTGGCGGTAAGCAGGAGGGCGATAACAGGGAGATAGCGCATGGTGCGGTTTGCCGTAATCCCGGATGATTCGGCAATCGACCAGCGCAGTCCTGTCCCGCAACGGGACCGCATTTAAGTCGAAACTTCAGGCCCGTGCGGGCAGTCCGGCGGCGCGCAGCGCTTCGTGCGCTTCCGCGATGGTGTAGGTGCCGAAATGGAAAATGCTGGCAGCCAGCACCGCGCTGGCGTGGCCCTCGGTCACACCTTCGACGATGTGCTCGAGCGTACCGACGCCTCCGCTGGCAATGACCGGGACCGATACCGCATCGGCAATCGCGCGGGTCAGCTCCAGATCGTACCCGGCTTGTGTGCCATCACCGTCCATCGAAGTAACCAGCAATTCGCCGGCGCCAAGCTCTGCCAGCCGCACCGCATGTTCGAGCGCGTCGATCCCGGTTTCCTTGCGTCCGCCGTGGGTGAATATCTCCCAGTGATCGCCGACCCGGCGCGCATCGACCGAGGCAACCACACACTGGCTGCCCATCTTGTGCGCGATATCGGCGACGACTTCGGGCCGCGAGACGGCGGCGGAATTGACCGCCACCTTGTCCGCCCCGGCAAGCAGCAGCGCGCGGGCATCCTCTACCGTGCGCACCCCGCCGCCGACGGTCAAAGGCATGAAGCACACTTCCGCCGTCCGCCGCACGATATCGAGCAGGGTCCCGCGCCCTTCGTGACTGGCGGAAATATCGAGGAAGCACAGCTCGTCCGCGCCGGCCTCGTCGTAGGCCTTGGCCTGCTCGACCGGATCACCCGCATCCTTCAGGTCGACGAAATTGACCCCCTTGACCACGCGCCCGTCGGCAACGTCGAGACAAGGGATGACGCGGATACGGACGGTCATGATCCAATGATCCAGATTAGGCTTCCAACAAGGAAGAGTAGTGCGCAGAAGCAGTTCCATGCCGTCGCGAACCAAAAAGCCCTTGGTCGATCCTGACGTGAGAAATGGGGCTCGGGGGTCCCTATGGGAATAAGCGGTGTCATATTCCCGCTCCGAAGTCCTTTGGCGATCCAAACTGCCATGACAGCAAATGAAAACAACCCAATGACCACCCAGAATGGCGAACTGTTCACGCCCGCGCCCCCATCGCAATTGCGGCGGCAAGGTCCAGCTTGCCCTCGTAGAGCGCGCGGCCGGTTATCACGCCTTCGATCCCGTCTCGCGCGTGGAGCGAGAGGACATGGATATCGTCGAGCCCCTTCACACCGCCGCTGGCGATCACCGGGATATCGACGCTGCGCGCCAATTCCACCGTCGCATCGATGTTGCAGCCCTTGAGCAGCCCGTCGCGGCCGATGTCGGTGAACAGCAGCGAGGCGACCCCGGCATCCTCGAACCGGCGGGCAAGATCGACCACCGGCACGTCGGACACTTCGGCCCAGCCTTCGGTCGCCACCATCCCGTCACGCGCATCGACCGCAACCACGATCCCGCCCTCGAACTCGCGCGCCATGTCCTTCACGAACTGCGGGTCCTTGAGCGCTGCCGAGCCCATGACCACCCGCGCCACGCCGAGGTCGAACCAGCCCTCGACCGCCTCGCGGTTGCGGATGCCGCCGCCTAGCTGTACATAACCGGGGAACTCCGCGACGATCGCCTCGACCGCTTCACGGTTCTCCGCTCGCCCCGCAAACGACCCGTCGAGGTCGACCACGTGCAAGTGCTCCGCACCGGCTCCAGCGAAGATCATCGCCTGCGCGGCGGGGTTATCGCCATAAACGGTTGCGCGGCCCATATCGCCTTCGGCCAGCCGCACGACTTCGCCGCCCTTGAGGTCGATGGCGGGGAACACGATCATGGCTTCCACTCCAGGAACCGTTCGAGCAGCGCAAGGCCATAGGCCTGGCTCTTTTCCGGGTGGAACTGCACGCCCAGCAGGTTGTCGCGCGCGACCGCTGCGACCAATCCCCCGCCGTGGTCGGTCATCGCGGCGATGTCGTGCCCGCTGTCGGGCTGGAAATGGTATGAATGGAGGAAATAGGCCTCGCCCACCTCGACCAGTTCGGCCCCGTCGTGGTGCGGCATCGGGCGCACGTCGTTCCAGCCCATGTGCGGCACCTTGATCGCAGGGTCGGTCCGCTCGATCGGCAGGACTTCGCCTTCGATCCAGCCGAGGCCGAGCGTGCTGCCGTGCTCCCTGCCTCGGGTGGCGAGTAGCTGCATCCCGACGCAGATCCCGAGGAACGGGACGCCGTCCTGCAGCACCCGCTGTTCCATCGCCTCGACCAGCCCGGGGATCTTCTTGAGCCCGTGCGCGCAGGCCTTGAACGAGCCGACGCCGGGCAGCACCACGCGCCGCGCACCTGCGACGATTTCCGGGTCCGAGGTGACATGGACATGCCGCGCTCCGGCGGCGAGCAGCGCGTTATGGACCGACTGGAGGTTGCCCGCGCCATAGTCGATTAGCGCGAGTGCTTCAGCCACCCAGTTGCCCCTTGGTACTGGGGATCGCCCCGCCCTTGCGCGGGTCGAGCTCCACTGCCGCGCGCATTGCGCGGGCAAATCCCTTGTAGATGCTCTCGCAGATATGGTGGTTGTTGGTGCCGTAAATCAGCTCGACGTGCAGCGTGATGCCGCAGGCTTGCGCCACCGAATGGAACCAGTGTTCGATCAGCTCGGTATCCCATTCGCCGAGCTTTTCCTGGCTGAACCCTGCGCGCCACACCAGGAACGGGCGACCGGAGATATCGAGCGCGACGCGCGCCAGCGTTTCGTCCATCGGCGAATAGGCGCTGCCGTATCGCCCGATCCCGCCCTTGTCGCCCAGCGCCTGAGCAAGCGCCTGGCCGAGCGCGATCGCGCTGTCCTCGGTAGTATGGTGCTGGTCGACATGCAGGTCGCCATCGACCTTCATCGTCACGTCGATCAGCGAATGGCGCGAGAACTGCTCGACCATGTGGTCGAGAAAGCCGATCCCGGTGGCCACGTCATAGCTGCCGCTGCCGTCGAGGTTCACCTCGACGAGGATCGCGGTTTCGCTGGTCTTTCGCTCAATTTTGCCGGTGCGCATGGGTTGCCGCCTATACGCGCGGCTGGGCATGGCGCAAGCTTTCCCGCTTGACCGGGCGCGCGCGGATAGCCACCTAAAGCACGCAATGAGTGATGAAACGCCCGATAGCCTGATCCCGTACGACGAAATCGTGCAGGAGGCGCTGCGCGCCGTGGTGGGCCGTGTGCTGGGCGAAATCGAAGCCGGCGGCGGCACCCTGCCGGGCGAGCATCACTTCTACATCACGTTTAAGACCGGCGCGCCCGGGGTCACCATCCCGCCGCACCTGCGCGAGCGCTTCCCCGACGAGATGACCATCGTCCTGCAGAACAAGTTCTGGGACCTGAAGGTCGACGAGGACGGATTCACCGTGGGCCTCAGCTTCAACCAGGTTCCCGCGAAGCTCGATGTCCCGTTTTCCGCAATCACCGCTTTCGTCGATCCGGCGGTCGATTTCGGACTGCAATTCCAGGCAACCTCGGGCGAGGTCGAGCCCGAAGCGCACGACGATGCCGAAAACGACGGTGGAGAGGGCAAGCCTCACCCCGCGGTCACCGAAAGCGAAGACGGCTCGAACGTCGTCACGGTCGATTTCGGCAAGAAGAAGTAGGCTGCACCTACGGCCAAGGGAGCATCGATGTTCGGTCGCTCGAAACGCACCAAGGAAAATCTGGTCGAGCCGGAAGCGGAAGCTCCGGATTTGGCCGAGGACGCGCCCGAGCCGCTTGCGCCCGCGATCGAACAAGAGGCGATGCGTGGCCCGTCCCCCAACCCCGCCACCAACCTGATGATCCACGACGTTGCACTGCGGGTCGGCGGACGGATGCTGCGCACGTCGCTTGAAAAAGGGCTGCTATCCAACCGCTACGGCCAATCGCGCGCCAAAGAGATGATCGATGGCCGCTCGGGCACGTCGGCGCTGGCCAGTTACCTCGCAACGCGCATGGCGACACGCTCGCTGCCCGGCGCAATCGTGGTCGGCACGGGACTGTTCGCCAAGACGATGTTCGACCGTAGCAGGGCAAAGCGAAGGGTGCGGCGCGAAGCCGAACGCGCGCTGCGCAAGCAGAAGAAGCTGCCGCCCGCAGATTGACCATCGCGACGTGCGGGGTTGATTTCTTTACCGCCTATGCGGCAACAGCGCGCATGGCCGACTCCACATCCGCAACGTCTCCCCTCGCCCGGCGCGGACTGATGTTCATCCTGTCCTCGCCAAGCGGCGCAGGCAAGACGACGATCAGCCGGATGCTTCTTGCAGCGGACGGCGAGATCAAGCTCTCGGTCTCGGTCACCACCAGGCCGCCACGCCCCGGCGAGATCGATGGGGTCCATTACCACTTCGTGTCGGACGAAAGGTTCGACGCAATGGTGGCGGAAGACGACTTTTACGAATGGGCCCCGGTGTTCGGGTATCGCTATGGCACCCCCAAGGGTCATATCCGCAACGCGCTGAAAGATGGGCAGGATTTCCTGTTCGACATCGACTGGCAAGGCACCCAGCAGCTCTACCAGAAAGACCAGCAGGATGTTGTGCGGGTATTCATCCTGCCGCCGAGCATCAAGGAACTGCGCCGTCGCCTCGAATCGCGCGCGCAAGATAGCGATGACGTAATCGACAGCCGGATGGAGCGCGCCCGCGGCGAAATCAGCCACTGGGACGCTTACGACTACGTAGTGATCAACGACGACGTTGACGCGTGCTTCGCCAAGGTCGCCAAAATCCTCCACGCCGAGCGCATGAAGCGCCAGCGCCAGACCGGCCTGATCCCGTTCGTGCGCGAATTGATGAGCTAGCGACGGCGGAAAGCTGACTGGCAGCGAACGAAACGTTTGCGGACTGCCATCACGCCAATTTTTTATCCCAGAAATTGGCCAGCGACAGTCCTCTAAAATCCAAAGCCGAGCCTTGTTGGTTCAACGTGTTGAGCGAAATGCCAGATCAGTCGCGGCGGACCGCTTCCCCATTGCGCGAGCAATGGCGACCTGACGTTGATCGGCAGCGGAAGCGCGAGCTGCTTTCACGCATTGCCTTATTTCGGATAGATCTTCCTCATTCCACCAGCTGGTGGTCCGACAGGCACGACGTATAGCATGGGCGATCCGGTGATCGAGTTCGGCTTGACCTTCCTGTGTTGTGATGTCGATGTCGTGGTATCCGACGATTACTGTCTTTGGCTCCTGCGCCATAGCAGGTGAAGCCACGGCGACCAAAGCGATGGTCGCGGCTATAATAACTTTCAGCATGGCAAAGTCCTCTCGATAGTGCGGCAGTCAAAGCGCCGCAGAGGGGAAATGATGCCACCTTGAAAGCGAGCGGGCCTGACCCCGGAGCTAATCATTCGCGCATCGGAAGCTGATCCTTCGCTGATCAGGCTTCCGTGCTTCAAAATCGTATGGTCTTCATTCGATGGATGTTCTGGAGTAATTCAGACCGAGAATGTCGGAGTGATCGCCAATGCCTCCCGCCGCTGCATTCGAACAAACGAATGGCTTTGCTCCAGAAGAGCGGATCGATCTCGCGCATCAGGATTCGTTTGTTCTTGGACCGCTGACGATCCAGCCTGCGCTGCGTCGGATAGCTCATTCGGACGGCGAAGAGGAATTCCTGCAGCCACGTGTCATGCAGGTGCTGGTGGCGCTCTTTCGCGCAAATGGCCGGATTCTATCGCGGGATGATCTCATCCAGTCGTGCTGGGATGGCAGGATCGTGGGAGAAGCATCGATCGATCGCGTGATTTCGCAATTGCGCAGGGTTTCGGAGGGAATCGGGCGGCGCGCGTTCTCAATCGAAACTATCAAACGGGTTGGGTATCGCCTTGCCTTTGCGGAGGGCATTTCGGCCGAGGATGCGTACAGCACAACTGCGGTTGGAAATTCGGACCTGCAGTCAACTTTTGTGGGAAGACTTCCCCGCCGACGGATCCTGGTGTTCGGCGGCGGCGCAGTTCTGCTCGCAGCTGCGAGCGCAGGCGGATTTTTCATTCGGCGGCTCACTGATCCGGCGATACCGCCCGAAGCTCAAGCGCTCATTGCGCAAGGTTGGCAAGCGTGGGCTCAGGCGACAGCCGATGGTCCTGACCAGGCGTTGGGATTCTTCCGAAGGGCGACCGAATTGGCACCTAACTATGCCGACGCCTGGGGACTGCTTGGTTGCGTCTACGCGGATGCCTCGCATCGCGATACGATAGAGCGCGTCGCGACGTTGCGTGATCATTCGCGATCCGCAGCGCAACAGGCACTGGAGCTAGACCCACACAATGCCTACGCTCGTGTCGCTTTAGCTTATGACCGACCGATGATGGGCAATTGGCTGCACATGGAACGGGAATTCCAGCGTTCACACCGGGAGCAGCCCGATCGGCAGATCGTTATTCATGCAATCGGAAGCACGCTTCTTCGGGTGGGACGCTGTGCCGAAGCTGCCTCCGAACTGAAGCGTATTCGGATCAAGCCCGATGCTCCAATTACCTACCTGTTGAGGGTTGTCGCGGAGTGGGGGGCGAATCGTATCGAGCAGGCAGATCGGCTGATGGAAGAAGGTGTCGGGCTCTACCCTGCTCACTCTGCTCTCTGGGAAATGAACCTACAGCTCGCCATGTTTGGGGGCAATCCGCGCAAGGCAATCGCGCTGATTGACGACGAGCAAGCGCGTCCGGCAGGCATGGATCAAGGCGAGATCGATCGCCTGCTTCTCCTTGGGGAAGCGATCGCGAGCCGTGATCCTGACAAGGTCGAGCGTGCGGCGAAGAACGAAAAGGCAAGGGCGCATCGAAGTGAGATCGATGCTCAGAATGCCATTCTTGCCGCTGCAGCGCTCGGGCGAACGAACGACGCCTTCGTTATCCTAGATGCGTTCTATTTTTCGCGTGGTTTCTTAGTGCCCGACAGCCCGCCGCAGAGCGGTGACGCAAGCGAGGCGAGGCTGGACGAGCGCAGCACCGCATTTCTCTTCTTGCCAGTAATGCGACCGATTTGGGCCGATCCGAGGTTTGGTAGTATCACTTCGGCTCTCGGTTTGGAGCGCTACTGGCAAGAAGCTGGAGTTCAGCCGGATTTTCGTCGGGCCTAGTCAGTCGGCGTCCTTCGCAGATGCTCAAATTATGGCTTTGAACGCAACGCGACAATCGTAACCGTAGGGCGTCGTTCCATCCTGCGTGCGATCGCAGCCTGACGCTGCGCGCGCGCGTCAGCATAAGCGGCTTTCATGCAGTGATCGATGTCAAAGTACTCTTTCGCATTCATCCAGACGTCTGCACCGCAGACATTTCGAACGGCTTCGTCGATCCGATTGTCGAACGCAGCCTGTCCTTGCGGGGTTGAAATATCGAGATCTTCGTATCGCACTGGGACCTTTACCGGCTTTTGCGCCATGACTGGCGATGCGACAGCGACCAACGCTAATCCCAAGAAGGCAGTAGTTCGTAGCATGGCAAGATTCCTCTCGATGCCGCAGCCAACAAAGGTGCCGCGGAAAGGAAAACTTGCCACTTTAAACGCGGGCGCACCTTACCATGAAGCTAATCGTTCGCGTATCGGAGGCTGATCCTTCGCTGATCAAGGCTTCGATCGACCATTCCACACCAATCTAGATGTTTCCTGCTGCGTCGGAATAACAATGTCCGCTAACCACCCCATTGCAGACATTGAGTTGCCAGTACCAGATCCTGAGAGCGGCCAGTCCGGAATTTCCCTCACTCCTCGGGCGGCTGCCACAGTTCCAGCTTCACGCCCGCCGGATCGACGATCCACGCGAATTTGCCATAGTCCTCGCTTTGGCGATCGAGCACTTCGACGCCTTCGCTCTCGATCCGCGCGACCATTCCATCGAGGTCGTCGACCATCAGGTTGATCATGAACGGCTGGTCTGATGGCTTCATGTAGTCGGTGTCCGCCGGGAACAGGCTCCATTGCTGGAAGCCTTTCGAGACGTCGGTGAACATCGCGCTGCCCCAGTCGGTCAGGTCGAACCCGAGCACGCGTTGGTACCAATCGCGCATCGCGTCAGGGTCCGCCGCCTTGTAGAAAATACCGCCTATGCCGAATACTTTGGCCATCGTTCGTTCCTCCCCAGGAAGCGAACGCGATAACACGGACTATCCGTTCCGGCGAGCGCCCGATTGATCCGTTTCAGGGCCGTCCGGCGCGCGGCACGTCGACCTTGGCGGCAACGATCTTGCCGAGTTTTTCCGCCGAAACGATATCGCGGTGCGACGTGGGGGCGACCGCCATGAACAGCGTCTTCCCGTCCGCCCCGCCCAACATGCAGGCAAACGTGTTGAGATCGCCGGTCGGCACCGTGTCGAGCACCTTGCCGCCCTCCCCGATGCGAACGCATTGCGGCGAGAGCGGATCGGCGATCCACACCGCACCTTCGGCATCGAGGCAGATTCCGTCGGGCACGTGCGGCGCGGTCGGCGCCCACACCCGGCGATTGGAAAGTGAGCCGTCAGTACCGATATCGAACGTGGTCAGGCACATCGCCAGCGTTTCGCCGATGATCATCGTCTTGCCATCGGGCGTGATGACCGTGCCGTTAGGGAAACTGAGCCCGTCCGCCGCATCGCTGACGCTGCCGTCCGGTTCGACCAGCGCGAGCACGGTCTTCGGGTGGTCGGCAATCACAGCTTCCGGCCCGCGCGCATCGAGATCGGCATCGAGGTCGAACCCGAAGTTGCCGACATAGGCACGGCCATGCGCGTCGACGACCATGTCATTGGCCCAGAAATTGGCATGACCCGAGAGATCCGCATGGAGCGCGAACCGCCCGTCAGGCCAGCGCCGCCACACCTCCTGCGCTTGCATCTTGACGACCAGCAGCGAACCGTCGGGCATCCATCCGAGACCCGACGGCTGTCCGCCGTCGTCGAACTGCACTTCGACCCGAAGGTCGCTACCGTCCTCGTTTACCGAGCAGACCTGGTGAGCATAGAAGTCCGAGAACCACAGCCGACCGTCATGCCACCGCGGCCCTTCGCCGAAATGGATACCCGAAACGACTTCGTGCAGTTCGCTGGCCATGGCTCAGCGCCCCGCTGCCGGGTCCGCGAAGTGGGTCGGCAGGTGCGCGTTCACGATGCCGCCATCGACAGTGAGCGTTTCGCCGATCGTGTAGTCTCCCGCGCGACTGGCGAGATAGACCGCCGTTCCGCCCATATCCCACTTGTCGCCCACGCGCTTGCTGGGAATGCCCTTGGCGCTTTCCGCTTCCATGTCGCGCGCCACGCGGTTCATGTTCGACGGGAACGCCCCCGGTGCGAGGCTCGTCACGTAGATATGATCCTTCACTAGCCGCGCGGCCATGCGACGGGTCAAGTGGATCAGCGCCGCCTTGCTCGCCTGGTAGCTATAGGTCTCCCACGGATTGACGCGCTGCCCATCGACCGAGGTGATGTTGATCACCTTGGCAGGACGATCGGCGCTGGCCGCAGCCTTGAGCAGACCGTGCAGCTTTTGCGTGAGGAAGAACGGCGTCTTGACGTTCAGGTCCATCACTTTGTCCCAGCCAGCCTCGGGGAACTCGTCGAATTCCGCGCCCCACGCCGCACCGGCGTTGTTGACGAGGATGTCCAGCTTCGTCTCGCGGCTGGAAATTTCCGCCACCAGCTCGTCGATCCCTTCCATGGTCGAGATATCGCCCTGGATCGGGATGACCTTTTCGCCCAGTTCAGCGGCAGCCTCGTGCAATTCGCCGCCCTTACGCGCGGTGATATAGACCTTGGCACATCCGGCAGCGAGGAAGCCTTCGACGATCATCCGTCCGATACCCCGGCTACCACCGGTGACGAGCGCGATCCGGCCATCGAGGCCGAACATTTCCTGCAGGTTCATCCAATCTCTCCCGTTCGGCTCAGTAGCCGCTCATCTCTGCCACACGGCCCGCGTGGTAATAGACATCGCCCATGAACTCGGCGAGCGCGCGGTCGCGCTTCATATAAAGCCCGATGTCGTACTCGTCGGTCATACCGATGCCGCCGTGCATCTGCACGCCTTCCTTTACCGCGAGGCCCGCCGCCTTGCCGACCTTGGCCTTCGCGACCGAGGCCATCAGCGAGGCGTTCTCGGCCCCGGCATCGAGCAGTTGCTGCGCCTTGATGACCACGGCACGGGCGATCTCGACCTCCGAATAGAGGTGCGCCGCACGGTGCTGCAGCGCCTGGAATTCACCGATCAGACGCCCAAACTGCTTGCGCTGCTTGAGGTAGTCGATGGTCATGTCCATCGATCCACGCGCCACGCCGACGCCTTCGGCCGCCGCGCCGACGCGCCCGGCATCGAGCACGCGATTGAGTACGTCGCGACCACCGTCGACTTCGCCGATCACGGCATCGCCATCGAGCTCGACAGCGTCGAAGGTCACATGGCTTGCCATCGAGCTGTCCACCAGCCGCACCGAGTTATGGCCCACGCCGGCGGCATCCTTGGGCACCGCGAACAGGGTCACGCCCTCAGCATCGTCGTCAGACCCGGCGGTACGCGCAGCGACGACGATCATGTCCGCGCTCGCGCCCTGGACCACGAAGTCCTTCTTGCCGGTCAGCTTGAACCCGTTGCCCGACTTCTCAGCCTTGCAGGCGATCCGGTCGGGATTGTGCTTGGGGCCTTCGTCAA
This sequence comes from Tsuneonella mangrovi, assembly GCF_002269345.1. Lineage (NCBI taxonomy): Bacteria > Pseudomonadati > Pseudomonadota > Alphaproteobacteria > Sphingomonadales > Erythrobacteraceae > Tsuneonella > Tsuneonella mangrovi. Next base: position 712,972 of record NZ_CP022889.1, read on the forward strand.
TCGCCACGGCGAACACGCTGTCGCCCGCCAGCAGGCCCGGCAGGTAGCGGCCCTTGAGGTCGTCGCTGCCCAGGCCCAACGCGGTCGCAGCCATCACCGAGCTAGTAAGGAACGGCGAAGGGGTCAGGTTGCGTCCGATTTCCTCGAGCACGATCCCGGCTTCGACATTACCCATGCCCATGCCGCCATCGGCTTCGGGAACGAGTATCCCGGTGAAGCCCATTTCGGCCATCTGCTTCCACAGGGCATGGCCGAAACCATCCTTGCAGCCCTTATCGCGCCAGTGGCGCAGCTGCTTGGCGATCGCGCCTTCCTCGCCCATGAACTGGGCAGCGGTGTCGGCCAGCATCGTCTGGTCGTCGTCGTAATAAAGAGGCATCGATCAGGCTCCCGGCAGTTCGAGGATACGTTTGGCGACGACGTTGAGCATGACCTCGCTGGTCCCGCCCTCGATCGAGTTGGCCTTGGTCCGCAGCCAGCTGCGGGCCTTCGAGCCGCCGTTCGATTCCTCGCTGTCCCATTCAAGCGCGGCCGAACCGCCCGCCGCCATGATCAGCTCGTTGCGACGCTTATTGAGCTCGGTCCCGGCGTATTTCATCATGTTCGGCTGGGCGGGGTGCGCCTTGCCGACCTTGATCTCGTCGAGGAACTTCTCGCCCATCGCCGAATAGGCCAGCGCGTCGACGTCGAACATCGCCAACTCTGCACGCAGCACCGGATCGAGAACGCCTCCGGCCGCACGAGTAAGCATCGCGCCGATCCCGGCCCCGCGCTCGGTATCGCCAGCGCCAGAGATCATCTCGCGCTCGTGGCCAAGCAGGTACTTGGCTACGTCCCACCCGCGATTCACTTCGCCTACCTGCGCGGGGATGCCGTCGGCGTATTCCTTGGGCACCTTCACGTCGTCGAAGAAGGTCTCGCAGAACGGGCTGTTGCCGCTGATCAGCAGGATCGGCTTGGTCGAAACGCCTGGCGAGGTCATATCGAACAGCATGAAGGTGATGCCGCGATACTTGTCGTTCTTGTCGGTGCGGACGAGGCAGAAGATCCAGTCCGCCTTGTCGGCGTAGCTGGTCCAGATCTTCTGGCCATTGACGACCCAGTGATCGCCCTTGTCTTCGCCGAACGTCTGCAACGACACCAGGTCCGACCCGCTGCCCGGCTCCGAATAGCCCTGGCACCAGCGGATTTCGCCGCGGGCGATTTCATTGAGGAAACGCTGCTTCTGCACCTCGGTGCCGAAATGAAGCAGCGCCGGGCCAAGCATCCAGATACCAAAGCTCTGAAGCGGGGCGCGCGCGTGGATCCGCGCCATTTCCTCGCGCAAGACCTTCGCTTCTGCCGGGGAGAGCCCTGCGCCGCCATATTCCTTGGGCCACGCCGGGACGGTGTAGCCCTTGTCGCGGCACACTTCGAACCATGCTTTCTGCGCATCGTTCTTGAAAGTGGCATTGCGCCCGCCCCAATAGATATCGGCGTCTTCGCGCACGGGCTCGCGCATTTCGGCGGGGCAGTTCGCTTCCAGCCACGCGCGGGTTTCTGACCGGAACTGGTCGAGATCGGACATCGCTCTCTCCTTCTCTTTCGGCGCGACCGTAGGAGCGATTCCCGCCCCATCGCAAGGCCTGAATTGATGCCATACCGCTGCTACCGCCTTGCCGTAGCGTCAAGCGATCGAGCGTTGACGAAACGCGGCAGTCCAGTAACGTACCCGGTATACGAAAGGCCCGTGCACAGAGGCCGCAGGAGAGCGATGCAAGCCCCCGATTCCCCCCGCAGCTCGGTCGGCGCGCGAGTCGCCAACTGATGATTCCCGCATCGGAAAAGCTGCCGACCCGGATCGTGGTCGCCAACGGCTTCGGGTCGATCGCTTACGGGGTCAAGGACAACGGCTTTTCGACATTCCTGCTGATCTTCTACAGCCAGGTCGTGGGGCTCGATGCCAAGCTCGTCAGCCTTGCGCTGATGTTCGCCCTCATGGCCGACGCCTTCGTCGATCCTCTGATCGGCCACCTGTCCGACCGGACATACACCCGCTGGGGTCGCCGGCACCCGTGGCTCTATATCGCGCCTTGGCCGCTCGCGGTCGCGTGGATGATGCTGTGGTCCCCGCCCGAGGACCATACCCATATCTTCCTCTACCTCGTGGTGGTCGCGATCCTCGTACGGACGCTGGTTTCGGCTTGTGAGGTGCCTTCGCAGTCGCTCGTGGCAGAGCTCACCACCGACTACGAGGAGCGCACCCGGCTGACGCGCTTTCGATACCTGTTCGGGTGGGCCGGAGGATTGCTCGCTTTCTTCCTCGCCAACGCGGTGTTCCTGCGTTCCGACGCGACCCACAAGTTCGGCCAGCTCAATCCCGATGGCTATTGGAAATATGGCCTCGCCGGTGCGATCATCATGCTCAGCGCGGTGCTGATCTCGGCGATCGGTCTCCACCGCCGGGTTGCGCACTTGCCGGCAACGCGGCCCGAGCCAAGCTCGCCGCTCCATGCCTTGAAGGAAATTGGCCAGTCGCTGCGTCATCCCGCGGCAGTCATCCTGCTTTCCGCCGCGCTGATCGCGATTTCAAGCACGCAGATGACCTTCACCATCGCCAACTTCCTGTACCTCTATGTGTGGCAGTTCAGCGAGTTCTTCTTCGCGCTGCTGCCGTTCCTGCTGATGGCTTCGGTGTTCCTCGCGTTCACAGTGGTCCAGCCGCTCCATCGCCGGATCGGCAAGCGCGCCACTGCGGTTGCATGCGGGTTCGTGACGACCGGCTTCTGGATTACGCCCTATGCCTTGCGTCTCGGCGGGATCTGGCCGGTCGAGGGCACGACCTTTTCCAGCATCCTGTTGATGAGCTTCATGTTCGTTTCGAACGCCGCCGCGGTCTCCGGCATGGTTTCCGCACAATCGATGCTCGCAGATGTCGTCGAGGCTTCGCAGCAGGAAACCGGGCGCCGCACCGAAGGGGTGTTCGCATCCGGCTGGATGTTCGTCCAGAAATGCGGGACAGCTGTCGGCATCGGCATCACCGGCGTGCTGCTCGATTATGCCGGGCTGCGCAGCCATGCGATCCCCGGCCAGGTCGATCCGCTGGTGATCGACAAACTGACGATCGCCTACGCGGGGATCGTGGTTGTCGCGGCAGCGGCCTCGACCTACACCTTCAGCCGGTTCCCGATCTCGCGCGCCGACCACGAAGCACGGCTGAGTGCGCTGGCGGCCGCCGCAACTATCGATCACGACGCGGATGGAGCTCATCCGTAGAAATTGACGAACGGCCTTGGCGGGCGAATGCGACTCTGCCACGGTCCTGAATTGAAACCGACTCGCGAATGGCCTGTTTCGAGGGCGAGTCACCAAAAGAGGAATAGCGGACATGGATTTCGACCCCACCGAACGGCAGACCCACTGGCGCGACCGCGTGCGCAACTTCATCGAAAACCATGTCCGTCCGCGCGTCGGCGACTACGTCGCACAGGACAAGGAAGGCGAGCGCTGGAAAGTGATCCCGGTGATCGAAGAGGAAAAAGCCCGGGCCAAGGCGCAAGGGATCTGGAACCTGTTCATGCCGCCTCAGTCCGGTCGCGCACACGTCGACGACACGTTCGAATTTGAAGGGCCTGGCCTGACAAACCTCGAATACGCGTTGTGCGCGGAAGAAATGGGCCGCATCGGTTGGGCCAGCGAAGTATTCAACTGCTCCGCCCCCGACACCGGCAACATGGAAGTGTTCCACCGCTACGGAACCCGCGAGCAGAAGGAACAGTGGCTCAGGCCGCTGATGAACGGCGAGATCCGCTCCGCCTTCCTGATGACCGAGCCGCAGGTCGCCAGTTCGGATGCGACCAACATCGAATGCTCGATCAAACGCGACGGCGACGAATACGTCATCAACGGGCGCAAGTGGTGGTCGTCGGGCGCGGGCGATCCGCGCTGCTCGGTCGCAATCGTGATGGGCAAGACCGATTTCGAGGCCAAGCGCCACCAGCAGCAATCGATGATTGTGATGCCAATGGACGCGGAAGGCGTCGAGATCCTCCGCTACCTGCCGGTGTTCGGCTATGACGACGCGCCGCACGGTCACATGGAAATCAAGCTCAACAACGTGCGCGTTCCCGCCAGCAACATGCTGCTTGGCGAAGGGCGCGGGTTCGAAATCGCGCAGGGCCGCCTCGGGCCGGGCCGCATTCACCACTGCATGCGCACGATCGGGGTTGCCGAGGAAGCGCTTGAGAAGATGTGCAAGCGGCTCCAATCGCGCGTCGCATTCGGCAAGCCGATCTTCCAGCATTCGATCTGGGAACAGCGCGTGGCGCAGGCACGGATCAATATCGACATGACACGCCTGTTGTGCCTCAAGGCAGCCGACATGATGGACAAGGTCGGCAACAAGGCCGCCGCGCAGGAAATCGCCATGATCAAGGTCCAGGCGCCGAACATGGCGCTACGGATCATCGACGATGCGATCCAGGCTCACGGCGGCGGCGGCGTGTCGGACGACTATGGTCTGGCCAGCGCCTACGCCCACCAGCGCACGCTGCGCCTGGCGGACGGACCGGACGAAGTCCACGCCCGCGCGATCGCCCGGATGGAATTCGCCCGCCACGCACCGTCGCCTGACGAGGAATCGTTCAGCTCGGGCGACATGGGGGCCACCCGATGAAGGCTGCCGTCCTTATCGAGCCGAACAAGCCGCTGGAGATCGAGGAACTCTCGATCTCCAAGCCGGGCCCGCATGAAGTGCTGATCCGGACTGCGGCTTGCGGGCTTTGCCATTCGGATCTCCACTTCATCGAAGGAACCTATCCGCACGCCCTGCCCGCTGTGCCCGGACACGAAGCTGCGGGGATCGTCGAAGCGGTCGGCAGCGAGGTTCGCACCGTCAAGCCGGGCGATCACGTCGTTTCGTGCCTCAGCGCGTTCTGCGGTCACTGCGAGTTCTGCGTGACTGGCCGAATGGCGCTGTGCCTCGGGGGTGAGACCCGCCGAACCGCAGACCAGGCCCCGCGCATCACCCGGCCTGACGGCAGTACGGTCAACCAGATGCTCAACCTCTCGGCCTTTGCCGAACAGATGCTGATCCACGAGCACGCCTGCGTGCGGATCAATCCCGAAATGCCGCTCGACCGGGCGGCAGTGATCGGATGCGCGGTCACCACCGGTGCCGGTGCGGTGTTCAACGCCTGCAAGCTGGTGCCGGGTGAGACCGTTGCAGTGGTCGGTTGCGGCGGCGTAGGACTTGCGGCCATCAACGCCGCCAAGATTGCCGGCGCGGGCCGCGTGATTGCCTGCGACCCGGTGCCCGAGAAGCGCGAGCTGGCCAAGGCCTTAGGTGCTACCGATGCTGTCGATGCGCTGGCCGAAGACGCCGCCCAGCAGGTCATCGCCATGACCGGCGGCGGGGTCGACCACGCGATCGAGGCGGTCGGACGGCAGGCATCGGCCGACCTGGCCGTAAAAGTACTGCGGCGCGGCGGAACAGCCACGATCCTCGGGATGATGCCGCTCGACTGCAAGGTCGGGCTTGGCGCGCTGGACCTGCTCGGCGGCAAGAAGCTGCAGGGCGCGATCATGGGGATGAACCGCTTTCCAGTCGACCTGCCGCGCCTGGTCGATTTCTACATGCGCGGCTTGCTCGATCTCGACACGATCATTGCCGAAAGGATCCCGCTGTCCGGCGTCAACGACGGATTCGAGAAGATGAAAAAGGGCGACAGCGCGCGCAGCGTGATCGTGTTCGATCAATGAGCGTGCCCAGCCCCGAAATCGCCGACGCGACGAAGGCGTTCTCGGGCACGGTCGAACCGTCCGAGGCCGATCATCTCGACGAAGCCAGGCTCACCGCGTGGATGGAAGCCAACGTCGAAGGGTTCGAAGGACCGCTGACGCAGGCCAAGTTCAAAGGCGGACAGTCGAACCCGACCTACAAGATATCGACCCCGAACAAGAACTATGTCCTGCGCCGCAAGCCATTCGGCAAACTGCTACCCAGCGCGCACGCGGTGGACCGCGAGTTCCGTGTCCAGTCCGGCTTGCACAAGGTCGGCTTCCCGGTCGCGCGGCAGTTCGGCCTGTGCACCGACGACGATGTGGTCGGTTCGTGGTTCTACGTGATGGACATGGTCGACGGCCGCACGATCTGGGATGGTGCCATGCCCGGTGCCACTGCCAACGAACGCCGTGCAGTCTACGATGCGATGGTCGATACCCTCGCCGCGCTCCACAACGTCGATATCGAGGAAGCGGGGCTCGAAACGTTCGGCAAGCCGGGCAACTACTTCGGCCGCCAGGTCGATCGCTGGACCAAGCAGTATCGCCTGTCGGAAACCGACACGCTGCCGTCGATGGAGAAGCTGATCGAGTATCTCCCGGCGACCCTTCCCGAGCAAACCCGGACGAGCGTGGTCCACGGCGATTACCGCATCGACAACATGATCTTCGCGAAGGATCGCCCCGAGGTACTCGCTGTGCTCGATTGGGAGCTGTCGACGCTCGGCGATCCAATGTCGGATTTCACCTACTTGTGCATGATGTACGTCACCGAGAACGGCGGCCGGTCAGGCGTGATGGACCTCGACCGCACGGCATTGGGCATTCCCGAACTCGACGAAGTCGTCGAACGCTATTGCAATGCCACTGGCCGCACCGAAGTGCCCGACATGAACTGGTTCTTCGCCTACAACTTCTTCCGCCTTGCGGGCATCCTCCAGGGGATCAAGAAGCGGGTGATCGATGGCACCGCCAGTTCGGCTCATGCCAAGGCGCAATCGGACCGGGTTGCTCCTCTGGCCGACAAGGCATGGGAATTCGCGGTGAAAGCAGGCGCCAGCTAGGCGCGCGTCAGAACCGGGTATTCCAGCGCAGCGCCACGCCCTTGTCGTCGGGCAATGATGCGATGTGCCCCGGATCCTTGCGGTAGAACAGGCTGGCCGAAGCGCTGCCGCCCCACAGCGGGCCGCTCCACGCCAGTTCACCGTCCATCTCGCGTCCGTGCGGGGTGAGCGGCAGTGTGCGAATGCCGTAGGTCGTTCCCAGCGTCGCATAGTCGTAGGAAATCGGCAGATCGAGCGCGAGCCCGCCGCTTTCGACCCGTAACGGCTGCGAAACCCGCAAGCCAAGCCTGTCGGCATGTGCGAAAATCCCGATCCGCTGCACGTCGAGCGACCACGCACGGCTTGTCAGGTTGGAACCTGAAGTTATGAACCCGGCATGGTCGGCGCGGGTCCATCCCTGGCGAAACGCACCGCCCAGTCGCCAGCCCTCGGCAAACCGCCACCCGGCAGTGGCATCGACGAACAGCGTATTCGCCCCGCCCCCACCGAGCGAATTGGCGAAATATCCGCCGAGCACGGTGCGATCTTCCTGCAACCACGTCGCTCCCAGCGAAGTATCGACCGGACCGAAGCGCCGGTCGGCAGTGAGCGCGAAGTTGCGGGTGCCGTATCGTGCACGCCAGCGATCGAGCACGCCGTTGGCCTCGCGAACCGTGCCGAGCCACGCCTGTCCGCTTTGCCCGCTGAAGGTCAGGCCCCAGCGCCCCAACCGCTGTCGAAACGCGAATGAGGCATCGGCGCTCTCTGAGAAACCCGTGTCGCCATTGGCGTCGCGTGCGATCAGGAATGCTGGCCGCTCCTGCCCTTGAACCTGTGCGACAAGCCCATTGGCGCTCTCGCGAATGGCAAATCCCATCGTCGTGGTCGGCGCAAGCTTGAGCGCGACCTGAGCAGCCAGCACCCGCGACTGTTCGGCATCCTCCTGCGTCAGGCGAAGCGGTGCGGACCAGCCGGGCGTGCCCTGCGCGCCACCAGCCACCGTGAAAGCCAGCGACACATTCTTGCCGCTCGCACCAAGCTGCCTTGTCCCGGCGTCGACCGCGCCAAGCAGGCGCGGCATGACGGCCGCTGTGCGCATCGTCGGCCCCAGGTTCACGTTGTAGGCCCGCCGGTAACCGTCGAGGACCACTGCATCGAGCGTGATCTGAGTCATCGAATCGCCCATCGCCGAGGAAGCGACGGCCGCGCTGTCGGCCAGCGGGACCAGAGTCGAGCTGCCCGCCATAGTCGTCGTGCCCTGCGGTGCAAACGCGGCAGCAATGTCGAGAATTCCGTGACCGTAAGTGGAATCGACGCCTGTCACCCCTGCGTCGGTTGCCGAATCAAGCAGTATCTTGACCATTTCAGCACCGGTGAGGTTGGGAAAAGCCTGCTTGAGCAGTGCGACCGCCCCCGCCACTTGCGGCGCGGAAAAGCTCGTGCCCGACAGGACCGTGACGTAATCGCCATCGGCCTTGTGGGTGATCAGCATCGTGCCGTTCTGGTATTCGCAGCACACTCCCTCGCCGAGCGCGGTGAGGTAATAGGCCGCGTCGCTGCCCGCACGGTTGCTGAAGCTCGAGATCACGCCTTTGTCGTTGACCGACCCGACAATGATGACATTGGCGCCACCGGCAGCCCTGACCTGGCTGGCAAAAGGATCGGGGTTGTTGGGGTCGATCTTGGGATCGCTTCCATCCCCCCCATTGCCAGCTGCGACCACGACCACCACGCCCGCTGCGGCGGCATTGGCGATCGCCTGTTGCATCGTTGCCGTGATGCCGTCCGCGCCACCGAGGCTGAGGTTGATCACCGTCGCTCCGGCTGCGACCGCATGGTTGACCCCCTTGGCAATATCAGTGTCGTCGAACAGGCAGCCGCTATCCGGATTGTTGGGGTCGAACGTCGCGCAAGACCCCGGCTGGTCGGCCCGCAAAGCGACGATCGTGGCATCGAAGGCAATCCCCATTACGCCGGAATTGTTTCGCGCCGCTGCTGCTACGAGCGCAACCTGCGTGCCATGACCGTCCTGGTCGTCGATCGAGCGTGTTCCGGCGACATCGACGCTCTTGGGATCGATCCGTCCGGTGAATTCGGAAGTCGTCGTGTCGATCCCTGTATCGACAATCCCGATCTTGATGCCCTGTCCGGTCGCTCCTTGCTGCCATGCGGTGATTGCATTGTGGAACGCGGGCCCGGTCGATTGCTGGTATTCGGTGGTGTTGAAGTTGGTCGTCGATGGCGTGGGAGTCGGCGTCGAAGGAGTGGTCGTCGTGGGAGGCGGAGTCGAGGCAACGCTTCCACCGGAGCCGCCGCATCCGCTCAAGACGACAACGAAGAGGGCCACAACACCGCATCTCAAGCGCGTTTGCGCTCCAGCTTTGCGACTTGCCGATGTTCCGTTGCGTCCCATGCCTGCGTCCCACGGTGCAATTTGCAGCGGATAGTCCATAGCACGGATTGCTAAAGCGTCCCTGAACACGAATTCATGGACCTTTGCATATTGCCGCGCACCCAATCGGCTTGCAGCGGGCCACCGGTCTCGCTAGCGCCTCCCCGACCAACCCAACAGGATTTGCAGCTATGCCCGACGACACCGCCCAGCTTGCCGCCGCCATCGATGCCGCGTGGGAATCGCGGACCGAGGTCACGCCCGGTAGCGTCGAGGTGGCCGATTCCGTTGCGGAGGCGCTGCAATTGCTCGACGATGGCAATGCGCGGGTGGCCGAGCCTGACGGCAACGGCGGCTGGCACGTCAACCAGTGGCTCAAGAAGGCCGTGCTGCTCAGCTTCCGCCTGCAAGACAACCGAGTGATGGAAGGCGGCAGCGCAGGCACCCCCGCTTTCGACAAGGTTCCCAGCAAGTTCGCCGGCTGGGGCGACAACCGCTTTCGCGATGCAGGGTTCAGGGTCGTGCCCGGCGCTGTGGTGCGGCGCGGCAGCTATATCGCGCCCGGTGCGGTTCTGATGCCGAGTTTCGTCAATATCGGCGCATATGTCGGCGAGGGTGCGATGATCGACACCTGGGCGACGGTCGGTTCGTGCGCGCAGATTGGCAAGAACGTGCATATCTCGGGCGGCGCAGGCATCGGGGGCGTGCTCGAACCGCTCCAGGCCGACCCGGTGATTATCGGCGACGGGGCCTTTATCGGCGCGCGCGCCGAGGTTGCCGAAGGCGTGCGGGTGGGCGAAGGCGCGGTGCTGTCGATGGGCGTCTATCTCGGCGCATCGACCAAGATCGTCGATCGGGCGACCGGCGAAGTACACATGGGCAAAGTGCCGCCTTATGCAGTGGTCGTGCCCGGTTCGCTGCCGGGCAAGCCTTTGCCCGACGGCACGCCGGGCCCGAACCTTTACTGCGCTGTGATCGTCAAAACGGTGGACGCGCAAACCCGCTCCAAGACCGGCATCAACGAGCTCTTGCGCGACTGACACGATCTCATAGCGGATCGGAACGCTCGCTCGCCCGGATCGTTGGAGTGGCGGACGGGTAATCCGATCAGGAGATCGTGAGCCATGAACACCCGAACCGACCAGATAGTCGAAACCGAAACCCATGCCAGCGGCGGCTCGAAGGAAGGTGTCGTTCGTTGGGTGCTGGGGGTCGGTCTGATCCTCGCCATCGCGTCTCTCTCGCTGATCTGGATCAACGGAGCGACCGACCACCCGATCAGTTCCGGCCAGGGCGACGTGAGCGCACAAATTGCCCAACAAAAGGCGCAGGATGACGATATGCCCGATGCAATCGCGGCCAACAAATCAGACGAACTCAGCCCCGGAAGCGAGAATTACAGCTACAATGGCATGCTCGAGATCGAGCAAAACAGGCACGCGACACAGCAGCAGTAACGCGCGCGTCGATGACCTGAGAAAGACAGTAGCCTGAGACTAGAACGCAGTCGGATTCTCGATCGGCGGATCCGAACGATGCGCTGTCGCATAGGCTTCGGCAGCCTTCATCACCCGCATGATGTTTCCACTCGATATCTTCTCGAGGTCAGTCTTCGAATATCCGCGCCGCGCGAGTTCGGTGAACAGTGCGGGATACCCGCTCACATCCTCTGCCCCGACCGGCCCGACTTCCATCCCGTCGTAATCGCCGCCTACGCCGACATGGTCGATCCCGGCCACTGCACGGATATGGTCGATATGGTCGGCCCAGTCGCTGATGGTCGCCTGAGGAGCGGGATTGGCCGCTTCCCACGCCTTCATCGCCGCGGCAGCCTTGTCGGGCTGGCCGAGCCACAATGCGTTGAGTCGGGCTTCCTCTCCCGCCTTGGCGGCACCCCATTGGCGCAGCTTTTCGCTAAGGAACGGCGGATACCCGACGCTCATCACCACCCCGCCGTTGTCCTTCAGGCGCGCCAGCACGGCATCGGGAACGTTGCGGGAGTGGCCATCGACCGCCCGCGAGCCGGAATGGCTGAAGATCACGGGCACCTTGGCTACGTCGAGCGCATCCATCATCGTTTTCTCGCTGACATGGCTGAGATCGACCAGCATCCCCAACCGGTTCATCTCGCGCACTACGTCGCGGCCGAAGTCGGTGAGTCCGTTATGAGCGGGCGTATCGGTGGCGCTGTCGGCCCACGGGGTGTTTTTCGAGTGGGTCAGCGTCATGTAGCGCGCGCCGAGTGCATACATCTGCCGCAGGACCGCGAGGCTGCCGTTGATCGAATGGCCGCCCTCCATCCCGATCAGCGAAGCGATCTTGCCCGCCTTGCGCGCAGCAATCACGTCAGCGGTCGAAGTGGCGAGCTGCATCCGGTCGGGGTGGCGCGCCACCACCCGCTTGATCACGTCGATCTGCTCGAGCGTGGCCTGCACCGGCGCGGAACCTTGCAGGTCGGCGCTGACATAGACCGACCAGAACTGCGCCCCGACATGCCCCTTGGCCAATCTCGGCAAGTCGGTGTGCATCGACGGCCCGCCGTATTCAGTGACCGGCTCATCGGTGGTGTCGTTGAAGTCGAAACTGGCGAGGACATCGCGCATCCGCTCACGCAGCTGCTCGGGTACGTCGTTATGCCCGTCCCACACCGGTGCTTCAGATAAAGCAGCTTCAGCCACCTGTTGCGGGGTCTGCGCGAACGACGGCGTCGCCACCATCAATGCCGCCATGCCGATCGCCAGGTATTTCATTGCCTTGCCCCCCATTCACCGATTTCCCCAGGAGAAGTGGTAACCCTTCTTAGGACGTGTGACCATCTCCAACCTTCACGCTACAAACGTGGCCATCTGCAAGCAACCGGAGGAACCGTGAGCGAAGCCGACAGGATCATCGAACGACTGGACCTTGCACCGCATCCCGAAGGCGGTTGGTTCAAGGAAACGTGGCGTGCGCCGATTGCGAGCGGGCAACGCGCATCGTCGACCGCTATCCTGTTCCTGCTGAAGGCAGGCGAGTGCTCGCATTGGCACCGCGTCGATGCCGCCGAGATTTGGCTGTGGCACGCCGGCGATCCGCTGATGCTGTCAATGTGCGAATCCGACGAAGGACCGGCGGAGCGGATCGAACTCGGGCCGCCGTCGACCGCAACCAGATTGCTCCAGGCCGTCGTCCCGCCCTACTGGTGGCAGGCAGCCGAACTCGCTGGTGGCGGCCAGGAAGGATATACGCTTGTGTCCTGCGTGGTTGCGCCGGGCTTCGAGTTCGCGGGGTTCGAACTCGCACCGCCGGATTGGAAGCCGGGCAAAGGCGGCCAAGCAAGCGAGATGCACCAGCACGAGAGGAAACTCTGACGTGACTCGCAAACGTAGCGCCACTCGCTGGTTACTGGCGGTTCTCTATGCCGCCGCCGGCTACCTGCACATCATGCTGCCCGCGCCGTTCGTGAAGATCACGCCGACTTGGGTGCCTTACCCGGGGATCGTCATCGCACTGACGGGAATCGCCGAACTGCTCGGTGCGGTGGGATTGTCGCAGCCATGGTCACCGCGACTGCGGCGAGCGGCGGGAATTGGTCTGGCACTCTATGCTCTGTGTGTCTGGCCCGCCAACTTCCATCATATGGCGCTGGACATGGCACGCCCCGATCACGGGCTGGGGTTGGCCTATCATGTCCCCAGACTGCTCGCACAACCGCTGCTGATCTGGGCTGCGCTGTGGGCGAGCGAAGCGACCGATTGGCCGTTCGCTCGCCACACGAAACGCTAGGTGCTGTTCGCCGGAGCGATCAGCTCATGTGCTTCGAAACGGCACCGGTCATCTTGAACATCGAGATCTGGGCCGAGCCGGTCACCTTGCCGAGCGCACCATCGGGATTGATCTGGCGCTTGTCCTTGCTGTCCTGCAGGCCGTGCTTCTTGATGTAGTCCCACACCTTCGAAGTCACCTGGGCGCGAGTCATCGGACCCTTGCCGACAACGGCTTCGAGTTCCGGCGTCAGGTTGACCGGCTTCTGGAGTGCATTGTTCTTACCAGCCATAATCTGGTCCTTTCGTGTTTGTTATGGTCAAAAGTTAGTCGAAATCGTCGCCTTCGGTCCAGTCCTCCTCCGCTTCGGACCGGGCATAACTGCCTGTGCAAACCGCCGCAGCGACCACATGACCGTCGATTGCGGCGAAAACCTCGTCTTTTCCGGCGCCCGGCATCAGCGTGAGAGGCAAGTCGAGCGCGAACAGTTGGAACACGTAATCGTGCGCCTCATCGTCGTGCGGGGGCTGCGGCAAGAGCCATTCGGAATTGCCGAACCCGTTCTTGCCGACGCGCGGCGGAACTTCGCCTTCGAGCAGCTTTCCCTTCTGCGCAGGCAGGCCCCAGACCAGCCAGTGGACGAACGGGTCGTCGCCCACCGCATCGGGATCTTCCACTACCAGCACGAGTTCGTGCGCGCCGGGCGGCGGCGCGGTCCACTCCAGAGGCGGGGCGACGGCGTCCTCCTCGTCGGCGGTAAAGCAGGGATCGAGTTCCTCGCCATCGCGAAAAGCCGGGCTCGACAGCGTGAACCCGCCGCGCCCGAGCGTCTTCTCATCGGCCATGCGGGCAATCGCCAGCCGACCGTGCGCCGGCCGAGGTGCACCTCGGGGCGAACGCAATGCCGGCGCGAGCCACGCTGGAACCGTATCTGCCATCCGGCCCTTCTCCCTTTCCTACGCCGCTGACCCTAGGCGCATCGCGGTCCCGCCGCGTCTAAGCAACCCCGTAAAGGCGCTTTTCGACACCATTGTGGGGCGTTTCGTCGCGCTTTTGATGCTATTTTCTTGGATTCGCGACCTTTTCGCAGGTTGGCGATGCCGTTTACCTAGCCTTCGCCCCGGATGGACGGGATATCGATCACGTCGAGCGACTCGCGCAGCAGCCGCTCGGCCCGGTTCCGGGCTGCCGTATCCGGCAAGTTGAGCGAGCGCGCTAGCGCCTTGCCCATCAGCGCATCGCCCAGCGCCATCAGGACAAGGGTCAGGGTGTTTTCGTGCAGCGCCTGGACGCCTTCGTGGGTCGCCGCTTCCCCCGGGGCGATTTCGTCGACCAGTTCGTGGATCGTCTCGACAATCGGATCGAGCGCGTCTTCGTTGCCGCTGAGCAGCATCCAGCTGGCGAGCGCGCCGGCCCCCTCCTTGTCGAACGCATCGAATGTCAGGTCGACCACTTCGCGCGGCGAACCCAACCCCGCGCGGCTTGCCTCGACCGCTTCCTTGATGGTTGCGCAAACTGTTTGCGCGAGGTGCGCGGCGAGCGCTTTCTGAAGGCCGGAAGCCGATCCGAAGTGGTGCAGCAGGTTCGCATGCGTGCGTCCAATGCGTCCACCGACCGCCTTGAGCGTGACCGATTGCGGCCCGGTTTCGATCAGCAGGTGGCGTGCTGCTTCGAGCGCAGCGGTGCGCGATTCTTCAGGGCTGAGGCGCTTGCGACTTGCCATCGATTCACATGCTTAATAAAATCATAATCATGAGCGACACCGAACATGCACGCCTAGAGCGCCCGGTCGCTGCGGGCAAGCCCGCGAATGGTCCACCCAGCGCGACTCCGGCCGAACACGAGCTGATCGTGCGCGACGAGCGGTTCTGCCGCGAGAGCCGCCCCCCGCGCTGGTGGCACTCGAACGATCCTGTGGCGACTGCATGGTACAACTCGGTCAGCGCCAGCCTTCCGCGCGGCGAAGCATTCTTCATCGACACGCTCAAGAAGTTCCGCGGCAAGATGCCGCCACACCTCGAAGCGCAAGTGAAGGCTTTCGTGCGGCAGGAAGTGAACCACACCCGCGAACACGTCGCTTTCAACCGCCTGACCGCCGCGCACGGCTACGACGTCGAGTCGATCGATCGCGGGATCTACGACATGCTGGAGATGATCGACGGACGTCCGGACGAATTCTACCTTGCGGTCAGCTTCTCGCTCGAACATTTCGCTGCCGTCATCAGCAACCGCCTGCTGTCCGATCCGCGCTATCTCGAAGGGGCTGATCCGGAGGTCGCGCACCTGTGGCGCTGGCACGCGGCAGAGGAAATCGAGCACAAGGGGCTGGTTTACGACGTGTGGCTCTATGCCACCCGCAATTGGTCGGCGTGGAAGCGTTACAAGACCCGCGCTTTGGTCGCGGCGCTCATCACCAAGAAGTATTTCGGCAACCGCATCCGCGATGCGGTCGGCCTGCTCGAGCAGGACGGGTTCGACAAGCGCATCGCGCGGCGCAAGCTCTATGCTTTCCTGTGGCTCAAGCCGGGCATGATGCGGCGGATGTTCTTCGAGTGGGCCGCGATCCTGATGCCCGGCTTCCACCCCTGGAAGCACGACAACAGGGCGCTGATCCAACGATACGAGAGCGATTATCCCGCTGCCGTGATGCCCGCAGAATAGCCGCTACGAGGCAAATTCCTTGTTTTTTCTGAAGTCTTCGCACCTCTGCGAGGGGTAAATTGTGCGTCGCACAATCCACTATTGACACTTGTGTAAGTTATTTATACTTACATTCATGTCAGTAATTGGAGCTCCGCCATGAATGCGCCTGTCACCTTCGACGACGTGAAATCGGTTACCCCTACCCCTGAAGACCTTACCATCACCGTTCGCGACCGCCGGTTTGCGCGCGGCGCACAGCCGCGCCACTGGTGGCTCAATGACGATCCGGTCGCAACGGCCTGGTTCAACGCCCTGTCCGCCACATTCCCGCGCGGCGAAGCGTTCTTCATCGAAGCGGTCAAGGCGCACCGTGACGGCGCCGATCCCAAGCTCGAGGCAGAAATCCGCGCGTTCGTCCGCCAGGAAATAAACCACACCCGCGAACATATCGTGTTCAACAAGCTCGCCGAAGCGAGCGGCTATGACGTCGCCTTCATCGACAAGCGGGTCGAGGAAATGCTCGCACTGACCAAGGACCGCCCGGTGATCCTCAACCTCGCGGCAACGATGGCGCTCGAGCACTTTACCGCGATGCTGGGTCACGAACTGCTGGCCGATCCGCGCCACCTCGAAGGTGCGGAAGGCGATTTCGGCGACCTGTGGCGCTGGCATTCGGCGGAAGAGATCGAACACAAGGGCGTTTCCTACGACACCTGGCTGCACGCGACCCGCGACTGGAGCCGTTGGAAGCGCTGGAAGGTGAAGAGCCTGATGATGCTCGTCGTCACCCGTCGGTTCATCCACCACCGGGTGCAGGACACCGCCGCGCTGCTCGCGCAGGATGGTCTCACAGGGTGGAAGTGGAAGGCGAAAATCTGGGCCTACCTGCTGGTCAAGCCCGGCTTCCTGCGCAAGATCACCGGCCAGTGGCTCGCCTACTTCCTGCCCGGCTTCCACCCGTGGAACCATGACGATCGCGCGTTGATCGCGCAGTACGCCGACGGCGAGTTTCCCGACGCGGTGCTCGCAGCCTGATTCGGCCCGAAATCGAGTGACGGCTACGCCGCACGCATTTGCGGCGCACCGTCCTCGTCCTGCTCTGCCTCGCGCACCAGCTCCACCGCCGGGGCATCGCCGCCACGGCCGAGTGAGACGTGCGGACGCACGATTCCGGTCGGACGGAAGCCCGCCTTGCGCAGCACCCTGCCCGACGCAGGGTTGTCGACGAAATGGCTTGCTATCAGCCGCTTATGGCCGATAGCTGAGGCAATGTCGCACACCGCCCGAGCCGCCTCGGTAGCGAGACCACGGCCCCACCACGGGCGCGCCAGCCAATAGCCGAGCTCGGTCTCGCCGTCGCGATCGTGGATCCCGATGCACCCGATCGGCTGCGCTCGATTGGCGTCAGGCAACACCATCAGGAACGTAGGATAGTACGGATCGTGCTCGCGCGAGACGAACGCGCGGGCATGGTCGGGCTCATATGGCCATGGGGCACGCGCGAGGTTCTTCACTACCCCTTCGTCGGCAATGCCGGCGAACACGGCCTGCCAGTCCTCGGGCCAGGCAGGGCGCAGGAACAGGCGCTCGCTGCGATGGAACATCTCTCACTCTCCTCGGCTCCATGCGTTGGCCCGATAAGGCTGGCGCATGACAACGGCGTTGCGGCGAACCGGAATTCGCCGGGTTGTGAGGGAGATACGACAAGAGGGAGACGGGTTGGCCCCATCTCCCTCTTCGTGCCGGTTTTCGAGTCCCGGCGGGGGGCCATCCCGTGGACGGCCCCTTTATCGGTCCGTCCGGTTTACTCGGCGGCTTGGGCCTGCATGTCGACCGAAACGTATTTGCGGCCGAGCTTGCCCTTGTGGAATCGCACGCGGCCCTCGGTGAGGGCGAACAGCGTGTGATCCTTGCCCATCCCGACGTTGGCGCCCGGATAGAACTTGGTCCCGCGCTGGCGCACGATAATGTTGCCCGGAATCACTTCCTGGCTGCCGAACTTCTTGACCCCGAGGCGACGGCCAACGGAATCGCGACCGTTACGCGACGAACCGCCTGCTTTCTTGTGTGCCATTGTCTCGTGCCTTCCTTACTTGTCTTCGGTCTTCTTGGCGGCCGGCTTCTTGGCCGGGGCCTTCTTCGCCGGAGCCTTTTCGGCAGCAGCAGCCTTCGGGGCAGCAGCCTTCTTGGCCGGAGCCTTCTTCGGAGCAGCAGCCTTGGCAGGCGCTTCTTCCTTCGGAGCTTCGGCCTTCTTCGCCGGAGCCGCCTTCTTCGCGGCGGCCTTGCCCTCACCCACGTCGGTGATGCGCAGCAGGGTCATCTGCTGGCGGTGGCCAGCCTTGCGGCGATAATTGTGGCGGCGCCGCTTCTTGAACACGACGACCTTCTCGCTCTTGGCCTGAGCGATGATTTCGGCCGACACGACAACCTTGCCGGCATCGGCCAGCTTGTCGCCTTCGCCGGCGAGCAGGACGTCGCCCAGCGTAACGGTGTCGCCGGCATCGCCTGCCAGCTTCTCAACCGCGATCTTGTCTCCGGCGGCAACCCGGTATTGCTTGCCGCCCGTGCGCACTACAGCGAACATGGTGGTTTTCTCTCAATCTCGTGTGGTCCGCCCCCTAGGGAGCGACGCATCCGGCCACCCGCCGATTGGCAGGTGCTCGGAAAGATGGGTGCCGTTAGGGGAAAGGGTGCGCCAAGTCAACGCCGTCCGGGGCGGAATTGCGCCAATGCTGGATTGGCGTGTCGCGCGTGCTATGGGCCGACGAGTGAAGTCAATAACGCGCCTCCTCGCCCTTGCCCCACTGGCACTCGTTGCGGCCTGCGCGACGCCGTCGAACTATCCCTCGCTAGCGATCCGCCCAGGCGAGCGGGTGCAAGGTACCTTCCAGCCCGATGTAGCACCAAGCGATTCGCCGAGTCTGGCACCTGTTCCAGACGCTCCTTCTGCAGCAGACCAGCAGGCGAAGATTGCAGCGCTCGTCACACTCGCCCAGAACAGGCACGCGCAATTCGAAAGCGCGGTCCCGGCGGCAGTCCAACTCGTCGCCGCCGCCGGGGAAACGGGCAGCGACAGCTGGGCCACCGCGCAAATCGCGCTAGCCGACCTCGACGCGAAGCGCAGCCTTGTCGCAGTCCCGCTGGCAGACGTCGACGCGATGTATGTCGACGATACGCTGGCGGCGGCCCATCGGCATGATGCCGACGCAGCGCGCGGTACGATCCTGGACCTGCTCCGTCAGGAAGACTCGGTGCTGGCGGGCTTGCGGGCTAGATTGCCCGGGTGACAGGTCAATCGGTCCACCGCGCCCGGTCCGCGTAGTCCGCATCGCGCGGCTCGATCCAATGCCACCCGTCGGCGCGCTTCTCGCGCTTCCAGAACCATGCGGCGGATTTCAGGTGGTCCATCAGGAAGTCGACTGCCTCGATCGCATCGCGGCGGTGTTTGGAGGCGGCGGCGACCAGCACGATCGGATCGCCGAGCACCATCTGCCCAACCCGGTGCCACGCCAGCACGCCATCGAGCGGCCAGCGTTCAAGTGCAACGCCGACCAGCCGCTCCATTTCAGGCAAGGTAAGCGGCTCGTAGTGGCTGAGTTCGAGCGCCTCGACGGCTTCATCCGGACGGACTTGCCCGGAGAAGCTGGCAATCCCTCCGCTGGCAGTGTGGACCGCCGAGAATGCCGCGAGGGCTGCGCTGGGCTCCAATCCGGCGTCGAGCAGCCGCACATCGGCAGGCACCGCGATTTGCATCTTAGCCGCCGCTGACAGGCGGCAGGAGCGCCACTTCATCGCCGTCTTGCGCGGCAAGTGCGGTCTTGTCGGCAAGCACCTTGCCGCCACAGGCGACGTTGACCCGTTCGAGCTGTAACTGCTCAGCGACTGCTTCGGGAACAGCGGCCAGCAACCCGCTCCAGCTCAGCGGAGCGGCCATCTCGGTTTCGGACATTCCGGCCAGATCGCGCAAGGGGCCGAGGAAAAGCACCTTCACCGCCACTCGATCAGCCTCCGGTGACGGACATGTGGCGCGGCTGAGCCGGATCGGCACCGCGCTCCGAGATCGCAAAGTGGTGCCGCTCGGGCTTGATCAGCATCGCTTCGTCGAGCGCAGTCGCCAGCGCCGCGTCGGGGTCGCCAGAGCGCATCGCAGCACGCAGATCGACCCGCTCCCCGCCGCCGAGGCAGGGATAGAGCTGCCCGGTCGTCGTCACGCGAATGCGGTTGCATCCGGCGCAGAAGTTGTTGGTCAGCGGCGTGATCAGACCCAGCCGACCGCCGGTCTCCGCTACGTCGAAATACCGTGCCGGGCCTCCCGTGCGGTAGTCGGTCGGGCTGAGCGTCCAGCGCTCTTCCAGCGCGTCCTGAACTGCAGGCAATGGCAGGTAATGGTCGACCCGGTCGCCCTCGATCTCGCCCAGCGGCATGACTTCGATCAGCGTGACGTCGTGCCCTTCGCCATGCGCCCACTCGATCAGGTCCGGCAGCTCGTGCTCGTTGATCCCCTTGAGCGCGACCGCGTTGATCTTGACCGCGAGCCCCGCTGCCTTCGCCGCCGCGATCCCGGCGAGTACGTGCGGCAGACGGTCGCGGCGGGAGAGCATCGCGAATTTCTCTCGGTCGAGCGTGTCGAGCGAGACGTTGATCCGCCGCACTCCGGCCCCGGCAAGCGCCACCGCGTGCTGCGCCAACTGGGTGCCGTTGGTGGTCAGCGTCAGCTCGTCGAGACCGTCGCCCAGCTTGCGCCCCAGCGCCTGGATCAGCTCGATCACGTCGCGCCTCACCAACGGTTCGCCCCCGGTGATGCGAATCTTGCGAATCCCGCGATCGATGAACCCCAGCGCCAGCCCGTGCAGCTCTTCGAGGCTCAACACCTCACGCTTTGGGAGGAACTTCATAGCCTCGGGCATGCAGTAGCTGCAGCGCAAGTCGCACCGGTCGGTAACCGAGAGGCGCAGGTAGGTTATCTGGCGCTGGAACTGGTCGACGAGCATCGCGCTACCCTGCCGCAATTCCGCCTGCGTGGCTATCACCCTTACTGATAAGCGGCAGGTACTGGCCAGTGACGCCCGGCGCACGGTCGAGATAGGCGAGCGCTTCGGCAAGCGCTTCACCGCTGCCTCCCGCCACGAGATTGACGCGTTTGGGAGCGGCCTTGCGTGCAAGATCACGAACCGCCGCAAGGCGCCAGTCGCGATGATCGTAAGCCGCAGGCGGCATCACGATTACCAGCCCGTCTTCCGCATTGGCGATTGCGGCCAGCACGCGAGGGAGCCATTCGGCATGAAAGCGGGATGCGGCAGCCAGCGCGCCCTCGGGAAGGGTATCGATCCGCAGTACCGCCTGCGGCATCAGCGGCGTTCCCGGCGCAGGGTCATCCCGATCTTCTCATCCGCCTCGGCGATCGCCAGCTTGACGATCTTGACCGTCACGGCGGAGACCCGCGCGTCGGCGACGAACAGCGTCTCGCAGATATGATCCGCCACCGCTTCGATCAGCTTGAAATGAACCCCCGGCGGCAAGGCCTGCGTCGCCGCGAACTTCAGGTCCATGTAGTTCTTGCTCGCTTCGAGCGGGGTATCGTGCGCGTAGTGGTCCGCCGGCTTCATTTCGGCGGTGATCGAAATGCGCAGCGGTTGCGGCTTGCCGGTCTCTTCTGAATAGATCCCGGTCAGCACGTCGACCTCGAGGTCGGCAACTTCAAGCGTGAGCGAATCAGCCATCAATTGCCCTTAGCCCGGATTCGACCATCGCGCGAAGATCGCGGTCGGAAGCAGACGCGCGCCTTCCCCCTCCTCGCGCACGGCAAGATCGCCATGCTCGATCTTGCCCGGTAGCCCAGCAAACAGCTCCGCGAGCAATCCGCCCAGCGCAAGGCTGCTCATTCGCACCGCATAGACAGTGAGGAACAGGAAGCGGCTGTCACCGTCGAGCAGTTGGCGGCAATCGGAAACCAGCGGCGCAAGCCCTTCTTCGATCCGCCAGGTCTCGCCGTTCGGCCCGCGCCCGAACTTGGGCGGATCGAGAATGATCCCGTCATAACGCCGCCCGCGCCGCACTTCGCGCGCGGCGAACTTGGCGGCGTCGTCGACCAGCCAGCGGATCGGGCGCTCGGCCATTCCCGCCAGTTGGGCGTTCTCGCGCGCCTGCGCGATCGATTTCTTGCTGGCATCGACGTGCGCGACGGGCCCGTGCGCGCTCAGCGCCAGGCTGCCAACGCCGGTATAGCCGAACAGGTTGAGCGTTTGCGCATCGTCGCGCCCGGCCAATTGCCCGCGCATCCAGCGCCACACCGGGTCCATGTCGGGGAAGAAGCCGAGATGGCGGAACGGAGTGCAACTGGCGGTAAAGCGCACTTCGTTCCACGCCAGTGGCCAGCCATCCTGCGGCACTTCGCGCGCGAACTGCCAACGACCACCGCCGTCCTCGTCGGAACCCGATACGAACTCG